>CAYNMR010000004.1:0-202110 GCA_964398455.1 uncultured Vicingus sp. | reverse complement strand
AGGAAGAAGAACGTTTAGCGAAAGAAAAAGCTGAAGCCGAAGCTAAACTTCAAGCTGAATTGGAAGCTAAATCTAAAGCGGAACAAGAAGCTGCTAAAAAGCGTCAGGAAGAAGAACGTTTGGCTAAAGAAAAGGCAGAAGCAGAAGCTAAACTTCAAGCAGAATTGGAAGCTAAATCTAAAGCCGAACAAGAAGCTGCTAAAAAACGTCAGGAAGAAGAACGTTTAGCGAAAGAAAAAGCTGAAGCCGAAGCTAAACTTCAAGCAGAATTGGAAGCCAAATCGAAAGCGGAGCAAGAAGCTGCTAAAAAACGTCAGGAAGAAGAACGCTTGGCTAAAGAGAAAGCTGAAAATGATGCAAAAAAAGCCCGTGAAGAACAATTAGCAAGAGAAAAAGAAATGGCTGAAATCAATGCAAAAATGGCTGAAGAACAAGCTAAACGTGAAGCAGAACTAAAAGCGTTTGAAGAAGCTCAAGAAAAAGCACGACTTGAAGCCGAGCAACAAAGATTAGCAAAAGAGAAAGAAGAAGCTGATAGAAAAAAAGAGGTAGAAGAAAATGCAAAAGCATCTGGTTTTACTGTGAAATCAGCAACAAAAGTTGAACCGAAGAAAAAAGGAAAACTTTCGTCTGCTGCAAAACGATTTTCTAGAGGTTCAAAAGAAATTAAATTTTAAAACAAAAAATGAAAACTTTTGATATTCCCAAATTCTACAAAAGTTCGTTTATCTCAACGATAAAAAACTTGAGAAAAGAAAGTGACCCAAAGAAAAAAAGCTTTACTCCTACTCTATTGGATTTTGGACCTGTACAGTTTTTAATTGCTCGTCATTTTGGTTTTTGCTACGGCGTTGAAAATGCTATTGAAATTGCTTATAAAGCTGTAAATGAAAATCCTAACAAAAACATCTACCTACTCAGTCAAATGATTCACAATCCAATTGTAAATCAGGATTTAGAGCAACGGGGAATAAAATTTATTATGGATACTCATGGAAATCAGTTTATTCCATGGGAAAACATTACTTCTAATGATATTGTTATTATTCCAGCCTTTGGAACAACCCTAGAAATAGAAAAATTATTACAAGATAAAAATATTGAAATTCAAAAATACAACACCACCTGTCCTTTTGTTGAACGAGTTTGGAAACAATCGGAGAAACTAGGAAACAATGATTACACCATTGTTATTCATGGTAAAGAAAGTCACGAAGAAACCAAAGCAACTTTCTCGCACAGCACAAAAAATGGTGCTTCGATAGTTATTAAGGACATTAATGAAGCTAGATTGCTAGAAGAAATTATTTTAGGTCAATTGACTATTGAAACATTTTATAAAAAATTTGAAAATCGTTTTTCTGCCGATTTTAATCCGATTCAAGATTTTGAGCGAATTGGGGTTGTTAATCAAACCACTATGTTGGCAACCGAAACTCAAGAAATTGCGGATTTTCTAAAAAATACCATGATAAAAAAATTTGGTACTGAAAACATTAAAAATCATTTTGCAGATACAAGAGACACGCTTTGTTATGCCACAAACGACAACCAGCAAGCAACTCTAGGTTTGCTTCAAGAGCCTGCTGATATAGCGATTGTTGTTGGGGGCTATAATAGTTCAAATACTTCTCATATTGTTGAATTGTGCGAAGAAAAACTCCCTACTTATTTTATTGATTCGGCAAATGAAATTGAAAGTGCAACTAACATAAGCCATTTTATTTATAACGAACACAAACACACCAAAACAACTAACTTCTTACCTGTTAAAAATCCATTAAGAATTGTTTTAACTAGTGGTGCGTCTTGTCCTGATAGAATTGTAGATGAAGTATTAGAAAAGATACTTGCTTTCTACCCCAAATCAAAAACAAAAGAAGAAGTTTTAGCAAGTTTAAGTACAACTGATTAATACAATAATCCATTGTTAAATCTGTTTTAAGGTTACTTTTTGCTACTTTTGAAATCCTTCAAAAAATAACGTTTAAGGGTGAATTTTAAATCTGTTTTAAATATAGTATTGTTTCTATTGGCTATAACGGTCAATGCCCAAGACGTAGCAACCATTAAAGGTAAAATTGTTAACGAAAATAAAGAACCTATTGAAGGTGCAACTATTGCTATAGTTGGAGCATCAAAAGGAACTGTGTCCGACAAAAATGGTCAGTTTAGTTTAACAATTCCTGCAAATACCGAAGTTAAAATTGGTATTACTTTCGTAGGATTTGAACCAATTGTAGAAACCTTTGATCTTAATAAGAATGAAGTGTTTGAGTTTAACCCTTCCATCCGAAAATCAACCACTAACATTGGCGAATTTGAGTTAAAAGAGGAAAAAGAACGAATAAGCACCATGGTTAAAATTCAACCTAATTTAGCTAGTCGATTTACCAGTTCATCAGGAAGTTTCGAAGCTATTTTAAAAACAATGCCAGGAGTATCTTCCAATAACGAACTAAGCTCCCAATATTCGGTTAGAGGAGGAAATTATGACGAAAACTTGATTTATGTTAACGATATTGAGATTTTCAGACCTTTTTTAATTCGAAGTGGACAACAAGAAGGATTGAGTTTTATTAATTCAGAAATGGTTGCCGATATTGGTTTTTCGGCTGGAGGGTTTGATGCAAAATATGGTGATAAAATGGCATCTGTTCTGGATATTACCTACCGAGAACCTGAAGAATTTTCTGGTTCAGCAACGCTTAGTTTACAGGGTGCTCAAGCTAACTTTGGTGGAGCTAGTAAAAACCATCGATTTACACATCTATCTGGTGTTCGATACAAAACAAATCGCTACGTACTAAGTAGTTTGGATACCGACGGGAATTATCAACCATCATTTTATGATGTTCAAACTTATCTAACCTATGACATTTCTGAAAAATGGGAAATCGGTTTCTTAGGAAATTTTGCACAAAACAAGTATAAATTTATTCCATCAACAAGAGAAACAGAATTTGGAACAATTAACGAAGCACTTCAATTAACTGTATTTTTTGAAGGTCAAGAAGTTGATCAATACACGACTTATTTTGGTGCCATTAGTAATACTTTTCGTCCAAAAGAAAATGTTGAATTAAAGTTAATTAGTTCATTCTTTGCCTCTCAAGAAGATGAAAAATATGATATTGAGGGTGCTTACCGAATTGATGAATTGGAACGTGATTTAAGTAAAGATAATTTTGGTAATGTAAAGTTTAACCGTGGAGTGGGTTCTTTTCTCGACCATGCTAGAAACAGATTAGATGCGACAATTTTTAACCTCGAACACAAAGGAAAAATAATTGATAAAAAACATACCACTTTTTGGGGAGTTAAGTATCAACGCGAAATGATATTAGACAAAATAAGCGAATGGGGAATTATTGACTCTACAGGTTACCTAACTCCTCACCCAGCCGATTCTGTCGGTTATACCGACCCAAATGCTCAACCAACCCAATTACTTGAATTAAATGAAGTATTAAAATCTAAGGTTGACTTATCGAGTAATAGGTATAGTGGGTATTTACAACGCACATGGCAATGGGAAAGTGATTCTATTAAATATTCTACTTCGTTTGGTGTGAGAGCAAATTATTGGGATTACAACAATGAATTTATTGTTAGTCCACGAGGTACTTTTTCTATAAAACCCAATTGGAAACACGATTATTTATTCCGATTATCTGGAGGAGTTTACTACCAACCTCCATTTTACCGAGAAATGAGAAATTTTGACGGAACCATTAATTCAAATATTAAATCGCAGGTTTCTTACCAAACCATTTTAGGATCCGACCACAACTTTAAAGCCTGGGGAAGACCTTTTAAATTTACTGCTGAAGCTTATTACAAGCTCATGAAAAATGTTATTCCTTACGAAATTGAAAATGTAAGAATACGTTACTATGCTAAGAACAATGCTAATGCTTATGCATATGGTACCGATTTTAAAGTAAACGGCGAATTTGTAAAAGGTGTTGAATCTTGGTTTAGTTTATCCTATATGAAAACTGAAGAAGATTTAGTTGACGATTTTTATTATGATTACTACAATAGTGATGGGGAAAAAATCGTAGCTGGTTATACCGTAAACACTCAACCTACTGATAGCATTAGAATTGAACCTGGATATATTCCTCGTCCAACTGACCAACGAATAAATGCATCTTTATTTTTCCAAGATTATATACCTCGATTACCAAGTTTTAGAATGCACATTGCTTTATATTATGGAATGGGGCTACCTTTTGGACCTACCAGTACACATGAAAGATATAAACACACTTTTAGAATGCCTGACTACAGAAGAGTTGATTTAGGTTTTTCTTATCATCTAAAAAGCGAGAAGAAAGAGTTTAAAGGAAACAACCCTATTAAGCATTTAAAAAATGTATGGATTAGCGTTGAAGTATTTAACTTGTTACAAATAAATAACGTTATCTCTTATTTGTGGGTTGAAGATGTTACTGGACGAAATTACGCTGTTCCAAACTACTTAACCTCACGACAACTTAACTTTAAAATTCATTTAGATTTTTAAAAGAAAAAAGGACGTATTAACTAAATACGCCCTTTCTTCTTTTCTATTGCATTAATAGTTTATTTTCTAAATAATTTAGTTTGATAATGATGAACTTCTCCGACAATATTCAACATATATATTCCTGGATTTATGTTGAAATTAGTTAAGTTAATTTTATTATTTCCATGCGAAAGAGTTTGTAGTGATTCTGTAATTAGTTTTCCATGTACATCATACAAGTAAATTGTTACATTCTCTTTTTGGAAACTATTCACATTTAAATCTAAACTATTGCTTGTTAATTGCTCATTATTAACATCAAATTCTGTTTTATAACAACTTGAAGCAATAATTCTGTGATACATGAACTCACCATTGAAATCAACTTGTTTGATTCGATAGTAAGATGTCTTATCATTAAAAAATGGATCTGTAAATTCATAAATATTTGTAACATTTGAATTTCCCTTACCAAATATTCTACCTATCTCATAAAATTGGAATTTTTCATCACTTTTTTCAATAGAAAAATAATCATTGTTGTTTTCAGTCTCTGTTGTCCATTTAAGGAGTGTCTTTCCATTTTCACAAGTATTTACAAAGCTAGACATGGTAACAGGCAATGGAGGTGTGCAATCTAAAGTTGCTCCATTGGTCAACGTCCAATTTAAAGCAAAAGGTGTCGTATTTGAAGACCAATTATCTAACATCATAACATAAACTTCACCTGCTAAAACATTTAAAGGAGCTAACTTACCATTTTCATTTGACCCACCTCCATATTCTCCATTTTGTTCAATAACATCTGCCGCAGGAGCAATCAAACCAGTGGTTCCTCCTCCTCCAGTACCTGCTAGACTAGTTGATGAACATCGAATTGGCACATCATTATTAAATGCTGGGCATTGTAAAGAAGTATAAGGTCCCCAAATAGCCCAATCGTAGTCACAAGCAGTAGTAGGAGTAATTGAGAAACCAATCGTTCCACTTGTAGCAGGAGAAAATACCGCCCAAGTTGATTCATATTCACCCCTTGCACCTGCATTACCTAAACAAGAATTCCATACATATGGTAATTCATCAAAACCATAATTATTAGTACCTCCTGTAAAAGTACCACCACTACAAATTGGATAAGCTCCTTGGCAATCCTGAATATTATTTGTCGGAACAACTACAGATCCTGTTGCATTACACGTTACAGTAGCTTGCCAACCCGAAGATACTGTTGCCCCATCAGAGTAAAAGCGAAAAGATAAACATCCAGAAGTATTTGAAGTTGTAGCTCTTACAGCAACCCCATTTAATTGAGTTCCTGAATATATACCAAGAATTTCATCGCCTGCATTATCACCATCAAAAACAATAACATAATCATAACCACTTTCTGTATTAAATGCCGTAAAATTTACATTGATGTAACGGTTAGCAATTGATGGACAAATCGTAATTAAACCGTTTTGATCATTACTATAATTTCCTGTATTACCTGGATCTCTATATATATAACTTCCCCCGCAAGATACTGTTGTTGAACTAAATCCAGAAGAAGGATGTATAATATCTGGACATGATGCTGTATAAGATGATGTAGTTGAATAAGAAGTACAACCATTTGTAACTGCTGCTCTATACAATCTAGTAGCTGATGTAGTATGAACATAAGGGTCTGTAGTTGCTCCAGCGATATTTGTCCAATTAGCTCCACCGTCTGTTGAAGTTTGCCATTGAATAGTTCCTGCTCCTTCTCCAGCTATCGACAAGGTTGTACTTGTACTACCACAACCTGTAGTTACAGATGCTGATGATGTTCCTGCAACTGTGGCACAATTAGAAACAGCTCGGACTACAATGTTATCTACGTTGAAACCTGGATCGGTTCCAGCACTTCCGTCACTTATAAACCTAAAGCCTAAATAAAAACTTGTACCATCTACTTCAGAAATATTAAGATTTGTTACAGATTGAGTTGTGGCTTGATTTACGTACGTTCCACTATTTGTAAAATCTGTCCAAGTAGTACCGTTTGTTGACCAGCAAACTCTACCATAATCATAACTAACTTCTCCACGACACCTCCAATCAAAAGATAAGGTTGTTGTGTTATATCCTGTGGCATCAATTAAAGTTGCATAATAAGCAACTTCATTTCCAGCATCATCCCATGCATATTCACAATATACTCCATAAGCATGTAAAGTCATAGAATAAGACCCTGTTATCGGACAATTATTTGAAATTGCCCAATCAGAAGTCGTTGCAGTAACAGTATATTGCCTCCAACCATTAAAAGTTGTTCCAGAAAGTTCACCTTCTGATGCAGCTTCAAAAGTTTCAGAAAAAAGAGTTGTCTGAGCCTGAAAATATGATGGGAAGATAAATAATAAGAAGACCAGTTTTAAGTAAGTAAAAATTCTATTCATCTACAAAATAATTTAGTTGATAATGATTATTACCAAATTAAACGATTTTTTTTGAAATAGGATGCTTTAGATTTTCAAGTTAACAAATCTTTGTGAAATTGTTAAAAAACAAACAACTAGCTAAACCCTTCTATTTCATTAATAAATTTATAGATAAATCATCTTTTTATTACATAATCTTGTTTTTAAATCGAATAAATAATTTTACTTTGTTAAAAATATAACAACTATTTTCTTTCCCACAAAAGTTTTTTCCCAAAACCTAAGGTATTGTCAGTCATTTTAATAGATGTAAGTTTTATTCCCCAAATTGGAGAAGGTTTTGCTTTTGCAAAAGGAAATTTTGAATAATATTTTTTGTAAAAATTTGCTGCTTCAATTTCATCAGGGCTTATAAACTTACCAGTAAATTGTATCCCTTGAATTTTTGCAACTGTGGTTACTTTTGTAGTTATTGTTCCAGCCACAAAATTGTTTTTTAGTGCTTCAGAAATGTGTCGGGTAAAATCATCCGATAAAAAAATAAGTAAATTATTCTCTTCATCAAAAACATAAAAACAAATAGCACAATAAGGTTGATTATCAATACTGGTTGCAATAGTTAACACTTTGTTTTTATTAATGTATTCTATTATCTTTTTATCCATGTTTTTAAAATAGATTTTGTTTTACAAAATACCGATTTTATTCGCTGCATTAAAAAATTTAACAACTGATATTTATCATAAATATGTTGAAGCAAATTTTTCAAATTTGTATGGTGTTACAAGAACATACATATTACTACCTCTCTCGCATAAAAGCGCTCTCTTACCTTCGTAATATTAAGAGACGTGATTCCTTTTTGAAGTAAATTTTGCATTGTGAATTTTTAATCTCGCCAAAATTCACATGTTCAAATTATCTCATTTTCAAATCTTCAAATTGAATAACCATGAAACACAACGTAATAATTGAACCCTTCAAAATAAAATCGGTTGAACCCATTTTTATGAGCACCGAAAACGAAAGAAAAGGATTTTTAGAAAAAGCACATTACAATACCTTTTTATTGCAATCCGATCAAGTAATTATTGATTTTTTAACCGATAGCGGAACATCTGCAATGAGTGCCGAACAATGGGCTGGAATCATGCGTGGAGATGAATCCTACGCTGGTTCAAAATCGTGGGAAAGGATGGAACAAGCTGTTAAAAATTTAACAGGAATGGAGTTTATTTTACCAACCCACCAAGGAAGAGCCGCAGAACGAATCATCTACGGATATTTAGGCGGTAAGGGTAAAACGTTTATTAGCAATACTCACTTTGATACAACTCGTGCCAATATTGAATTTTCTGGTGCTGAAGCCATTGACATTGCCATCGATGAATCGAACGACCCAGCTCTTATTCATCCTTTCAAAGGAAATATCAATACTTCTCGCTTAGAAAATCTAATTAATGAAAAAGGTGCAAAAAACATCGGCGCTGTAATTTTAACAGTAACCAACAATAGTGGTGGCGGACAACCAGTAAGTATGCAAAATGCAAAAGAGGTGAGTGCGATTTGTAAAAAACACGGTGTTTTACTTTTGTTAGATTGTTGTAGGGTTGCCGAAAATTCTTACTTTATTAAGCACCGCGAGGCAGGTTATGAAAATAAAACCTACGAAGAAATTGCCCAAGAAATGTTTGCACTGACTGATGGTGCTGCCATGAGTTCAAAAAAAGACGCTTTGGTAAACATGGGTGGTTTTTTAGCACTGAGAGATAAGGATATTGCAGAAGCCTGCACCAACCTTTTAATTATTACTGAGGGTTTTGCAACTTACGGAGGTTTATCGGGCAGAGATATGGAAGCTCTTGCTATCGGTTTAAAAGAAGTATTTGAACCAGCCTATTTAGAATATCGAATTAAAAGTACTGCTTATTTAGGAGAACATTTACATAAAATGGGTGTTCCTGTAATGATGCCAATTGGAGGGCATGCTGTTTACATCGATGCCAAAAAATTGTATTCGCATATTCCTATTGACCAATACCCCGGACAAGCATTAGCTTGTGAATTGTACCTAAAAGCAGGTATTAGAACAGTTGAAATTGGTTCGGTAATGTTTGGAAAATACGATGAAAACGGAAAACTAATTCCTGCACCAATGGAATTGGTTCGTTTAGCCATTCCACGACGAGTTTATACCCAAAGTCATATTGAATATGTTATTGAAACGTTTGATGAAATTCTAAAAACTAAAGATAAAGTAAAGGGATATAAAATAACTAAAGAACCTAAGTTTTTACGTCATTTCACTTCTCATTTCGAACAAATCAAGTAATTTCATTTTTACGATTATAATTTAATGCGATTGAAGGCTTCTTCAATCGCATTTTTTATTTCATTGACTTTTAACTTTGACTGTAAAAAAATTCAACTATAAATAGTAACTTCGCAACCTTATAAATTTTAACAGCATGATAAAAGTAACTCTACCAGATGGTGCGGTAAAAGAACTTCCAAAAGGAAGCACTCCAATGGATGTTGCACTAAGCATTAGTGAAGGATTGGCTCGTAACGTAATTTCAGCAAAAGTAAACGATACTACTGTTGAAGTAACCACGCCAATTACAACCGATGCAAAGGTTACTTTATATACTTTCGACAACGAAGAAGGAAAGAAAGCTTTTTGGCATTCTTCTGCACACATTTTAGCTCAAGCGCTAGAGAAAATTTATCCTGGAGTTAAATTAACTATTGGACCAGCCATCGAAAGCGGTTTTTATTATGATGTGGACTCTCCTACTCCAATTAGAGAAGAAGACTTTAAAAAAATTGAAGATACCTTTCTAGAATTGGCTCGTGAAAAAGCAGATTTTAAAATGAGAAGTGTTAGCAAAGCTGATGCTTTAGCAAAATATAAAGCCGAAGGAAACGAGTACAAAGTGGAGTTGATTAAAAACTTGAACGACGGCGAAATTACCTTTTGCGACCACTCCAACTTTACCGATTTATGTAGAGGCGGACACATTCCAAATACTGGATTAGTTAAGGCTTTTAAAGTAATGAATGTTGCTGGTGCTTACTGGCGTGCCGACCAAACTAAAAATCAACTAACTCGAGTTTATGGAATATCATTTCCTAAACAAAAAATGTTGGAAGAGCATTTAGAATTACTAGAACAAGCTAAGCAACGCGACCATCGTAAAATTGGAAAAGAACTGGAATTGTTTACTTTTTCTAACAAAGTAGGACAAGGTTTACCCATGTGGCTACCAAAAGGAGCTATGCTTAGAGAACGTTTAGAAAACCTATTGAAAAAAGCTCAGCTAAAAGCTGGTTATTTACCTGTAATTACACCTCACATTGGCAATAAAGAATTATACGTTACTTCAGGTCACTACGAAAAATATGGTGCCGATTCATTCCAACCTATTTTAACTCCTAATGAAAGCGAGATTTTCTTGTTAAAACCAATGAACTGCCCTCATCACTGTGAGATTTACAAAAGTTCACCACGTTCTTACAAAGATTTACCTGTTAGATACGCTGAATTTGGAACTGTTTACCGTTACGAACAAAGTGGTGAATTACATGGTTTAACTCGTGTTAGAAGTTTTACTCAAGATGATGCCCACTTGTTTTGCCGACCAGACCAAGTAGAAGATGAATTCAAGAAAGTGATTGATTTGGTGCTTTATGTATTTAATGCATTAGGTTTTGAAAATTATACTGCACAAATATCGTTACGCGACCCTGAAAACAAAACTAAATACATTGGTAGCGACGAAAACTGGGAGAAAGCAGAACGTGCTATTGTAAATGCTGCTGCCGAAAAAGGGCTAAAAACAGTTGTAGAGTTAGGAGAAGCTGCATTTTATGGTCCAAAACTTGACTTTATGGTTAAGGATGCTTTGGGCAGAAGTTGGCAATTGGGAACTATACAAGTAGATTATAACTTACCTGAGCGTTTTGAATTAGAATACAAAGGTAGCGACAACGAAATGCACCGACCAGTAATGATACATCGTGCACCATTTGGCTCTATGGAACGTTTTGTAGCAGTACTAATTGAGCATTGTGCAGGAAATTTCCCGCTTTGGCTAACACCCGACCAAGTGGCTATTTTACCAATAAGTGAAAAATATAACGAAAAAGCAGAAAATCTTTTAAGTTTGCTAAATAATTACGATATTCGCGGCTTCGTTGACGACAGGAACGAAAAAGTGGGTAGAAAAATTAGAGATACGGAGATGAAAAAAGTTCCGTTTATGTTGATTTTAGGGGAGAAAGAAGCCGAAAGTAATTTGGTTTCTGTAAGAAAACATGGTGTGGGCGATTTAGGCACTTTTAGTGTTGAAGAGTTTGCAAACATCATAAATGATGAAATAAAAAAAGATTTAGTAGTAAATAATTAATAAAACTTGGCAGAAGAAAAAAAATTTGACAACAGAGGGCGTTTTGATAAAAACAGAAATCAAGATGCACATAAAGTAAACGACCGAATTTTTGCAAGAGAAGTTCGTGTTATTGCTGACGGTGTAGAACCAGAAGTTTATCCAATAGCAAAAGCATTGGAAATGGCTCGTGAATTAGGATTAGACTTGGTTGAAATTTCACCAAATGCTGTTCCGCCAGTTTGTAAAATTGTTGATTATAAAAAGTTTCTTTACGATCAAAAAAAGAAACAAAAAGAAATAAAAGCTAAGGCTCAAAAAGTAGAAGTTAAAGAAATACGTTTTGGTCCTAACACCGATGAGCATGATTTTGATTTTAAAGTAAAACATGCCATTAAGTTTATAAAAGAAGGTTCAAAAGTAAAAGCGTTTGTATTTTTCAAAGGAAGAGCAATTGTTTTTAAAGACCGAGGCGAAATTTTATTGTTGCGAATGGCTCAAGCACTTGAAGAAATTGCAGTTGTAGAAAGTATGCCAAAATTAGAGGGTAAAAAAATGTTTATGTTTTTAACCCCAAAAAAGAAAAAGTAAATAATAAACCTTAAAATAAAGTAGTATGCCTAAAATGAAAACTGGCTCCAGTGCTAAAAAAAGATTCCGATTAACTGGAACCGGAAAAATTAAAAGGAAACATGCTTTTAAAAGTCACATTTTAACTAAAAAGTCGACTAAACAAAAGCGTAATTTAACTAAATTCACTACTGTAGATCCTACAGATTTGAAAAACATTAAATTACAATTGTGTATCTGATAAATTCAGTTATTCAATGTTATGTTACCTTAAATCGGTTATCGTAAATTAAAAAAGTTTAAAACCAGGTATTTAGTTTTAAGACTTCGATAAAAATGAAGCACTAAACACCAAAAAACGTAAGAAATTATGCCAAGATCAAAAAATGCAGTAGCCTCAAGAGCTAGAAGAAAGAAAATTTTAAAAAGAGCAAAAGGCTTTTTTGGAAGAAGAAAAAATGTGTGGACAGTAGCAAAAAATGCTGTTGACAAAGCTGGAGTATATGCATACTCAGGAAGAAAACAAAAGAAAAGAAACTACAGAGCTCTTTGGATACAAAGAATTAATGCTGGAGCAAGATTACACGGTTTATCTTACTCTAAATTTATGGGCGAATTAGCTAAAAAAGACATCCAATTAAACAGAAAAGTATTGGCTGACTTAGCAATGAATCACCCAGAAGCTTTTAAAGCTGTTATTAGCTCTATAAAATAAGTTAACTTTACTGTTAATTCAAAAAAGAAGCCCGACCAATGGTCGGGCTTCTTTTTTACTCATACTTTTATAATTAATATTATTTATATTTGATAAATATTGTATGACCGTTTTCATACATATCTACCCAAATTTGGATGTATATGTATGGTTTTATCATACATATATACAAGTTACTTGCAATTTTAGGACAGACCACATAAAATGAAAATGACGACAACAATTATAACAGTTTTAGTAATTGCAGTTTTTGCAGGATTTTGGTTTTTTAAAACTAAAGGACAAACCAACCAGGCAGAACAACAAGAAAAACCAAGAACTTACAGCGAGGACGAAGCAGAAAAATTTGTAAAACAACTTTACGAACTTGGCTATTTTAAATATGCTGACAATTCTGACCTTGACAGTTTGAAAGTGACTTTTGTTAAAGAGTTTGACCCAGAAGCTGAATTGACAAGTATTTGGGATGACAACACTCATTTACCAAAAGATTTTAGATATTATTTCTGTGACGGAGAAGATGTGTTCGAACAAGGTGGAGTTAATGACCTTTTAAAAGACTTAAAACCCGTTTTTGACAAAATGAATTTCAAGTTCGACATAACATACTATTTTGAAGAATGGGACGATAAGAATAAATGGCTTAATCAAAAAATTACAATCAACGGGACAGAATATATTATTTATAAAAATTTTAAAGATGGTTATGGTTGGGGTGAAACACCATTTAGAATTGCTCAAATACTAAACAAGGAACTGAAAAAGCAAAACATAGACGAACAAGTTTATTTAGTAAATGGAGGTAATGACGGAAGACTTGCATTATTATCAAAAGAACAATACGAATTAATTTATAAAACTTACAAAGACAAGAATTGGAAACCACTTGACATATACGAATGGGCAAAAACAAATCAACTAGACATAAATAAATTTGAATATTGGAACGAATAAAAACTGCAAGTAACATCGTATTGGCAATAGTGGGGCTGACAGTCGTAAACTCAACATTTGTAATTCTATTGGGCATTTGTGCAAATGTTGGGCTGAAGTATTTCAAATACCCCACCATCGCCAATACGTAAACCGTTACCCTCTCAACTGAATTTCCTTTAAACTTTCCATTCGGTTACGTACCAAAAAGTCGTCGATGCTTTCAAAGTGTTCTATTACACGCTGGTCTTTAAACTCAAATACTTTTTGAGCCAAACCTTGTAAAAAATCTCTGTCGTGCGAAACCAAAATTACCGTTCCATCAAAAGCCAATAAAGCTTCTTTTAGTACGTCTTTCGATTTTAAATCTAAATGATTAGTCGGCTCATCGAGTATCAACACATTTACTGGTTCTAGCAACAACTTCACCATTGCCAATCGGGTACGCTCGCCACCCGAAAGCACACTCACTTTTTTGTCGATATCGTCGCCACTAAACATAAACCGACCCAAAATATTTTTAATTTGAGTTCGTATGTCTCCCTCTGCTACATTATCTACTGTTTGAAAAACTGTTAAATCGCCATCCAACAAAGCTGCTTGGTTTTGTGCAAAATAGCCAACCTTGGCATTATGCCCTAATTCGCATTTTCCTTCAAAATCTATCTCACCCATTATTGCTTTAATCATGGTTGATTTACCTTCGCCATTTCGTCCCACAAAACTTAACTTCTCCCCTCTCGCTATGCTCATGTTAGCATCTCTAAAAATAACTTTATCGCCATATTTTTTTGACAAATCTTTTACCACCACAGGATAATCTCCAGAACGAATGGATGGAGGAAAGCGTAATTTTAAAGCCGAAGTGTCAATTTCATCAATTTCTATAATTTGTAGTTTTTCCAACATTCGTTCACGCGAGGTTACTTGGTTGGTTTTAGAATAGGTTCCTTTAAAACGCTCAATAAATGCCATGTTTTCAGCAATCATTTTTTGTTGTTCGTTGTATGCCTTTATTTGATGTGAACGTCTGTCGGCTCTTAGCTGTAAGTATTGAGTGTAATTTGCTTTATAATCATAAATTCTTCCCATAGTTACTTCTATGGTTCTGTTAGTCACATTGTCAATAAAAGCTTTATCGTGAGAAATAACAATAACAGCTTTTGCTTTGTTAATTAAGAAATCTTCTAACCAAACCACCGATTCAATATCAATGTGATTGGTAGGTTCATCTAATAAAATTAAATCGGGTTTTTGCAACAATATTTTAGCTAGTTCAATTCGCATACGCCAACCACCGCTAAACTCACTTGTTGGTCTTGTAAAATCTGTACGTTTAAATCCTAAACCTAACAACGCTTTTTCCACCTCTGCATCGTAATTTATCTCTTCAATAGCATAAAACTTCTCTCCCAACTCTGTTACTTTTTCAATAATTTTCATGTACTCATCCGATTCGTAATCGGTACGAGTTTCTAATTGCTTGTTTAAGTAATCAATTTCATCACGCATAGTAAAAATTTGGCGAAATGCTTTGGCTGTTTCTTCAAAAACAGTACACTTATCGTCGGTTAACAAGTGTTGTGGTAAATAAGCTATTACTGCTTCTTTTGGACAACGAACATTACCTCGTGTAGGTTTCTGCTCTCCAGCAATAATTTTCATCATGGTAGATTTACCCGCACCATTTTTACCCATTAGGGCAATTTTATCGTTTTCATTTATAGCAAACGAAACGTCAGCAAACAAGGTTTCTCCACTAAATTCAACAGCTAAAGCATCTACAGAAATCATAATGTTGGTTTTGAAAAATGCGAAATTATTAAAAAGGAACTAGAAGCTTCTGCTTTCTAAAAAACTTTGTAGAATAATGGTTGCACTAATTTCGTCAACCAAGGCTTTGTTTTGTCGTGCTTTTTTTCCTAAACCAGCATCAATCATGGTTTGAAAAGCCATTTTAGATGTAAATCGCTCGTCAACCCGTTCAATTTTAATGTTCGGAAACTTTCTACCCAAGTGTTTCACAAAAGGTTCAATAAATCGAGCCGATTCTGCTGGATTGTTTTTTAAATCTTTTGGATCGCCCACCACAATACATTCCACCACATTCTTAGCTAAATAATCTTCTAAAAAAGCTATTACATCTTTAGAATGAACGGTGGTTAACCCACTGGCAATTATTTGCAAATCGTCGGTAGCAGCAATTCCCACTCTTTTTTGTCCGTAATCTATGGCTAGTATTTTTGGCATCAATAAATCTAATTCAGTAATGGTAAAGGTTACAACATTTTACTAACTTTGCAAAAAAAATTAATGGAAACAAAGTTACATAAAATTGAGGAAGCCATTGCTGATATTAAATTAGGCAAAGTGGTTATTGTTGTTGATGATGAAGATAGAGAAAATGAAGGAGACTTTGTTGCTGCTGCTCGGTCGGTTACTCCAGAAATGATAAACTTTATGGCTACCCACGGCAGAGGGTTGATTTGTGCTCCATTGGTAGAGAGCCGTTGCGAAGAATTGGGCTTGGATTTAATGGTTCAATCAAATAATGCAGCTTACGAAACTCCTTTTACCGTTTCTGTTGACTTAATTGGACATGGATGTACCACGGGTATTTCGGCAAGCGATAGAGCAAAAACAATTTTGGCACTTATAAATCCTGAAACTAGAAACGAAGAATTAGGTAAACCTGGACATATTTTTCCATTAAAAGCAAAAGTTGGTGGTGTATTGCGTAGAGCAGGACATACTGAAGCAGCTATTGATTTGGCTCGTTTAGCTGGCTTCGAACCTGCTGGTGTTATTGTGGAAATAATGAACGAAGATGGTACTATGGCTCGCCTACCCGACTTGCTCATTATAGCAGAAAAATTTAACCTTAAAATAGTATCTATTAAAGATTTAATTGCCTACCGATTACAACACGAAACCCTTATAAAACGTATTGTTGAAGTAGATTTGCCAACCACTTTCGGTAACTTTTCTATGATTGGTTACAACCAAACGACTAATGATATGGATCATTTAGCATTGGTTAAAGGTACTTGGAAAAAAGATGAACCTATTTTGGTTAGAGTTCACTCCTCTTGTATGACTGGAGATATTTTTGGCTCGTGCCGTTGCGATTGCGGACCGCAATTACACAAATCGATGGAAATGATTGAAGCAGCTGGTAAAGGTGTAATTGTTTACATGAACCAAGAAGGACGAGGGATTGGTTTAATGAACAAACTAAAAGCCTACAAACTACAAGAACAAGGAAGAGATACCGTTGAGGCAAATGTGGAACTAGGATTTCAGCCCGACCAACGTGATTACGGTGTTGGAGCTCAAATATTAAGAGATTTAGGTGTTTCTAAAATTAAGTTGTTGAGCAATAATCCTAAAAAAAGAACTGGTTTAATTAGTTACGGATTAGAAATAGTTGAAAACGTAGCTATTGAAATAAAATCGAACATACACAATCAAAATTACTTACAAACAAAGAAAGACAAATTGGGTCATTCTTTAAAAATGGATAAATAAAATGGGAAGAGCATTTGAATTTAGAAAAGCCCGAAAATTTAAACGTTGGGGGCAAATGGCAAAAACCTTTACTAGAATTGGTAAAGACATTGTAATGGCTATTAAAGAAGGTGGTCCAGATCCAGAATCGAATTCGAGATTACGTGCAGTAATGCAAAATGCTAAAGCTGCCAACATGCCTAAAGATAATGTTGAGCGTGCAATAAAAAGAGCTACCGACAAAGATACCAGCAACTATAAAGAAATACTTTTTGAAGGATATGCACCACACGGAATTGCTATTTTAGTAGAAACAGCTACCGACAACAACAATAGAACGGTTGCTAACCTAAGGAGTTATTTCAATAAATGCGACGGTACATTAGGAACATCAGGCTCTGTAGTTTTTATGTTCGACCATACGTGTAACTTTAGAATTAAAAACGACGGAACGGACGTAGAAGAATTAGAATTGGAATTGATAGATTTTGGTGCGGAAGAAGTATTTGTTGATGAAGATGGTATTATTATTTACGCTCCTTTCGAAAGTTTTGGTTCTATTCAAAAACATTTAGAAGAAACCAAAAAAGAAATTTTATCTTCAGGATTTGAACGTATTGCTCAAATTACCAAAAAACTTACACCAGAACAGGAAGCTGATGTAAACAAATTGTTAGAAAAAATTGAGGAAGATGATGATGTTCAAAACGTTTATCACACCATGGAAGCAACATTGGAAGATTAAATAATTTTTTCAATTACATACACAACACCATTAAAAGAGAAGTTTTGCTTCTCTTTTTTTGTTTGTAATAAATTACCTATTGGCGAAGAAGTGGAAATCAAAAAATAAGTTTCGCCTTCAAGTAATAACTTTCCTAAACTCACCGAAAGATAAAATTTTCCGTTATTGGTAAAAACCAAACTTCCTAAACCTGCTTGTGTTGATTCATTTTTAGGATTAATTTGATTCAATGTTTGAGCTAATTTAATTGCTTCGTTTAGTTGATTGCTCAATTTTTCAGTTTCCAGTTGAGCCATTGCCCTTGCTGTTTCGTGCTTATCACCAGCACTACTCTTAGTTTCATTATTAGCCGCATCCTGAACATCGACTAAAGCAGCTTTCAACTCATCAACTCTCTGATTTGCTAATTCTATAGCTTGTTGATGTAATTTTATTTTTATTTCACTTTCCATAAGCTATTGATAGCTCTAAAATTAGACTAATTATTGCCCAATCGTACATTTTTTTAACATTAAAATAACTACTTCCAAGTTTCTTAATTTGTTAAACTCTATTATGTAATCCTTAATTTTGTCAACTAATTAACATGAGGCTACTATTTATTCTATTTTTATTCTCGTTGTTTCAGTTCAATTTAACTGCTCAAACAACCAAACAACATCAGTTATCGGGAAAAATAACCGACAACAAAGGTGAAGCTGTGCCTTATGCTGCGGTAGCAACTTTTAAAACCTCCGATTCTAGTTATGTTAATGGTGCGGCTTCGGATATGGATGGTAACTTTTCGCTAAAACTAGCTAATGGAAACTACTTTGTAAAAGTTTCTTTTTTGAGTTTTGAAAACAAAATTTTACCCAACATCAACATCAGTAATAAGGATGTTAAATTACCTACCATAAAACTTGCCCCATCCTCACTAAAACTCGAAGAATTTGAGTTTGTTGACGAGAAAAAAGCCATGGAAATTGACTTGGATAAGAAAGTATTTAATGTAGAAAAAGACATTACCTCGCAAGGAAGTAATGCCGCAGAAATTCTCAACAACGTTCCTTCGGTTTCGGTAGATGTAGAAGGAAATGTAAGTTTACGAGGTAGTGGAAATGTTCGTATTTTAATTAACGGAAAACCATCAGGTTTAACAGGAACAAGCACTGCTGATGCACTACGCCAGTTGCAAGGCAGCCAAATAGAAAAAGTAGAAGTAATTTCTAACCCTTCTGCCCGATACGATGCTGAAGGAGAAGTGGGTATCATTAACATTGTACTGAAAAAAGACAATCGTCAAGGTTTTAATGGTTCGGTAAATGCTGATATTGGCTATCCTGCTAATTACGGTGCAGGTTTTAACCTTTCGTACAAGAAAAATGCTGTAACCCTTTTTACGGCATATAATGCTAGTTACAGAGAATCGCCAGGTTTTAGCAATTCAACTCAAACTTTTACTTATACTGACACCAGTTTTAAATACACCAATAATGCTTTGCGTACTAGAGATGAAATTAACAACAACTTTAAATTAGGTACCGAAATCTATTTGAATGAAATGAATTCCATTACGCTCTCAGGAAATGGAAACATAGGAACTGCCTACAATACCGTTGATGTAACCTACACCGATTATGATGAAGCCAATCGTCCTTTTCAAATTGTAACCAGAGATGAATTTGAAGATAAGGTGCTAAGTTCTTATGATTTATCGTTTAACTACCGAAAAACCTTTACTCAAAAAGACCGTTTGTTGACCATGGACGCTCAATACTCCAACAACAGAGACGATGAAGAGTCTATTATTGTTCAAAACAACAGCATTGATATAACAGACAATACCTATACTTCTGTTTACAATTACGAAGGTTCTAGAAATATTTTGTTACAAACCGATTATGTTCATCCGTTTGAAAACAAAGGCAAGTTTGAAATGGGTTACCGAGGCAACTACAAAACCATTGACGATGACTATGCCGTAAGTTTAATGAACAAAACCACCAACCAATTTGAAATAGCTCCAGGCTTCAAAAATTTGATGTATTACTACGAAAACATTTCTGCTGGTTACCTAATGTACGGACAGAAAGTAAATAAATTCTCTTATCAAGTAGGTTTGCGTGCTGAATATTCTGAGGTTACTACCGAGTTTGTTGCAACCAACGACATCAACAAACGAGATTACTTAAATTTATTTCCAACTACGCATTTGTCTTATCAGGTAAAAGATGAAAACGCCATACAATTAAGCTATAGCAGAAGAATAAAACGCCCACAACATTGGTGGCTGTTGCCTTTTTA
This sequence comes from uncultured Vicingus sp., assembly GCA_964398455.1. GTDB lineage: Bacteria > Bacteroidota > Bacteroidia > Flavobacteriales_E > Vicingaceae > Vicingus. Next base: position 182,048 of record CAYNMR010000004.1, on the reverse strand, counting down.
CAGCATAAGCGACGTAAGAAACAATTTTTACGGAAACCCCAATTTGAACCCAGAATATACCGATGCTTTTGAAACAGGTTACATCAATTATTTCAAAAAAGGTTCTCTTTTAACAAGTCTTTATTATCGATACAGCACGGGTGTTACTGAACGTATTTTAATATCATCAACTACAGGAACAACCGAACGTATTCCTGCAAACATTGGTTTTAGAAACGCCTTTGGTGTGGAGTTTTCGGGTTCATACCAATTGTATAAATGGTGGGATTTACGTGGCGATTTCAACTTTTTTAGAGAAATTACTGATGGTAACTATCAAGGAAAAGTTTATTATAGTGATACTTACGCATGGTCGACCAAGCTAAACTCTAAATGGACGATTAAAAAGAAACTGGGCATACAATCGTCGTTCGATTTTAATGCTCCGCAACAAACACCACAAGGGCGACAATTGGCTCGATATGGACTAAATGTTGGTGCTTCTATTGATGTGCTTAAAGGAAATGGCACCATCAGTTTTAATGCCAGCGATATTTTTAACATGAGAAGAAGACGAAGCATTGATATTGGCGACAACTTTTACTCTGAAGGCGAATTTCAATGGCGTTCGCGTTTTTTTAGGTTGAGTTTTTCTTACCGCATCAACCAGACCAAAAAACAAGCTGAGAAAAACAACCGTAACAACAACTTCGACGAAGGTGGCGGCGGAATGTAATTCCTAAAAATCCGTTTTTATTTTTTATATTTGGAAATAAATAAACTGAAACAATTTATTCGCCAATCTAACCTATTTTGGATGTATATGCGAATACTTTGTTCGTTTATAAACTAGTTAGGCGCAATTAAATGACAACTACAAGAAAATATTATGAGGCTTTAATTGACTCGCTTGAAAATATTGCGTCATGTAAAGCCAATGACCCGACTTCCTTTATTGAACATAAACAAGAACTATTTAGCCTTATTAATAGAATTAGACTATTCAATCTTATTCCAATAACATTTACTCAATCAACACTTGAATTATTAGCAAAATCCACAATTGATGATTTTGAAAAAGAAAGGCTAATCATCGTAAATGAACTTCATTATGAATTAAATGAGTGTCTCCATACAACCAGATTGAGATATGGAGGTGAACTTCTGTATTACATCTACAAAATCAAAATAGGAATATTGAATCTTTCAATTAAGGAACTGAAAGATTTTCAAAAAAATTTCAAACAGCCAGAACATTATTATTTTCCTGAATCATGGGAGTTTGATAGACAAGAGGTGAAAATCAATAAGCAAAAAGAGTTACAAAAATTAGCGGAGAAGGAGAACTTAAAGAGGAAGAAAAGAAAGGTAAAACTTACTAGAGCAAATATCCTTAAAGTTGAAGATCAGCTGGCTCAATTCGTAGCAAACTATAAAAGCTACATTTTTGAAAATTACCCTTCTATTGCAGATGAATTCAGCTTCTATTCGAAAAAGATACGCGCATACTTTACTGAAGCAATGTCCGAAGACATTTTTGAGTTTAGAATTCACTCCTACAGAACAGAAAAAGATAAATCATCCTTGGAGGTTTTACCAGATTATTATGATTTCTACCCCTCGTATTTCTCTAATCTTGAAGAAATAGCAGACACTCAAGTCAATGCATTAGTTCTCTCCTTAAGCAAGAAGGATTTTCAACTTACTAATCCATTTACCGAAGAAAACATTCATCGGGAACTTGTTGGACTATTTATTAGAAATGTGAATGAGAAACAAATTCAAGAGTTGTTGAAATTCCTATACAAATGCAAAGGATTTAGCTTTGCTCAAGAAGATGAATCAAATAGGCAGTATGATTTATACTGCGAGAACAGTAGGGAGAAAATAATTTTTGAAATATTTCACACACAGAAATCAAACTTAGAAAACCTTTCTAAGAGAATTGAAGAGCTTAAGTTAGTTCCAAAAGGAACAAGAATACATTTTGTATTTACAGCTTTTCCCGGTGATTCCGTGAAAACTCTACTTGCTAAGAATGGCATCATACTTAACACATTATTCCAACTAACAGACCAACAGTTTTACCTGAAAAACAGCAAGATTCTACATTGGTACATCAGGGATATTCTTCCTGATATTGAAATGACCAAGGGGTCAACTTCAATTGAATTCGAAGGTAATCAGTTAATAAAAAGGCTTAATAATTGTGCTAAAGGGAAACTCTCATGGTCTGAGTACGAATCAGTCGGAATAGATATTTTCAAATTCCTATTTGCTTCCAATTTTCATTCATATATGGCAGAGGAACAAACGGAAAATGAACTAAAAAATCATAGAAGAGACCTAGTGGTGAACAACAACTTTAAGGATCCATCTTCATTCTGGGCTCAAATGAAGTCTGATTTTAATTCACGAGTGATAATAGTTGAGTTCAAAAATTACTCTAAAAAGCTCAACTCTTCAACTCTCTTCAGTACAACCAAATATGCCAAGAAAGGTGTAGGTAATTTTGCTATCGTTTTTTCAAGAAAAGGATTAGATCCAACAGCTTTAAAAGAACAAAAGGAACTCTATGACAATGACAAGTTGTTAATTGATTTTAATGATGATGAACTAACCGAAATGATTAGAGAAAAGATTATAGGAAAATCTCCTCTTGACAGAATGGAGTCTAAGAAATTTGAAATAATCAAAAAGAAATAAAAGCACCTAACAAAACCTAAACTATATTAAAACGCCGTTTAGCCAAACCTTTGACATCATTTAAAAAGAACAGAACATGAAACAAAATATAAAGAAATTATTAGCTTCATCATTAATTCTATTTTCATTAATGAGTTTTGTCAAACCTGATGGATGGTATTTATTTCAATCAGAACAATATGGTTACAAAATAGAATTTCCAAAAGAACCAACAGAAAATCCTCAAGTCGTAAATTCAGAAATCGGGGAATTGAAGATGAATATTTTTATGTACGATGCATCAAAAGTAGGAAAAGATGATAATTTGATTTATATGATAAATTACACAGAGTACCCTGATACATCGATAAACTCTAAAAGAACAGAAATTCTTGATGACTTTTTTAGGAACTCAATTGATGGGGCTGTAAAAAACGTACGTGGTGAATTACTATCTGAGAAAATAATTAAAATAGGTGAATACCCTGGAAGAGAAATAAAAATCGATTTTAAAGATGGTATGGCAGTTATCAGAATGAGATTGTACTTGGTAAGAAATAAAATGTATTTGCTACAGACTATCACGGAAACGAAAAAAGACTTCAATAAATCAATTACCAAGTTTATGGATTCGTTCGAATTACTCAATACAGGTGCTAACAAACAATAAACGACAGTTTATTCAAAACATTAAAAAACTCTCATAAAAAAGAAAGGCTGCAAAATTGCAGCCTTTCTTTTTTTTATTTCTTAAACTCTAAAATGGTTTTTTTAATGATGGCAACACAATCCAAGAGTTGTTCCTTATTCATTATCAATGGTGGTGCAAAACGGATGATGTTACCATGCGTTGGTTTTGCCAACAAACCGTTATCACGTAATTTAATACAAATATCCCAAGCCGTTGAACTGTCTTCGGTATCGTTAATTACAATAGCGTTTAACAATCCTTTTCCTCTCACCAATTTCACCAATGGCGATTGGTCAACCAATTTTTGTATTTCCGAACGGAACAATTCGCCTAAAACTTGAGCATTTTCAGCTAGTTTTTCGTCTTTTATTACCTCTAAAGCAGCTACAGCAACCTTTGCAGCAATAGGATTACCACCAAAAGTAGAACCATGTTCACCAGGTTTAATCACATTCATAATGTTATCGTTAGCCAAAACTGCAGAAACAGGATATACCCCACCCGACAACGCTTTGCCTAAAATCAACACATCTGGCACCACATTTTCGTGGTCGCAAGCCAACAACTGTCCTGTTCTGGCAATTCCTGTTTGAACTTCGTCAGCCACAAACAAAACTCCCGCAGCTTTACACAGTTCGTAAGCTTCTTCTAAATACCCATCGTTTGGCACATAAACTCCTGCTTCTCCTTGAATCGGTTCAACCAAAAATCCAGCAACATTATTGTCTTTTAAAGCTTCTTCTAATGCATCAATATCGTTGTAAGGAATTTTTATAAACCCAGGCGTATAAGGTCCAAAATTGGTGTACGATGTTGGGTCGCTACTAAACGAAACAATAGTAGTGGTTCGTCCATGAAAGTTGCCTTCACAAACAATAATTTTTGCTTCGTTTTCGTCAATTCCTTTTACCTCGTAAGCCCATTTTCTGGTTAGCTTCAAAGCAGTTTCTACCGCCTCTGCCCCACTGTTCATTGGCAATACTTTATCATAACCAAAATATTCGGTTACGTATTTTTCATAAACACCTAATACATTGTTGTAAAAAGCTCTTGAAGTTAAAGCCAACGTGCTAGCTTGGTCAACAAGTGCTTTAATAATCTTTGGATGACTATGCCCTTGATTTACTGCTGAATAAGCCGATAAAAAATCGTAATATTTTTTACCTTCAACATCCCAAACATAAACTCCTTCGCCTTTTGCCAATACAACAGGAAGTGGATGGTAATTGTGAGCACCATACTTGTTTTCTAAATCAATTAGCTGTTGTGAGTTCGATTTTTCTTTTACCATTGTTTCCATAAAAATTGGTTTATAATATTTATGGCTCATCACGGAGAGCTCCTATCCTTTCCTCATTAAAATAACACGAATGGTTATTTACTTGGAGAGAAATCATCCAACACAAAGTTAATAAAAGATAACTAAATTTGCCGCTTATTATTTAGTATATGTCGTTAAAAAGAGGAGAAATCATTGAAGTTGATATTATAGATGTTGCTTTTGGAGGTAATGGAATTGCAAAAATTGCTACCGAACATGGCGACTTTGTAGTGTTTGTTCCAAATACATTTACTGGTCAGCGAGTTAAAGCCAGAATTACCAACAAACGCAAGAAACATGCTGAGTGTAAGTTGGTTGAAATTGTAAGTAAATCATCGTTAGAACTGGATGTGCCTTACCAACCTATTTCTGGTGCTCCTTACATTACTTTGCCAATTGAAGTTCAAAAATCATTTAAATACGATTCGTGTTTAAACATTTACAAACGTATTGGAAGGGTTGAAAATATTGAACAAGTTTTTGATGAATACATTGAATCGCCAGAGTTTTACCACTACCGCAACAAAATGGAATATTCATTTAGTGCAATTGGTTACGACTTAGAAAAAAAGGAAGAATTTGACGGTTTTGCATTGGGTTTTAAAAAACGTGGCACTTGGTGGATAGTAGAAAATTTAGAAAAAGATTCGGGGATGTTTGATGCCGAATTTGAAGACAAATTAAAATTGATTAGAGATTTCTGTATTAAAACAGGTTTACCTGCTTGGCATCCACCAAAAAAAGAAGGCTTTTTCCGTTTTTTAATTGTTCGAAAAAGCTACCAAAACAATAAATTACTGATTAAATTAGTAACGAGCGATACAAACATTGGTTTATTCAACTTCAAAGCTTTTGCAGATTATATTGTTGAGCTGTTTGGCGATAGAGTTGCTGGCGTGTTGCATACCATAAACAACGATATTGGCGACAATGCTCAATCTCGTTTAGGAAACGAAACACTGCTATACGGTAAATCAACCATTTCAGAAAACTTGTTGGGCTTATCGTTTGATGTAAGTATGCAAAGCTTTTTTCAAACCAACCCAAAATGTGCCGAACTATTATATCAAAAAGCAATAGCTTATGCTATGGAAAACAATGACACTATTGCTGAAGGTGTTGTTATGGACTTATTTTGCGGAACAGGAACCATTGGTCAGTTGATTGCTGCTAAAACTAACACACGCGTTATTGGAGTTGATATTGTTGAAGAAGCCATAGAAAATGCCAAAGAAAATGCGATAAAAAACAACATTAAAAATGTGGAGTTTTTTGCTGCTGATGTCAATAAATTCTTATTTGAATATCCACAATACAAAAATCAAATTAGTACCATCATTTTAGACCCGCCTCGTGCGGGAATTGCTCGTAAAGCGTTGCTAAAAGTAATTGAATTAAATGCAAAACAAATTGTTTACGTAAGCTGTAATCCATCAACGCAAGCTCGTGACATGGAAGACTTGTTTGCAGCAGGATATCAATTAAAAAAGTTAAGTTTAGTCGACCAGTTTCCTCATACTGCTCACGTGGAAGCGGTTGCTTTATTTGTAAAAAATTAATCCGACATGATTAGCGAAATCAACAAGTGTATTGAAGTATTAAAATCGGGAGGCATTATACTTTACCCTACCGATACTGTTTGGGGTATTGGTTGCGATGCCACCAACGAAGAAGCAGTAAGGAAAATTTACGAACTGAAACAACGTGAAGACAGTAAAAGCATGATTGTGATTGTTGCTAATGATGCCATGCTCCAAAAATACGTAGTTGAAATACCCGATTTAGCTTGGGATATTATTGACCTAGCTACCAAGCCAACCACCATAATTTACCCAAAAGCAAAACAACTGGCTAAAAATGTGGTGGCAGAAAATGGAAGTATTGGAATCAGAATGGTAAAACAAGGTTTTGTAAGTCAGTTGGTTCAAAAATTCAATAAACCTCTCGTTTCAACCTCTGCAAATGTTAGCGGAAAGCCAACACCAAACCACTTTTCAGAAATAGCAAACGAAATAAAAAACGGTGTGGATTTTGCTGTTAATCCAACTTTCGATAACGGAAACCACCAACCTTCATCCATCATAAAAATTGGACTAAGAGGGGAAATTGAAGTGTTAAGAAAATAACACTATTAATCAATATGTTATATTTATAAGCATTAGTAAGTATTTATACGTGTTTTATACTATTTTTTGTAAGTATTTTTTGTAACTTTCGGCAGTACTTTACCGCAAGTTAATTTTTTCTAAAAAAAATTATGCAAAAAATAACACTATCTCTATTATTTTCAATCTGTTCAATTCTTATCTATGCTCAACCAGTAAATAACAACATTGCTGGTGCAATAGTATTAACTCATACTAGCAATAATTGTTCTGCCAATGCAGCTTATACAACATTAGCTGCTACTGCCGATGGAAATGCTGGCAGCTGCTGGGAAAATGGACCCAACTACAATGTTTGGTTTTCATTTGTTGCTACAACCACTGAAGTAACTCTAGATTTGAAAGTGGGTGGTGTACAGGGTTCGATGCAACATCCTAATTTAGCTTTGTGGCAAAGTGATGCAACAACAGAAATTAAATGTGTTAGACGAATTGATGCTACCACTGATGTTCAGATAAGCACATCTGGATTAACCATTGGTAATACTTATTACATTTCTGTTGATAATTATGTAGGTGCAGGATATAGAGGAACTTTTACTTTATGTATTGACAATGCTGTAAATTACGATGAACCAGCAGGAGCAATAACCATTACACATTCCGCTAACAATTGTTCTGCGAATGCCGCATACTCAACTCTACATGCAACAGCAGATGGAAATGCTGGAAGCTGTTGGGAAAATGGACCTAACTATACACGTTGGTTTAAATTTGTTGCAACTACTTCAAATGTAACTTTAGATTTAAAAGTTGGTGGTGCTGAAGGTTCCATGCAACACCCTAATTTGGCTTTATGGCAAAGTGATGCAACAACAGAAATTAAATGTGTTAGACGAATTGATGCTTCAACTGACATACAAATTAGCACATCGGGATTAACCATTGGTAACACCTATTATGTTTCTGTTGACAACTATGTTGGCCTCGGATATAGAGGAACTTTTACGCTTTGTATTGACAATTCTGTTACTTATGATGATATAGCTGGAGCAATTACCATTACCCATACAACCAATAATTGTTCTGCAAATGCAGCATATTCAACAGTTCATGCTACGGCTGATGGGAATGCTGGTAGCTGCTGGGAAAACGGACCAAATTATACCCGATGGTTCAAATTTGTGGCTACCACTTCAGAAGTTACTCTTGATTTAAAAGTTGGTGGTGCTGAAGGCTCCATGCAACATCCAAATATGGCTCTCTGGGAAAGTGATGGTACAACAGAAATAAATTGTGTAAGAAGAATAAATGCTACCACAGATGTTCAAATTGTAAGCTCAAGTTTGGTAATAGGAAATACCTATTATGTTTCTGTAGATAATTACGTGGGATTAGGATACCGAGGCACTTTTACACTTTGTATTTCCGATCAATCTAATTATGATAATATTTCTGGAGCTTTAACTATTATTCACACTGAAAATAATTGCTCCTCAAATGCCGCTTATTCAACTATAAATGCTACAGCTGATGGTAATGCAGGAAGTTGTTGGGAAAATGGTCCAAATTATACGCGTTGGTTTAAGTTTGTCGCTACAACAAATTATGTAACCTTAGATTTAAAAGTTGGAGGTGCTGAAGGAAGCATGCAACATCCTAACATGGCTCTATGGCAATCCGATGCCACTACACAGATTCAATGTGTTAGAAGAATTGATGCTAACACTGATGTTCAAATTTCTTACCCAAGTTTAGTTATAGGAAATACCTATTACGTGTCAGTAGATAATTATGTGGGATTAGGTTATAGAGGGACATTTACACTTTGCATTGACAATCAATTAACCTACGATTATGTTGCTGGTGCAATTGAATTAACAGATTTAAATAATTGGTGTTCTGCAAATGCTGAATATACTACAATACATGCTACTGCTGATGGATTAAAAGGTAGCTGTTGGGAAAACGGACCAAATTATACCCGATGGTTTAAATTTGTAGCTGTATCTCCAAATGTTACTCTTCAAATGAAAGTTGCTGGTGCTGAAGGCTCGCTTCAACACCCGAATATTGCTCTATGGCAATCCGATGCTGTTACTCAAGTGGGTTGTACCAAACGTATCAATGCCACTGCTGATATTTCTTTAAGTTCTGCGGCATTAGTAGTTGGCAATACTTATTACATTTCTTGTGATAATTATGTTGGTGCTGGATATCGAGGAACTTTCACTCTTTGTATTGACAATGTTGATACTGAGTATTATTCTATTGTTGATGGTGTTTGGAATGATGGAAACAATTGGTCAATAGTTTACCATAATGGACCAGCTGCAGCCTCTTATCCTAATGCTGGAGACATAGCTTATATCAAAGGAAATACAATAACAGTAACAGGAAGTGAAGTAGCTGCAGAGATTAATTTAAGTGATACATCTTCGGCTGCAACTAATTTAACCATTAATGGAGGAACATTAACCATTGCTGGTCAAGCTAGCATGAGAAATGATGGTACAAATTTAGATCAACTGATTAATATTACTGCAGGAGGTTTACTAGTAATAAATGACAATTTTACTTTAACCCGAACTGGTGGTAACAATTCATTTTATTTAAATATTGATAACAATTCATCTTTAACTGTTAATAAGAATTTTTCTTTAATATCATCTGGAGGAGGAACAATAAACAACCAAGTTATTTTGAATGGAAATGCTACCCTTAATGTAAATAGAGATTTTCTCTTAACTGAATCTGGCGGTATTAAAACCCTTGTTCAACTAAACAATACCTCTCAACTTAACATTAACAGAAACCTAAATATTCAAGCTACAACTAACAATAAGGTAGAACTAGAACTAAATAATTCATCTAACTTACGAATTAAAAGAAATTTTTTAAGAGGAACACCCGCTTATGGCATACTTACGAGCAACAACGCTTCTACAGTTACCTATAACGGAACTGGAAACTCTCAAATTGTTGCAGGAGGTGGATCAGGAACTGGTGATCTTATAACATATCGAAACCTGGTATTTAATAATACTCATATTTCTATACCACAATTTACGTTAAGTGGTAATATTTCTATTCCTAATGGAAGTTCTGTTACATTAATAGATGGAATTATAGCAACATCTACTACTAATTTGTTAACTATTGAAGCTGGAGGAACTATTTCAGGAGGATCTTCTAACTCTTATATTGATGGTCCTATTAGTAAAATAGGAAACACTTCATTTACATTTCCTACTGGAAATAATGGATATTATTGCCCTATAGGAATCTCTCCTCCTTCTACAATAACTGATGAGTTTAGAGCTGAATATAATAGAACTCAGCCTAATAATCGCAACAACTTGGCTGCAACTTTAAGTCATGTTAGTTCTTTAGATTTATGGGATTTAAACAGAATCTCTGGTTCTTCTTCACTATATATAACCTTATATTGGAATAGTGCAGATCATGGTATAACTAGCCTTCCCGATTTGGCTGTTAGCCATTATGATAGTGGAACAAACCAATGGGAAAATATGGGGGGATTAGCAGCGGGGTCTTCTTCTGCAGGAACAATTCTTTCTTCGGTTCTTTTTACTTCATTCAGTCCAATAACACTTGGCTCTTTAGTAGGAACAAATCCTTTACCAATAAAACTAATATCGTTCAATGCCAATCTTGTAAAAAAAGATGTTTGGTTAGAATGGAAAACAGAAACAGAGATTAACAATGATTATTTTACTATCGAAAGAAGTAATAATCTAGAAAATTGGAAACCTGTAAAAGAGTTAAAAGGTGCAGGAAATAGCAATACTGTACTAAGTTATGTATCAGTCGATCAGAATCCTTTAATTGGTGTTTCTTATTACCGTCTAAAACAAACCGATTTTAATGGTGACTTTTCGTATAGTGATATTATAGCAATTAACAATAAGAATTTAGGAGACATCTCTGTTTATCCTAATCCTGTTAAAGATTTGCTAACCATAAAAACCAACTGCGAAAATTGTATCATTAAAGTATATTCCACTATTGGTCAATTAGTTTATAACGGAAATGAAAAAGAGATTAATACTAGCAACTGGGCTAAAGGAGCCTACGAAGTAGTAATTATAAATGACGATGGTAGTTTATTTAATACCAAAGTAATTAAATAGTGATAATAGGTATTTATACTTATTTTAATATAAAAATGAGTATTTTTACTTAAATAAATTAAATATTTTATCATCAAAATCCAATATGAGTCTAAAAAGTATTATTTATTCATTAGTTTCAAACTCATTTTTAATCTTAAGTATTTTCTCTTCCAACATCTCTTATGGTCAATGTTATTTTACATTAACAGGAGATACTACAAACTTAAAAACCTGCAAATATGCTCTAGAAAATGTTGTTTGGAGCAACCTCGTTGGAACAGTAGCTGCACAAAATGACATAATAAAGATAGCAGGTGTTGCAGCGTGGGATGTGGATGCTATTTCTGTAAACAAAGTTTATAATAATGGTTTTATGCAAACTATTATTGTAGAAACAAATACCAATAGAATGATTGGTTTAAATACTATAAACGCGAACAGAAGTTATACCGATTTAGATTATGCCTTCTATTTACAAAGTGGTGGTGCATTAACTATTTATGAAAATGGTACAAATAGAGGTACTTGGGGATATTATCAAACAGGAGATACGTTACGTATTTCGGTTATGAACAACACGGTATTTTACATTCAAAATAACAATATTATATATACGAGCTCAGTAACTCCAACACTTCCAATGTTTGTTGATATATCCATTAATAGTGTAAATGGAACGCTACAAGATGTGGTTGTTGGAAACGGTACCGAAACATTATTTACTGTTTTTGAGGCAAACCCAGGAGCATCCGCAACTTATCAATGGAAACTTAATGGGGGAAATGTTGGTGCAGGTTTAACAACATATAGTAACAACCTAAGTAATGGAGATGCCTTAGAGTGCGTTCTAACTCCTAGTCTAGGTGGTTGTTCTGGAAGTAGCGTTGTTTCTAATACGCTAAACATAAAAACACTACCTATTGATTTTGATATTAATTATTACATAAAAAATGATTCTGTTTTAGAAGGAAGTTGTTTATATCTTAATGAAAATATACGATGGGAAAGTATTTCAAGCAATTATGTGAATGGTTCTAACCATGTAAATAAAACTTCAGGTGCAAATGCATGGGATGTAGGTGGATTTTCGTACAATAAAGTAGAAGATGGTGGCTATGTTCAATTTATAGCAAGTGAAACAAATACAAGTAGAATGATTGGTTTGAATGCTGTAAACGCAAATGTTAGTTATACTGATATTGATTACGCATTTTATTTGGTTGCTGGTGGCGCTTTAAATATTTATGAGAACGGGACAAGTAGAGGTGCTTGGGGTGCCTATTCAACTGGAGATACATTAAGAATTGCTGTGGTAAACAATGAAGTTCGATACATACAAAATGGAAGTATTGTTTATACAAGTACTATTGCACCTTCCCTACCCCTATCTGTCGATTTTAGTATAAATACAATTGGATCTACCATTCAAAATATTTCAGTTTCAAATCCAGCTTATGGAAGGTTCGTTGCAAGTACTGTTGGTTTATCAAACGTAAATTATCAATGGAAATTAAATGGTGGTAATGTTGGAAGTAATAATCCTATTTACACCAATACATCATTAACTAGTAATGATATAGTGAGTTGCGATTTTTACATTAACAACACGACATCGTGTGGTGTTGATACTCTATTCTCCTCAAATGAAATACTTGTTAAAGACGAAACACCAAAAAAGAATCTAATCTTTTCTGTACGTAATGACTCCATCATTAATCCATCATGTAAATATGCCTTTGAAGAGGTAGCATGGCAAAGTTTATCAGGTTTGACTTTGAACGGAACTAATAATGTTTCTAAAACAACAGGTACAAATACATGGGATGTTGGTGGTTTTTCATACAATAAAGTAGAAGATGGTGGTTTTGTTCAAACCATAGTTAATGAAACAAATACAAGTAGAATGATTGGTTTGAATGCTATAAACGCAAATGTTAGTTATACCGATATTGACTACGCATTTTACTTGGTTGCTGGTGGTGCTTTAAATATTTATGAAAATGGTACAAGTAGGGGTGCTTGGGGTTCTTACACAACTGGAGATACCCTTAGAATTGCTGTGGTAAATAATGAAGTTCGATACATACAAAATGGAAGTATTGTTTACACCAGCACAATAGCTCCTAGCCTACCTTTATTTGTTGATATGAGTTTAAATACTGTAGGTGGTACTTTAGAAAATATTTATGTTAACAACTCTACTTACGGAATATATACAGCATTCGTTTCTGGATTCAGTAATGTTAAATATCAATGGAAATTAAATGGAGGAAATGTTGGTACAGATAGTCCAATATACACAAACACAAGTACAGTAAATGGAGATACTATTTACTGTGAATTAACACTTCAAAATACATCTGGCTGCACTTCTGATACCATAGCTTATTCTAATAAGATTGTTATCAATGAACAAAGTTTAATTAACTCTGTCTTATTCTCTATTCGAAACGATTCTATTATAGAAAACTCTTGTTTATTTGCTAATGAGCAAGTAGCATGGCAAAGTCTATCTGGACTAACATTAAACGGCACCAACAATGTTTCTAAAATTGCAGGAACTAATGCTTGGAATGTTGGTGGTTTTTCATACAATAAAGTGGAAAATGGCGGATTTATGCAAACTATTGTTGCTGAAACAAATACGAGTAGAATGATCGGTTTAAATGCTATAAATAATAATGTTGATTATGCTGATATTGATTTCGCTTTTTATCTAGTAGCTGGAGGAGCTTTAAATATCTACGAAAATGGTACAAACAGAGGTGCTTGGGGAACTTATTCAACAGGAGACACACTTCGTGTAGCAATAATTAATAATCAAGTATTTTATCTACAAAATGGGAATACTATCTACACAAGCTCTGTTGCGCCAACCTTACCTTTGTATGTTGATATGAGTCTAAATACTGTTGGCAGCACTTTAAAAAATATTACTGTTTATAATGGTTTATATGGAAAATTTTCTGCTTTTGTTAATGGTGCTACAAGTGTTAGTTATCAATGGAAATTGAATGGAGGAAACGTTGGAACAAATAATGATAATTACACAAACACATCTCTTGGCGATGGAGATATTTTAACATGTGAATTAAAAATAAATGGAACAACTGGTTGTAATGGAGACACGCTTATTACATCAAATACCATCCGTATAGAAGAGGAGTACCTTACTAATTTTGTTACCTTTTATATCACTAAAGAATCAACCAGTAGAAATGGATGTCAGTATGCAGTTGAGGATGTTTCTTGGAAAGCCGTATCTGGTTTAACAAAAAACAATAATAATGTTACCAAATCTGGTGGAACGAATAATTGGGATGCTGGGTCTTTTTCATACAATAGTATAAATTCTAATGGATTTTTTCAGTTTGTTGCCTCCGAAACAAATAAAAATAGAATGATTGGTTTAAATGCTGTAAATTCTAATTTTAGTTATACTGATATAGATTATGCATTCTATTTGACTGGTAGTGCCTTACACATTTATGAAAATGGTTCAAACAGAGGAAATGTTGGAACTTATAATACAAACGATACCTTAAGAATTGATGTCTCTGGTAATACAGTAAGGTATATAAAAAACAATAATGTTGTTTATACAAGTTCAGTTGCTCCAACATTCCCTCTTTTTGTCGACTGCTCTATTAATGGTGTTGGTGGTACTTTTATTCAAGCTAAAGTTGGTAATGCAACACATGGAAATTTCAGAGCAATTACTGAAAATGTAGGAGATAATCCTTCATTTCAATGGAAAGTAAATGGCATAAATGTAGGTTCTAATACATCGACATATAGTAACGATACATTAAAAGAAACCGATGAAATTACATGTGAGTTAACTGCTGATTTCCAAAACTGCTCATCAACCAGTTTTAACTCAAATAAAATAACCATTAAAGACAATCCTCCTAGAAATTTTATTCCTTCTTTTACTCCTACTAATTCCACTTGGCTAGGTAATAATACTAACTGGTACGACCCTACCAACTGGTCTAATAATGTTCCTCGTTCTGGGTACAATGCAATAATACCTGCTAGCTTAAGTAATTATCCAAACATACCAAACAGAGCCTACGTTTATGCTATAGATGTTGCTAATGGAGCTATACTTACATTAAATAGTACTGCTCATTTAAGTGTATATGATGAATGGTCAAACGCAGGAGCATTTAACACCAACATTGGTCTTGTTGAATTTAAAACGTGTGTTGATACTTCTAGATGGAATTCTACAATCCCCATTTCGATATACGACATGAAAGTTAACAACTCTAAAGGATTGATTATTGATAATGGTAATATGCATATTACAAATTCAGTAAACTTTGCTGATGGTATTATTTACAATAGTACTAATGAAATTATTTTTGAAGACAACACCTCATGGATAGGAGCTTCAAACACTTCTTTTGTTGATGGAGAGGTTCAAAAAACAGGTAATGATGCTTTTACTTTTCCTGTTGGTGATAATAGTTTTTTCAGATCTGCTTCTATTTCTGCCCCAAGCAATACAACAGATCATTTTACAACACGATATTTCAACCTCGACCCAAATCCTACTTATGATGAGACATTAAAAGATGCTTCTATTCACCATTTAAGTAACTGCGAATACTGGATGATTGACAGAACCAATGGATCTTCAAATGTTAGTGTATCACTTTCATGGTTAAATCCAGTAAGCTGTGGAGTAACTAATTTATCAGATCTTGTTGTTGCTCGATGGGATGGCTCTCAATGGAAAGACCATGGTAATGGTGGAACAACAGGAAATACTACTGCGGGAACAATTGTAACTTCCGCAGCTGTTTCTTCTTTTAGCCCATTTACTTTAGCGTCTAAAACAACTGCGAATCCATTACCTATAACGTTAGTTACTTTTAATGCCCATTTAGACAAAAACGTTGTTGAACTAAAATGGATGACATCTACCGAGATTAATAATGATTACTTTACAATTGAACGGAGTAGTGATATTGAAATGTGGGAATCTATTCTTAAAATAGAAGGTGCAGGAAACAGTAATGCTGTTTTAAACTACTCAACTATCGACAAAGAACCTCTAACTGGCATTTCATATTACCGACTAAAACAAACCGATTTTAATGGAGATTTTACCTACAGTGATATTGAAGTAATTAATAATAAAGGTTTAGGAGAAATTGTTGTTTATCCAAATCCTGTTAAAGATGTTCTAAACATTAAAACTAATTGTAATGATTGTATCATTAAAGTGTATTCTGCTATTGGTCAATTAGTTTATAACGGAAATGAAAAAGAAATAAATACCAGCAACTGGGCTAAAGGAGCTTACGAAGTAGTAATTATCAATAACGATGGTAGTTTATTTAATACTAAGGTGATTAAATAAGGGTGAGAACTTTAGTTCGCTCTCTCCATAATACTTTTAAAAAAGTTACTTTTGCAAAAAGTAAACTGATTTGAAAGAACACATCAAACATCCTATTTTCGAAATAATTGCAAAGGCTGCAACCGAATTAAACATTGATGCCTATGTAATTGGTGGATTTGTTCGTGATATAATTCTCAACAGACCTTGCAAAGATATTGATGTGGTCGCCATTGGTTCTGGTATTGACTTGGCTGAAAAAGTAGCTAAACTTATTGGTAATAATACCAAAGTTGCTGTTTTTAGAAACTTCGGTACAGCCATGCTTCGCTATCAAGATTACGAGATTGAGTTTGTTGGAGCCAGAAAAGAAAGTTATGATAGAGGCTCAAGAAAACCCATTATAGAAAACGGCACATTAGCAGACGACCAAAACCGTAGAGATTTTACTATAAATGCTCTAGCGATTAGTTTAAACCAGGCAACTTACGGACAAATACTCGACCCATTTGGAGGTTTGGCAGACATTGAAAAAAAAATCATAAAAACACCTTTAGATCCTGACATTACCTACTCCGACGACCCCTTGCGAATGATGCGTGCCATCAGGTTTGCTACTCAACTTGGGTTTGAAATTGAAGAACATTCATTAAAAGCAATAAATAAAAACAGAGAACGAATAAAGATTGTTTCTAAAGAACGAATAATTGACGAACTAAATAAAATTATTCTTGCACCTATTCCATCTATTGGTTTTAAACATTTGTTTAATACTGGATTGCTCGAAATTATTTTTCCTGAAATGACGTTGCTTCATGGGGTTGAATTTATTGGCAACAAGGGGCATAAAGACAATTTCTACCACACCATACAAGTACTGGATAACATTGCTCCAAAAACCAACAATTTGTGGTTACGTTGGGCTGCTATTTTACATGATATTGCAAAACCAGCTACCAAACGATTTGAACCCGAACACGGTTGGACTTTTCACGGTCATGAAGACAAAGGTGCCCAAATGGTCCCAAGAATTTTCAAGAACCTGAAGCTACCGCTCGACCATAAAATGAAATATGTGCAAAAATTGGTGCTTTTGCATTTACGCCCAATTGCATTAGTAAATGATATCGTTTCCGATAGTGCCGTTCGTCGTCTATTGTTTGATGCAGGAGAGGATATCGATGATTTACTCATACTTTGTAGTGCCGATATTACTTCAAAGAACGAAGAAAAAGTTAAAAGATATTTAGCTAACTTTGAGTTAGTTAAACAGAAACTTAAGGAAGTTGAAGAAAAAGACCAGCTACGTAATTGGCAACCTCCAATTACTGGAGAAATAATTATGAAAACCTTTAACCTCAAACCATGTAGAGAAGTAGGGTTAATTAAAGACTCCATTCGTGAAGCAATTTTGGAAGGCGAAATTACAAACAACTATGATGAAGCATACAACTTCATGATGAACAAAGCAAAAGAATTAAATCTAATTTAGAGCGTATGAGTATCTACAAACTAAGAGTTTTGGCCGAAGGCGAACAAGAAATATTTAGAGATATTGAAATAAAAAGCACTCAAAATTTTGAAGATTTGCACGAAATGATTGTTGCCTCGTTTGGCTTTGATGGCTCTCAGATGGCTTCATTTTATGTAAGTGATGATAGTTGGAACAAGGGACAAGAAATTACACTTTTTGATGTTGGTGCCGAAGAAGAGGGAATGGAAAAAGTGTTGGTTATGGAAAATGTAAAAGTTAATACCATCACCAATTGTTTGGGCGACCATTTGCTTTATGCATACGATTTCTTAAACATTCGTAATTTTTTTATCGAATTAATTGAAATAAAAGTAAAAGAAGAAGATGGATTTTATCCTCGTGTAGTTTACAGTCAAGGAGAACTTTCAAATGATTTTTCAAGCGAAATTGATGACGAGTTCAACCACGAAATTTACGACGGTAATGAATTTAACGAAGACGAGCTTTTTAAAGACGATATGTTTGAAGACTTTAACGATTTTGACAACAACGAAAGTTTCGACGACAACGAAAACTATTATTAAACCATGCAAGCTACTTTAGTTGTAATTACAGGTCCAACGGCAGTAGGAAAAACCAATTTGTGTGTTGAACTTGCACAACACTTTAATACCGAAATTATCAATGCCGATTCGCGTCAGTTTTTTAAAGAACTGAGTATAGGAACAGCAAAACCAACACCCGAGGAAATGAAAAATATTCCTCACCACTTTGTAAACTCTCATTCGATAACACAAACCTATAATGCAAACAACTTCGAACAAGATGTGCTTGTATTATTAAATCAATTGTTTCAAAAATACCCTTTGGTTATACTGACAGGTGGCTCAGGTTTGTACATCGATGCTGTATGTAATGGTTTTGATAATAATATTCCTGAAGGAAATGAAAAACTGAGAAAGCAATTAGAGGAACTTTATCATAAATACGGTATTGAACTTTTACAAGAAAAGCTAAAACAACTCGATCCTGAATTCTATCAAGAAATAGATTTAAACAACATAAAACGGTTGTACAGAGCCATTGAAGTTTGTATGATTAGCAACAGTTCTTATAAAGAACTTCGTCAAGGTGTTAAACAACTAAGACCTTTTAACATCATAAAAATTGCGTTGAACCGTGATAAAGAAGAACTCTATAGCAGAATTAACCAACGAGTTGATATTATGATGCAAAATGGCTTGTTTGAAGAAGCTAAGCAAGTTAGTGAATATCGAAATCATAATGCACTAAAAACGGTTGGCTATAGCGAATTATTCGACCACTTAGATGGAAAATATTCTTTACCAGAGGCGATAGAAAAAATCAAAGTGAATAGCCGTAGGTATGCAAAAAAACAATTGGCATGGTTTAATAAATCAAATGATTATACTTGGTTTCATCCATCAGAAAAAGAAAAAATAATATCATTTATTAAATATTTAAATCTCTGATATTAAATTAATTGAGTTACATTTGTTTAAACCAATTGTTATTAGAAAACCGCTTTAATGGGTTTAAAAGATAAAAATATATCCGAAAAACTAGCTCGAATTACAGAACTAGAAAGAGAACTTAATGAACTAAAGGCTTCACTACAAAATGAAAAAACAGTGAACGCTCCAGAAGTTTTCCAACCCATTTTTGAGAAAGCTCAACAAACCGTAAAAGAATATTTTACCAACTTAAATTTTAACCCCTCTAAGGGTAGTATCGAAATTAACGACGAACGTTATATTCTTGTGAGAGCAGCTGCTTTATCAAACGAATTTTTCGAAAACATACAAGAACTCTATAAAGAAAAAACAAAAAAAGAATCGTTTAATATTGCCTCAAATTTTTTGTTCGATATTGGACATCTAATTGGAAAGCAAGATGCAAAAAAGTTTCACCAAAAAATGGATTTAAAAGATCCTATTGAGAAATTATCTGCTGGACCTGTTCATTTTGCTCACTCGGGTTGGGCGTTTGTAGATATTTTACCTGAGAGTAATCCTTCTCCTAATGAAAACTTTTTTCTAAAATACCATCACCCTTACTCTTTTGAGGCTAATTCATGGATTCAATCGGATAAAAAATCCGATGAGTCGGTTTGTGTAATGAATGCAGCTTATTCATCTGGTTGGTGTGAAGAAAGCTACGGAATACCATTAACTGCCGTAGAAATAAGCTGCAGAGCAAAAGGAGACGAACATTGTACCTTTATAATGGCTCCGCCAAATAAAATAGACCAATTACTAGATAAAGAAATTAAGGCAAAAAAATTACAACAAAAACCCCCTATTCCATACTTCTTTGAACGTAAAAAGATTGAAGACAAGTTATTGCAAAATGAAGCATTACTAAATTATACTGAAAGCATCTCTAAACTTGGTAGTTGGGAATATCATTTGGAAACAAAGGACTTGATTTGGTCGAATGAGTTATATAACATGTTTCAAATTGACTTATTAACCCCAACATCAAAACTCTTTGAAATATATTTATCTCGTTTATCAAAAGAAGACATTGACGAACTTGACCGCTATACAGAACTAGCAAAACAAGGAAATAAATATACTATACAACATGGTTTAACATTACCTGACGGTTCAAAGAAATGGATTTTTAGTACAGGGGTTCCTATTAAAGATGCTGATGGTAAGGTTTATAAATTAATGGGCTATGCTCAAGATATTACTGAACGTATTACCACTGAAATTGAGCTTGATAAATTCTTTAAGCTTTCAATGGATATGCTTTGTTTGGCAAATTTTGAGGGTAATTTTGTAAAAGTGAGTAAAATTTGGACCTCCATTTTAGGCTATAATATAGAAGAAATGGTTGATAAACCTTTTATTGATTTTGTACATCCTGATGATGTTTCACAAACAATATTAGAATTTAAAAATATTAAAGTTGGAGGGCTTACCATTGGTTACGAAAATCGTTACCGATGCAAGGATGGAAGTTATAGAATACTGAATTGGAATGCTGCTCCAGATAATTCAACAGGTTTAATTTACTGTATTGTAAGAGATGTAACCAAAGAACGAGAAGCTGAAACAGCATTAAAAAGCACATTACACGAAAAAGAGGTTTTACTTAAAGAGGTTCATCATCGTGTAAAAAATAACATGCAAATTATTTCAAGTCTACTAAATCTACAATCTTCATTAATAGTAGACGAAAATAGTTTAAGTCTTTACAAAGAAAGTCAAGACCGCATAAAATCAATAGCCTCTATTCATGAATTACTATACCAGTCTTCTGAATTTGGTAAAATCTCATTTAAAGATTATTTACAGAAATTAATACCCGATTTAATTTATTCGTATTACGGACACAAAAGTCAAATCAAGTATTTTATTGATACCGAAGAAACCTTTAATATTGATACGAGTATTCCGCTAGGATTATTAGTTAATGAAATCATTTCCAATTCCTTGAAACACGGTTTAAAAAATGATGCTCAAGATGTTATTTCTGTTTCTCTAAAAAAGAAAGATGAAAAATTCTTTGAACTTCAAATTGGAGATAATGGTACAGGCTTCAATGCTGAAGATAAAAAAGACAAGACCGAATCACTTGGTTTAATGCTTATTGATGAATTGTCTGGTCAGTTAAACGGGCACGCCATAAAACAAAACACTGAAAAAGGAACAAGTTATCACATCCTTTTTACTGAGAATTGAGTTCTTCTCTTAATATTCTATAATTTAGTGGCATAAAAAACTAAAACAAAACATGGAAGTTCAACAAGATCAGGGAAAAACAGTAGCCATATTAAGCTACATTACACTAATAGGTTTAATTATAGCATTTATATTACACAACGACGATAAAAACAAATCAGAATTAGGTGCTTTCCACTTACGTCAAGCAATTGGCATATTTGCTACAGGTATGGCGTTAAGTATAGCTCAATTCATTTTTGTGTTTATTCCTTTTTTAGGTTGGTTAATCAATGTAGCTTTAACGGTGAGTATGGTTGCACTATTTGTTTTTTGGATTTTAGGAATTATCTCAGCTATTAACCAAGAGAAGAAAGAAGTGCCATTTGTAGGTGCTTTTTATCAAAACTTATTTAGCGGAATTAAATAATCTTTCAACCACCAGGGTGATTAGTTTTCTTCATTCTTAAAATTAATCACATGAAATTTACAGCTCAACAAATTGCAGCAGCCCTAAATGGAACTATTGAAGGAAATTCAACCATAGAGGTAAATGCAATTTCAAAAATAGAAGAAGGAAGACCTGGTTCTATTTCTTTTTTAGCCAATCCAAAATATACTCAATACATTTACTCAACTAAAGCATCAATCGTTATTGTAAACGAAGATTTTAGTCCTTTTGAGCAATTAAACACCACATTAATTAGAGTTAAAAATGCCGAGAATGCCTTTGGGCAATTGTTGGAAATGTACAATCAAGTAAAATTGGCTAAAACAGGCATTTCCCCTAATGCATTTATTAACAAAACAGCTACTATTGGAAAGAATGTTTACATAGGCGAATTTGCTGTTGTTGCTGAAAATGCTAAAATTGGAGATAACGTTAAAATTTACCCTCAGGTTTATGTTGGTGAAAATGTTACTATTGGAGAAAATACCACCCTATTTGCTGGAGTTAAAATATATTCTGACGGAGTAATTGGAAGAAATTGTATTATCCATTCAGGAACAGTAATTGGAAGCGACGGTTTTCGTTTTGCCTTACAAGATGGTGGAAAAAAAATACCTCAAATTGGTAATGTAATTATCGAAGACAATGTAGAATTGGGCTCTAACTGTTCTATTGATAGAGCCACCATAGGTTCAACCATTCTTCGAAGTGGAGTAAAGCTAGACAACTTGGTGCATATTGCCCACAATGTAGAAATAAAAGAAAACAGCTATTTAGCTGCGAATAATGTTATTGCTGGTTCTACAACCATTGGAAAAAACTGTATGTTTAGCGGACAAGTAGGTATTATTGGGCACCTAACCATTGCCGACAATACGACCATTGCAGCTCAATCGGGCATATCAAAAAGTATTACTGAAAAAGGTACCGCTGTGATGGGAAGCCCAGCTATGGAAATAAACAAGTACCGAAAAAACTACATCCACTTTAGAAACCTATCAAGCATTGTTGATAAACTATATAATTTGGAAAAATTGTTCTTAGGTAAGAAAAGTTAACGCTTATTAAATCAGTTGTTTGTGCCAGCTTTCTTTTAATGGAAGTTTCCACTTTTTATCGAATGCTTCTTTTGTGGTAATGGTATTATCAAAAACAATAGTGTTTTCGTTAATCTCTCCATCATTAAGCAACTTTGGAAAATCGTTCATTGTTGCCACTTTTGCAACATTACCTTTTAAATACGATAAATTCATTCGATTAAGCAGTTCAACCTCTAATTCACTTTCCAACTCTTTCATTAAACGAACTAATCTATCTTGAGCAGAACCACACATTCTATCACTTTGTTCATCTACAAACACAGTAATAAACAAGTTGTGTAGCACATCAAAATCTGCTTTAAGCAAATTCCCATGCGATTCCCAATTTTCGATGAATTCATCTACACGAACTTTTATAAAATTCACATCATCATCGTCGAATGGTCGAGAAGATTGGAAAATCCATACTTTACTGTTGTCTGGGAAAGTTTTATATTCGTGATTCATAATCCATTAGTTTACTACAAATCGTTCGCTTTAGCTATCAATTCAGCCAAATCAAACACTTTGGTTTCAGTTTCTTCGTTTTTTAATTTTACGCCATCCGTCATCATCGTCATACAAAATGGGCAACCTGTGGCAATAATATCTGGCTTTATTTCCAAAGCTTCTTCGGTTCGTTCAATATTTATCTCTTTGTTACCTTTTTCAGCCTCTTTAAACATTTGTGCTCCTCCTGCTCCACAACATAATCCGTTTGATTTACATCGCTTCATTTCAACCAATTCTGCATCTAACTTTTCAATCAACTCTCGTGGAGCTTCATAAACTTCGTTTGCTCTTCCTAAGTAACAAGGGTCGTGAAACGTAATTTTTTTTCCTCTAAAAGCACCTCCTTGAACCGTTAATTTTCCTGCATCAATCAACTGTTGTAAAAACTGAGAATGGTGTAACACCTCATAATTACCACCTAACTCTGGATATTCATTTTTCAAAGTATTAAAACAATGAGGACAAGTGGTAACAATTTTTTTTATTTCGTAAGCATTTAATATTTGAATATTACCCATGGCTTGCATCTGAAACAAAAACTCGTTTCCAGCTCTTTTTGCAGGATCACCGGTACAACTTTCTTCTGTTCCTAACACAGCAAAATTAACCCCTACGTTGTTTAATATTTTTACAAAAGCACGAGTTATTTTTTTTGCTCTATCATCAAAACTTCCTGCACAACCTACCCAAAACAATACTTCTGGTTGTTGTCCAGAAGCCATCATTTCAGCCATTGTGGTTACTTTTAAGTTGCTCATATTTTATTGTTTAAAAACTTCAATTTTAGCTGGTCTCACTTCTAATTCAGTAAATTTACCTTCGTAACGTGTTGCTCTCACAATATGATTATCAATCCAATGGTAATTTCCACCTCTTGGTTTACCCATTAACATACCATGATATTTAAATCCGTGGCGATTTAACCATTCTTCAGTAACCGTTCGGTGCTCTTCTGTTCTTGAAGTAAAAAAGGTAATGATATGTCCCTCATCAAACCAATTATTAATGGTTTCTAAAGCTCCATCATAAATTTGAGCGGTTGCCATACGTTCTGGCTCTTCATTCGGTATGTCGTCACAAACTGTTCCGTCAATATCAATTAAAAAATTCTTAATGGTTGATGGTAATACAGGACTAATTTTATGTCCATCAACAATTGTTTCAACTAAATTATTCTTCATTTTTCCAGTTTAATCTATCTGCTTGTGCAAACTGCCAAGGTGCACCATTATTTTCTATGTTGGTAAAAATACCCGTCCATTCCGAAGGAGCTTTCGATTCTTCCATAATCAAGTATCTTCTTAAATCAACAATAACCGAAAGTGGATCATTGTTTACTGGACAAGCCTCTGTACAAGCGTTACAACTAGTACAAGCCAACACCTCTTCCTCTGTAATATAATCGCGAATTAACGATTTACCATCATTAAAATCTTTTCCATTTTTGTCAATTCCTTTACCAACTTCAACTAATCTATCTCTGGTATCCATCATAATTTTACGTGGCGAAAGCAATTTACCCGTAATGTTTGCAGGACAAACCGAAGTACATCTACCACACTCTGTACAAGTGTAGCTATCCATCAGTTGTTTCCAAGTTAAGTCGGTTACATCTTTTGCACCAAAACGCGAAGGTTCACCTTGAGGTTCTGCTGGTGCAGCGTATGGGTCTGCATCAGGATTAAACATCAACTCTACTTCTTTTTTAACAGCTTCCATGTTTTCAAACTGCCCTTTTGGTTGCAGATTAGAGTAAAATACATTTGGGAAAGCTAATAAAATGTGAAAATGTTTTGAGTAAGGCAAATAGTTTAAGAAAGCAAAAATTCCAACAATATGAAACCACCACAAGCTTCTTTCTAAAACAATTAAAGAAGAAATGTTGCTTCCCATAACATCAACTAACAATCCACTTACAGGAAATGTTCCAACAACCGTATAATGTTCTGCTCCTGCATTTTGTAAAGCGGTATCGGCAGCATTCATCAACAAGAAAGCCGACATTAACAGAATTTCAGTAATTAAAATGTAATTCGCATCCGATTTTGGCCATGCCGTCATTTCAACTCCCGAGAAACGTTTTAAACGCAATACATTTCTTCTGATTAAGAAAACAACACATGCAACTAAAACCAACAATGCTAAAATTTCGAAACTCGCAATTAGGAAAAAATAAAAACTATCCAAAAATGAAAATAAACGGTGCGTACCTAAAATACCATCTAAAACAATTTCTAACACTTCAATATTGATAATGATAAACCCTAAATAAACCACCAAATGTAGCAAACCTGCAACCGGACGAACAACCATTTTAGATTGACCTAGTGCTACTTTACACATTAACTTAAACCGTTCTAATTTTCTGTCAGACCGATTTAAAGGTTTACCTAGCTTTATGTTCCGAGCTATGGTTTTAGCATTTTTTGCAAATAAAAAAGCCGAAGCAGCTAATAGTGCAATAAATATAATTGAAGAAATCATCATAATTTTTTTACTTAATCTTTTCTGCCAAAAACTGAAAAATGAACGTATCGTTTCGGATTTTCCTTCATGTCAATTAAAAGCTTGTCTAAATCTTTAGTAGCCGACTGTAAGTTAAAATACAAGCTATCGTTGTTAATTAACTGACCCATAGAACCTTCGCCATTTTTAATTTTTGCCATAATAACCGACATGTCATCAAAAGTAGCTTGAGCTTTTTGTAGGGTTGCGTTCATTTCAAGTGCCGCCAACGAATCACTAAATGTTCTAAAGTTTTTTAGTGTAGGCTGTAATGTTTTCATCGACGAATTCATACTTTCAGCTACATCTTTATAAGAAACAATAGTAGCATTTAAGTTGAGTAAAGCATCCGAAAAACGTTGTTTATTTTTTTCGTTAAGCACATCATCAACATCTTTTAAAACCACATCCAATTGAGCCAAGGTTTTATCTAACGAAATCATTAGTTTTTCTGCTTTATCTTTTATGGGTAAAATTTGTTCCGACATGCCGTCTAACATTGATTTTTCTAGGTCGGCAATTAACGTGTCGCCAGTAACCACATCTTTTCCGCTGTTTCCAATTTGTAATGCAATAGCTTTAGAACCTAAAAAATCTAAACTTACTAAGCTCGCAACAGAATTGTTCGGAATTAAAAAATCGGTTTCGGTAATTACCAAACGCACCACTATTTCTCCCGAATTGTTTGGATGAAAATAAATAGACTCTACCACACCAACTTGAAAACCATTTACCAAAATGGGTGAAGATTTGGCTAAACCTGCCACCGATGGGTAAACTGTGTACAGTGTTTTGCTTTTATATAAAATATTGGTTCCCTTTAAAAAGTTATAGCCCCAAATCAAGAGAGCTATACCCAACAGCGAAAAAAAACCAACTCTTACTTCTTTTGAAATCTTCATTTATAAAAAATTGTCCGCAAATATCGTGAAATCAATTTACATGGCAAAAAAATGAACTCCTAAACCAATTTATTTTTCTTGAAGTTTTATTGCTTCACTTATTGGAATTCGAACACCATCTTTAAATGCAACAATAAAAGCATCTTTAAATCCTTTTTCTTTTAGTTGCAATTGCAAGTTATTTGCATCGCCCATGCTTTTTTCTTTTCCGTAAGTATAACGATACAAACCTCCTGCTTCGTACAAACTAACTCCTTCTAAGCCATTAAAATTTTGTGGTTTTAATTCGGTTTTTACCGATGAAGTGGCAATTTGTATTTTAAAAACTACACCTGCTTCCACTTCTTGTTTTTTATCTTTTTCTTTTTTCGGATTTTTTGGTTCAGGAGTATTTTTTACTGGCTCAGGATTATCAACCACAGGTTTTTCTTTTACTTCCGTTTTTAATCCTTTGCTTTCAATTTCCACTTTATATTCTTTAAAAGCTCGATAAATTGCAGAAGCCATATAATCTTGCCCAATATCTGAAGCCAAAAACTTTTCTTCTTCTTTGTTGGTAATAAACCCTGTTTCTATCAATACACTTGGCATGGCGGTTTGGTGCAACACCAAAAAACCTGCCTGTTTAACGCCCCTGTTGTATCTTCCTACTTTTTCAGTAAACTCTTTTTGAACTTTGCTGGCAAACATTAGACTTTGATCCAAGTGAGCACTTTGAGTTAGGGTAAGTACAATGTAAGATTCTGGTGAATTGGGGTCGAAATTCTCGTATTTCGATTCGTAATCGTCCTCCAAAAGGATGGAAGCATTTTCTCGTTGTGCAACCTTTAAGTTTGATTCGGTTTTGTGTAAACCCATCACATAAGTTTCGGTTCCTATAGCTGTTGGAGTTGCCCCAGAATTTACGTGAATACAAATAAACAAATCGGCATTTGCTTTGTTCGCAATACGAGCACGCTCGGTTAATTCCAAAAACACATCGGTTGTTCGGGTATAAATAACTTTTACATCTTTAAAATTATCTTCGATATATTTACCCAATTTAAGTGAAATTGAAAGTGCAATATTTTTTTCGTTCGCAATTGCTCCAACACAACCACCATCCTTACCTCCATGACCAGCATCAATAACAACGGTTTTTATGCCAAAAAAATCGTCGACAACGCCTGCCTGATTGCTCAAAAAAATTGAGGAGAAAAATACAAGAAACAAGAGAATTGAGCGTTTCAACGCTAGCTTGTTTTTATTAATGTTATTGATTTTCAACATAACTGAGGTCAAATTTATTTTTTTAATTTTGAGCCTTTTAAATAAAGAAACTATTTTATCACAATATCAATGTTAATAATTCTAATCTTTGATGTTTATTAAACAATCTTAATAACCAAGGGTTATCGATTTAAATGAAAAACAACTATTATACCAAGAGTCTGTATTGCTTTAACCTATTAACGTTGTTAATACTTGGTATATTTCCTTTTACTGTAAATGCACAAACCGATACCTTAACATCCGACAGTGTTTTGGTGCTGCCTATAGATTCTTTTATTTCTAAAGATGCGTTAGAATCAAAAGTGGAATATAAAGCTAGAGATTCTATACGTTTTGATATGAAATCGCAACAAGTCTTTTTATTTGGTGAATCAGAAGTTCACTACCAAGATTTGGAATTAAAATCGGAAGAAATTGAATCGGATTTAGACTCCAATATTGTTACTGCTAGAGGCGTACAAGATTCGACAGGAAAATACATTGGTGAACCCTTTTTTAAACAAGCTGAGAAAGAGTTTTTTGCACACGAGATAAAGTACAACTTTAACTCACGAAAAGGATTAATTTCTGATGTAAAAACACAAGAAGGCGAGGGCTACATCCACGGGCAAAAGATTTACAAAAACCCTGACAACATTTTGTACATCAGAAACGGAAAATACACTACCTGTAACCTTGCAGAACCGCATTTTCATTTTGGTGCAACTCGTTTAAAAATTATACCTAACGATAAAATTATAACTGGTCCTGCCGATTTGTTTATCGAAAACACTCCTACTCCATTTGCCATACCTTTTGGTTTTTTTCCAAACAGCAGTAAACAAAAATCGGGTATTATTATTCCGCTTCCAGGTGAAAGCGAACAACTGGGTTTCTTTATGTTAAATGGTGGTTATTACCTTTATATCAATGAACATATTGATGCTCAATTAACCGCCGATGTATATTCTAAAGGTAGCTGGGGAACACGTTTTAGTTCGAACTACAACAACAGGTATCGATTTAACGGAAATGTAGAAAGCAACTATTCGGTTTTTACCAACAGCGAACGCGAGTTTCCTGATTACAGTGAACGCCGCGATTTCTTTTTTAGATGGCGACACAACCAAGACCCAAAAGCTCGTCCGTTGAGCGTGTTTTCGGCAAATGTAAACTTGGGAACCAGTTCCAACTTTGTAAACAACTTTAACAGTTCGGCGAACGATTACTTATCGACCAATTTTAGCTCCAACATTTCGTACACCAAACGATGGGACAACAAACCTTTTACCTTAAACGTAAACGCATCGCACAACCAAAACACCTTATCGAAAGAAGTAAACGTGAGGTTGCCCGAAATTGCGTTTAACGTTTCTCGTATCAACCCTTTTGCACGAAAAAAAGTTGTTGGTCAACAGAAATTTTACGAAAAAATAGGGCTTTCGTACTCCCTAAACTTTAGAAACGAGGTTACAGCACCCGATTCGCTTTATCGAATTGCAGAACCCGAATTGCTTACCCGCAGACTACGAAACGGTATTAAACATAGTATTCCTATTAGCACCTCGTTTAAAGTAATGAAATATTTTACCTTAAATCCAGCATTTAACTATACCGAATTGTGGTATTTAAAAACCATTAACAAATCAGTTGAACAAAGTACCAACAGCGTGTTAACCGATACCATTACCGAGTTTGCACGAGGTGGTTCTTACAATGCTTCGGCAAATTTAACCACTAAAATTTATGGTATGTACAACCTTAAAGCGGGCAGAATGCAAGCTTTACGACATGTAATTACGCCAAGTGTGGGTATTAGCTATGTCCCCGAAAACAACAGCGGTATACGTACCTATACCGACACCAACAACGTGGCTTACAAATATTCTATTTTTCAGGAAGGCGTTTTTGGTGGTAGCAACACTGCTAAAGCAGGTTTATTGAACTTTAACTTGTTGCAAAATTTTGAAATGAAGGTAAAAACCAAAAACGATACGGTTAACCCTGTTAAAAAAATTACTTTGCTCGAAAACTTAAGCATAACATCGAGCTACAACATGCTGGCAGATTCGTTTAATTGGAGCAACATTAGCATTGGTGCTAGAACCTATTTATTTAACAAGTTTAACGTTAACTTTAATGCCATTGTAGACCCATATGCCCTCGACACTAGCGGAACCAGAATAAACAAATCGCACATGAGCCAAGAAGGAGGCATTGGGCGATTAACCAATGCTGCTTTAAACCTTGGTTTTATGCTAAAAAGCAAAACCACCAAAAAAACCGAAAAAACCAGCAAATTTGCCACCGAAGCCGATTTAGCTTACATTAATGCCAACCTCGATAATTACATTGATTTTGACATCCCTTGGACACTAAACATTGCTTACAACGTGTATTACAGCAAACCAGTGTTTGAAGCCTCCAAACAAGTGGTACAGACCATTGGAGTAACAGGCGATTTTAGCCTTACCAAAAAATGGAAAGTAGGTTTTGCCTCAGGTTACGATTTTCAGCAACACGATTTATCGTACACCTCTTTGGGTATTTACCGCGATTTACACTGCTGGGAAATGGATTTGCAATGGATACCACTCGGACCACGACAAAGCTATACCTTTACCATAAAGGTAAAATCTGCCATGCTGCAAGATTTAAAATTGATACGTAGAAACATCCCAAGTATCT
The DNA here is from genome assembly GCA_964398455.1 of uncultured Vicingus sp. GTDB lineage: Bacteria > Bacteroidota > Bacteroidia > Flavobacteriales_E > Vicingaceae > Vicingus. Next base: position 151,223 of record CAYNMR010000004.1, on the reverse strand, counting down.
TTTAAAAAATACGGTATAGTTGAAATTAACCCTTTTTGATGATTTATAAATTCATTATATTTGATAACTATTGTATGACTGTTTTCATACCTATCTACCTAAATTTGGTTGGATATGTATGATTTTATCATACATATAAACAAGTTAGCTGTGATTTTAGAACGATACACCGAAAAACGAAATGAAGACAATATCGGAGATAAAATTTGACAAAATAATTAAAGACGGATTTCACGAAATCTTGAAACCGTTGGGCTTTAAGAAAAAGGCGAATAACTTTTACTTAAAACTTGACACTATCGGACAAATCATTAATGTTCAGAAAAGTGCGTTTGGGAACAAGGACAGTATCAGTTTTACTATAAACACAGGAATTTTTGTTCCTGAATATTGGCTTGCATTTTACAATTACAGCGACAAAGGACTTCCAGACTATCCGACTGAACCAGAATGTTTGATTAGAAAAAGAATTGGAGACTTGCGAAACCAACACGACACTTGGTATGACATTAAAGAGCGAACTGACGAGCAACAGCTTATTGACGAAATGAAAAAAAATTTGACAAATTTCATTTTGCCATATTTTGACCGACTAAATAGCACAGAAAAAATGCTTCAAGAGTTAGACAAAGTAGATATGATGATGACACCTTTAGGTAAATTAATAATTTATGGAGAACTAAAACAATTCGACAAAGCTAAACGAGAATATGAAGGACTTCTAAACAATAAGACAAATCCACATTTCTTAATGACAGTAAAAGAGTATGGACAGAAATATGGACTTGACAAATAGAAAAACCACAGCTAACAGCCGTTTTGCAAACCGTTAAAACTTTTAAAATACTTGTATTGCTCTGCTCTTCTAATACCGTTAGAAAAGAACATCAATAGCAAAAAAAAAAAAAAACCACGTGTTGCGTAGGGATTTTTTTATTTAACGTCTATCAATTCTACATCAAAAACCAGTGTAGCTTTAGCTGGTATAATTGGTGGGTAACCACGTTCGCCATAACCCAACTCTTGCGGTATAATTAAACGGGCTTTTTCGCCCACTTTTAACAAAGCAATACCTTCGTCCCAACCTTTTATTACACGCCCCTGCCCCAACGGAAATTCCAATGGCTGTCCGCGTTCAACCGATGAGTCGAACATCTTACCGCTTTCTAAATAACCCGAATAATGCACTTTAACTGTTTTACCAGCTTGTGCTTGCATACCAGTAGTTGTGTTTAGTTTAATGTATTTTAAACCACTGGCAGTGGTTACGGTATCTTTTCCAGCAACATCGTAAGGTTTTGGGGCTTCCATAATTTCCAATAATTCTACATCAAAAATTAGAGTTTCGTTTGGTCCAATTACTCCACCAGCACCTTGCGAGCCATAAGCCAATTGTGGTGGTATGGTAAAAGTGGCTTTGTCGCCAATGTTTAACAAGGCAATACCTTCGTCCCAACCTTTAATTACTTGTCCTTCGCCCAATTTGAAGCTAAACGGTTCGCCTCTAAACACCGAACTATCAAAAATAGAGTCGTTGGTAAGTTTACCCGTGTAGTGAACCACTACTTTGTCGCCAGCTACAGCACGTTTACCTGTTCCTTCGTGGGTAATGGTGTACATTAACCCCGATTCTGTTTTAAATTCTTTTCCCACTAGTGTTCGTTTTTTAGTTAAAGCAGAACAGGAATAGATTAGCAAAACTGCCAAAACTATTCCTGTTCGTTTTATTATGGTTTGTATTTTAGTCATTCACTTTTATCAGCTCCACTTCAAAAACCAAAGGCATAAAGGTTTTAATAACTCCACCCGGAGGAGGATTTGAACCATAAGCCAATTCTTGAGGAAGGAAAAATTTGAATTTTGAACCTTCTTTCATTAATTGAACACCTTCTGTCCAACCTTTAATTACTTGATTTAAACCAAAAGTAGCAGGCTCACCACGGTTTACCGAACTATCGAAAACTGTTCCGTCAGGAGTAGTTCCGTGATAGTGTACCGTAACACTTGATGTAGCTGATGGTTGTTTACCCGCACCTTCTTTCATTACAATGTATTGTAATCCGCTAGCTGTGGTAATTACACCTTCTTTGGTTTTGTTTTCTGCTAAAAATGCTTGACCATCTTTTAACATTTTCTGAGCCTCAGCATGTTTTTCGTTGCTTACTTTATCTTGTTTACGTTTAAAGTAAACCGCAACAGCTTGTTGCAATTGTTCGGCAGTAATGGTGTTGGTATTCGCCACACCATCTTTAATACCTGCAAGTATTGCATCAATATTGGCCTCAGTAAATTCTTTAGTTATGCTTTGAGCCATGTTTACACCAATACCATAACTAACAGAATCGATTTCGTTTTGTAAAACAAACGCTTTAGTTGCAGGTTCTTTTTTAGCTGGTTTTTTTCCTTTTTGTGCAGAAACAGTGCCTACAAAAGCAACTACTGCAAAGGATAATACAAGAGTTCTATAAATCATAACTTTTTTATTTTAATTATTAGTTAACAATTTTAATCAATTCTACCTCAAATACTAAAGGCATAAAAGGTTTAATTGGTCCACCTGGACGAGGGTTTGCACCGTAAGCTAAATCTTGAGGAATGAAAAATTTATATTTTGCACCTTCTTTCATCAATTGTAAACCTTCTGTCCAACCTGGTATTACTTGGCTTGCATTAAATGTAATGCTTTCACCACGTTCAACCGAACTATCAAAAACTGTTCCATCAGGAGTTGTTCCATGATAGTGTACTTCTACATTAGATTCAGCTGTTGGTTGTTTTCCTTTACCTTCTTTTAATACAATGTATTGTAAACCAGAAGCAGTAACTTTTACGCCAGCTTTAGTTTTGTTGTCTTCCAAGAATTTCTCTCCTTGAATTTTAACATCACCAAACTGTTCTTGAGCAGCTTTTTCAGCTTCCTCTTGTTGTTTAATCATCGCTTCTTGTTGTTTCTTTTGGAAGAATGGTTGTAAAACACCTTGTAATTCTTCTAAAGTAATTTTCATTGTTGCAGAATCCAACACGTCTTTAAATCCATTGATAAAAGCTTCGCTGTTTGCTTCCGAAAAATCTTTAACAATGTTACTTGCCATGTTAGCTCCTAAAGCGTAGCTAACTGAATCGATTTCGTTTTCTAAAGCTACATCTTTTGAGTCGTTGCTTTCTCCACAAGACGACATTAACGCAACTGCAATAATTGCAGGAAGTGTGATTTTTTTCATTTTTTAATTAATTGTTTGTTTAGGTTATTTGATGTCAATTATTTCTAAATCATATACTACTGTAGTGAATGGGGGCACAATACCTGTCGACGACCCTTCATCTCCAAAAGCAAGTTGCGAAGGTATGATAATTTTTGCTTTTTCTTTATTTTTCATTTCGGATAATGCAATTTCTAAACCTGCTATTACTTGGTTGGGGGTTCCGAAATTATATTCAAAGTTATGTTGGTAATAGGTATTGTCAAATTCAATTCCGTTGATAAAACTTGCCTTGTATTTCAGCAAAAGGGTTTTACCTACTTCAACCGCTTCACCAGTTCCTTTTTGTATGGTTTTAACGGTTACTCCACTTTTATTTTTAGCTCCTTTGATTGTGGCAAGGTATTTTTTTAGACTAAGTTGCTCCAACAACTCCGGGTCGTTTTGAGTTAAATAAGTTGTTTTTTCTTCCTCAGTAAGGTATTGATGAATTTTGATGTATCCATCTAACGTATCAACGGCTCCTTCAAAATTTAGATTAAATGGAATTGATTTTAAATATGCTAAAGGCATCTTAAAATATGCACTATCTCCCTCATTTAATTCAGCTAGCAAATCCTCAAAAGGACTGTTTTCTGTTGTTAAAACAGCATATTCATCTTGTTGATACAAAACTTCTTTAGAGGAGAAAAGTTGGATAGAGGCTCGTACAAAATAATCGTCGTCAAACGGTTTTTCTGTTTCGCCAAAAGCGATTAGTTTAAGTTGAACTCCGTTGTCTAATGCTTTAAATTCGGGTTGTTGAGTACCACAAGCAAACAACAACATCAATAAAAATATGGATAAAATACTTCTCATGGTTATTTCAACGCTTTCAATTCAATATCGTAAATAATAGTTGAACGTATGGGTATTTTCTTGTAATCGCCAACCAAGCCATGAGCCAAATGAGATGGAATAATAATTTTAGCTTTATCACCAACATTCATGTAACAAATTCCTTCATGTAACCCACTTTCTACTCGGTCGTTTCCTATAACAAATTCATCCAAACCACCATCTTTAGAGGAATAAACCACTTTGCCATCAATTAATGAAACTTCGTAAGAAACAACAGCCATCATTCCTGATTCAGCTTTTTTACCTGTTCCTTTGTGGTAAATTTGATATCGTAACCCTGTTCCTGTGGTAATTACATCTAATTTTCGTCGAGTCACATAACCGTCAATTTGTAATGCTTCTTGTTCTGCTGCAACTTTATTGGCATCAATCAACACTTCTTTTATTTGCTGTGGGTTCATTTCTACCTTTTCCTCACCCGAATTACCGCACGAAAAAAAAGTAAAAGCAAACAACACAAAAAAAACAACTCTTTGCATCTGTTTTTAAGCTCTATTGGTTAATAGTGTTTCCAATTTTTTAATGGTTTCGTCAAACGATAAGGTATCTCTACCACCTGCAGCATAAATGTGTCCGCCTCCATTAAAGTTTTTGTTGGCAAACTCGTTTACATACACATCGTCTTTTGATCGAAACGACAACGACACTTCATTTTCTTTTTCTGTAATTAATGCAGCGAATTTAATTCCATTAATCGAAAGTGGATAATTTACCAAACCTTCTGTATCTCCTTTTTTAAAATCGAACTGTTTAAGCTCTTCTTGAGATAATGAAATGTAAGCTGCACCAAGTTCCTTAAATACTTTCATTTTGTTAGTTAAAGCATATCCTAGTAAACGTAAACGTTGCTCAGAATAAGTATCGTAAACCTCTTGATGAATTTTTGAACCATCGGCTCCTAATTTTAAAAATGCTGCAATGATTTCATGCGTTCGCGATGTTGTAGATGGGTAACGAAATGAACCTGTATCAGTCATTATACCACAATACAAGCATTCTGCAATGGCTTTATTCATTTTATCGAGTTCGCCAAGCTGCTCAACAAATTCGTATATCAATTGGGCCGTAGAACAACAATCAGTATCCACAAAATAATGGTCGGCAAATGGTTGTGGATTTTGATGATGGTCAATAACCACTTTATATGATGGAGTTGTTCCAATAAATTCACCCATCTCCCCTATTCTATTCAATGCATTATAATCTAATGAAAAAATCAAGTCACTTTTTGAAATCAATTCTTTTGCCTTTTCTGTAGCGGTATCATAATAAACTATTTCGTTGCTCCATTCCATCCAATTTAAAAAATCGGGAAAAGCATCAGGAACCACAACAACAACATTTGGGTTAAGCTGTTTTATAAAATGATGTAAACCTAGCGAAGAACCTATTGCATCTCCATCAGGAGATTTATGGGTAGTTATTACAATACCTTTGGATGTGGCTATAAGTTGTTTTAAATGTTGCATTAATGTGTTTTATTATAAATTAAAAAGCCCCGCAATTTGCGAGGCTAAGTTAATATTATTTGGCTGATTAAAAACCTGTTCCGTAAAACCCTTGTTTAGGAGTTGTCATGTGTTCAATTAAAATACCTACACAACCCATTTCACTCGATTTCATTAATTTTCCTTTCCCTTGAGCAACACCTTTAGCTTTTCCGCTTCCACCACCATCAGGAATAGATAATTCTAAAGTTAATCTACGTGTTGTTTCTACAGAGAACTCTAATTCTGTAGCATAATTATCCGATGAATTATCATACAACAATTCTTTTCTTGACTCTTCAACTACTTTAGTTTCTTTGGTTACCACTTCTTTTTGTTCTCCTGTTGGATTACCGTCAGCATCGTAAACATCTTCCATTACTTTACTTTCCACCACTTTCTCTACTTTTACTTTTTTAGTTTCATAAACTTTAAAAGTTATTTGACCACCTAAATTCTCATCCATACAAATAGAAAATCTGTAATCCTGACCTTTATAAACAATAACGCTTAGTTCAGAAGTTTGTCCTTTACTAAATAAAGCACTTTTCGACTGCCCGTTTGGTTTGTACATTTCATCTTCTGAAGGAATACAGAAACTAGTGTGAAAATAATTACAATACTGAGCCTTAGTTACGATTGGTAATACCATAATTGATATAACAACCAAATATATTTTTGAGAAACTTTTCATCTTTTTTTATTTATTTTTTCTGAAACTTATGTTTATTAAGCCTGAACTTTCACAATATTGTTTCTTATTTCAGTGATTTTGTTTTTAATAGCATTAAACTGAGCTTCTGATATTCCAATAGTTTCTCCACCACCTAACACCATTTTTTTAGCTCCTTCTTTTTTCTTTAATGTAATTCCAGAACCTGTTGATTTTTCTTCCAACCCAGCAAAAGCTGTTTCTAATTCTTTAAACCAACCGTGTACTTCTTTCACATCTGCATCGCTTTCAGCATATTTTTCTAAATAAGCTAAAAGATTATCTAATGTTAATTTTTGATCTGCTAAACGCTCAATTGCTGCTTTATCTTTACCATATTTTGCTGTATTAGCAACAATATAAACTGTTTCTAACCAACCAGCAGAAGCAATTAACCCTAATTTACCACCTTGTTCGTTTTGTTCTAAATAATCTACAACAGAAAAATATGATGTATTAGTAATTGCAACCAATGAATCAGCATTATTCAAATTTGTTTGAACTCTTTCAATTAAAGATTTATCGAAAGCAGAAGACAAACCAATTTGGTCAGCCAGCTTTTGTATACTTCCAAAATATTTGATAGATTCTTGATATTCTTCAAAAGCAGCAGTATATGCTAAATCAGCTGAATAAATTCCAAAATTTAATGCTTGTTGCTTTGGATCTGTGTAAGAACTTGCACTTTGTACTGGGTTTAAAGCCGCTTTATTGTACTTTAAACCACTTTCTTTGATAAAGCCAAACATTTCATCTGGAGATGGAATTTGGTAATAACTTTCATTTTTTACTTCTGAAATAACCTCTTCAACAATATCATCATTGATTTCATCAGCAGGCTCATCGCCACCGCAAGAAGTTAAAAATACTAAAGGAAAAGCAACTAGTGCTGTTAATGCTAATTTTGATTTCTTATTCATGTCTAAATAAATTTGCTCTCGTCAAATGTATAAATATTTTAGTTTATACTCAATAAAATTATTCGATAAAGATAAAAATTAATCTACTTTATTGAATTTTCTGGTTTAGAAATGATTAACAATCCTAAAAATGTTAGCATTCCGTTAACAATTAATATTTCAAAATTAAATTGATATCCATTAAGTAACTCTACCGAATAGGCATTTAATAAGAAACTAAGAATTGGGGCAACAATACAAACCAAAGGAACCCATTTGTCTTTTACGTTTTTCTTGGTAAATAAACCAAAAGCATATAAACCTAACAATGGACCATAAGTATAACCTGCGGCTTTAAACAAAGAGCTAATAACACTCTCATCACTAATCAAGTTAAAAATAAGAATTGCTAAAAACATAACAAACGAGACCAACAAATGAACTTTTTTTCGAATGGATTCTTTTTTATCTTTTGGTTTTGAGTCAATATCCAAGAAATCAATACAAACAGATGTCGTTAAAGCTGTTAAAGCAGAATCGGCACTTGAATACGCTGCTGCAATTAAACCCAACACAAACATAACTCCCGCAAACATATTAAGATGTTCTGATGCAATTAAAGGAAACAAATCATCGGTTCTTTCAGGAATTGCCAACCCAATTTTATTAGCGTAAATAAACAATAAAGCACCCAATACCAAAAATGCTAGATTAACAACCACTAACACAACACTAAACGTAAACATGTTCTTTTTGGCATCACCTATATTTCTACAAGTTAAATTCTTTTGCATCATATCCTGATCTAATCCCGTCATTACTATGGTAATAAAAATACCACTCAAAAATTGTTTTAAAAAATGCCGTTTATCATTCCAATCATCAAAAAAGAATATCTGAGAGTAATCACTGTTTTTTACTTCTAAATATAATTCTTCGTAACCCATCCCCAAACGTGTACTTATTACATATATTGTAACCCCAACAGAGATAAGCATAAACAACGTTTGAAAGGTATCTGTCCAAACAATTGTTTTTATACCACCTTTAAAGGTATAAAGCCAAATTAATGCAATAGTTACTGCTACTGTTACATAAAAAGGTACATTCCATTGATTAAAAACCAATAATTGCAGAACATTGGCAACTAAAAACAATCTAAATGACGAACCTATAATTCTTGATAGCAAGAAAAATGAAGCTCCCGTTTTATAAGAATAAAAACCAAACCTATCGTTTAAATAAGAATAAATAGAAACTAAATTTAAGCGATAATATAATGGCATCAATACTGTTGCAATAATAATATACCCAAAAAAGTACCCAAAAACCACCTGCATATACGAAAATTGGGTTACGCCTACCCAACCAGGAATAGACATGAACGTAACTCCTGATAAAGAAGCCCCTATCATTCCAAAAGCAACCAAAAACCAGTGCGATTGTCGTTTGCCAGAAAAAAAATCGTCGTTATTTGCTCCTTTAGAAGTAAACAAGGATATTATTATTAATATCAAAAAATAACCAAGAATAAAGGCACTTATAAGTAATGGACTCATCGTTTTGTTTATAAGATTGTTAAAACAAAAGTGATTTATTTTTAGCTTTATTACACACTAAGAACGTATTTTTGATAACAATTAAATGTTGACAGAATAACCAACCATGCAAATTTCCTCATCTTCTTTTAATCAAGCTGTTGAGCAGCTATCTTCCTTACCTGGAATAGGAAAAAAAACGGCTTTGAGATTGGTTTTAAACCTGCTAAACCGTAATAAAGAGGATTTAAGATATTTTGGGAATGCTTTTATTGAATTAGCCGAAGACATCAATTATTGTAATACTTGTTTTAATATTTCGGAAAATCACACTTGCTCCATTTGCTCCAATGCAGCAAGAAACAATCAGGTAATTTGTGTGGTAGAAAATGTGTTAGATGTTATTGCTATTGAAAACACCAATCAATATAAAGGAAAATACCACGTTTTAGGTGGTATAATATCTCCAATGGAAGGCATCGGCCCGAATGATATAAAAGTGAATGAGTTAATACTACGTGTGCAACAAGAAAATATTAATGAACTAATTATGGCTTTGAGTACCACCATGGAAGGCGATGCTACTAATTTTTACATCTACAAAAAGTTGAAAGAGTTTGATGTGAAAGTTACCACTATTGCTCGAGGAATTGGAATTGGAGATGAATTAGAATATACCGATGAATTAACTTTAGGAAGATCTATTTTAAATCGAATTCCTTTTGAAAATACGTTATCGATTTAAATAGTAAATGAAGTTATCCATTATCATAGTAAATTTTAATGTAAGATATTTTCTAGAGCAATGTCTAACATCTGTTTTAAAAGCTACTGCTAATATTGATGCCGAAATTTTTGTTGTCGATAATGAATCAAAAGACGACTCTGTAGAAATGGTTCAAACACTTTTTCCGAGTGTAAAGGTAATTGCCAATAAAAAAAATGTTGGATTCTCTAAAGCAAATAACCAAGCTATTGCCATTGCAAAAGGTGAATATATTCTTTTACTCAATCCCGACACTGTTGTAGAAGAAGATACTTTTGAAAAATGTATTGCTTTTATGGATAAACACCCAAAAGCTGGAGGTTTAGGTGTAAAAATGATTGACGGTAATGGAATATTTTTACCCGAATCAAAAAGAGGATTACCTACTCCATCAGTTTCCTTTTATAAGATATTTGGATTATCGAATCTGTTTCCAAAATCTCCTACTTTCTCGAAATATCATTTGGGTTATTTAAGCAATAATGAAACCAATGAGATAGAGATTCTTTCGGGAGCATTTATGTGGATGCGAAAATCGGTTTTAGATGAAATAGGCTACCTTGACGAAAGTTTTTTTATGTATGGTGAAGACATCGATTTATCGTACCGAATTATAAAAGCTGGTTATCAAAATTATTATTTCCCCGAAACAAAAATTATTCACTACAAAGGAGAAAGTACAAAAAAAGGTAGTATTAATTATGTATTTGTGTTTTACAACGCCATGATTATTTTTTCTAAAAAACACTTCGCTCAAAAAGCAAAGGCATTTTCTTTTTTCATCAACATTGCTATTTACCTGAGAGCGTTTTTTGCAATTTTCGTCCGATTTATCAATTTTTTAAAACTACCCATTATAGATGTTTTAATCATGTCGAGTATTTTAGGATTGTTAAACTTTTTAAAACCTTTCATTGGTTTCCCAAACCGAATAGAAATAAGCAACGAGTATGGTCTTTTAAATGTACTTACGGTATTTGTTTCATTTTTGGTTGCATTAACCATAACAAAATCTTACACCCAAACGGTAAACATCACCAAAACCATGCTTGGACTAATTGTTGGTTCGGTTATTTTATTTTCATTGAATAGTATTTTTCCCAACCATTCTTCTTTCTCCAACAAATTCTTAATCACTATTTTAATAGGAGTATTTTGTTTAATTCCTTTAAGCAGGTTTTTACTTTACTATTTCAATAAGCTAAAAATTAAAAAAAGTAATAGAAAAACTGTTTTGATTAATGGAACTATTGATTTTATCGAAAAAATTGGAAAACAGGTTAAAGAAAAGCACCCAGAAATTGATGTATTGAATATAAAATCGGACAATGTTTATAAGAAATCTGACGAACAACATTTCATTGCTAAAAAATATCAACTACCGGATATTGCAGAGATATATCATGCTAATGAAGTTATTTTCTCTTCAAATGATGTATCGTACAAAGAAATGATTGAAATGATGGACAAAACCAAAAACAAGTACATCGACTATAAAATATCAGTTAACAACGACTACATAATTGGCAGCCACCATGTGGATAAAATTATAAAAAAATAATAGAATTTGTTTTGTTTTAGAGTATTTATATAACTTACTTTTGTTTAAAAATTAATAAAAAATAATCCATGTCAAAAGTTCATAATTTTAGTGCAGGTCCATGTATTTTACCTCAAGAGGTATTACAAAAAGCTTCAGAAGCTGTAATTAATTTTAACAATCTAAACCTTTCGTTGATAGAAATTTCGCACCGTAGCAAAGATTTTATTGCGGTAATGGAAAAAGCTCAGGCATTGGTGAAAGAATTATTAAATGTTCCTGATGGTTATTCTATTCTTTTTTTACAAGGTGGGGCAAGTTTGGGATTTTTAAAAGTACCTTACAACTACATGAAAGTGGATGGTAAAGCAGCCTATGTAAATACTGGTGTTTGGGCATCAAAAGCATTAAAAGAAGCTCAACAGTTGGGTGAAGTAATAGAAATTGCATCTTCAAAAGACAAGAACTTTAACTACATTCCTAAAAATTACCAAATACCAGGCGATGCTGATTATTTACACATCACTACCAACAACACTATTTTTGGAACTCAATTTAAAAATATTCCAATTAGCCGAATTCCACTTATCGCAGACATGTCGTCGGATATTTTCAGTAAAAAAATCAATGTCTCGCAATTTGATATGATTTACGCTGGAGCACAAAAAAACATGGGACCAGCAGGAACAACTCTTTATATTGTTAAAGATAGTTTGTTAGGTAAAACAGGAAGAAAAATTCCTACTATGTTAGATTTAGCTGTTCACATTAAAGGAGAATCGATGTTTAATACTCCTCCTGTTTTCCCTATTTATGTATCGATGTTAACCTTACAGTGGTTAAAAGACAACGGTGGAGTTGAATGGATTGAAGGTGTTAACCAACAAAAAGCCGATTTAATGTATGGCGAAATTGATAACAACCCACTATTTGAAGGCACTGCAAACAAAGCTGACCGTTCGAACATGAATGCAACATTTGTGTTGAAAGATGAAGGTTTAAAAGACGAATTTGATAAAATGTGGAAAGCTGCTGGTATTAGTGGTATTGTTGGACACAGAGACGTTGGTGGATACAGAGCATCAATGTATAACGCCTTGCCATTAGAAAGCGTTCAAGCATTAGTTGATGTAATGAAAGCTTTTGCAGTAAAATTTGGAAAATAAATTTAAAGAAAGAAATGAAAATATTAGCAAACGACGGAATTGCTCCAATTGGAAAAACAAATTTAGAGAAAGCAGGATTTACTGTAATAACAGAAACAGTTCCTCAAGCTGACTTAATAAAGGTAATTAACGAACAAAATTACGTGGGCATTGTAGTTAGAAGTGCTACTCAAGTTCGAAAAGATATTATTGATGCTTGTCCAAACTTAAAATTAATTGGTAGAGGTGGTGTTGGAATGGATAACATTGATGTTGCTTATGCAAAAGAGAAAGGATTATTTGTGATTAATACCCCTGCTTCTTCATCTCAATCGGTTGCTGAGTTGGTTATGGCTCATTTGTTTGGTGCTGTTCGTTTCTTGTATGATGCAAACCGCCAGATGCCCATTAATGGTTTAACTGACTTTAATGGTTTAAAAAAGAAATATGGGAAAGGATACGAATTGAGAGGTAAAACGATTGGAATTATTGGATTTGGACGAATTGGTCAGGCGGTTGCCAAATATGCCTTAGGTTGTGGAATGAATGTAGTAGCATTCGACCCTTTTTTAGCTAACGCAACTGTTTCTGTTGAAGTAGCAAACCAAGTAGTAAAAGTTGACATTAAAACTATTTCTTTAGACGATTTATTAACTCAAGCTGATTTTATTTCACTTCACGTTCCTGCTCCAAAAGATGGAAGTGCTGTTTTGGGTGCTAATGAATTTGCAAAAATGAAAACGGGAGTTGTTATTGCTAACGCTGCTCGTGGCGGAGTTGTTGATGAAGATGCATTGATTGCCAACCTAAATTCAGGAAAAGTTGCTCATGCTTGTTTAGATGTATTTGTAAACGAACCTAAACCAAGAGAAGATGTTTTAAGACATCCTAAAATCTCATTAACTCCTCACACGGGTGCTGCAACAGAAGAAGCTCAAGACCGAATTGGAGAAGAATTGGCAAGTCAAATTATTGATTTATTAAAGTAAGAAATGGCTGAAGTTATTCCATTTAAAGCGATACGTCCAACACGAGATAAAGCCTATTTGGTTTCTTCATTACCTGCTTTTATTTATAAAAAAAACATCTTAACCGCACGTTTAGAAAGTAATCCTTATACTTTTCTTCATGTTATTAATCCTGAATTTAGAAAGGATAATAAAACCAAACCGAACTCTGTTGAACGGTTTGAAAAAGTAAAAGAAAAATTTCAAGATTTTCAAGAAGCAGGAATATTTACGCAAGATAAAAAAGCTTGTTTTTACCTGCACCGACAAATAACTCCTAAACACACTTTTGTTGGAATTATATGTGGAATTGCTGTTGACGATTACATTAATGGTTCAATAAAAATACACGAACATACGTTGACTCAACGAGAAGAAACCTTTAAATTGTATTTAGATGTTTGTGAATTTAATGCTGAACCTGTTTTACTTACATACAAAGACAACAGCACAATTGATTCCATCATTAGCAAATACATGAATACCCGTTCTGAATACGAATTTTGCACTACACACCGAATTCAGCACGATTTATGGTTAATTGACAATGATACTGACATTAAAACGATTACTGCCGCTTTTGCAAAAATCAACGAAGTTTATATCGCCGATGGTCATCACCGTTCTTCATCATCTGTTCTTTATGCAAAATCGATGCGAGAGAAAAATCCGAAGTATAAAAAAGATGCAAAATTTAACTACTTCCTCTCCTATCTTATTGCAGAAAGCAAATTAAACATTGTAGAATACAACAGAGCAATAAGCCATTTGAATGGATTAACTGAAAAACAATTCTTAGACAAAATAGCAATAGCATTTGACGTTGAAGAAATGAAATCGAGTTTCCAGCCCAAACAATTGCATCATTTCTCCATGTATTTAGACAAGAAATGGTATTTACTAAAAACCAAACCTAATTTTTATAATGAGAATAACCCGCTAGAAAATTTAGATGCTAAGATTCTATCGGATACCATTTTGGCTCCCGTTTTAAATATCAAAGATTTAAAAACCGACAGTAGCGTATTATTTATTGAAGGAAACCAAGGTGTTCAAGCTTTAAAAAAAGCAGTTGATTCAGGAAAAGCTAAAGTAGCTTTTGGTTTGTATCCTGTAAATATCTCTCAATTAAAAGCTATTGCAGATGCCAATCTGGTAATGCCTCCAAAAAGCACGTGGATTGAACCAAAAATGAGAAGTGGTTTAACCATTTATGACCTAAAAAGTAATGATTAAAGATAATCTTCTAGCCATAAAAAACAGCATACCATCATATGTAACCCTTATTGCTGTTTCTAAAACCAATCCAACCCACGCTATATTAGAAGCCTACGGAGTGGGACAACGTGTTTTTGGCGAAAACAAAGTACAAGAATTGGTAGAAAAATATGAAAGTTTACCAAAAGACATCGAATGGCACATGATTGGTCATTTGCAAAGCAACAAGGTAAAATACATTGCTTCATTTGTAAAATTGATTCATGGTGTAGATAGTCTTAAACTTCTACAAGAGATAAATAAAAGAGCTGAGCAAAACAATCGAATAATTGATTGTTTACTTCAAATACATATAGCAAAAGAAGAAACCAAATTTGGTTTTGACGAAGAAGAAGTTGTTGAAGCTCTTCAAAGTGAAGGATTCAAGAAAATGACCAATATTAAAATTGTTGGTTTAATGGGAATGGCAACAAACACAACTGATGAATCGCAAATTAGAAAAGAATTTAAATCACTTAGAAACTTATTTACAAAACTCAAAACTCATCACCCTTCACTCACAACATTATCTATGGGGATGAGTAGCGATTACAAATTGGCTATTGAAGAAGGTTCAACTATGATACGTGTAGGGAGTTCAATTTTTGGAGATAGAAGCTATAATTAGTTCAAATTCTAACGCCCATAATACAAACATCGTCCAATTGTTCTTGGTCGTTTTTCCAAGTATGGAAAAAGTTTTTTAATTCTTTCTTTTGTGAAGTTATTGGTAGTTGATGGAATTCAAGAAGTTTTGTCTTTAATCCTTTCCATTTTAATTTTTTTCCTTTTGCTCCTCCAAATTGGTCTGGAAACCCATCAGTTGATAAATAAATGGTTGAATCCTTGTCTAATACCATCTGATGATTGATAAATTCCTTCTTACCTTCTAATATTGAAAACCCTATCGATTCCCTATTTCCTTTTACTTCTGTAAGTTGATGGTTATTACAAATAAACAACGAATGAAAAGCTCCAGAAAATTGCAATTCATTAGTTTGAGTGTTTAACGAACAGATCCCCATATCTACTCCATCTCTTATCTTGTCTTTTGAATTGACAAACATGTTTCTCATCAACACATCTAATCTATTAAGAATTTCGGAAGGTTTAGTAATTTGCTGCTCTAATACCACCTTGTTTATCATATTGTAAGCTATTAAACTCACAAAAGCACCTGGAACGCCATGTCCTGTACAGTCAATAACAGAAAAAACAATATGATCGTTTACTTTTTCTATCCAATAAAAATCACCACTAACAATATCCTTTGGTTCGTAATATACAAAACTTTTTGGGAGCAATTGTTTAATTTTTATTTCATCAGGTAATATGGCTGTTTGTATTCGTTTGGCGTAATGAATACTATCTGTGATAGAAATGTTTTTACTTTCAATCTCGTTTCGCTGAATTTCAATTTTATTAAAAGCATCAACAATTTGTTTGTTTTTCTTCTTTATTTCTTCAGCTTCATTGGTTAGACTTCTAAATTGGTACTCAAATTCAATTTTCTTTAGTTTCTGAGTATTATTAATGCTCATCACTTCATTTTTCAGTTTATTGAATTTTGTTAAATAATCATAAGCTTTGGGGTAATCTTTCAATTTTGAATAAACTTCAGCAAGTAATTCGTATAAAGGATATTTATCTTCTTTTGATTTTTTTAACTCTGCGACTTGTTGTGCCTTTTCAAGCACAACAATAGCCTCATGATAGTTTTTATCCAGTATAAAAATGTTTGCTTGCATCTGGTATGCCGCTATGATAATTTGCCAATAATCGGTCGAGACACCAAATTCTAACCCTTTCTGAATATACTCTTGAGCTATCTTATAATCCTTTTTAAAATAATGTACCTCTCCAATGTTATAATAAACAATGGCTTTCATATGAATATCTAGTTCAAATGTCAAACATAGTTTAAAATATTTTAAGGCATTTTCATAATCACCCATTACAGTGTAGGTATCGCCAATATTGTTATATGAACTTATTTGCCCTCTCTCGTCATTCGCTTTTTTTCTTAATTCTAGGCATTTTAAATTACACTCCAATCGCTTATTATAATCTTGTAAAAAATTATAGACCCCTCCCAAAATATTCAAACAATCTGCTTCTCCTTTAAAATCATTGCATGTTTTATATAAATCCATTGCATCGAGTGCAGATTGCATAACCTTTCCGTAATCAGAAACATACGAATAACAATGTGAAAGCTGTTTTAAACAATCAGCTAATTCTTGAGTATAGAAATATTGAAGTGAAATATTTTTAGCTTTTTCGGCAGCAGCTATGGCTAAATTAAAATCAACCAATAAATTTTCACCAGACTGTTTTAATAAATCCTTAATCTCTTTAATATGAGCAGCTTTGGTTATTTTTATTGATTGATCCGGCAAAACGTTTGTTTCCTACAAGTTTAATCATTTATGTAGAAAGATATTGATTATAATCTTGGAAAGATATACAAAAAAAAAGCCTCAGATTAAATCTGAGGCTTTTAGCGGTCTGGACGGGATTGCGAACTCCCCTTTTCACTATTACCTCATTTTACCATATTTTACATCAAAAGTCAATACCAGTAAGGTTTTGACAAATATTTTTTACTCCATCTTATTTAAACGATTTCTAACTTTGCTCGACAGCTGCTCGACAACTTTTCAATAGTTAAACAACCAATTTTAATCATTTTTAAACTAATTATTATGCACTCTATTAACTTGACAATTAAAAAAAACCACATTAAAAAAGATGGTACAACTCCAATTTATTTACAATACAATTTTTCAAGAGAAAAAAGAACCTTAATTAAAACTGGTAAATATATTGAACCGAAGTACTGGAATCAGAATGCAAAAGAAGTTAGACGGAATCATCCCGATTATGAACATCTCTCAAAATACCTAAAAAGTATTAAATTAAAACTCGAAAATATTGTTGATGAATGTATATTAAAAGGCAAAACACCTACTATTTCTTATATAGATGAACAATTTAAATTAAATACTTCTCCCGAGAAAGTTCATAAACTTGATTTTTTTGACCGTTACGATGAGTTTATAGCTTCTAAGGAAGGACAAGTAGTCTCAGACGTAATTAAAGATTATAATTCACTTAAGAAACATCTTGAGGGCTTTCAAAAATATCAAAAAAGACAAATCATGTTTAGTGATATTAATCCAAAATTTTACGATGGCTTTGTTGATTATTTAAGTTATCATTCTATTAAACCTAATAAGGAAGTTGGATTGAGAAAGAGTACCGTTGGAAAACAGATTAAAAACTTGAAAGTGTTTTTGAATTTTTGTGTTAAAAATAATTACACCACTCCGATTGATGTTTCTAGCTTTAAAACATTAAATAGTAAAGCGATTGATATTTACATTACAGAAGATGAAATTGAAGATTTATTACGCTTAAATCTAACTCAAAACAACGAACTAGAGAAAATAAGAGATTTATTTGTTATTGGCTGTGAGACAGGTTTGAGATTTTCTGATTTATCAAGATTAAAACGACACCATATCAATGTAAATGAAGGATTAATAAGAATCAGTATGAAAAAGACTGTTTCTAGAGTTGTTATTCCTATTTCGAATAGGCTTAAAATGTTATTAGAAAAATATAATTACTCCCCTCCTACTAATATTGACAGTCATCATTTTAATAAAACCATTAAAACGATAGGTCAATTAGCCAATATAAATGAGCCTGTTGTGAAAATTAAAGAAATTGGCAATCAAAAAACTGAAGAAGTTTTTTTAAAATATGAATGTATTTCAAGTCATACCTGTAGAAGGTCGTTTTGTACTAATCAATTTAAAAAAGGAATGCATTCACTCCTTATCAGAAAAATTAGTGGTCATAGCGATGAACGCTCATTTCTGCAATACATAAAAATTGATGAAGAAGAAGCTGCTCAGATGATGATAGATTTTTGGTTAAAGTTTGAGAAGAACAAATCTTAATATTTGACTTTAAATCAATCTCGTAGTGAATTGAACTAAACTTAAAAGTATAGTTCAATTCACCTTTTTTAGGTTATATCGCTTTTTTTGTTTCTTATAAATGGGGTCGTAGTAAATATAATAAGCAAGAGTTATTTCATGAGAACCTTTATTTGCTTTTGACATATTTGAAGTAGTGAAATCGTATGAATAAATTAAATTTAAATCATCCATAATATATAAATTCACAATTCCAATAACCGCATCATCGGTTCTGTATGAAATACCAAATTCAATAGCATTCTCAAGAATATATCTTAGATTAAAATCTATTTGCAAAGGGTTGTTTGGGATATATTTAACTAAAAAAGAAGGGTAAATGGTATTTGTTTTATCTAAACTTATACCTATACCACCAATAGCATTGAAATGATAAACTGAAGGAAGAGAACCTAGCTTATCATTTGATTTGTATAAGGGGTCTTTTTGTTGAATGAGATTTAATGCTGAAACTCCTAAATAGTAAATTTCATTGTGAAGAAGAAGTCCAAACGAGGCATTGTATTTTAAATTGGTTTCAGCTGTTGTTATATTAATCAGAGGGTCTGCATCGTTGTTTAATTGTATTTTACTGCCATTAACTGAAAATTGAGAAACTGTTCCTGATAATCCGAATCCCAATTTAGTTTTTCTTGAAACTTTCGTATGATAGGCATAAGAGCCATTGACTCCAAGATTGCTGAAAGGGCCATAACTATCATTAAATAAATATCCTCCAACGCCAAAATTTCTGTTGTTTATAGAGCTGTGCAACCCTAATAATTGAGTAGTAGGTGAATTACCAAAACCAACCCATTGAGACCGATGTGTAAGTTGAGCAACCATAAACATTTCTGAACCAGTTACGGCAGGGTTAAGGGCTTGTTTGTTGTACATGTGTTGAGAGAACTGTGGTAGTTGTTGCCCAATAACCAATCCAGAAAAGGTAATTAATATGATGTTTAATATCAACTTCAAAATATCACTCCCTTATTATTGATAAATCACCTTTTAATATTTTTGAACCTAAGTCAATTACATAATAATAAGTGGTAGCTGGTAAATCTTGCCCATTGTATTGACCGTTCCAATTGTTAGTATAGTTTGTAGATTTAAATATGGAAGAACCGTTTCGGTTAAATATCTCTACTAAGTTATTTGGATAAAATTCAATATTATCAATAATCCAAACATCATTAATACCATCTCCATTGGGGGTTATGGTATTCGGAATAACCAATTCAGGTAACACAATAATTACTGGCTCTATAACTGGTGGCTCTACCTCAATTAATACAGAATCAATAGAGGTCGAAATTAGATTTGTATCTATACTCAGAAAAATAGAATCTTGATAACTCAAAGAATGATAAGTGGTGTCAGAAATAAGCTGACCACAAATATTACTTTCAGCTATGTAAGTAGAGTCATATCTTGTACTATCTATTTGATAAGAAGTAGTAATTTCAAAATAATCAGTTTGAGTTATAATATATTCAGCGGTTGTATCAATAAATGTTTCCGAATAATTTGTAGAATTAGAAATTACACCACTACTATAGAAAAGAGTAGTATTAGTCACAGAAAAAGAAGTATCAATATTAGTTGGAGAAGAATTATTAATTAAGATTGTTAATCCTACTTGTCTATTAGCAAGAGCTATATCTTTTTTTCCATCATTGTTAATATCACCAATACTTAATCCATATTGCTCAAAGCCTTGTGTAACAGGAATTGGAAAAGATTGATAATTATTGTAATGCTCTAAATTATCTTGCTCATAGAAAGTTACTTTTAACCACCCAGAATGTGCAATAATAATTTCGTTTTTCCCATCGCAATTAAGGTCGGCTATTTCAACTGGTGTTGGTATATCATAGGCTTGTATTTCAGTAGATGATTGTAAAAGATTCGAAGAAGTATCTTGAAGCCAAAAAACAAGCCTTGCACTAGGGAAATTTCCTCCTTTTGTTGCAACAGCATCATTTCTTCCATCATTATTTAAATCACCCAAAGCAATACCATTAAGTGAAATACCTATTGGTGAAATTGGTGAAAGATATTTAACTGAGCTATCAAGTGTTGAAGAAACATTTTGATTAAAAACAAAAATACCATTAGCAGGATTTGAAATCCCTGACATAAATACTACATCATTTAATCCATCATCGTTCATATCGGATATGTCTAATTCAAAATCACCAGAACCTTGAGGTTGAAAATATGTTGTTTGGCTAAAGCCAACTGAAATTTGAGTGAACACCTTAATGTAAGTACTGATATTATGCCCAACAGCAATATCCTTTTTCCCATCATTATTTAAATCGCCTACTTTTAAAGCCATAACATTATTTCCACTATAGTAATTAACTATTGGATTAAGAAATCCTGTATTATTTTGATAAAATATCCCAATACTATCTGCTTTACCTATAACGATGTCATTAAGTAAATCTCCATTTACATCACCAATATCTATACTTGTAATTGCATTAGGAGTTCCACTAGTAGTATATGTGTAATAGATAGGAGAATCTAAACCTCCTGTATTGTTTTGTAGGTAAGTAATGATTTTAAAGTCGTGTATTGGGTCAAAATAAAAAGTTGTACCTACTACCACATCATTTAATCCATCGTTATTAACATCTCCAATACAAACTACAGTTGAGAATGTGTTTCCAATTGGATACACTTGATAAGGCAGAAAATCTATTTGTGAGAATACCCATGTTGGAAACATTGCTATGCAACAAAACAACAATTGTTTTGATATGTATTTTTTTATAATCATTTGCATATTACCAACTACTATTGATACCCTTTAGCTATAGTGTTTAAACAAATGGAGTTATTTTAAATTTCTACTTATTACCCACTAATGTTTTAATAACCTAAATTGCGTTGACTCAATGAAAGACAAGTATCGTATTTCCTTTTTTTAGCTTAAAACCCCGTAAAGTATCGCAGAAACAAAGGCTAATATTGCAATTGTAAAAGAATAAACAGGAGCATATCTAAATTTAATATTTTTATATTTTTGAATAATTATCTCATACCTATTATTGTAAAAAACTAAAAAATAATTTAATAATCCAAAAGGAAGAGCGAATTCTATTGTGAAAGCCAGAAAATTATCTAATAATTTACCAGGAAAAAAATTAATATGTATAAGTGGAATATTAAGAATATTGAAGAACTTCAACCAAATAAAAATAATCCACCAATTTATTGCATGTATCCATGTAATATATAAAAGCAAAGTAAACTTCCAATCTTTTCTATCTGGATTATGCTTTTTAAAACTTAATATAGCATCTGACCAAACTAAATAATAAAAATTATTCATAATTAATGTTATCTTTATTTAAACCACCTTCTATCATCAGTCCCATACCATTTACTAGGCCCATAATTTGAACCTAAGTTATAAAATACATCCCAAGTAATCCTAGTTACTCCATATACAGCAACAGCCCCACCTACAAATGGAATTTGTACCCCATAAAAATATGAAGCTCCAGAAGCAATTATTCCCATGGTTCCAAGACCTGCATCAACATAAGTAATAGGTTGTGCTGAACCATCAGCAATTTGATAATATGCTATACCAGTACCAACTAGATTACCTCCTGTTGAAACTCCACTACCTACTTTTGATAGACTATATGTTGTTATTTTTGCTGGACTTCCTCCCTTCCAACCAGAACTGTATATTTTTGGACTAAACGCCCAATTAGCTCCTCCAGTTAACCTGAATGTAGAGTTACTCATACTCATAGCATCTCCCACGACTCCAACACCCCCTGATATTAAACTTGCAGAACCAAATTCAACCCCTCCACCTTGCTCATCCAAACTCGGCTGAAACCCACCCAAATTAAGCTGCTCACCATAAACGCCTGTGGTAGGCATACCACCAACGGAGGAATTGTTTGGAACATATACCTCACTAAAATTTATACCAGGTATGGTATAAGAATTGTTGTTGTGGTAAATTGGTCCACTATTACCTACCGTATGAAATGTTTGTCCACTACTGTTTACACCTACACTAAAATCTGGAACCCAACTAGGTACTTGTTGAGCTAGTCCTCCCTCATTTTGCCCTGTTGCTGGGTTATAGGTACCATTTAAAAAATCCCAAAACCCATTCCATGCATCTCCAACACCACCCCAAAAATCACTCCACCAATTCTCACCACTTTGGTCAATATATTTTAACGGATTGTTTATTACATAGCTGTAACGGTTATAGCTTTGGGTATTAAATGGGCTTTGCACATAATTATCAGGACTTAACATTCTTCCCAAAATAGGGTCGTACATTCTACCGTTCATGTTAATTAAACCAAATTCAGGCAAGTGTTCATGCCCTGTGTAACCTCTGGCTAGCCATTCAAAACCTATAAGGCTACCAGTTGCCGTAGCATCAACATATTCCCAAGTATCAGCATTTCGCTCTCTACCCCAAGCATCAAAGTTTTGTTCATAAACTAGGTTGGCATTCTCATCAGTTAGAGTTAAAATAGAGCCTAAATGGTCGGTGTAAGTATAGAAAGTAGAAGCTGTTGGCTGTTGGTTGTTTGGTTTAGTTATTACATGTATGGCTGCTAAACCATCGCCTCCTGCTATGTAATGTAACTCTGTCACATCACCATTGGTTTCATTTACTATTTTTTCGTAGTTGCCTATGTAGTAATTGGTTCTTTCAAGAATGCTGTTATTTAAGTACTGCATTTTTCGGCGTTGTTGATCTGAACCATAAGTAAACGTAAGGGTTTTATTATCTTCAATAATGCTGTTAACACTATTAAATGGAGTATAAGTTATATCTTGAACATTACTACCAATATTGCCAATAGGATTGCTCACTTGTGTTACTGCATTTTTTTTATTTACATGATAACTGTAATTTCCTGCATCGGTTTTAAAACCAATATTACCGTTGGTTTGGTATTCAGTACTTAATTGAACCGTTCCATTAACTTTCGTTTCGGTTAAGCGGTTTAAATTATCATACGTAAATTCTTCTAACACCCCAATACGTGTTCCAGTTGTTAGCCTCTCTCTACTCATTAAATTTCCGTTTGCAGGATTAAAGTTAAGCACTAAATTTTGAATATCGGGATTACTGGTTGAAGTGCTTTCTATGAACCCATAATCATTGTAGGTTTTTGTGGTGGTTTGTCCGTTACCTAAAACATATGTTTTGTACTGATTATAAGCATTCATTACATTTGCACTTCCTACCTGCCAAATTGGATTAGCTTGTTCGTCAGTAACACTTGTTGGATAACTTAAATTGTTATAATGGTGCTTGGTAATAAACCCCGATGGATAAGTGGTTTGTTCTAATCGGTTATAGGTATCGTAAACGTAACCAAACTTATATTCATCAGTTCCTATCGTTTCTTTGTTTTGGACAAGTCTGCCCAAATAATCGTAAGTAAATTCTTGAGTTATTCCATTGTAAGTAATGTTTTTTATTTGGTTTACACCATTATCACCCATGTCATAATATTCGTAATTAGTAGTAAAATTAGCGTTCCCATTTTCTGTTTTGGTTTCAATTCTACCCATTACATCATAAGTCATTTCATATATGTTGTTTTTTGCATCTGTTTGTTTGGTTAATTCACCAAAAGGGTTGTATTCATAGGTAGTTACTCCTGCATTGGCATCGGTTAATCTGGTTTGATTGCCTTTAATGTCGTACTCCATATCTGCAACCAAAACACCATCTAGTTTAATGTCTTTCTGCAAACCAGAACTATAGTAAGTATATGTTAAAGTTCCTCCAGCATCTGTTACAGAGATGATTTTTCCTGTTGGGTCGGTAACGGAAGTAGAGGTTGTTGGACTACCTCCATTACTTGGTGTTAATGTGGTAGTGGTAGTACCTGTAATAAGATTACGATTAATTGTAGTGGTACTCACATCATTTGTGATGCTGTTATTCATGTTATAATCGTCGTAAGAATAAGTAGTAATTTTAGGGGCATCGGCAGCAAAAAAAGGAGTGGTCGTGGTTGCTACATTACCTCTAGCATCGTAAGTAGTTACTTGATTAATTTTTTGATCAAAACCATCTACCTCATTTTTTCGTGGTCTTCCAAAACTATCGTACCAAACCTTTGTAGTAGGACTTTGAGTTGATGTAGTTGTGCTTGTATAAATTGAATTATCAGCCGAAAGTGGATTACTTGCTCCTCCTCCTCCAATTTCCCATGCCAAGGTAGTTTCCGTAGAAATATTATCAGGAGTAGTTGTTTTTATTAATCGTCCGAAACCATCGTATTGATAGGTGGTAGTTAACCCATCTACTCCTGTTTGGGTTAATGGAACTCCCCAACGATTATCGTAGGTAGCAAAACTGTGCTGTTGTAAAGGATTTATTGTTTCCACAACAAAACGACCTTTTGAATCGTAAATAAACTCGTTAATGCGTGTAGAAACCCCAGCACCTGAAACAGTAGTTTCCTTCATGTTTCCGAATGGATTGTAATCGTATGTAGTGGTAACTGTTTTAGGTGTTGAAGGGTCTTCAATTTTCAGTTTTAGACTACCTTCTGTGTAATATTCAAATGTAGTCTCTCGAACGTATGGAGGTGTACCAGAGCTTGGTCTAGATACCGAAGTAATGTTTGATGACAATCTATTTTTTGCTCCCCAATTACCATGTGATTCATACAAATCATTTATAGTAATAGTTTCTATACCTCCTTTGTCGATGGTTGTTAGTTCAACATTCCCATAATCATCATAAGTAGAATAATTGGTTGTTGTAATAAAATTATTCAACAGATTCTTCTGTATGATTTGACTTGTCGTTTTTAAAAACTGCTTATTCACTAAGCTGGAATAATCATAAAAATATTCAGTCTCACTTAATGGTTGGCTAGGGCTAATTAATGCAGTATTTATTTTCTTTAAATAGGGTATTATAAAGGTGTTGTCAATTCCATATTCCATTACAGTTCTTGTATTACTAGTATTGTTTTCAGAAATAGTCTTTTTAAATCCAAGTAATCCTCTTCCTTGTTTATACATTATGGCTTCTTCATATCTATAGGTGGTAATATTATTACCTCCAACCCCATTATCTGTTTTAACTTCAGTAACAACAGGTGATGCAATTTGTACATCTACTAAAGGATAATTAGATGAACTACCTTTGGTATAAATGTCATCGTTAGTTAAATAATCATAAGCAAATTCGGTAGTATTATTAAAGCCATCTTTTATGCCGTGTAAGAGGAGTTCTTTTGAGTCTTTTTCAAAATAAACAATTCTATAATTATTGGAAAAATAAGGTATTCCTCTTGCATATATCATAACATCTGTTTTTCCATCACCATTATAATCTCCAAAAAGTAACTCATCATAATTTAAATCAATTGGTGTAGTAAGTTGAAACGACTTTTTAACAAAAGAAACTCCATTACTATAATGAACATTAATAGTTGTACCTGATTCAAATTCGACAATGTCCGATTTTCCATCCCCATTAACATCTGCCACATAATGAATTCCTCTTAAAGCAGTTGTTCCATAGGGGCTTTCATAAGGAGACAAGAGTTGTGTATAAGTATTCGATTCAATAAAAGATGTAGAATTAGAATATCTATAAGTCCATCCTACCCATGGGTTCGAAGGATGAGTATAAATTTTATCAGAAATACGATCACCATTAAAGTCACCAAAGAGTTGATCATTAAGGCTAGTAATTGATTGATAAGGTATTGATGGTTGATGCTCTATATCAGAAAAACCAGTTCCATTATAATCAAGTACTATTTTCTTTTCTACACCATTTGTATTTGGATACATTCTTACAACATTATCTATTTCATATTTTCCATCACCATCATGATCCATAATATAACTCTCACTAAAATCATACTCAAATCCTTGAAAAGATCCATTAGAAGTTATTGGATAAATTGTACCATTATAAAGACCTATGTTCCAATTAGTCACTGCTGCTTGATATCCTGGGTTTTCAAAACATGACCACCCTGTACCATTTCCATCTGTATAAAAAATTGAGCCATAACATCCTCCTCCCCATGGATCGCAAGGTTGACAATTTATTGGTGGGTAATCATTAGGATTGGGTTGTGCTTGACTATACCCTACAATAACCGAATGAAAAATAGCAGAATAAGTTTTAACAGAAGCTGTACTCTTAGGGTCTGAAAGGGATAGGTTAAATATTAACTGATATTTAAATGTAGTAGAACTAGTGTTATAGGCAATAAATATTTCTGTTTTCCCATCTCCATCAGCATCAAAGGTTCTTGAAAAAAAACTTCCTGCTGTAGGTATTATTATAGAAGTTTGTTCAAGAAACGTCGTTCCATTAAATAAATAGGGGTGAATTATTTGATTGTTATTTTCATCAGGAATAATAAAAAGTATATCATCAAAGCCATCACCATTAAAATCAATATGCTGGATACTTGCATTTCCTATACCTATTTGTCCTTTCTTATTAGGATAAAATTGATCAATACTAGAAAATCCATTAGGTAAAGAAATACTAGCAGTATTAATATACTCATTGTTGCCATCATTAATATATAAATCCATCTCCATCCAAAACCGAGTACTTCCAACATTAGGATAATTTGATGCTATCTCGTAACTAAACCCAAATAAATCAGATTTTCCATCTCCATTAAAATCTGATGTGTAAAATTCATGCTTGGTTGATTGAAGATTAGAGGGTTTAAGGCTAGAAATAATAGGCTCAACAGAAGCATCGTTTATTACATCTCCATATTTAAAGATTGTACTATTTAAATTTGTTCCATCACTACCATATTCAATAATTTCTGTTAAAAAAGTAAATACATTAAACCCATATTTAAGCTCATATTTACGAGCTAAAACTCCATCAGCACTAATCTTTATTTGGCTTAAAACCACATTCTGGTTAACAGGTTCTGTCGCAACATGAATAGTGTTTTTATCTTGTCTTGAATCATAAATAAATTGGATGGAATTAAAAGTCTCTTGCGAGTTACCATATTCAATTTTATCCACTAATAACTCATTATCTTCTAAACGATAAGAATAATTATAAATGTTTCCGTAATTATCAACTACTTTATTTAAATACCAAAACATTACAGAGGTTTTCTGAACAGTTGGGAGCATTTTGGAGTCTGGAGTATTTCCATATTCAAGAGTTAATCCATCCTTAGTCTCAACCTTAAACCATGCAGGACCGTCACCTGTTACCCCAAAAGATGTTATTTTGTTAAATGTTTCATTTTCAGTTCCATAAACTGTTCCATCTGCTCCATAATTACCATTTGTGTTTATTAATCTATTTCCATCAATAGCAAAATCATCCGATAAAGTACCTAATGACGGAATATCGTAATTGTCAATCATTACGGGTTCTACGATAGAGTTGTGATAAATTGTTTTGGGAACTCTTGTGATAACAGAGAGTCCACCTAAATTCCATCCCATACCCAATAAACCATTACCTTGTTGGCTATTATAATTTATTGATAAACTTGGTGCTTTACCGTTAGTTCCTGGTGGTAGTTTTATAGGTATAGAATAAGTTGCACCACCACTAGGGGAAACCCCATGATTCCCAGAAATAGTTCCTACTTCTAATCCTGTATTTATTTGTCTATCATCAAATCCTCCTCCCAATCCACCAGAAAATACTCCTCCAGCTGGAGTGTTTCCAGTAACACTCTCATTTATATAAGCATGTATTGACGTGGCAGTTAAGGGTGAGTAGTGGTAACCTGTTTGAAAATTCACGGCAGTGTTTGCAACGTGATCAACATTTCCATTGGCTGCTTCTGGTTGATTCAACGTAATTATTGTTTGAGCATCTAAGGTGTTTGTTACACACATTAAAATGATTATGCTGTATATTAATTTCTTCATTATCCTTACTGTTTAATAATTTTCCATTCGGTAAATTGGTTGTTTGCTCCTGTACGGAGTAGGTAAATCCCTTTAGGATAAGTGGTAAAATCGAGTTGAGTAGAACTGTCATTTATTGTTTTGGATAAAAAAACTTTCCCTGTTAGGTCGGTTAAAACAATATCGTAAGCCACAAATGAACCATCTACTTTTAGGTTTAATTGTTCTTTTACTGGATTTGGATAGATGGTTAACTTCGAATCGGCTGTTAACTGTTCTGAGATTGGTTCTTCTGAAGGCAATTGACCAAGTCGAGAAGACCCTCCTGGGTCTAGAACAAACAATTTTCGTTGTGTTCTATTTCCTGCTTCATCATAAACATATTCAATAGTTTGAGTGTAACAAAGTGTTGACATCATCAAAAAAAATAGTGCTGATAGTATTCTCATTTTAGTAATAAATTTTAGGTTCTTGCTATTTTACTTAGCTAGAACCATTTATTGATATTAGGATTATTTAACAGTACTTTCTAATTTTTCGATGCGTTTGTGCAATTCCAAAATATAAAGCGTTAGTTCTTCTATTTTTTCCATTTGTTTCAGTTGAATTTCACTTACATTGAGTCCGTTCTTTTCAACTTCTTTAGCATTAGGAATATTAGGTAAATGCTTGTTAATAGTAATAAATTTATCCAATTCAGCTAACGGCATCAATTGGTAGTCTTTTACAAAAACATAATCAGGGAAATCTTCTTTTAATTTAATGGTTAACTCGGTAGCAAATACATTTCCGTTACTCATAACTCTAAACACATCGCGGTTAGATATTTTATCAAATATGGTAAATGATTTAGTAGTTTGTGAAGCATCTGAATTGATGTTTACTCTTCCGTCAGCATTCCATGTTAATATATTGGAAGTTGCTGACCCTTTTTTTATTCCAAGTGCTCCGCCTGTCATACCATATAAAACAGGACCATCAATAAGTTCTCCAGCATGGGTTTGGAAATATCCTAATCCATGGTTTTCATCTTTTAAAAACAATTGAAATCTGTTGATATGCACATTACCAAAGACATCAAGCTTGTACAAAGGTGCTTTACCTATTCCAACCATTCCCATACTTGATGATGTCATTGTTACATTTCCTGCTTTTGATGGATTTGTATTAATAGCAACATCTTTTCCACAGTACCAATTAATTAACAATTTTGAATTAGAATTATCTGTATAAACTCCTTTCATGTCTATTACTCCATTTGCTCCATCATAACCCATTGCCATAACATTTAAATTCCCTGTTAATTGATTATTATCACTATAACCATAGGATTGAATCATACCACTGAATTGATTTATGCTAGTTACATTTGGAGAATAACATGGGTCTGCTAACGGGTCTAAGCTTGGGGCTTTTCCAAAACCAATAACTTCTGGATTACCACCTGATGCTGGTAGATATCCTATTCGGTTGTTGTTCCCAAATATAAATTCTCCTGTAAGTTTGATATCTCCATTAAATCTTCCTAAACCATCAACCACTATCTTATCTTTAAAATTAGCTGTACTATCAACAACAAGTTTCTCTTTCATTCGTGCAGTACCTAAAACACGTAAATCGCTTTTAAACTTTCCTTCACCATCAAAAACAGATTGCCCTTTAATTTTCACATCTTGTTCAACCGTTAATTTCTTATCAACTTTTAAGCTGTCTTTTATGCTCACTTCGTTTATAATTTCTAATCTTCCATCAAGTTTTGTATCTCCAATAACTTCCAATTTAGTACTTGGCGATGTTGTTCCTACTCCAACATTTCCAGTATCTGATAGCATGTTTATTGTTTGAGAGAATAATGCGGTTGTTGATAGCATTAATAAGGCTAAAATTTTAAAACTTTTTTTCATGTGTATTTTTCTTTAGTTCGTAGAATGATTTTAGAGTTTATTTTACTTTATATTAAAAATGAAGTTGATTTGAAAAGACCAAAGTAAAAAAGTATGTTTAACTAAAAAATGAAATTTATGGTGTTTATAAAGTCTTAATAACTTTTACCCTACTTTACCTCTTTTTACTATTGACTTTTATATCATTTTAAAAGACAAAAAAATTGTCATTTTGTTGATAACTATTTGAAATAAGGACAACTAAATTTATTTTCTAAGTAATTATACTTAATAAATTTTTAAGTAAAAACACCTAATTTTAAATGTAATTTCATTTGCTAAACATAGTAAAATGAGGTAAAAAATTGTAATTTTAACTATCCTTAATTTCCATTATTTAAATAATACCATGAAAACCACTAACAAGGGTTCGTTTGAACAAAAATTAGTTGACCTCAAAGCCAATAAAGAAAAAATCTATGCCTTGATGCAACAACAGGCATCTGACCCTGAAACCATTGCTTATTATGAGCAACAAGCTAAAGAACTGGGAGATATTGATATTGAAATAATGGATTTAGAAGAGGTTGACGAAACAGCGTATTTATTAGAGAATCCGAATAATGCAAAGTTTCTTAATGAAAGTATTAACGAGATTGAAAAGGGATTAACCATTTCCTACACTTTAGATGAACTTAAAACCAAACGTGATGTATAACAAAGAAACTTTAGATGTATATCCTAACGATTACCCAAAAGCAGAAGTAATTTGTACTACTTGTAAACAAGTATTCGACACTTTTCATCCCAAATTAAGCGGAACTTGTAGTTGTGGTAACATTGAATGTGATATAAATACTGAATATATTAGAGTTTTAGACCTAAAAGAATTAGGTTATATCTATAAAGAAAAAGGGAAAATAATTAATGGCGATGAAAAATTCCTTAACAAAAGCATCTAAGAAATTGAACATGGAAAAACAACTAAAAAAAATCCTTCTTGATTTTGATAAAGGAAAGGAGACAAAAGGATTTGAAGTTTCTTTAAATGAAACTATCAATAAAATTGAGTTGCTTATCAGTGTAAAAGTTGAAAGTTTAGAGAAACAAATAAAAACATTTAAAGCTGTTCATAGTCAGATGAATTTTATGTTGAATCAAAAATTAAGTGAATTTAACACTGAAGAAAAATGAACTTACATGATGACATAGAACAGGTTACTGAAATGTATGATTTAAGAAAGGATATCATCTTAGACGAAGTTCCAGAGAGTTTAAAAAAGGATTTACGCCATTTTACCTATGGTGCTACTTTATACAAAAACAAATCCGGGCAAAAAGTTTTACCTTTTGTTGATTTTATTCAATGGCACCAAAAGTTGATGTCTTTTGGAATAGGTAAATCTCCAAATCATGAATTGTTTGATTAAATAAAATGAAAATAATGAAAAATAGATTCAAAAATATTGGCATTGTTATTTTGCTTTTGAACTTAACAAATTCTGCATTTGGACAACAATTTCTTTGGTCAACCACGAAAAGTGATTCAGCAGGTTTGAAATATGTTCCTTTGAATAATGTTACAGAGGAAGTATTAACTTTTTACGATCAGTATGAGTATTATTTTGATTTCTCTGGGTACAGTAAAAAGAGATTTGCTGAAGAAATAAATTATGGCTTCGATGATTGGAACTGGCTGAATGAAATAAAAGATTTAACTGTTTCAGCAATAAGGTCAAATTCAGGAAGTGGTTCATTTGTTATGATAATGTGCATAAGTAAGGATAATGTCAATCTTATTATTTTTTCAAATGATATTCTGTTATACAGTAATCCGCAGCCTACGGGTGATTATTCTAAAGATAAATTTGTTAGTTGGTATAAAACTCTATTAAATTAATGGACATGGGAAGAAAAAATCTAGAACATAAATCCTTAACTATTTCGTTACTAAGTATAGACAATCGCTAAATAAGAATATATTATTAACCGAATTTTAGCCATATCAGACATTCACGGTTGCGGAAAAACTTTTATAAAGCTTCTGCAACAAGTTGGTTTTAATAAAAATGACACGTTAGTAATCATCGGTGATTTAATTGATAGAGGACCAAATACCAAGCTTTTGATTGATGAAATTATGAGGTTGCAAGAGGAAGGCTTCAACATTGTTTGTACAATAGGAAACCACGAAGAATTAATGTTTAGAGGTGCTGGGTCTATTCGTGCTGAAGACAACTGGAGATTAAACAATGGTGGCATTGAAACCCTTGAAAGCTTTGGTGTTGAATGTTACAATGATTTAGACGAAAAATACAAATCGTTTTTTATGCATTTACTTTTAAAAGCTGAAATTGATAAATACATTTTTGTTCATGCCGGAATAAATAATATTCATTTTAAAGACCCTTTTTTACCAAGTGTTGTATTATGGATTAGAAATTGGTATGATTTATTGGATAAAGACTGGTTGGGTGATAGATATATTATACACGGACACGTCCCTCAATATTATGAGGACATTATTCATCAGTTTGAGCATTTTGAAACCAACAGGCATTTAAATATTGATGCTGGTTGCTGCTACACTTCTGTTTATCCCTTACATCGAAAAAACGAACCTGAAAGGCTTGTAAAACTTCAAAAGTTATGTTTGGTAGATTTAACCAATCGTAAACTCTACTTTGAAGAGAATTGCGAAAATTGAATGGGTTATTTGGGATAGACAAAAGTCCTCTCAAATGTGATTTTCTGAAAGTAATGGTTGGTATTCACAAGTACACTTTTTGAATCATTTCCGATTCCTCCTTCGTAAGGAAGTATGGTAGAATTATTTACTTCCCAACCAAACCTAGCCATAAAATTTATAATCTCATTAGAATTTACAAAATCGACTACCTTATCTTTATCTATATCATTTTTAATGATGTATTTTTTTCCATCAGGCATAATCAATAAAGGGGATTGGGAAGCTCCTTTTGTATCGTAGAAAACAATATCGCCTTGATAAAATATTTTTACGTATACCGAAGCATATTCTTTTGATTGTGGGTGGTTATTTTCTTGTCCGTATGTTGATATTGAATTTGAAACAACAACCAAAAACAACATTATTTTTATAATATGATTCATCGTTTATTTGTCTTTTAATTGTTCGTACATTTCATTAACCATTTGCTTGTACTTCTCTTCTTTTAGTTCTTTTTCCTTGCGTAATTTCTCCTCTTCCTCCTTCTTAAAATCATAAGCCTCTTTTAATAAATCACTATAAGTTTGGTTAGACATATCGCCTCCTCCTACTCCTTTTAAGAATACGTATTTTGTCAGCAAATCGAATTTTTCTTTTGTAAGAATCTCTTTCAATTCAAGTGCATCTTTATCAAAATTATCTTCACTAAAATTTCTTTCCATTGGACTAGTCGAACATGAGCTAATTAAAATGGTAACTAGAACCCCAAAAACACTATTTTTTAAATTCATTTTTTTTTCTATTCAGATTATTATCGCAAATGTAATAATATTTTACAATATAGAACATATATGTTCTATATTGATTTTATAATAAGACTGATTTTTAAGGTATGGAAGACAAATTATACCTTGAAAAGCTCGGCAAAAGGATTAAAGAGTTGCGTATTGAAAAATCAATGCGTCAAATAGATTTAGCTGATAAAATAGGTATAGAAGATTCTGCTCTTAGAAGAATTGAAAGCGGTAGGGTTAACAGTACCATTAATATGCTTAGAAAAATAGCTACTGGTTTAGATATTTCAATTCTTGAATTATTGAATTTTTAAATAAAGTAAGTTCAATTAAAAAAATTATCTCCCAAGTCCTCTTCTTTTTTTCTTGAACCTTGCATCCTCTTCCTCGTCGTCCTCCCCACTTTTGTAGTGTTTAGGGTTTATGTAAAAAGATGAAATAGTATCAGTTAAATCGTTTTGATTTTCAACTTTTGGTTCAACCGTTAGTTTCGCTCCAGGTTCATGATTAATATACGTTATTGATGTTGTTTGATTAAGTTGTCTTTCGATGCCCATTATGGAATATTCTCTACCAATTTCTGAGCCTTTGAACTTAGCCCCCGAACCATCTACAAAGGCTATACCACGTCCTCTTAAAACCAATACATTCATGTTTTTCATGTGTTTGCAAAACTCGTCCATCGTTGTACTTTTTAAAAGGGCATTGTCGATTTTGGCTTTAATTTGATTGGCTCTTTGGCTGTCCTTTACAAAATCGACACCTTTTTCTTTTCTGTTAGTTTTAATCAACTGGTATTGGGTTTCCATTTCTTTGGCAAATTCCAAATTCTTGAAGTAATTGTTTGAGGAACTAACACAAATTCCGTCCATTTTAATTCTATTAGCTACAATATGCAGATGTAAATGTGCCTTATCATTATGCAAGTAAACGGCAGCTTGGTTGTCGTTAAAACCGTGTTTTTCCAGATATTTATTTGCTATGTCAATCAAGTCCTGTTTGGTTAATCTTTGCATATCATCGTTTGGATTAAAGGATAAAATAGCATGAATGCTTTTGTTTTTGGCTCTATCGTTTAAATCTTGAATCAACTTAAAGTCGTTGAAAATTTCTTTTGGAGAACCAAACACGTTGTTGGTGTAAAGTTGTTCTCCGCCACGTTCAGCATATTCCAATGAATTTAAAGTATGCTGCTCTGCAATAATTGCCATTTTACAAATCATTTCTCCAGTTCTTTTAATCGTTGTTTGTTTTGTTCGATTTGCTGCTCTAAAACAACTTTTTCATGCTCCTTGTTCCAAAACTCAATGAGCTTTTGATGTTTCGTATTAAACTCATTTGATTGGTTTTTGATTGATTCCATTAAACTGTCGAAGTGTTGAGTACTTTTTGTTTGGTAAAACTCATTTAATTGATGTGTTTCAGCATAGGTTTTGTAAACCACATATTCCTGTTCAAGCTGCTGTTTCTGTATCAAATAATTTGGAATGTAATCAAAACCCAATTTCACTAAAACTATTATACCAAAACCTAACATAATTTGATGGTAACGAACAATTGCATTGTTTCCACCAAACACCACAATGTTTTTAGCTGCTTCTTGAGGTTTTGAGAACCATTTTTCCATCTGAAGCTTTAACGCTTGAAGCTCTGATAAAAGAGGTTTGTTTTCTAGAACTAGAAGTAGTGTTCTTTCTAATGCTGCTAATTTGTTAATGGTTTCGATTTCTTTTGGGTTTTCAAAATCATTGGTTTGAATAGCTTTTTGAACTTCGTTTAGCTTGTCCAGTACTTCAGCTAAAATACTTTCAGTTGTTTCGGTTGATGAATGGACTTCATCTAGCTTCTTAACTAAATCATCAATTGTTGCCATCTTATTTTGTTATGGTTTCTTTTATTTCTGAAATCAAACGCAATGCTTGTTTTTGATTTTTTAAAAACTCAATGGTAGAAGCTCCGTCTAAAGTCAACCCTCTGTTTAAGTGTTTTGCTATTTGATTTAAGTTTGATGCTAGTTTGTTCAGCTCTCCAATTATCCTGATTGCATCTTTATTGATTTTTGTTTTTTGAGGTGCTGAACCCACGTATTGCATTAAAGCATTTTTCAAATGAAAAGAGTTGTTTCCAACATTCATTTTTTTGAACATTAAATACGCTTCTTTTTCTGTTTGGTCTAAATAAGTTACCAACCGATATTCTTGTTTTTCGTGTTCTTCAGATAGTGGTCGTCCACCTTTGTTTTTTGTCGAATTATTTTCCATTTTTTTCTATTTTGTATGAGCTGAAAGCGAATACCAAGTCGTTTTTTGAGCTATAATACAAGGTATTAGTTAGCACTAAAAACATGACTTGCAAACCCTCTTTGTAATAAAATATCTCTATCCATTTATTCTCTTCATTTAACATGGTTAATCTTTGGCTTTAGGAAAAAAATGGAATAGCTTTTTTTTCCTAAAGCCTGAGTAGTCTATTTTTTTTGTTTTTTTGAT
Organism: uncultured Vicingus sp.; assembly: GCA_964398455.1. Taxonomy (GTDB): domain Bacteria; phylum Bacteroidota; class Bacteroidia; order Flavobacteriales_E; family Vicingaceae; genus Vicingus. Next base: position 115,034 of record CAYNMR010000004.1, on the reverse strand, counting down.
GAAATGATGAAAAAAAGTCTGTAAACCAATAACAACAATACTTTCAGGATTCATCAATTTGTCATCATTTTATAATCACTTGTTTTATTAGTATTATTCATCATTTTTACTTTTGATGAACTATTGATGATAAAGTGATTAATACATTAAGTCGTTATTAATCAACAGCTAACAAGTTTAGTTCATCAAATCATCATAATTTTCTTTAATCCAAGCTTTAGTAATGGTATAATACCTTCCTTTTTCTACATTTGAAGAAAAACTACCATCAGATAAAAGAAAAAACCTTTTGTAAGAAAGTGAATTCGATACAGGAACTAATTTCCATTTCTCCTTAAGCAGTTTTCTTATCATGGTTAAATCTGTTCGCAAATATGATTTAGATAAATAATTAGCCAAATCGTTCGGTTGAAAACAAATTGTATCTTCTTCAAAATTTTCCATAATGGTTAAGAAGATATTTACCAACTCAATTTCAACTCTATTTTTGTTATGGTTAATTACTCTTTTTAAAGCTTCAGTTTCATAATCTTTAAATTCAAACCACAATCTTGTACGGTTAGTTGTGTGCATTTTTCGTTGAAGTAGAAAATGTAGAAATTGAGGTATTTCATTTTTCATCTGCACCAAAAGACTGACATCCTCATTTTCGAATGATTTTACTTGAATTACCCAGAACCTGTCTTCCCCTGGCTCAATTTTTATAAAGGTTTCCTCATGATTACTTAGTAGGATAAATTTGCCAAAGAAAGGAATCTCTTCTCTATCTTTTCCTTTTGATTCACTTTTGAAAGTCCTGGAAGTGCTTAGGTATTTGAACTTCTCGGTCTCCTCCAGTCGCTCAAAAAGTATTTCTTCTGCTGCAATTATCAATTTACCTACCAAGTCTGAATTAAACCTCGATTGTAAATCTTGAGTAAAACTTTTAGTCATGTTTCTACCAAAAATTAATTTGAGAAGTTCTAAAAATGTACTCTTACCAGTCTTTCTCTTTACTGACACCAAACACAATACAGGCAAAGGTTGAAGAGGGTATTTATACAAGATTGTGATATAATCTAACCCAAATTCATATTGCTCTTGAAAAATATGCCTTAGAAACATTAAAATCGTTTCACAATTTCCCTCTTCAGGTTTATAATCGAGAGGCTCATACGTATTGTAGAATCCTGCAATTTCTCGTTTATAATTGATATGGTCGGGATAAATAACTGTTCCAAAATATTTAGGAATATCCCTAAGTATATTTTTGTTTGTTGGGTGGTCTTCTTTTATAGTTTCTTTTCTCCACTCCTGTAAAGTGGTTATGGTATCTCCTGATAATAATGGTTTTTCAACTATAATTTTATATGAAAAACCTATCCGTAGGTACGGATATTTTTCTTTATCTTTGTTCATGTAAATAGATAGTATTTTAAAGATTAATAAATAAGGGATGGCTGTGGTGGTTTATCCCTTTTTATTTGTTTCCAAAAGCTTTAAAACGTCCTCTCTATTATAGTAAACTCTCCCTTGTATTTTAATAGGTGTTAATACACCTTTTTCAATCCAATTATAAATTGTTGGTTTACTTATCCTTAGTAAATTGCAAACCTCTTGAATTTTCATAAATTGATTCGAATCTTGTTGAGAACTTAAAACACTAAATGAATTATTGTTTTTGATCTTAGATGAGATTAAGGAAATAAACTCATTTAATCCAACATAACTCAGTTGGTTTCCATTTAATAACTGGATTTTGATTTCTGCTTCCATTTTGCTTAGTTTTAATTGTTTGTATTAATTTTTCTGCAAACCAACAAGATGGAATCAAATTAAACCTTATAGGTGTAATGAATTAGTGATGCTTATTATCTGTATATCAAAAAGTTAAATCAACAAAAATCAGTCGTGTAAATTTCAGAAAGTTTACTAAATTTAATCGTTAATTCATTTTCTACTTTTTCATCTTTGATAAAAGAAGCTACTACAATCGCTTTTTTAGTACACTGAATTGCAAATTCTAATTTAGATTTAGTTGTAAAAAATGTTTCATAATTGTTTAACTTAAACAAAATATTTTCATATTCACTAATAGACAAGTTTTCGAAACTTTTTGAATACTTATTTTCAAGAAAACCAATAACTTCTCTGAAAGTCAAATTATAAAAATCTATTACAAATTCCTCATATACTTGACTTCTAAAAAATTCATATTCAATAATAGCATTTCTAGTAATATTTAATTCTTCAGGAAACGAAATTCTTAAATCAATATTTGTTCTTTTTTCAATAAAGGAATCAATCTTTTTATTGTGTAAAAATTCATAATCCTTTATAGCTTTATTAAAACTATTTAATCCATCTCCAAACAAAATAGAATCAAAAATTATCTTTTCATACCAATTAGAATTTACAATTGATTTGTACATTTCAAATTCTTTTCTAATAAAGATGTTTCTTTTTGAATTTCTTTTTCCGGAATGATCTTTTATATAATCAAGCTCTAAAAACTTATTCTTGATAAATTTTTGATTTATTTTTTTACCAAAAAATATAAACAAAGATTTATATTGGAGATTGTCATAAAAAATAAAATGTCTACAAGAATATCTAGCTGGACAATTTGAGTAAATTAAGTTTAGGTCTTTTGCTTGAATTCTTTCAATTAAAATAATTATAGAGATAAAAATCACTTCTATTAAAGCAACAAACCTTAAAAACGGTTCAATCCATTTTTTTTCAATTGGAAAAGAAATATTATACATAATAAGATTAAATTTGATTCAGCGAAGATAAGCTAGATAAAATTAAATCACAATAGTAAATAAACCATATGATTGCTCGACAATTGCTCGACAGTAGAAAACAAAAAAGCCTTGAAAATCAATGTTTTCAAGGCTTCTCATGTTTGTTTTGCGGTCTGGACGGGACTCGAACCCGCGACCCCCTGCGTGACAGGCAGGTATTCTAACCAACTGAACTACCAAACCGTTTTCCTTTAAAGGAGTGCAAATGTAAATATTTTTTTGATGTTCTAAATTTTTTTAAAAAATTTATTTCATTTTTTTTCGCTTGATTAAATAGGTAAGCAATACCTGATGAAATCCTTGATTAACGTCCACTTCAACAAATTCAATTCCATATTGACCACATTTCAATTTTAGTTGATTGGTTTGTTCTTGAATTTGAGTTACATAGTTTTCTTTTACTTCGTTTGGGTGTAGTTTAATTTCTTCCCCCGATTCCAAATCAATAAATTGATATGGTCGGTTTTCAAAATTAAAATCCACTTCTTTGTCTTTATCTATCGTATGAAATAATATAACCTCATGTTTATTATGTTTTAGGTGTTGAAGTGCTGAAAACAATTCTTCGTGACTTCCTGTGTTCTCCATCATATCGCTAAACAAAATAATTAACGAGCGCTTGTGAACACTCTCTGCAATGGTATGGAGTGATTTTATGGCAAATGTGGCTCTATTAATATTTGGTTTATTAATTAAATCTTCTAATTCATGAATCAAATACTTGTGGTGAATAGTACTCGATTTGGCAGCGGTATGTACATCGAGTTTATCACTAAAAATAGTTAATCCAGCTGAATCACGCTGTTTTTTCATCAAATTCATAATGGCTGCCGATGCATAAATAGAAAACTTGAGTTTGTTAAACTTCTCTGAGTTATAATCTATTTCAGGAAAATACATAGAAGAAGACGAATCTATTACCAACTGGCAACGTAAATTGGTTTCTTCCTCATATCGTTTTAAAAACAATTTGTCGGTTCTACCATACAATTTCCAATCAACATGTCGAGTAGATTCTCCAGTATTATACAAACGATGTTCAGCGAACTCAACAGAAAATCCATGAAAAGGACTTTTATGCAAACCTGTAATAAATCCTTCCACCACCTGTTTTGCAATCAATTCAAGCTTAGAGTATTGTTGTATTTGTTGTATGTCTAATTTAAAACTCACGACCTCAAATTTAACTTTTATATTAATTGCCAAACAGGTTTATTTACTAATTGTTGTTAATAATCTATTTTAAAGTTGAATATCAGCCCTATTTATCTTTGTACTTTTCTGCAAAAATTACGCACTATGATTTTAGAAACTTTAGATTGGATAATTATCGCATCATTTCTTTTATTATCTCTTTATATTGGATTGAAATATAAAAATCAAGGCAGCAGTAGCTTAGATAGTTTTTTTCTTGGTGGAAGAAATTTACCTTGGTACATTGCTGGAATGTCGATGGTTGCAACAACCTTTGCTGCCGATACGCCTTTGGCTGTAACTGAACTAGTTGCAAAAAACGGAATTTCATCTAACTGGATTTGGTGGAACTTTTTAATTGGAGGAATGCTTACCACCTTCTTTTTTGCAAATTTGTGGAGAAGAGCCAATGTACTTACCGAATTAGAATTAATTGAACTTCGCTACAGCGGTATCCCAGCAGCAATCTTACGCGGATTTAAATCTATTTACCTAGGTCTTTTTATGAATGTATTGATTATTGGATGGGTAAATCTTGCTATGGTTTCAATAATTCAAGTATTTTTTGATGTCCCTCCTGCTGTTGCTTTTTGGTATATGGTTGGGGTAATGATCATTGCTATGGCTTATTCTTCTTTATCAGGTTTATTAGGTGTTGCTATTACCGATACCATTCAATTTGTTATTGCTATGGTAGGGTGTATTATTTTAGCAGTTATTGTTGTAAATTCTGATAAGATTGGTGGCATTGCTGCTTTAAAAACAAAACTACCCGAAGGTTCTTTAAATTTCTTACCCGAAATTGGAGGTAGTTCAGGAAGTGGTCTATCTACTTTATCAATAAGTATCGGTGCATTTTTTTCATTTGCCGCAATACAATGGTGGGCTAGCTGGTATCCAGGAGCAGAACCTGGAGGTGGTGGCTATATTGCACAACGAATGATGAGTACAAAAAATGAAAAAGATGCTGTATTTGCAACCTTATTTTTTCAAATAGCTCATTATTGTATTCGTCCTTGGCCTTGGATTTTGGTTGGATTGTGTTCCATCGTTCTTTATCCTGATTTAACTGATAAGAAACTTGGCTTTGTTATGACAATGAAAGATTTTTTACCTGTTGGTTTAAAAGGATTACTGTTCGTCGCATTTCTAGCAGCCTACATGAGTACTATTTCTACACAACTAAATTGGGGTGCTAGTTATTTAGTAAATGATTTATACAAACGTTTTATTAAAAAATCAAACGAAGCTATTTCCTCTGAAAAAGAAGAAAAACATTACGTTTTAGTTTCTAAACTTACCACCGTTCTAATTATGATAATTGGTGCTTTTGTTACTACCCAAATAAATTCTATTGCAGCTGTTTGGGAGTTTATTATGGAATGCGGTGCTGGTTTAGGTTTGGTACTTATTTTAAGATGGTATTGGTGGAGAATAAATGCTTGGAGTGAAATTGTAGCCACTCTCGCTCCATTTGTTGGGTACATTATTGGACATTATTTCTTGGTCGACTATTTTAGTGAAAGCTTTATAGAAAATAGAGGTCCTTTTATATTTACCGTATTATTTACAACTTTAGCATGGCTTTTAGCTACATTTTTAACTAAACCATCGGAACACAAAACTTTATTAGGTTTTTACAATTTAGTAAGACCAGATGGAAATTGGAAACCTTTTAAAACCGATAAGAAAGATAATTCAAACCTAGTCAAATTGATTATCTGTTGGATTAGCTCAATATCTCTAACTTATTCATTATTATTTTTTACTGGAAAATTCATTCTACAAGAATATATGGCTAGTTTATATTTCTTAATCTCAGCTATCATTTCTTTTCTAATTCTTCGTTATTTTCTTATTCGTACTAATATTTTTAACAATTAACATAAAATAGTTAAGATTTATCGAAATTTTTATACGTGAGTTTTAAAGTTTTTTTTGTTTATTTGCAACATTGAAAAATCTATTATAACTACAAAACTAATGGTAAAGAAATTTTTTAACTTCAAAACTCAACTTATTGCATTATCAACTTTAGCATTAATAACTTATAGTTGTGGAGATGATACTCCTGCAAATGAGGATGATACAACCCAAGAAGAAGTAAATCCAAAGCAGTCCCAATTAATGGAAATTGATGGGAAAGTGTTTAGTATTCCTTCTCCTATTCAAACTGCTACATTAATTAAAAATTCAGGGACGAACTATAACAAAGAAATGTTGAATGTTCCTTCGAATGTTACAAAATACTCTACAAACTTTAAAAAAGCTATTAACTTAGGTGTTTATGGTGCAGATTTAGGTTATGTAACACTTTATGAGCAAACACAAGATGCTATATCTTTCTTGACAGCAATAAAATCAATTGGTGATGATTTAGGAGTTAGTAGTGCTTTTGACATGGAATTGGTTGAGCGATTTGAAAAAAACATTGGCAATCAAGATTCTATTCTAGCAATGGTTTCAGATGCTTACAAAGCAAGCGATAGATATTTAAAAAATAGCCAACAAAACGATGTTGGAGGTTTAATTCTTGCAGGTGGATGGATTGAAAGTTTATATTTTGCTACTAATGCAGCAAAAATGACTAACAACAAGGAGATTATCAAACGTATTGGAGAACAAAAAACTACAGTAAGCAACCTTATTAAATTATTAACTCCTTACTATAGCAAATCTGATTATACTGCTTTAGTTGATAGTTTAATTGAATTAGATGAGTTGTTTTCTAAAATAGAAATTGTTTACACTTACGTGAAACCAACAGTTGACGCAAAAAATAAAACAACAACAATTAACAGCACTACTGATGTAAGCATTACACCAGAGCAATTAGCTGCGATTACTGATAAGGTAAATAAAATCAGAACTGAATTGATTAATTAATTTTATAAAAACCAAATAGACTTAATAAAAATGAAAAACTTCAAATTATTAAAATTAGTTATTGTATTAATCGGTTTTATTGCAGTAAAATCTTCATATGCTCAATGTGATACTATTGCTTCAATGTGTGATAAACACATCAAAAAAGGATACATTTCTGATGGACAAGATTACCGTTCATTATTACTAGATGATGAAGTAGCAGAATTCAATATGGTTCTTTATGGAAACAGCACATATAGATTTGCTGCTTGTAGTGGATTAACTGACGGAAATTTGATATTCTCTGTTTTTGACCAACAAAGAAACTTGTTGTTTACTAATAAAGATTTTGCAAATGCTCCTTACTGGGATTTTAAAATAACAAACACAATCGATTGTATAATAGAGGCTCAACTAGATCCTAATAGTTTAGCGTCAGGTTGTGCTGTACTGTTAGTTGGTTTTAAGCAATAAATTAAATTATTATAAAATAATTAAAGGCATTGTTTGTTTAAATAATGCCTTTTTTTTGTATTTTAACACCGTTATTTACAACTTAAAGTATGAGTGAAAGAATATTAAAAGCATTAATGCAATTATTCTCTATCGTTTCTGAGGCAAATGAGATTTCAGACAATAGTAGAGTTATTGTAGAATCATTCTTAAAACAACAATTGAATCAACAGTTAGTTGATGAATACTTAAAGTTGTACGACGAATTTATTGAAGCAAAAACTCAAAAATCAGATAGTGAGAAAAAACGTAAACGAACTTCGGTTAACTCTGTAAAAGTTCTTTTAATCTGTACCCAAATTAATGAGGAACTTGCGCAAAAGCAAAAAATTATTGTACTAATTCGTTTACTTGAATTTATCTATGCTAATAAAACAGCTACAGAACAAGAACTTGAGTTTGTAAACACAGTATCAGAAACATTTAATATCCCAAAAGAAGAGTTTGATTTAGCATTAAGTTTTGTTCACAACTCTATTGATGAGAAAATTGATTCTCCAAACGTTTTAGTAATCAATAACAAAAACGATAATGAACTAAAACAAAGTCGCCACCTTTATTCAGAGAGTATTTTAGGTGAACTACGTGTTATTAAAGTTGAAACAGTGAACATGTTTTTTGTTCGCTATTTTGGAAACTCAGAGCTATATTTAAACGGGATTTTAATTAATAAATCTCGTTCACACATCTTAAACCAAGGTTCTTCTATTAGAAGTTCAAGAGTTCAACCAATTTATTACAGTGATATTATTAGTTCTTTCTTTAAGGATGATAATGCTGAAAAAATTGTTTTTAATGTTGAGAATCTTACTTATAAGTTTAAGGGAGGCAACATGGGTATGCACCACTTTAGCTTCTCTGAAGAATCAGGAAGAATGGTGGGAATTATGGGTGCTAGTGGTGCTGGAAAATCAACCTTATTAAATTTACTAAATGGTGCATACATGCCTACAACTGGGCAAATTACCATTAACGGAATAGACATTCATCGTGAGCCTGAAAAAATTGAAGGTGTAATTGGTTATGTTTCTCAAGATGATTTACTTATTGAAGAATTATCTGTATTTCAAAACTTATTCTATAATGCTAAATTATGTTTCGATAATTTAACTGATGAACAAATCTCTAAGCGAGTTTTAGAGGTTTTAATTAGCATAGGTTTAGATCAAGCAAAAGACCTAAAAGTTGGTAGTCCAATGGAAAAAACCATTAGTGGCGGTCAACGTAAAAGATTGAATATTGCTTTAGAGTTAATTAGAGAGCCTGCAGTTTTATTTGTTGATGAACCAACTTCAGGTTTATCATCAAGAGATTCGGAAAACATTATGGACTTACTTAAAGAGTTGGCTCTAAAAGGTAAATTAGTATTTGTAGTTATCCATCAACCATCTTCAGAAATTTTTAAGATGTTTGATAACTTGTTAATTTTAGATACTGGTGGTTATCCAATTTACAATGGAAATCCTGTTGATGCGGTTGTATATTTTAAAGAATTAGTAAACCATGTAAACAGTAGTGAGAGTGAGTGTATTACATGTGGTAATGTTAATTCAGAACAAATATTCAACATTATTGAATCTCGAGTGGTAGACGAGTATGGAAACACTACAACACACCGAAAAATACTTCCAACAGAATGGTATAAATTCTATTTAGAGAAAATAGAAAAGGCTACTTCTACCTTTAAACGATTAACGGAAAAACCAAACATTACCTTTAGTATTCCCAATAAATTAAAACAGTTTAATGTATTTATTATCCGAGATGTTCTATCGAAATTAACCAACAAGCAATACTTGCTAATTAATTTCCTCGAAGCACCTATTTTAGCATTTATATTAGCTTATTTGGTTCGTTATTTCAACTCGGATGTAAACAATGAATTGGGTTATATCTTTAGAGAAAATGAAAACGTTCCAGCATATATTTTCATGTCGGTAATTGTGGCTTTGTTTGTTGGACTTACAGTTAGTGCCGAAGAAATTATACGTGACCAAAAAATTAGAAAACGTGAAAAATTCCTTAATCTTAGTAAAGGAAGTTATTTGTTTTCTAAAATTTCTATCATGTTCATTATTTCTGCTATTCAAACCATGTCGTTTGTGTTAATTGGAAATACCATTTTAGGTGTTGATGGAATGAACATTACGTATTGGCTTGTTTTGTTCACAACCTCTTGTTTTGCAAATATGATGGGACTAAACATTTCAGCGAGTTTCAACTCTGCTGTTACCATTTATATTTTAATTCCATTCTTGGTAATACCTCAATTATTATTAAGTGGAGTTATTGTTAAATTCAATAAACTTAATCCAACTATTACTTTACAAGATAAAGTACCCTTTGTAGGTGAAGTTATGGCTTCACGATGGGCTTATGAAGCATTAGCTGTTCACCAGTTTAGAGACAATAAGTTTGAAAAACAATTTTATAAATTAGATAAAGAACTTAAGGTTGTTGAGTTTAAAAAGAATTTTTGGTTAGCAAAATTGAGAGAGAAATTAAGCACAGCTCAGAATAATATCAACGATGCGTCTAAAAAAGTAGAGATAAAAAATAATCTCGAATTGTTGCAGAATGAAATTACAAAAGAATTAAATCGTAACCCAAAAGTTAAGTTTGCTGATTTAGATAAATTATCTATAGATAAAGTAAATGCAACGGTCTTCAACAATACAAAAAACTATCTTCAGGATTTAAATAATTACTATTTACAGAAGTATAAAAATGCAAATAGCAAAAGAGACAAATTAGCGTCTGAATTAAATAAAGATGATGAGTCGAAGGAACTATTTATTCAAATGAAAGATAGATACACGAACGATGCATTATCTGATTTTGTGAAGGACAAAAATGAAATGAATAAGATTATTGAATTAGATAATCAATTATATCAAAAAGCAGACCCTGTATATTTAAGTCCAGATGGCTTTAGAGCTCACTTTTATGCTCCAGAGAAAAAAGTATTTGGAACTTACATCGATACGTATTGGGTAAACATTGGTGTTATCTGGTTAATGTCAATTATTCTTGCTTTCACTTTATACTTTGATGTTCTTAAAAACTTTATTTTAGGTATCGAAAAGTTACTTGAAAAAATTAAAAAATAGGCTATATAAAAACTATTTCTAATTATTATCGTAATCAGTTTTAAGAAGCAGTAGTATTGTTACGTTATGATTAGAAAGTTTTTTTATTTCTTACCCACTCAGTTACTTTTAACCAATTTAAAAAGAAATCACATCATTCTTTTATTTTGGATAATTCTGTTTGGAATTGTAAATCAAAGTTTGTTTGTTAAATATGGAATTCCAAATCTTTTTCTTGCACCAGAATACCTAAATGAAATAAACTTTTGGTCTTATGCTATCTTAGGGTTCTCTGTTGGCGGATTTGTAATGGCATTTAACATTACAGGTTATGTTATCAACAGTAGTAAATTTCCTTTTATAGCAGCGTTAAAATATCCTTTCATGAGGTATTGCATCAACAATTCCTTATTACCCCTACTCTTTTTGATATTTTACATCTACAAAATGGTCGGTTTCTTGCGCGAAAGTGAAGCTGCTACTGCATCAGAAATTATTGTCTATATTCTAGGATTTTTATCTGGGTATGCTGTTTTTGTAATCATTTCATTAACCTATTTTTTTTCTACAAACAGCCATATTTTTAAATTATTAGGTATAAGCGAACCCAAAGAAAACGAATCAAAATCGAGTTCCAAAGCAGTAAATTCATTTCTTCTTAAAGAAAAAAACTGGTTTACCATTTTACGAAACACCAGAAAATGGCATGTTGAGTATTATTTATATAATCCATTTTCCATTAGAACAGCTAGAGATATTTCTCACTACGATTTAAATATGCTTAAATCTATTTTTAGGCAAAATAATATTAATGCAACCATCTTTGAGATAGCAATTTTCATCACCTTTATTGGTCTTGGTTTTTTTAACGAAATACCAATGTTTATAATTCCAGCAGCAGCAAGTTTAGTGCTTTTATTTACCACTATTTTAATTTTATTCAGTTCAATTCATTCGTGGCTTAAAACCTGGGCATCTTTTACCTTTATTGCACTTTTCATTATTATAAACATGTTATCAAAAAATCAAAGTTTCAGCTATACAAGTCAAGCTTATGGTCTAGATTATAATGGTAAAAAAGCTGCCTATACCAATACCGCTGTTGATTCTTATCGAATTAACTCTCAGAATATTGAAGCCGATAAAAAACATCATCTATCCATTTTATCTAATTGGAAGAACAATATTACAAGCTCCGAAAAACCAAAATTAATCTTTATAAACACAAGTGGAGGTGGTTCTAGGTCTTCGTTATGGACATTCTACTCACTTCAACACTTAGATAGTTTAACCGATGGTAATTTATTTAAACACACCCATTTAATTACTGGTTCTTCAGGTGGAATGATAGGTGCTGCTTATTTTAGAGAACTTTATTTAAGAAATTTAGAAGTAAATAACATTAATATTTATGACAAAAAATACAGTGATAATATTGCTAAAGATTTACTCAATCCAATAGCTTTTTATATTGCTACCAACGATTTTTTTATTAGAACAAAGAAGTTTGAGTACAACAAACAAACCTATTTAAAGGATAGAGGCTATGCTTTTGAAAGACAACTATTAGAAAACACCAACCAGATTCTTGATAAGCCTTTGTTAGCATATCAATCACCCGAAGAATCTGCTCAGATACCTTTAATGATTTTTTCACCAGCAACATCAAATGATGCTAGAAGAGTATTGATTTCTCCACAGCCTATTTCATTTTTAACCAACAACTTACCTAGTAACACTGTTTACAACCAACCTATCACTGAAAATATTGAGTTTTGTAGAATGTTTAAAAATCAAGGAGCGGAAAACGTACGTTTCACTAGTGTAATTAGAATGAGTTCTACCTTTCCTTACATTATGCCAAGTGTTACATTACCTTCCGAACCCAAAATGAATGTGCTGGATGCAGGGCTAAGAGATAACTATGGAGCAATGAGTACTTATAAATACATTCATACTTTTAAAGATTGGCTCGAAGAAAACACTAGTGGAATTATTATCTTAACTTTTAGAGACAAACCTAAAGCTCATAAAATTGAATCTAATCCATTACAATCCATTTCCGAATCCATTAGTTTGCCAATTGGTAGCTTGTACGGTAACTTGTTTGTCATTCAAGATTATAACTTCGATGACATGATGCAGTATTTAAGTACTGGTTTTACAAAGCCTATAAACGTTATTGATTTCGAATTAGATAATGCAAAAGATAAGATATCGCTGAGCTGGCATTTAACCAAAAAAGAAAAAGAACATGTTGTAAATTCAATGTATTCAAAAAACAATCAAAAATCAATTGTTAGGCTGTTAACCTTAATGAACGAAGATACTGAGGAATAACGATTTCTTGAAAATACATCTTTAATTCAGGCTTAAAAGTTTATTTTTGGGGCACTCAACCAAAAATAAAATGTTCCAATTTTTTACCAAAAATAGTTTACTTATGTTATTGCTTATTGCATCAGCATTCGTATTGTTTTTACTGGACATTTTTATTGGTTCTATTCAAATTCCGTTTAAATCGATATTCAACATTTTAGCTCAAACTAGTAGCGAAAAAGAAAGTTGGGAAATCATTGTTTTAAACAATCGATTACCAAAAGCTTTGGCAGCAGTATTGTGTGGTGCGGCTTTATCTGTAAGCGGTTTACAAATGCAAACACTTTTCAGAAACCCTTTAGCTGGTCCTTATATTTTAGGAATAAGTTCTGGTTCTGGTTTAGGTGTTGCCATTTTTGTAATGGGTTTTTCCATGTTTGGTATTTCGCTAAATTCCTTCCCATTTTTATACCAATACGGTTTAATTTTTTTCTCTTTTCTTGGTTCGTTAATGGTTTTACTCTTGCTGCTAGGAGCTATTTATCGACTCAAAGATATTATGACTGTGTTGATTTTAGGTATCATGTTAGGTAGCATTATTACCGCTTTAATAAGCGTTATTCAATATTTTAGTTTCGATAGTCAGTTAAAATCATTTATTATGTGGACCATGGGAAGCTTAAGTGGTGTTTCAAATCAACAAATTATAATGATTACCCCTATCCTACTGTTTACACTTCTCTGGTCATTTCTACTATCAAAACAACTCAATCTTTATTTGCTAGGAGAAGACTATGCAAAAACCATGGGATTAAATGTAAAACGATTTCAACTTCACACCATACTAATAACAGCCATTTTAACTGGAGTTGTAACAGCATATTGTGGTCCAATTGGTTTTATCGGTATTGTTGTACCTCATTTAGCACGTATGTTGAGCAAAACATCAAACCATCAAATACTAACCCCACTATCTATTTTACTTGGTATAAATGTGTTGCTTTTTGCTGATATTGTTTCTGTTTTACCAAATAATGAAACTGTATTGCCAATTAATGCCATCTCATCTTTTATCGGTATTCCAATAATTATTTGGATTATTTTTAAGAACAAACGAATAACAAACGTAGGTTAATGGAGAGTTTAATAAACATATCAAACCTAACGATTGGCTATCAGAAATGTGCTATTATTAGTAATATTTCTGTAACAGCAATGCCCAATGAAATGATTTGCATTATTGGGAGAAACGGGCAAGGAAAATCTACATTAATTAAAACCTTGTGCAAACTGTTGCCTCCCATTTCAGGAAGTGTTGATATTAATCAACAAAACTTATTAAAACTGAACGACAACGAATTTTCTAAACTAATCAGTGTGGTATTAACTTCAAAAATTACTATTTACAATACCTCTGTAAAAGAATTTGTTGCTTATGGCAGATACCCTTACACCAACTGGATTGGAAAACTAACCGATAAAGACCAAGAAATTATTGATTATGCAATAACATTGTGTGACATCAACCACTTAATTAATCGAGATTTTGATTCGTTGAGTGATGGAGAAAAACAGAAAGTAAACATTGCTAGAGCTATTGCTCAGCAAACACCAATTATAATTTTAGATGAACCAACTGCTCACCTTGATTTGGTAAACAACATGGAGATTTTTAAGTTGCTTCAACACTTGGCTCACAATTTTGGAAAAACTATCATCTTTTCAACTCACCATATGGAAATAGCTTTGCAACTTAGCGATAAAATATGGGTAGTAAATAACCACTCGATTCACGCAGACTGCCCAGCCAAAATAGTGGAAGAAGGAGTGTTAAACGAACTCTTTAAAAACACTAATGTTATTTTCAACTCATCATCACAAACATTCGAGTTAAGAACATAAGCTATATCCAGCCATGTTTTATGGCATAACTAATCATTTGAGCCGTATTTTTTAAATCGAGTTTACTTATTATGTTTCTTCTATGCGATTCAACAGTTCTTGCACTAACGTGTAACTCTTCACCTATCTCTGCACTAGTTAATCCTTTCGCAATAAAAACAGCAACTTCCTTCTCTCTATCTGAAACAACATCTTTAGTTCTTTTTTTATCAGTACTTTCTGTCATTATGGAGTTTAATAATACAGATGAAACATCAGCAGAATAATACAATTTACCTTCTGCTATTTTTTTAATGGCATCAATAAGTTCAAATCTACTAGAATCTTTTAAGATATATCCACTCACACCTGCTTTCATCATTTTGGAAATATAAGAATTTTCTAAATGCATAGTTAAAGCCAATACTTTTATATCGGGATGATTAGTTTTTATATTATGAGTAGCAGCAATACCATCTAGTTTTGGCATACTAATATCCATAAGTACTACATCTATTTCAAGTGGATTGTTATTAATATATTCAATAGCCTCCAAACCATCCTGAGCTTCACAAACAATTTTAACGATTGGGTCATTTTTAATCATTAATCGTATTCCGTCTCTAATCATCTTATGATCATCAACTAACATTACTCTAATTTCTTTATCCATAATTTTAATTATTTAAAATAGGTATTTAAAACTAATCTCAACTCTTGTTTAAGATCATTATCAAAAATGAACCTGACAAGTAATTTATTCTAATTTGAATATTTCTTAATCCTATACTGATATTATTAAATGATGATGAAATTAAGAAATTAAGAATTTTAAAATGATACCATTTGCTTTTTTATCACAGATATATCATATATTCACAACAAACAACTCAAGTAGTTAGTTTATTGATAATAATTTGTAATTGAAGTTGTTTATCAATTATCATAAAAAATTTATGAGTTATGAATTACAAATACTATCCGACAAAGATAATATAAGGAGTATTTACCCAAAACAGTTAAGATACTGAAAGTTTAATCAATATTATGCGTGAATATACCTAATAATAAATGGATTGAATTAATTGGAATCCTAGCCTGTTAATTAAAACAAAAATCACCCATTTAAAGCTTCTCCATTATTCCTACTTTTGCGCGAACAAACTTTTCGTTAGAAAAATGAAAAATGATTTAAGGATAGTTTTTATGGGAACTCCTGATTTTGCGGTGGAGTCGTTAAAAATTTTGGTAGAAAACAACTACAATGTTGTTGGGGTAATTACAGCCCCTGACAAACCTGCTGGTCGCGGTCAGAAAATGCAACAATCCGCAGTAAAAACCTATGCCGAACAAGCAAAACTTCACACACTACAACCCACTAACCTTAAATCAGAAGAGTTTGTTGCAGAATTGAAAGATTTAAACGCTAACCTTCAAATAGTAGTAGCCTTTAGAATGTTACCCGAAGTGGTTTGGAACATGCCAAAATTTGGAACATTTAACCTGCATGCGTCATTATTACCTCAATATAGAGGAGCTGCCCCAATCAACTGGGCTATTATAAATGGAGAAAAAGAAACGGGTGTTACCACGTTTTTTTTACAACACAAAATTGACACAGGAGATATTATTGACCAACAAAAAGTAACGATTGAACCAAACGAGACTGCGGGAGAGTTACATGACAAACTAATGAATATTGGTTCCAAGCTGGTTTTAAAAACTGTTCAAGCTATTGAAAACAATACCATTAAAACTCAGCCACAAAATGAAAATCAGGTTCTAAAAGAAGCTTTTAAAATATTTAAACCCGACTGCAAAATCGATTGGAACTTACCGCTTAATGTCATTCATAATAAAGTACGTGGATTAAGCCCCTATCCTACTGCTTGGACCAATTTAAAACACCAAGATAATGATGAAGTATTGTCGCTAAAAATATTTAAAACACTTCCCGTTTTAGAGAACCATCAATTGACTGTTGGAACAATAGTAGCAACAAAAAACAGCTTGAAAATTGCCGTAAATGGAGGTTTTATTGAAATCATCGAATTGCAATTGGAAGGAAAAAAACGCATGGATGTAACAGCTTTACTAAACGGTTTTCAAATCAATCAATATCAATTAATCGACTAACTTTCTTTTGAACTTAATCTCTTTCATAAAACACTACCAGAAATTAGAAAAGCATATTGTAATGTTCATTATTGCTGAGTTTTTTCTCCAACTCATCAATACCTCTTTTATGACTATTATGCTTATTTACATGGAAAAAGTAGGATATGCCGATCACCAAAGTGCTTCTTTTGTTTCGTTTCGTTTTCTTGGTGTGTTGTTATTCGCTTTCCCTTTAGGCTTGTTTATTAAAGGCAGGAAACTAAAACCACTGTTTTATGCTTCATCCATACTCACACCAACATTGGCTTTAGTTATTTTAGAAGCTATTGATTTACGTTTTGATGGGTTGCTTTACGCTAGTTTATTTTTCTGGGGAGTAAGTTTTACGGGTATTCAAATTACGGCATTACCATACATCTTGCGAAACGCTAAAAAAGAAACTCACACTGCTGCCATCACATTAAGTTATTCAACCTGGAGTTTTGCTGGCATCATTGGCGGAATTATCATTTTTAGTCTGATTAACATCAATCCTATTCTATTTGATGAGAAACTCATTCTTCAAATTATATCAGTTATTGGATTTATTTGTGTGCTGTTTATTTTTGGATTGAAAAACAAGGAACATATTCCTGTAGTAGAAAAAAGCCGACTAAACTTGCAAGATTTTGATTGGAAAATAATTGCTAAGGCTTTGGTTCCAACACTTATTATTGCAATTGGTGCAGGTTTAACTATTCCATTTATTGGGTTGTTTTTTTACAAAATACACGGTTTGGATTCTGATAAATTTGCTGCCTTAAGTGGTTTTGCTACATTGGTGGTTTTTAGCGTAGTGCTTTTTGTACCTATTATTAAAGAAAAACTAGGATATAAGCTAGCTGTTCCTTTAACTCAATTGGTTGCTGTTTTTGCTTTAATTTTGTTAGCCTTTACCGAGTTGATGACTTTTGAATTTGCTATTTACATTGCCATGTTTGCTTATGTTATTCGACAACCATTAATGAACATGGCTGGACCAATGACTTCTGATATTGTAATGAAATATGTTGGTGAAAAAAATCGTGAAATGGTAAGTGCATTAACTGCTGCAATCTGGTCAGGAAGCTGGTTTATTAGTTCTATTATTTTTCAGGTACTACGAAAAAGCGGAATGCAATATGTTTACGTATTTTTAATTACCGCAGGACTTTACTTTTTTGGTGTTTTTCTTTACTACCTACTTATTTTAGACTACGAGAAAAAAGTAAAACAAGGTGTTATTGTTGAGTAGTTCGGTGAAAGTAAAAAGGAAATAGACTAACACC
The DNA here is from genome assembly GCA_964398455.1 of uncultured Vicingus sp. Taxonomy (GTDB): domain Bacteria; phylum Bacteroidota; class Bacteroidia; order Flavobacteriales_E; family Vicingaceae; genus Vicingus. The sequence continues at coordinate 96,956 of CAYNMR010000004.1, read as the reverse complement.
TTATTCCTAAAGACTTATACCTTCTTTACTTCTTAAAAGAATGCAAAGCATAAACTACAGAAGCAAGTAATAAAAATGCCCCCACTTGATGCACAACTCCTAACCAAACTGGAACAGCATAAAGTAGTGTAAAAACTCCTAACAAAAATTGTACACCTACAGCGTACAACATGGTTTTAGTAGCTATTTTCTGTCTGATGCTAAGTTCATATTTCCGACAAGCAATGGCAAAATACAAAATTAAACTTACCACAACATAAGCCAAATAACGATGAACAAATTGTACGCCTCCTATTCCTTCAACAAAATTTGTCCAAAAAGGTGTTAATGCAGTTACCGAATCGTTTATCCATTGGTCGCCCATTTTAGGAAACGTATTCATTACAAAACCAGCATTAAGCCCTGCAACAAAAGCACCATATATAATTTGAATTACCATAGTACCAAAAATGAAGTATAGAATTACTCTTAAAGCCTTAAAATCTAAAGTCTTTTTATCTTCATAAATTAATCCTAAAGCCACCCAAAACGTATAAGCAAAAGTCAAGAAAGCTGTTATTAAGTGAGTGGCCAAACGATAATGACTCACGTCGGGGTCTTTAACCAAACCACTTTTTACCATCCACCAACCAATAAATCCTTGCAAACCTCCCATTGCTAATAGAATTAAACTTTGGAAAATCACCTTTCTTGATAAACGTTTTCTGATTAAGAAATAGATAAACGGAATGATAAACACCAAGCCAATCACTCGACCAATTACCCGATGTAAATACTCCCAAAAGAAAATGGACTTAAACTCTTCTAATGTAAAATGCGAATTCACCAATTGATACTCTGGGTAAAGTTTGTATTTTTCAAAAGCAACATTCCAATCAGCTTCATTTAGCGGAGGAATAAATCCCATAATAGGGTTCCAATCAACCATTGACAAGCCAGAATGGGTTAAACGTGTAATGCCTCCAATAATAACCATTAAAAAAATGAGCAAACACCCTGTTAACAGCCAAATGACAACCGATTTATTTTGTTGATTTTCCATAACGCTAATAAAAGAACAAAGTTAACGATTGTTGAATCAGTTTTTGTTTGCTAATTAATAAAATGGCATTACTTTTGGGAAAGCTGTTTTGGTTTAAACACAATCCCATGCAAAAATTCAAATTAAGTGTTTTAGCTCTATTTTTATCAAATATGGCTAATGCTCAGGAAAGCAAATTTAAAGACAGTGGCGTTCTAGAACTAGGAACTCGGTCTACTTTTAGTACATTTAGTGGAAGTGGTGGAATCGGAACAGGTTTTGGTGGTCAGTTTAGATTGAGTTTTGGCAAATACATCAATACCGAATGGTTTGCTGATTATTTTACCGAAAACCTAAATGGTTTAGCTAATAGAAACGATGCTCATATTGGTTGGTCGGTAATGTTTTATCCTCTTAAGCGAGAACAGCAATTGCTTACTCCATATATTTTAGCAGGTCATTGTTTCGACTATACCAAAATTTCACTATTAAAACCCTCAACCGAAAAACCAACTGCATTATTCGAAGAACGTTGGAGTTCCGCAACACAAGTTGGTTTAGGAACACATATTAACCTGACGCAAAACTTTAACCTCTCTGTTTCTGGTCAATACATGATTCACTTAGGAAACGACATTCACACTCATACACACCTTGAAAACGGTAAAGAAGTTATTCATTTTTCTGACAGTCACGATGAACTAAGCCTTGAAGGTCATTTGTTATTCACCATCAGTTTAAACTATAAAATTGCTCAGCTATGGTAAAAAGATTCATCCTATTGTTTTGCATAGCTCCTTTGTTTTTAACTGCTCAAGAAAACACAACTGTTGTTGCACAAAAAGGATTGCTAAGAGCAACAGGTACCATTAGTTTTGGCGGAATGACTCAACACGAGCAAACCAATATTTACCTACATGGTGTTACCGAATATTTTGTGAGCAATCAAATTACAGCTCGTGGCGATATTTATTATTACCTGAAGTCAGGTAACAAACAAATGTTAAACCTAAATCACCAATTGTTTGCAGGAACTTCATACCATTTTAACACCCAACACCATTTTGTGCCTTATATAGGTTTGCAACCAGGTATTGCCTTAACACAAGCCGATTTTATAGTAGTAAATGGGGAAAACAATATAGAAGCTAGTCCTTTAATTTCGGCTGTCGCAGGTTTTAACTTTTATGCTTCAAGCTGGTTTCACTTGTTTGTAGATGGCAGATATGTTTCGGGCAAACATCTTTCTAACCAAAAGACCATCTTTTTAGACGAATTTCGCCTGTCATTTGGGTTAGGCTTTAACTTAAACGTATTAACAGGAAAATAAATGAAAAGGCACGAAGAATCTTTTAAATTGCTATTGGCTGGTATTGACTTTGAAACTATGGAAAATAGTTCTCATACCATTTTTGGTTTATCAAAAGATTTGAAACTTATTTATTTTAATCAAGCTTGGTTTGAATTTGCACAACAAAATAATGGAGAGCCTAATATTTCGTTACTTTACCCTATAGGTACGCCATTTGAAAATGGAATTTCTGGAGAGATAAAAACATTTTATATTGAAAATTACACTAAAGTACTTAGAGATTTGAAAGTCTGGAAACATGAATATGAATGTTCAAGCCCTGAGCTATATCGATTATATTATCAAGATGTCTATCCTTTAAAGAATGGAGAAGGTATTATCGTTATTAATAGTTTAAAGGTTGAAATACCACATGATAAAAAGGATAAAAATAAATCTGTTTTAGCTATAAAGGAATATGTAAATGCTAATGGATTTATTACACAATGTACTAATTGTAGAAAAACTCAACGACCCAAAGAATTAGAAATATGGGACTGGATTCCTAATTTCGTATTAAATCCTCCAAAAAATGTGAGCCATTCTATTTGTTCCATTTGTTATGACTACTACTGGAAATCTGAAGACTTATCCGAGTAGAAAAACACATAATCTTATTTAAGAAATGGCTAAACCTGATTAATTAAAAAGGTAAACAAGTTAGGAATTTGAAAACTAGGAATTTTCACTTTTACCTTTGCTTTATCCTCTTCAGTACTCGTAGATTCTTCGGTTGTTGACTCAGTAGCAGTCTCCTCGGTTACTGATTCTTCAGTTGATTCAACCCAAGGTTTTACTTTGTATTGCCCATCAGCTAACGATTCAATTTTTGTAATTAACTCTGCTTCGGTTAGTTGTGTTTTGTCATATTCAAAATGAGCTTTACCTGATTCATAATCCACCGAACTAGCAGCAACACCATTCATTCCCAATACCTCTTCTTCAATGGTCTTAGCACAACCCATTGCACACACCATACCTTCAATAGAAAAATCGGCAACTACCACATTTTCAGCTTTTATTTCTGTTTTTTCAGCAGTAGATTCGGTATTCGAAGTACAAGCCATAAACAAAGAAAATGTACTTAACAAGGTTACTTTTGCGATAGTTTTCATAACTAATTGGCTTTATAAATTTCTGAATCGTTGATTTCTTTTTTTATCGTTTCTAGCGAGATGAAGTTTTCGTCAAACTCTACCACTGCCTTATCGGGTAAACTTACCGAGTAAGCTGTTACTCCTTCAAGGTCTTTTAAAATGTTGGAAACAGCATTTACGCAATGTCCACAACTCAAGCCTTCTATTTTTAATTCTATTTGCATAATTAATAGGTCAAATTTACGAAAAAATCAAATTAAATGTACCTACATTTGTCCACTTTTTAAAAGAACTTATCAAATGAAGCTTTTCGATTTATCTAAACCGCTTTGGCAAGCAATTGCCATACTTTTACTTGCTTTTATTTGGGGGAGTTCGTTTATTTTAATGAAACGCGGTTTGGTTGCCTACTCTTCGGGAGAGGTTGCTGCACTTCGCATGATTATAGCTTTTTTGAGTTTTCTGCCTTTTATTTTATACAACATTAAAAAAGTAGATAAAAAGTATTGGAAACACCTTATTATTGTTGGATTGTTTGGTAACGGAATTCCTGCTTTTTTGTTTACCAAAGCCGAAACAGGTATTTCCAGCTCTTTAGCAGGAATGTTAAATTCTCTTGTTCCGCTGTTTACCATCACGCTTGGTGTATTGTTTTTTAAAGTACCCACCAACAAACTTAAATTTATTGGCGTTTTTATTGGGTTAATTGGCGCCGTAATGCTCATTACTGGTAATGGTTTTGATATAGCTGAATCAGAAACTTCTTATAGTTTTTATGTAATTGCAGCCACCTTGTGCTACGCCATTAGTGTAAACACTATTAAAAAATACTTACAAGAAGTTAATTCCATTGTGGTTTCGTCGTTTGCGTTCTTGTTTATTGGTCCGCCATTAATTCTTTATTTGTTTACTACCGATTTTGTAACCACAACATTTAATAATCCAGCAGCTCCAACTGCATTGGGTTACATTTTAATTTTATCCGTTTTTGGCACTGCTCTTTCGCTTATTATTTTCAACATGTTGGTAAAACAAACTTCTGCCTTGTTTGCCTCTACAGTTACTTATTTAATTCCTGTTTTTGCTATCATGTGGGGTATTTTTGATGGCGAACTTATTAACCTTATTCAAGTGTTGGGCATTGTAGTTATTTTGGTAGGTATTTATTTTGTAAATAAGTTTAAGTAGGTTTTTTGTGGTTTTATTTACCACAAGTACACTCCGTTAAACTTTTAGTAGCTAAAGGGTTGAACTTTCTGTAGCAAGATAACAGGAATAATTATCCCAATAATATTCCCGAATCAAAAACTTCTTTCTTTATCAAATTACCATTTTCATCATAGTACCTTTGGATTCCGTTTAGCATACCATTTTTGTATTCCAAAACTTCCTTTATGTTACCATTTTCATAAAACGCAGTAGTACTACCATGTAAGGTTTTCTTTTTATTATATAAAATGCACTCCTGCTTTAATTTTATTTTTTTATTAGGATAATATTCGATAACAACCTTATGATTATAGTAATACCTAATTCTGTTTATAAAAACTATAATTGTGATAAGTATAATAGCCAGAATTGTATACATAAAAAATTACAGATAAGCCTCCATACACCCACTCAGCAAAGCTGAGTAAACACCTTCATTATTATTTTCAATCAACTTAATTAACATCATCTTTTCTTTTTCTCAACAAAACGTGTTATTCAAAGATAGATAAAATATATTCAACCGATCACACCTCTTATTGCAAAGTTTCGGCACTAATCACTAATTTACTTATTACTATCAACTTATCCCTAATTACTAGTCACTTAAAACTGTTAATACTTTTGTTAAAATTTATACTTTTTAGCAAGGTTTAACGGTCTATTATTTCTAACTTTGCACCTTTAATTTTAAAAGAAAAAAACGCAAAATGCCATCTTCAGCTAAATACATTTTTGTTACGGGAGGAGTAACTTCATCATTAGGAAAAGGAATTATAGCTGCATCGTTAGCTAAACTTTTACAAGCGAGAGGTTATTCTGTTACTATTCAAAAGTTAGACCCTTACATTAATGTTGACCCTGGAACGCTTAATCCGTATGAGCATGGCGAATGTTTTGTTACCGAAGATGGAGCCGAAACCGATTTAGATTTAGGTCATTACGAGCGTTTTTTAAATGTTCCTACTTCTCAAGCAAACAATGTAACCACAGGTAGAATTTACCAATACGTTATCAATAAAGAACGCGAAGGTGCATATTTAGGAAAAACTGTTCAGGTTATTCCTCACATTACCGACGAAATTAAACGAAGAATAAAACTTTTAGGCAACACTGGTCAGTACGACATTATTATTACTGAAATTGGTGGAACCGTTGGTGATATTGAATCATTGCCATACATTGAAGCTGTTCGTCAGTTAAAATGGGAGCCAAATTTCGATTGCATTGTGTTACACTTAACCTTGGTGCCTTATTTGGCAACTTCGGGTGAGTTAAAAACTAAACCTACTCAACACTCAGTTAAACAATTGCTAGAGTCTGGGGTTCAGCCTGATATTTTAGCCTTGCGTACCGAGCACCGTTTACCTGAAGGAGTAAAAGAAAAAGTAGCATTGTTCTGCAACATAGCTCCAAAAGCAGTAATTCAGGCATTAGATGCCGAAACCATTTATGATGTTCCGCTGTTGATGCAAGAGGAAGAACTAGACAAAGTGGTATTAGACAAATTAAACCTCGATTATAAAAAAGAACCAGAATTATCAAATTGGAAAGAGTTTTTATTCAAACTAAAAAACCCTAAACAAAAAGTTAAAATTGGTTTGATAGGAAAATACATTGAGTTAAAAGATTCTTACAAATCAATTGCTGAAAGTATTATTCATGCTGGAACAAAAAACCAAATTCAAGTAGAATTGGTTTGGATACATTCTGAAGACATTGACGAAAAAAATGTATCACTAATTTTAGCTCCATTAGACGGTATTTTGGTTGCACCAGGCTTTGGTGAGCGTGGTATTGAAGGGAAAATTGCGGCAGTAAAATATGCTCGAGAAAATAAAGTTCCGTTTTTAGGTATTTGTTTAGGAATGCAATGTGCGGTAATCGAATTTGGAAGAAACGTGTTAGGTTTTACCGATGCACATTCAACAGAAATGTACCCAGAAACTCCTTACCCTGTAATTTATTTGATGGAAGAGCAACGCAACATTACCAAAAAAGGTGGAACCATGCGTTTAGGTGCTTATCCTTGTACAGTAAAAGAAGGTACTCTAGCTTATCAAGCTTATGGACATACAGCCATTTCGGAAAGACATAGACACCGTTACGAATTCAACAACAAGTACTTAGCTGATTACGAAAAACAAGGCATGAAAGCTACTGGTATAAACCCAGAAAACAACTTGGTTGAAATTGTTGAAGTAGCTAACCATCCTTGGTTTGTTGGTGCTCAATTTCATCCTGAATACAAAAGTACAGTAACAGAACCTCACCCGCTTTTTATCGATTTTGTTAAAGCTGCAGCTACTCAATCATCAGTTGAAAAAAATCAATCGACAACACATCATAGCGAGTCGGCAAACATAAAACATTAAACACCAAATTTGAAACAACATAAATGAGCAAACAAGGATTAGATAAAAACTCAATAATAGGATTAGTGCTAATTGGAGTTATACTGTTAATTTTTAGCTATGTAACTCAACCTTCTGCCGAAGAAATTGAAAAAAGAAAACAAGAGCAAGTAGCAAAAGATAAAGCAAAAACCGAACAAGTTGAAAAAGCTCAACAAGCTGTAATTACTGAAACAAAACCAACTGTTGTTAACGATTCAATAGCAACAGATTCTTTAAGTGCTGCGCCAAACGATTCGTTAAAAAATTTAGAAAGCTTTGCTGTATATGGTCCATTTGCCAAAGCTAGCGAAGGCGAAAACAAACATTTTGTAATTGAAAACGACAAAATGAAAATTACTATTGCCAATCAAGGTGGTAGAATAGCTTCTGTTGAATTAAAAGAATTTGTTACCTATCAAAATACTCCTTTAATTCTTTTTAATGAGGATTCATCTCGTTTCAATATTGAACTTACCATTCCAGGTATTACAGGAGGTAACTCTATCCGACAAATAAATACCGAAGACCTCTATTTTGAAGCTTCAGAAAAAAACTTTACTGTTAAAGGTGATGAAACCAAAACCTTTACATTAAAACTGTTCGGAAATTCAGCAAACGAATACCTTGCTTACCACTACACTGTTCATGGCGATTCTTATTTAATAGATTTTGATATTGAAACCGTAGGTTTAAAAAATGTACTATCGCCACATTCTAGCCTTTTCTTAAACTGGAGTATGTTTACTCCAAACCAAGAAAAAACTATTGCTAGCCAACAACAAGCAAGCACAATCTATTACAAATACAACAAGGGAGAAGTTGATTACATCAATGAAATGAGCTACGAAAAAGAAAACTTAGTAGCCTCTACTGATTGGGTAATGTTCCGTCAGCAGTATTTCAATTCTACCATTATTGCAAAAAAACAACCATTCGATAAAACAGATGCTACTATAGAAACCATAGAAATAGCTGAAGGAAAAACACCTAACTATGTTGAAGGAATGGCGACCAACCTTACCCTTCCATTAGTTGGAAACGATAAAGAAAAAATTGAGTTGCAGTTTTATTTTGGTCCTAACAAATACGATATTTTAACTGATATAGGTATTGGTTTAGACGAAACCATGAATTATGGTTGGGGTATATTTGGCTGGGTTAATGCAATCTTAATTCGACCTGTATTTAACTTATTGAATTCAACAGGAATGCACGTTGGGTTAATTATTTTGCTATTAACCTTTATCATTAAATTGGTATTGTTTCCAATAACTTGGAAAACCTATTTGAGCAGTGCAAAAATGAGGGTGTTAAAACCTCAAATTGATGCTTTAAAAGAAAAAATTGGTAGCGACAAAATGAAATTGCAACAAGCAACCATGTCGCTTTACCGACAAACAGGAGTTAACCCATTAGCAGGCTGTATACCAATGCTAATACAAATGCCTATTTTATTTGCATTGTTCCGTTTTTTCCCTGCTACATTCGATTTACGCCAAAAAAGTTTCTTGTGGGCAGAAGATTTGTCTACTTACGACTCTATTTATGAACTACCTTTTACCATTCCATTTTATGGCGACCATATAAGTTTATTTACTTTATTAATGGCTATTTCCATGATTTTTTATACCAAAGCAAACAGCCAGATGACTGCTGGTGCCGGAATGGATGGAATGATGGCTCAACAAATGAAAATAATGATGTACTTAATGCCAGTAATGATGTTATTCTTCTTTAACAGCTATTCGGCTGGTTTAAGTTATTACTATTTAATTGCCAATGTTATCACTATTGCTCAGCAATGGGTTATTAAAGAATACATTGTTGACGAGCAGAAAGTTTTAGCCAAATTAGAGTCAAACAAAGCTAAGCCATTAAAAAAATCAGGTTTTGCAGCCAAACTAGAGCAAAAAATGAAAGAGGCACAAGCTTTGCAAGCTCAAAACAAAGGCAAAAAGAAATAAACCCATGAAAACTGCACCCATTTTCCTAATAATTGTAACTGTATCAACACTAGTAAGCTGCAAACCACAAGAGAAAAAAACAACTACAGCTGCTGCTGTTGAAGACACTACAGTTTTTCTTAAAATGCAACGAACTCCTTGTTATGGAAAATGCCCAAACTATACTGTTGAAATTTCAAACAATGGTAAAGTAAATTACTTCGGAAAAATGTTTGTAGATTTTGAAGGTCAGCATTACGGTAATATTTCAACAACAGATGTAGAATTGATAAAAACAAAAATCAAAGAAATCAATTTCTTTGAATTAAAAGACAAATACGACAGCCCTGCAACAGATATGCCTTCAACAATTTTTGAAGCAACCATAAACAACCAATTTAAAAAAATTACCAATCGACACAATGGACCTCCAGAACTAAAAGATTTGGAAAAATTAGTGGAAGAAATCGTTTACAAAAGCAACCTGAAAAAAGTTCAAGAATAAAGCCTTATTTTTGAACATTAACGAATAAAAAAATGGCAATAGAAATCAAAGAAGTCCTCACCGAAAAAGATTTTAAAAACTTTGTTGATGTTCAATTTAACATCTATAGAAACAATAAGTATTGGGTTCCTCCAATAAAAAAAGACGAAGTAAAAGCATTAAAATCAGCATTTAATCCTGCTTTCCGATTTTGCGATGCCAAATTTTGGATTGCACTAAAAGATGGAAAATGTGTTGGGAGAATTGGTGCTATTATTAACAACCTGCACAACGAAAAATTAGGCGAAAAAATCGGTCGATTTACTAGAACAGAATTTATTGATGATAAAGAAGTGGTTGATTCTTTATTTTCGGTAGCCGAAAAATGGTTAAAAGATAAGGGAATGATAGAAATTCAAGGTCCTCTTGGATTTACGAATTTAGATCATCAAGGAATGTTGGTCGAAGGTTTTGAACATTTACCTTCTGCAGCATCAGAATATCACCTTCCCTATTATCAGGAACATTTGATTAGATTAGGTTATGATAAAAAAATAGACTGGATTGAGTTTCGTTTGTTCTTTGACGGAATGCCAGAAAAAGCTAAAAGAGGAGCAGAAATAGTTAAACAACGAAGCAATGTTACTGTTAAAAGTTTTACTAAAAGTTCAGAACTACAACCCTATGCCATTCAGTTGTTTGAAATCTTAAACGAAGCTTTTAAAGATCTTCATAGTGTTGTTGAATTGGATAAGGAAATGATTGATTATTATGTAAAAAGGTATTTAATGATGTTAAACCCTGAATTTGTCAAATTGGTATTTGACGAGGAAGGTAATTTAATCGCATTCATTATCGGACTTCCTTCTCTTTCTGAAGCTCTCCAAAAAGCAAAAGGTAGTTTATTCCCTTTCGGTTGGTATCACCTCAATAAAGCATTAAAACATCCAAAAGTAGTGGATTTGATGTTAACAGGAATTTTACCAAAATTTCAAGCAAAAGGAGTTACAGCAGTTTTATTCTATGAATTACATAATGTGATGGAGAAATATGGAGTAACCGAAATGGAAACAACAGGTATTTTTGAAGACAACCAAAAAGTAATTCAAAACTGGAAAAACTACGAACACATCCAACACAAAAGAAAAAGATGTTGGACAAAAAACATTTCCTAACTTAGTAACAAAAAAATAGAACAAATGAAATTAATTACACTAACAATTGCTTCTTTCCTATTTTTAGGGGCTTACCAAGCACAAATAAATAAAGATAAGGGTAACCACAATTTACCTGAAGATAAAATTCAAACCGATACACTAAGAAACAAAAAAGATGGAAATTATTATTTTTCTGTAGTTAAAGACATTGAAGCACTAGATGTTCAAAGCCAAGGTAGAACAGGAACTTGCTGGTCATTTTCTTCACTATCGTTTCTTGAATCTGAGATTATTCGTAAAGGCAAAAAACCAGTTTCGTTATCAGAAATGTTTATTGTTCGAAATGCTTATTTAGATAAAGCAATTAATTACGTTAGAATGCATGGAACAGTTAATTTTGCTGCTGGTGGTGCTTTCCACGATATCCCTCACACTATAAAAAAATACGGTATTGTTCCTGAAGAAATATACAAGGGACTAAACTATGGCGAAGACAAACACAACCATGCAGAATTAGATGCCATTTTAAAAGCTACCGTTGAGGAAATTGTAAAGAATCATCAACGTAAACTTACTAGTTCTTGGAAAGATGCTATCAACGGTATTCTTGATGCCTATTTTGGAAAACTTCCCACAGAGTTTACTTATGAAGGAAAGAAATACACACCAAAAACATACGCCGAAAGTTTAGGTTTAAACATGGATGATTATGTGGTAATCGGCTCATTTACTCACCACCCATTTTACGAAACATTTGTTATTGAAGTACCAGACAACTGGAATTTCGGAAGCATTTACAATGTTCCGTTAAAAGAAATGGAGCAAATCATTAACGATGCAGTAATGAAAGGTTATTCAATTGCTTGGGGTAGCGATGTGTCAGAAAAAGGATTTTCGTTTAAAAATGGTTTAGCCATTGTTCCTGAAGATGAATCTACTATTATGGTTGAAGGAAGAGACAGCAAGTATTTTAATGATGCCGGTGCTGATAAAATCAGCAACGCTTTTGATGAACCAGTAAAAGAAAAAGAAATTACACAAGAAATGCGTCAAGAGGCTTTTGATAACTATGAAACACTAGACGACCACGGCATGCACATCACAGGTATTGTTAAAGACCAAAAAGGGTCTAAATATTATATCGTAAAAAACTCTTGGGGAACAGATAATTACCTTAGTGGTTATTTTTACGCATCAGAAGCTTATGTGAAATACAAAACCATTGATTTTATGGTTCACAAAGATGCTTTAACACCAGAGATGAAGAAAAAACTAAACATTAAATAATTTAACTACTTTATTCATTCAACAACACAATGGAAAATTTACAAGAAATTAAAATTGGAAAAGGTTTAAACACAGTTTTATTTGGTATTTCGAGAGACACCTTCAAAAAACAAATGGGTGAACCAACCGAAATAGATGCTTATGATGCAGGTGAGGACGATGACGAATACCTTACAGAAGCTTGGCATTATGATGAATTAGAAATCTCTGCTTCGTTTGACGAAGAAGATGATTGGAGATTAACCACCCTTTCAACTAGTGCTGATTATGCTACCTTAAATGGTAAAAAAATTATTGGTTTAAGCATTGAAGAACTTAAAGAAGTAGTTGCTCCTTTAGAATTAGAAGAACCCGAAATTGAAGAATTGGAAGACAAACAAACATTAGTTAGCTATCTTGCTTCATGTATTAACTTTTGGTTTGAAAATGGAAAATTATCAGAAGTTCAGTGGGGCGTTCAATGGAAAGATGAAGATACTCCAAAATGGCCTGTGGCTGTTATTTAAAAAATACACATCAAACAAAAAGCACTTCAAATTTGAAGTGCTTTTTGTTTTAAATAACTTTTTATTAAAATTTTCCGAATGATTTACATAGGTTGGTAATCTCACAAGCACTACATTTTGGTTTTCGAGCCACACAAACATACCTACCATGCAAAATCAACCAATGATGTGCGACATGTATTACTTCATCGGGCAAATACTTAGTCAATTGTTTTTCAGCTTCCAAAGGGTTTTTAGCATTGATAGTCAACCCCAACCGTTCTGCAACTCTAAACACGTGTGTATCAACAGCCATAACTGGTTTTTGATAGATAACACTAGCAATTACATTGGCTGTTTTCCGTCCTACTCCAGGCATTTTTTGGAGGTCATCAACATCAGCAGGAACAACACTTTTAAATTCGTTTACTAATATTTTTGCCATACCTACTAAGTGCTTGGCTTTGTTGTTCGGATAGCTAATACTTTTAATGTATTCAAATACTTCTTCTACATCAGCCTCAGCAAGTTCTTTTGCAGTAGTAAAACGTCGAAATAAATCTTTGGTAACGATGTTTACTCGTTTATCAGTACATTGTGCGGACAAAATAACTGCCACCAACAACTCAAATGGATTAGAATAATGCAACTCTGTTTCTGCAGTTGGGTTGGCTTTACTAAAATGCTCAACAAATAAGCGATAACGTTCTTTAGTAGTCATGCGGCTAAATTAATTAAATTTTAGTAGCTTAGTGGACTAAAACAATTCATTACTGTGGGCTTTGCTTTATCCATATTTTACTTTTGCATCATTTTGATGGTTATTTATAAAGCTCATTTTTTTAATGATGATGTTATTCCAAAAAATTGGTTTTTAGGAGTTTATACATTAAAAATCTTTTTTAGTATAATGCTTACCTTAATTTATACCTACTACTACACCGACCGAAGCACATCAGACATCTACAAGTACTTTGATGATAGCAAAATTATGTTTGATGCGCTAAAAACCAATCCAATAGATTTCTTCAAAATGCTTTTTGGTTTCGACAATGATAGTGCATATTTTGATAAAACCTATTACACCAACATGCGTTTTTGGTTTAAATCTTATGAAAACAATCTATTTAGCGACAGTCATATCATTATTCGATTTAATGCACTTATAAGATGCATATCTCTCGGAAACATATATGTCCACAATGTGATTATAAACTTTATTTCGCTATTAGGTTTAACTGCTTTATTTAAGTTTTTCAAACCATTTTTCGAAGACAAAACCAAAGTATTGTTTTATGGTATTTTCTTAATTCCATCGGTATTGTTTTGGGGATCTGGTTTACTTAAAGAAAGTTTCATTCTTTTTGGTTTAGGATTTTTATTATTATCAGTACAACAGCTATTTATAAACTTTAAATGGTATTACCTACCTTTAATTGCATTATCTTTCATTTTCTTATTGTATACCAAATTTTACGTTTTGATAGCATTACTCATTCCTTTATTTAGTTACTTCTTTTACCAAAAAATTGTAGTAAAGAAGGTTGTATTAAGTTTCCTCTTTTCTATAGGTATACTTTTAAGTTTAGGTTTATTGGTTTGGCTAATTAAAGATTTCAATCCATTTCAATTAATTGTAAATAAGCATTTAGAGTTTTATCGCTTCAACAACAAATTTCCATCTAATAGTTCATTTGAAATACCTCTTTTAAGTGATTGGTGGAGTGTAATTAAATACACCCCAAATGCTTGGATTAACACATTTATTCGTCCTTATTTATGGGAAAGCAAGTCGCCATTTGTACTCATTAGTTCATTAGAAAACTTACTTTTTATTGTATTATTTGGGTTAGCAGTGTTTTACCCAAACAAAAAAAATATGAACTGGTATTACGTACTGTTTTGCCTCATATTTGTATTTGTTTTATTCACCATTATTGGTTTAACCATTCCTATATTTGGAGCATTGGTTCGTTATAAAGTTCCTGGCCTACCTTTTTTAGCTGTAGCTTTGTTACTCTTAATTGATTTTGACTCGTTAAAAGCTAAATTTACCTTTCTTAAAAAAATACTTTAATGCAACGAATATTTATTTTACTAAACCTAGCAGTATCAATCATTTTAACAGGTTGTGGTGAATCTCAAAAAATAGATTTGATTGTTCATAATGCTAAAATCTATACAACTAATGAGACCTTTGCAATTGCTGAAGCAATGGCAATTGATAAAGGAAAAATAATTGCAATTGGAGCTGAGAATGAAATCAAAAACAAGTATTTAGCTACCGAATATGTTGATGCACAGAAACAAGCTGTTTATCCTGGTTTTATTGATGCTCACTGTCACTTTTACCATTACGCTGCTTTTCTTCAAGAACTCAATTTAAACGGTACAACTTCGTTTGACGATATGATTACCAAGATTGTAGAATATAGTAAAACGAACACCTACGAATGGATTTTAGGTACAGGTTGGGATCAAAACGATTGGGATATAAAAGAATTTCCAACTAAAGAAAAATTGGATGAATTGTTTCCAAACACTTCGATTTACCTAACCAGAGTAGATGGGCATGCGGCAATAGCGAATCAGAAAGCACTTGATTTAGCAAAAATTGACATCAATACAACTGTGAATGGAGGTATTATTGAAAAAAAGAACGGTAAGCTAACCGGAATACTATTGGATAATGCTTTAGAAAAAGTTAAAGCCATCATTCCTGCTAAAACGAAACAACAACTTACCAACGAACTACTTGTTGCACAACAAAAACTGTTTGAGGTTGGTTTAACCACCATTGATGAGGCAGGTTTAGATAGAAAACAAATTGAATTAATTGAAGAACTGCATCAATCCAATCAACTTAAATTAAAAGTTTACGCCATGGTTAGTTCAACCGAAGAACTGTTGGATTATTATTTACAAAAAGGTCCATACAAAACCGACCGATTAAATGTTTCTTCATTTAAGTTTTATGCTGATGGTGCTTTGGGTTCTCGAGGTGCCTGTTTGCTTCAACCCTACTCTGACATTCTAACTCATGCTCACTTTGGATTAATGCTTCACGAAAAGGAATTTTATGAAAAGTATGCACCTCTTCTCTACGAAAAAGGATTTCAAATGAATACTCACTGCATTGGCGATTCGGCAAACCGACAAATGATTGCTATTTACCAAAAGGTGTTAAAAGGTAGTAACGACAAACGCTGGAGAATTGAACATGCACAAGTACTCGATTCAGTAGATTTCGACTTATTTGCCAATTACAACATTATTCCATCTGTGCAACCAACACATGCCACATCAGACATGTATTGGGCTTCTGACCGACTAGGGAACGAGCGTATAAAAAATGCTTATGCCTATAAAAAATTATTGCAACAAAATGGTTTAATAGCTTTGGGAACCGATTTTCCCATTGAGAGTATTAATCCCATGTTTACTTTTTATGCAGCAGTTGAACGAAAAGATGTTAAAGGGTTTCCTGAAAATGGGTTTCAAAAAGAAAATGGTTTAACCAGAGAAGAATCCTTAAAAGGTATGACCATTTGGGCTGCCATCGCCAATTTTGAAGAAACCGAAAAAGGAAGTTTAGAAGTAGGCAAATCAGCAGACTTTGTAATGCTTAACCAAGATATTATGACTGTTGATGAAAAAGCAATTCTAACTACAAAAGTATTACTCACTTTTATCAATGGAGAAAAAGTTTTTTCGGCAGAAAATTAATTGTTTAGTTTTGCATAAAACTTTTTGATGCACAACTACTTAAAGCCCATCATATACTTTTTACTTTTCTTTGCAACCCCTACCTTATTTGCTCAAAAAATTACTCCTTTTGAAACGTGGAGCGACAACGATTTAAGTATTGCTAATTCAGCCAAAAACAATAAAGAGCTTTCTTTTCAAGAAAAAAAAGTGATTTTTTACATCAATCTAGCCCGAATCAATGGCAGATTGTTTACCGAAACCTACCTAAAAGACTACATGGATGATGTGAAAATACCAAAAAACAAGTACTATAAATCGCTGGTAAAAACTCTTAAGGAGCAGCCTCGACTTCCTATTTTAACTACTGATGTAGATTTATTTAATGAAGCAGTAAAACATGCAAAAGAAATGGGCAAATCGGGCAGAAAAGGCCACCGTTCGGGCGACTTCGAAAGTTTTGGTGAACGAATGGCTCCACTTCAAAAGAAATTCAAGAAAGTGAAGGAGAGTAATCAGTATGGTTTTCCTGACGCATTGTCGATTGTGGTTGATTTATTGATTGACGACGAGCAGGAAAGTTTACGTCACCGTAAAATGTTACTCGATGCCGATTTATTTTATATCGGCGTTGGTATTCGTGCTCACAAAAAGTTTATGATTAATACTTCTATTTTGATGGGTGGCGAACTAACTATCCAATAATCCTCTACCTATCTTTTTCAATTCACCGCTTTGTTTCAATTCTGTAACAAGCTTATCTAAAATTCCATTTAAGAATATATTGCTTTGTGGTGTACTAAACCATTTTGCCAATTCAATGTATTCGTTTAGAGTAACTTTAACTGGCACAGCTTTAAAGTGAAGTAATTCGGTTAATGCCATTTTCATTAAAATAACATCTACCAAAGCAATACGCTCTACATCCCAATTTTTGGTTTTATCGCCAATCAATTTAGAATTGTGTTCGTCGTTCGTTACCGTTTTTCTAAACAAGTCTTTTACCATCTGCACATCGTCTTCATAATCGGTATAAAGACTCAAAATAGGGTCGAAACCATCAGATTTTGTAGAGAATTTTTTTAAGGTTTTAATGACCATACTCAACACAAAATCAATTTCATCAAAACCCCAATAGATGCTTTTATCTTGTAGTTCAGCAAGCATTAATTCATAATCTGGAATAACTTTTTTGTAAATATCAACAACCAATTTTTGATCTTCTTCAAACGATGTTTCTCTAGTACTCATGTAGGTAATAAATACTTCATGTTGTCTAAGAAAAGTTAGAAATTTACCTACCAACTCTTGGTCGGCACTCCACGATATTTTTTTATCTTTTAGCTGAGCATTTAATGCTGAATTTTCTGCTAATAGTTTAAAAATAGCATTATCAACAAATTTTCTATTCGGATTTAAGTCATCATAAGTAGGAAGTCGTTTGGTTTTAACTTCTTCTATTTTAAGTTCCGATTGGTGAGTTAACTCTCTGCCTAATGCCAAGAAGAAGATATACAAATCATACATGCGCTCTAAACTTAAAAAAAGTTCGTTTTCCGCTTTCTTCATGTTTTGGTCTTCCGACTGAAAATAAGCGTACAATGCTTGAAATGTTTTTACTCTTAAATATCTTCTGCTTATCATTTAGTTGTTTCTCTCTTCTTTTTACTGGTTTCTTGTTGACTGTCAACTTTTTTACATCGTCATTCTAATTCTTCCTAAAGCTTCAATACGTTCTTCTGCCATTTGATTTGCAATAGCATAAGTTGGTATGTTTTGGTCTTTCGAACGTTTTAAAATGTTAGTTGTAGTATTGTAAATATCTTCAGCTTTAGCCATTGCCCATTCTGCTGAAAGGTTTGCTACTTCTGCATAACAGTTGATAACTCCACCTGCATTTATCATAAAGTCAGGAGCATAAATCAACCCTTTTTCCATTACAATTTTACCGTGTTTATCTTCTTGTTTCAATTGGTTGTTTGCTGCTCCAGCAATAATTGAACATTTTAAACGGCTCAACGTATCATCGTTTATTGTTGCACCCAAAGCACAAGGAGCATAAATATCCATATCTAAATCATAGATATCATTTAATCCTACCACTTCAGCTTTATAGGTTGTAGCAACTCTTTTTAACAATTCTTCATTAATGTCTGTAATATAAACTTTTGCTCCTTCAGCAGCTAAATGTTTCACTAAATATTCACCTACATGCCCAACACCTTGAACTGCCACTTTTTTACCTGCTAATGAATCTGAACCAAATTGTTGTTTAGCACAAGCTTTCATTCCCATGTAAACACCAAAAGCTGTTACAGGAGATGGATCACCACTTTTGCCTGGTAAACCTGCCACATGATTGGTTTCCATGTTTACCCAAGTCATGTCTTGTGGCGAAATACCCACGTCTTCTGCTGTTATGTATTTTCCGCCAAGTGAGTTAACAAATTTTCCGAATCTTCTAAAAAGTGCTTCGTTTTTTTGTGTTTTAGAATCCCCAATAATAACTGCTTTTCCTCCACCTAAATTTAATCCTGCTAAAGCATTTTTGTAGGTCATTCCTCTCGAAAGCCTTAACACATCGGTTACTGCATCTGCTTCACTAGTGTAATTCCACATTCTAGTACCACCCAAAGCTGGTCCGCAAACGGTATTGTGTACTGCTATAATTGCTTTTAATCCAGTAGCTTTATCTTGACAAAAAACTACTTGTTCGTGGTTGTAAACCGACATATCCGATAACACTGTATTTACAGCTGTTGCAGATTGATTTTCTAAAATTGCTGACATTATATAAAGTTTATTTTATCTGATTAAAGATACTTACTTTTGTAAAGTTTTTTATTTGAGTCGACAAAAATAATCTTTATTAATGAATAGCCAACAGCTATTCGACAAAAAGTAAAAACACACCACTTAGTTAGTAGAATGAGGTCGTTAAAATATTTAAATAAGTATTTATTCAAGTACAAGTACCGTTTGTTATTAGGAACGGTATTTATCGTTATTTCAAACATTTTTGCTCTTTATCCAGCTCAAATTATTAGAGAAACTTTTAATTTGGTTGAAGCAAAGCTTTCTAACAAAGTTATTGACAGTTCTAGTTTTTTTGGTGATTTATTTAACTCGCTGAGTTTCGGAAAAGCTATTTTGGCTTTTGGTATCATTGTATTTGTGTTGGCACTTATCAAGGGCGTATTTGTTTTCTTTACTCGCCAAACCATCATCATCATGTCGCGGTTGATTGAATACGATTTAAAAAATGAAATCTTCAATCATTTCCAACAATTGGATACTTCTTTTTATAAAGAAAACAATACGGGCGACATTATGAACAGAATTAGTGAAGATGTGAGCAAAGTTAGGATGTATTTAGGCCCTGGTATTATGTATAGCATCAACTTAATCACCTTATTTGCCTTGGTTGTTCCGGTAATGTTTTCTATCAATGTTAAACTAACGCTTTATTCGCTTACCCCACTCCCAATTTTATCCATTATCATTTATTATGTAAGTAGCCGAATTAACAAACAAAGCGAAGAAGTACAATCTAAATTATCAGACATTACAACGCTTTCGCAAGAAACTTATTCGGGAATTCGCATTATTAAATCATTTGTAAAAGAGAAACTCTTTATTTCTAAGTTGTACAACGAAAATGAAG
This sequence comes from uncultured Vicingus sp., assembly GCA_964398455.1. Taxonomy (GTDB): domain Bacteria; phylum Bacteroidota; class Bacteroidia; order Flavobacteriales_E; family Vicingaceae; genus Vicingus. The sequence continues at coordinate 77,157 of CAYNMR010000004.1, read as the reverse complement.
ATTACCTAAAAAATTCGATGAGTTTGGTAAAAACAAATGCTGTTTTTGCTCCTGTAATGATGATGTTGATTGGATTAAGTACCATTTTTACCATTTACGTGGGTGGTTTGGAATATATTGCAGGCAATGTTACCATGGGTAATATTTTGGAGTTTGTATTTTACATCAACATGCTTACTTGGCCAGTTACTGCTATTGGTTGGGTAACCTCTATTGTGCAACGAGCAGCAGCTTCGCAAACCCGAATCAACGAATTTTTAGACACCAAACCCAAAATAGAAAATCCAACCAACAAACCGTTTGACTATGAAGGACACATTGTATTCAATAACGTATCGTTTACCTATCCCGAATCTGGAATTAAAGCCTTAAAAAACATTTCGTTTGAAGTAAAACCAGGCGAAACATTAGCTATTGTTGGTAGAACTGGTTCTGGAAAATCTTCCATCATCAACCTTATTTTACGAAAATACGACAGCACATCGGGTACTATTGTAATTGACCAAACCGATGTAAAACAACTCAACCTAAACTTGTTGAGAGAAAACATTGGCTATGTGCCTCAAGAGGTATTTTTATTTTCCGATAGCATTGAAAACAACATTGGTTTTGGTTATAAAAACGGCTTACCTGATGATGAAGTGATAAAACAAGCTGCCAAAGATGCTGCCATTTATAGCAACATTATTGAATTTCCTAAAGGTTTTAAAACCAGAATTGGCGAGCGTGGTGTTACCTTATCGGGCGGGCAAAAGCAACGTATTTCAATTGCTCGGGCAATTATAAAAGAACCTAAAATTTTAATTTTCGACGACTGTTTATCGGCTGTTGATACCGAAACCGAAGATATTATTTTAGAAAACTTAGAGCGAATAATGAAAAACAAAACCTCGCTTATTGTTAGTCATAGGGTTTCGTCGGTAAAAAATGCCGATAAAATTTTGGTAATTGAACACGGTGAAATTATTGAAACAGGTACCCACCAAAGCTTAATGGAACTTGGAAAAATATACTACACCATGTACCAAAATCAGTTGTTGGAAATGGACAAACAAAAAGTAGAATAAACAAAAAATGTCAGTCCAATTTTACTTCAATTAAATTAATTGATTAGCTTTGGCTATGTTAATTGTTTCTTTAATTTGAAACATATTTCATCTAAAATTATCTCCATATTCAAAACCCATCTTATTCTTGGTAAACTATGAAAAATTTATATTCAATTCTATTATTTATTCTATTAGCTTCTGGAAATATTGCAAATGCTCAATTTAGTAAGTTAATCGATTTTGATAATGTAAATGCAAGAAACGCTAGAGGTTCTCTCATCTACGACAATACCCATTTATATGGCTTAACATCTCAAGGGGGAGCTAATGACAAGGGAACTATTTTTAAAGTAAAACCTGATGGAACAGGATATACAACCCTATTAGATTTTTCAGGAACAAATGGAAATGAACCGACTGGAACTCTACTTTCCGATGGCACATTTCTTTATGGATTAACACGTAGTGGAGGAATAAACAGTAAAGGAACTATTTTTAAAATAAAACCTGATGGAACTAACTTTACAAAACTATTTGATTTTGATGAAACTACAAATGGATGTTTTCCTGAAGGTGCTCTTATATCAGATGGCACTTTCTTATACGGGATGACTTCATTTGGTGGAACAAATGGTCAAGGAACTATTTTTAAGATAAAATTTGATGGAACTGGTTTTTCAACCTTATACCATTTTGCAAATTTAAATGGTAAAAACCCATATGGTTCGCTTCTTTCTGATGGAACTTATCTTTATGGAATGACTCAAGAAGGCGGAACATCTAGTTTAGGTATTATTTTTAAAATAAAACCAGATGGAACTAACTTTACAAAACTATTTGATTTCTCCGATGGGAACTCTCCACATGGAACCCTTATATCAGATGGTACATTTTTATATGGTATGACCTCTGATGGTGGAAATAACAGCCAAGGGATTATTTTTAAGATAAAACCTGACGGAACATCATATACAAAATTATTTGATTTTCAAACTGCTACAACAGGTCGATATCCATACGGTTCTCTTCTTCATATCGGGTCTTACCTTTATGGAATGACTTCTTTTGGTGGAATAAATTCTGATGGAGCTATTTTTAAAATAAAAACTAATGGAACTAGTTTTACAAAACTATTTGATTTTAATTTTAGTACTACTGGAAGCAATCCTAATGGAGACCTCCTTTTTGATGGTTCTAATTTATATGGAATGACAAGCGGAGGAAGTATTAATGGAGATGGTCTAATTTTTAAAATGACTGGTGTTGTAGGTACACAAGAAATAAATGATTTCCCAGCTACCACTATTTACCCAGATCCATCTAATGGTATCATTAACCTGTCAATTAATAATAATAAAAATATTGATTACCAATTACATGTATACAACATAATGGGTGAAAATGTTTATCACACAACTATTTCTAAGGAAAAATCGACAATTAATTTGAGCAACTTAAATAAAGGAGTATATTTTATATATCTTTCAAACTCCGATCATTTTTTCAGCAAAAAAATAATTATCAAGTAACAATAATATTTTAAAAATTGTTTGATAACTAATTTTTAATGTATAAATTTGCAGCCCTTTTAAAAGGATATTTTAATATTTAAGAAGCATGGAAGCGATAAAATTTGTAGAAAACGACTTGTCACCAATTGGTAATTTCCCAGCATTTAAAGCAGGAGATACTATTATTGTATATTATAAAATTAAAGAAGGTGCAAAAGAAAGAATTCAGCATTTTCAAGGTGTTGTGTTAATGAAAAAAAATGTTGGTGCTAACGAAACATTTACTATTCGTAAAATGTCGGGCAACATTGGTGTAGAAAGAATTTTCCCAATGGCTTCTCCATTTTTAGATAAAATTGAAGTAGTTAAACATGGTCATGTTAAACGTGCTAGAATTTACTACCTAAGAGAATTAACTGGTAAATCGGCTCGTATTAAAGAGAAAAAGAGAGTTGCTACAAAGTAATCTCCAAACAAAATAGTTAAAGAGGCTAACCGAATGGTTAGCCTCTTTTTTTTACAATCTAACTTAATTTGAATATATTTGGTTTGAAGAATATTTAATATGAACTTTAAAATAACATTTATTCTACTTCTTTTTAGTCCTTACTATTTTGGACAAGACCTTAACAAGATTCAATCTCTTTACCAAAAAGGTGATAATGAGGCTGTAGTTATAGAAGGTAAGGAAATACTAAAAAACTATCCTGACAATCTAACAGTAAAGCATTTAATGGGAAGAGCTTTGACTGACACAGAGAATTTTAAAGAAGCAATAGTTTACTTAGAAGATGTGGTAAATGAAAAAACTTCTCCTGATTGGATGACTTCGTGGAGTCATGCATATTTAGGTGTTTGTTTTTATTTAATAGACAAATATGTAAATGCAAAAGAGCATTTAGAAACCGCTATCAAAATCAATGCAACAAAGAACTCTACAAACTACGCCAAGAAAAAGCTACAAGGATTTCAACTAACAAGCTATTTTGAAGATTGGAAAATTATTGAAACCGAAAATATTAGATTCCACATCCAACCTAAACACAAGATTGACAACTTAATAGAATACTGCAATCAAAGAGAACAATCATATATTAAGATTAACAATTTCTTTAAAGCCTCTCCATATAAAAAAATAGATTTTTATATATGGAGCAAACCAAAAGAAGGCAAAGAATTATTAGGACGAGAAATTGGGTTTGCCAATTCAGATTTATGTATAATAAATTCAAAAATAGAACAAACGAAAGGACATGAAATAACTCATATCTTGAGTGATTATGGGTTAATCCCCGAAACAAAAAACAAATTAATCAACGAAGGGGTTGCAGTTGCTTTTGACCAAACTAACCGTAATCGATTCGAACTTGCGCAAATTGCAAATAATAAAAATATTGGTATAGAAGAATTAATGCTAAAAGCAGAAGATGTTGAATCTAAAATAATCTATACTGTTGGTGGTGCTCTTATTGAATTTTTGTTAACAAAAAAAGATGAAGAAACAATGAAATTATTTATCAAGGAACAAACTTGGGAAAACTTGGTTTTATTGTATGGAAAAAATACAATTGACGAGTTCGAAGAAAAAATAAAAAGATAATTATAAAATCTCCCTCAACATTCCTAAAGCAGCAACGGCAGAGCGTTCTATGTTTACGCTACGTAGTTTTCCAAAAGTAAATTGTTTGCTTACCACTCCGTTTTTGTTTGCAACAGCAATCCAAACAGTGCCTACAGGTTTTTCGGCTGTTCCGCCTGTTGGTCCTGCAACGCCTGATGTTGCCACAGCATAATCTACCTTAAACTTTTTAAGCATACCCACAGCCATTTGTTCCACCACTTGTTGGCTCACCGCTCCGTGTTTTTCAAGGTCAGCAGGGTTTACGCCTAACTCGTTAATTTTAATTTCGTTGGCATAGCTCACCACCGAGCCTTTAAAATATGCCGAGCTACCCGAAATGCTGGTTATTAAATGAGCAATGTAACCTCCCGTGCAGCTTTCGGCAGTAGCCAAGGTAGCTTGTTGTTGCAACAGCATTTTTCCAATCACTTCTTCCAAATTGCTGTTGTCGGTAGAGTAAATGTGTTGCGGAATAAGTTGTGTCAGTTTTTCCACTTGTTCATCAATGGCGTGTTGCACTTGTTTTCTGTCCGTTCCTTTTGAACTCAACCTCAATTTAACTCTTCCCGGCGAAGGCAAATACGCCAACTTAATGTTTTCAGGCAAGTTGTTTTCCCAGTCGGTTAGTACTTCTGCTAATTTCGATTCGGGCAAGCCTTGTGTTAACACCATTTGATGCACAATTTCGGGCAAAACATATTTTTGCTTTAACCACGGAATAACACTCTCGGTTATCATTGCTTTCATTTCAAACGGTACACCCGGCATAGCTGCCACCACTTGCTTATTTCGTTCGAACCACAACCCTGGAGCCGTTCCGTTTGGGTTACGTATCACTTTACAATTATCGGGAACCAAAGCTTGTCGTTTGTTGTTTTCGTTCATTTCAAAACCCCTACCTAAAATAAGAGTTTCGATATCGTTGTAAACATCTTGATTTACCACCAACTTTCCACCAAAATATTCATTCAAAACGGGCATCGTTAAATCGTCGTTGGTTGGACCTAAACCACCCGTAATTAGCACCACATCGCTATTGTTTAACGACTCAGTTAAAGTTTTTATAATGTGTTGTTTGTTATCGCTAATAGACATATGCTGACGAACAGTAAAGCCAATTTTATCTAATTCGGCAGCAATCCAATGTGCATTGGTATTTAAGGTTTGTCCAATCAGCAATTCATCGCCTATGGAAATTATATCTAAGTTCATGTGGCAAATTTAAGAGAATTAAATAATAGAACGCTGATGACACGGATTGTTATGATAAGAAAGATAATAAGTTAAACACATTATATTATCTGTCCGTCAGCTGACGGACTAAATCATATTTAATCATACAAATCAGCGTCATCAGCGTTCAATAGTTATCTTTTAATTATCTTTGAAACCAATCAAAAAAAAAAAAAATAAAAGATGAAAACAATTATAGCAAGCATTGCAATACTTACACTAGTTAGCTGTGCAGAAATGACCTCGGTAATGGATCAAGTAAATACAGCAACAGGCAACACTACTACTGCTTTAACCAACGATGAAGTAATACGTGGGTTGCGAGAAGCTCTAACCGTTGGAACAAACAATTCATCGAGTTTAACTTCTAAACTAGACGGTTTTTATAAAAACCCAGAAATATTTATTCCTTTTCCTGCCGAAGCTATTAAAGTGAAAGAAAAAGTGGAACAATTGGGTATGAAAAAACAAGTAGATGAATTTGTAATGACCTTGAATAGAGCCGCAGAAACTGCTACTGCTGAAGCTGCTCCAATTTTTATTAATGCAATAAAAGAAATGACCATTGCCGACGGTTTTGCCATTTTAAAAGGTAATAACAATGCTGCCACTCAATATTTAAGAGACAAAACAACTGCTCAATTAAAATTAAAATTTAATCCTGTTGTAAAAAATGCCATTCAAAAAGTGGAAGTAACCAAATATTGGAACCCGATTATTAACACCTACAACAAAGTTCCTTTGGTAGAAAAAATGAATCCTGATTTAGAAGATTATGTAACCTCCAAAGCATTGGACGGTTTATTTTTAATGATTGAGAAAGAAGAAGCAAAAATTAGAACAAACCCTATGGCTCGTGTAACTGATTTATTGAAGAAGGTTTTTCAGTAACCATTTCTCAGTCTACAGTTTACTGTCTACAAAAACTAGCAACAAGAAACTATCAACCAGCAACAAAAAAAAATGGAAAACCCTTGGAAAACAAAGAATAGCAAGTTGAAATACGAAAATCCATGGATTAGTGTAACCGAACACCAAGTAATTAATGCTGCTGGAAACGATGGAATTTATGGTACAGTTCATTTTAAAAACATTGCTATTGGCATCATTCCTTTAGACGAAAACAACAACACGTGGTTGGTGGGTCAGTATCGCTATCCGCTAAACCAATACAGTTGGGAAATTTGCGAAGGTGGAGGAAAAATGGGCGTAGATACTTTAGATTCTGCCAAAAGAGAATTGATGGAAGAATTGGGCATTAAAGCAACAGATTGGATGAAGTTGTTAGATATGCATTTAAGCAATTCTGTTTCGGATGAAGTGGGCATTATTTACATTGCTAAAAACCTGTCGTACTTTAATCCAGAACCCGAAGAAGATGAAGTGTTAAGCATCAAAAAAGTAAGTTTTAATGAAGCTTACGAAATGGTAATAAAAGGCGAAATAACCGACAGTTTGAGTGTGGCGGGAATTTTAAAAACCAAAATACTTTTAGACACCAATCAACTTTAGTTGAAAAGTACTCTCAAATTGTTTAAAAAACGACGAATAACTGCTCTTAAACCTATTTTTTTTCACACTTAATTTGGTAACTTCGTTGGCTATTAAAATAGAAATCAAAAAATATTATATATGAAAATATTAGTTTGTATTAGTAAAGCACCCGATACTACATCTAAAATTGCTTTTACCGACAACGGAAGTAAGTTTGATGAAAATGGTGTTCAGTTTATTGTAAACCCTTATGATGAGTGGTACGCATTGGTTAGAGCTTTAGAATTAAAAGAAGCTAACGGTGGAAATGTTACTGTTTTAAATGTTGGTGGTGCTGATAACGATCCAATTATTAGAAAAGCATTAGCTATTGGTGCTGATGATGCTGTGCGTATTGATGCAAAAACCGAAGATGCTTTGTATGTTGCAAAACAAATTGCTGCTTATGCAAAACAAAACGCTTTCGACATGGTATTTTGTGGTAAAGAAACCATTGATTTTAATGGCTCTCAAGTAGCAGGTATGGTAGCAGAATTAATGAATGCTCCTTACATCTCTTTAGCATCTAAATTAGATATGAGTGGCAGCAATGCAACTATCGAAAGAGAAATGGAAGGCGGTGTTGAAGTTATTGAAACCTCTACCCCATTTGTATTAAGTGCTGCAAAAGGAATGGCAGAAGCTCGTATTCCAAACATGAGAGGAATTATGGCTGCGCGAACCAAACCTTTAACAGTAGTTCCTGCGTTTGAAGGAAGTAACTCAACAAAAATTAAATCGTTTACATTGCCTCCAGCTAAGTCGGCTTGTAAGTATGTAGATGCTTCAAATGTTGAAGAGTTAGTTAACTTGCTTCACACCGAAGCTAAAGCCATTTAATTATCAAATCATCAGATTAACTCATTAAAAAGAAAGATATGTCAGTTTTAATATATGCCGATGCTAACAACGGAACATTAACCAAAAATGCTTTAGAAGCTGCAAACTATGGTGGTCAGTTAGCTACCAAAACAGGTGTAAAAGCCATTGCTGTTGTTGCAGGAAATGTTTCTGGATTAGAACAATTAGGAAAATACGGAATCAGTAAAGTATTACACGTTGCTGATGCAAGTTTAAATAGTTTCGACCCACAAAAATTAGCTCACGTAGTTGCTGAAGCTGCAAAAGCAGAAGGTTCATCAACTATTGTGTTTGCTCACGATTACGCTGGTAAATCAGTTGCTCCACGTTTAGCTGCAAAGTTAGATGCAGGTTTGGTTTCAGGTGCTATAGCTCTACCAAATACTGATGGCGGTTATACCGTTAAAAAAACAGTTTTTTCAGGTAAAGCGTTTGCAGATGTAGAGATTTTAACTTCAACAAAAATTATCTCAGTATTACCAAATGCTGTAGAGAAAAAAGAAAATCCTTCAAACCCAGAAATTGTAAATTTTGCTGTTGAAATACCTTCAACCAACCTAAAAGTAAAAGAAATTAAAAAAGAATCAACCGAATTATCGTTAACAGAAGCAGACATTGTTGTTTCTGCTGGTAGAGGTTTAAAAGGACCAGAAAATTGGGGAATGATTGAAGAATTGGCTCACGTTTTAGGTGCTGCAACAGCTTGTTCTCGTCCAGTTGCTGATATTGGTTGGAGACCTCACCACGAACACGTTGGACAAACAGGTTTGGCTATTCGTCCGAATTTGTATTTTGCTATCGGAATTTCAGGTGCAATTCAACATTTAGCAGGTGTAAACGGAAGTAAAGTTATTGTTGCTATTAACACTGATGCTGAAGCTCCATTCTTTAAAGCTGCCGACTACGGTATTGTTGGCGATGCTTTTGAAGTGGTTCCAAAATTGGTTGAAGCATTCAAAAAATTTAAAGCAGCAAACAATTAATAAAATTTCAAGGGGAATTAAAACTCCCCTTTTATTTTTCTATAGATGGAAAAAATAGCGTTAGAAATTATTGGTCTTTCTTACAGTCAAACACAAACTGGTGCTTATGCATTGGTTTTAGGTGAAACGGTTGGCGAAAAAAGACGTTTGCCCATTATTATTGGAGGATTTGAAGCTCAGGCAATTGCTATAGAATTAGAATCAATGACACCTACCCGACCATTAACTCATGATTTATTTAAGTCGTTTTCTGAAGCATTTGATATCGAAATAAAAGAAGTAGTTATTTACGATTTGAGAGAGGGTATCTTTTTCGCAAAATTGGTTTCTGAGAAAAATGGTCGACCAATTGAAATAGAAACCAGAACATCTGATGCTATAGCTATAGCTGTTCGTTTTAAATGTCCTATTTATACTTACGAATTTATACTCTCTAGTGCAGGCATTATTTTAGATGAAACGGCTAAAGACAGTACAGAAGAATTGGAACAACAAATTGAAGAGATTGAAGAAGAATTGAACAAACCTGCTAAAATTTCAAAGCCAAAAGGCTACGATGAACTTTCGATGGATGAATTGAATAAAAAATTACAAAAAGCCATCGAAAATGAAAACTACGAAGAAGCTTCGAAAATTAAACAAGAGATAGATAACCGAAATTCTAACTAAACCCAAGCCCCATGTTTTTACTCGCAATTAATGCAACAGCTATTTTAAAAGGATTTTTAGGAATGGCTGTATTAGTTGCTATTGCTTGGATTTTTAGTAACAACAAAAAGAAAATCAATTGGTCGTTGGTTGGAAAAGGATTGGCTATTCAATTCATTTTTGCTATTTTAGTATTAAAAGTACCTGTTGTTGAGCGAGGTTTTGAATGGGTGAGTAAATTATTTACCAAAGTAATTGGCTTTACTCAAGAAGGAACCATGTTTCTATTCAAATCATTTGTTAGTGGCGAAATTGAGACTCCACTTCTAAACTTTGTAATTATGGTTTTACCAACCGTAATTTTCTTCTCGGCACTTACCAGTTTACTTTATTATTGGGGTGTTTTACAAAAAGTGGTGTATGTATTTGCTTGGGTGATGAAAAAAGCCATGAAACTTTCTGGTGCGGAAAGTTTAGCAGCAGCAGGAAACATTTTTCTTGGTCAAACCGAAGCTCCACTATTAGTAAAACCATATTTAGACAAAATGACCAACTCGGAAATGATGTGTTTGATGACCGGAGGAATGGCGACTATTGCTGGTGGTGTTTTAGCTGCTTATGTTGGTTTCCTTGGTGGAGATGATCCAGTACAACAAATATTTTATGCAAAACATTTATTAGCAGCATCGGTAATGTCGGCACCAGCAGCAGTTGTTGCTGCAAAAATACTGGTTCCAGAAACCGAAAAATTTGACGAAAAATTAGATGTTAATAAAGAAAAAATAGGTTCTAATGCATTAGAAGCTATTGCAGAAGGAACTACTCAAGGGATTAAACTTGCGGTAAACGTTGGTGGAATGTTATTGGTGTTTATTGCATTAATGGCAATGTGTAACTACATTTTGTTCAAAATAGGCGATTGGACTACCCTAAACCAAATGATTGTTGCAAACACTAATTTCGATGGATTATCATTTCAATTTGTATTGGGATACCTATTTGCTCCAATAGCATGGTTAATGGGAGTTTGTGCCGAAGATATGGTTTTAGTTGGTCAATTATTAGGCGAAAAAACCATTTTAAACGAGTTTGTTGCCTATGTTTCGTTAGGCGAAATGAAAATGGCTGGAAAATTTGCAGAAGAAAAATCCATTATTATGGCAACTTACATTTTGTGTGGTTTTGCTAACTTTGCTTCAATAGGTATCCAAATTGGTGGTATTGGGGCATTAGCTCCTTCAAAAAAAGGAGTCCTTTCAAAATATGGTTTTCAAGCATTAATTGGTGGCACTATTGCTTCGATGTTTACCGCTGTTATCGTAGGAATGATACTCTAGTTTTTAGGAACTAGTAATCAGTAAAAACTCTTCATTTTAAATTCTTAATTCCTAAATTTATAGTCGATAAACTATTGATTTGAGCAATTACATTTTAGATACCAAAATTGAATTTTTAAAAGGCGTTGGTCCTTCTAGAGCAGAACTGCTTCAAAAAGAATTGGGTATTTTCACTTTTGGTCAGTTGTTGGAATATTACCCTTTTCGATATGTCGATAAATCAAAAATTTATACCATCAGCGAAATCAATTCCGACCAAGCATATATTCAGCTCAAAGGTAAAATAACAGCTTTAGAAACCATTGGTGAAAAACAAGCCAAACGAATGGTGGCAAAGTTTAAAGATGCTACTGGTGAAATTGAATTGGTATGGTTTAAAGGCATTAAATGGTTATCGTCATCTGTTAAGGTTAATCAAGAATATGTAGTTTTTGGAAAGCCTACTGTTTTTAACAACAAATACAATATTACACATCCCGAAATAGAGTTGGTCGACCAATCGTTGGCTGCTAAATCGGTTGGTTTAGAAGGCGTTTATTACTCATCCGAAAAACTTTCAAACAAAGGTTTATCTGCAAAAGGAATTCATAAAATTCAACAAAACTTAATTCAGCAAATTAAAGGTAGTGTGCAAGAAACACTTCCTATAGAATTATTAGATAAGCTTAACCTCCTCTCTAAAGAAGAAGCTGTTATTAATGCCCATGCTCCAAAAAATGAGCAAATCCTACAAAAAGCAATATTTAGATTAAAATTTGAAGAATTGTTTTTTCTGCAATTGCAATTGCTACAACAAAAAGTAATTAAAACCCAAACCATAAAAGGTTTTGTTTTTGGAGAAATTGGAGAACATTTCAACACTTTTTACAATAATTATTTGAGTTTTGAATTGACTAATGCCCAAAAAAGAGTTATTAAAGAAATTAGAAAAGACATTGGTTCGGGTAAACACATGAACAGGCTTCTGCAGGGTGATGTTGGAAGTGGAAAAACAGTTATTGCGTTGCTTACCATGTTAATTGCTATCGATAATGGGTTCCAGACTTGTTTAATGGCGCCAACCGAGATTTTAGCTACTCAGCATTATTTGGGTTTAAAAGAGATGTTAAAAGAAATGGATATTTCCATAGAACTGCTAACAGGTTCTAGTAAAACTGCCAAACGAAAAGAAATCCATGAGAAGTTACAAAACGGAAGGCTCAACATTTTAATCGGTACTCATGCTTTACTAGAAGATACTGTTCAATTCAACAACTTAGGTTACGTTGTAGTTGATGAACAACATCGTTTTGGTGTTGCTCAACGAGCAAAATTATGGGCAAAAAATAAAGTAGAAGGTCGTGTTGGAACAATTCCTCCTCACATTTTAGTAATGACTGCTACTCCAATTCCTAGAACACTAGCTATGACTTTCTATGGAGATTTAGATGTTTCTGTAATTGATGAACTGCCCGCTGGAAGAAAACCAATAAAAACGATTCATTGGTACGATTCATCACGTTTACGTGCTTTTGGATTAATGGAAGAAGAAATAAAAAAAGGTCGACAAGTTTATGTGGTTTATCCATTAATCAAGGAATCAGAGAAAATGGACTACAAAGATTTAATGGATGGTTTTGAAAGCATTTCAAGTAGTTTTCCTATTCCTCAATACCAAGTAAGTATTGTTCACGGGCAAATGAAACCCGATGCAAAGGAATTTGAGATGCAACGTTTTGTGAAAGGCGAAACACATATTATGGTTGCTACAACTGTAATTGAAGTTGGGGTGAATGTTCCTAACGCAAGTGTGATGATTATTGAAAGTGCTGAACGGTTTGGCTTAGCTCAATTGCACCAATTGAGAGGTAGAGTTGGTAGAGGTGCAGAACAATCGTATTGCGTTTTAATGAGTGGAAATAAATTGAGTAGTGAAGGAAAATTACGTTTAGAAACCATGGTAAGAACCAACGATGGTTTTGAAATAGCAGAGGTAGACTTAAAACTTCGTGGACCTGGCGATATACAAGGAACTCAACAAAGTGGTTTGTTAAATTTAAAAATAGCCGATTTAGCTAAAGACGGACAAATTGTTCAACTAGCAAGAAACGAAGCCATCGAAATTTTAAAAGAAGACGCCAATTTACAGTTGCCAAAGAATACTCGTTTAATAAATGCTTTAGTCCAACTAAAAAAAACAAAAGTAAATTGGAGTAGAATTTCATAGATAAAAAAAAGATCTCTTATTTTACAACTTCATTAAGCATTAAACATGACAGCTAAAAGAAATTACTCTATAGACTTCTTTAAAGGTATATGTACAGTTGGTATCATCTTTATACATACAGTTTGGTGGAGTGGCCAAAGCTATGTACCAAATATAATAGCTCAATATAGTCTTTTATTAGATGTTCCTTTATTTTTTTTTCTAAGTGGAGCAAGTGCAACATATTCATTTAGAAAAGAAAAACCATTTTCTGGACTAGTAAGACTTATAAATCTTTTTCTTGTGTTTTTTATTATCTACGCTATTTTTTTTGTTGAAAATGATAAGATTGGTTTTATATTAAAAAGTATTTTTCTGTTATATCCTGTCACAACTGGAATTGAAGTTGTTCAAGGTTCTACTTGGTTTATCCCTGTTTTCTTTATTGTGTATTTTATTAGTTACTTAATTATTAAACATTTAAACAATAATCTCTTACCCCTTATAAATTTAACAATTTTATATTTAATGTATAATTTCTCATCTATCCCCTCATTACATGAACTCAATTTTTTTTCGATAAATTCAAGTTATATTCTTACTTACTTATTGATGTTTTTATTTGGATATTATTACTTCGATACGTTAAAAAATTATAAATGGGCATCCATTTTTGGTATATTTCTTTTTATTGTATCATACATTATTTTATATCTTTACTTTAAAGAAAATAAATTTGATTTACAATCATTGAAATTTCCTCCACGTTTTCATTACATCATTGCGTCATTTCTGTCAATCGCAATTACAATAATCTTCTCGAAATATATTACTAAAAATTATTGGATAAATTACTTAGGAAAAAATGCATTATATGTATACATAGCTCAAGGAATTAGTTCAAGTTTATTAATCTTATTTACCCATAAAATTAACCTAGAATGGGAGTTGAAATTATTAACTATATTCTCAGTAAATCTATTTTTAAGTATTTCTTTATCTATTCTGATTAAGAAATTATTTGAACTTTATATGAAATTAATAACTCCTATCTTGCTTAATAGAAATAAATAGTCTATTTTCTAATTGCATCATAAATCACTTGCTGAATATCAGTTCGTATGTTCATATTGGCAAGCTTTTTATTTTCTGCATCAGGATATGTTCTGTTGGATAGAAATACATACACCAAATTTTCATCAGGGTCAGCCCAAGCTATGGTTCCTGTAAAACCTGTGTGTCCGAAACTCAAAAACGAAACACAATTACACGAAGAACCTGCTGACCCATCTATAGTTGGCTTATCAAAACCAGCTCCCCTTCTGTTTCCATCTACACAAAACTGACATTTGGTATATTCAGCAACTGTATTAGCATTTAAAATGCGTTTGCCTGCATAAGTTCCTCTATTCATATACAGCTGCATTAACTTCGCTAAATCATTTGCATTAGAGAATAAACCTGCATGTCCGCCTACTCCACCAAGCATTGCAGCTCCCGGATCGTGCACATCTCCTTGTATGATTTGTTTTCTAAATACTTTATCGTTTTCTGTTGGCGGAATTCTATCCAAACTAAACCTATTTCGAGGATGATAACCAGTGGTACTCATTCCTAACTGAGCATATATATTTCCAACATAATTATTTAGTTTCTGTTGACTTTGTTTTTCCACTATTTTTAATAAGAAATAGTAACCCAAGTCACTGTAAACATATTTCTTCTCTTGTAATGGAGTACTCAATATTTTTTTATAAATAATATCTGAATAGAATTTGCTGATATATAAACTATCGGCAACTCTATTTGGATAGTATTCTGATGAGTCTTTACAATAAATTACAGAATCTGGATTTCCGTGGTAAAGCGTATTTTGATAAAATGGAATCCAAGATTTTAACCCAGCCTGATGAGCCAATACTTCTCTTAAATTCAAATTGAAATACTCAGACGTATCTGCAATTAATTCGGGTAAATAATCTCCTAATTTACTATCTAAGCTAAACTTATCTTGGTCTTGTAAGTGCATTACTCCCAATAAGGTTGAAGCAATTTTGGTTATAGAGGCTATATCGTAAATAGTACTATTATTAACAGCTGTTTTATTCTCGTAGGTATGGTATCCAAAAGATTTGTTATAGATTACTTTACCATCTTTAGCTACCAAAACCTGACAGCCTGGATACGCCTTTTCATTAATACCTTTTAATGCTAAACTATCTATTTTATACAAATCATCTTCTGAAATACCTGCAAATTCTGGTTGAGTGTAAATAAAACGTCCTATCGATTTTATGTTTAAACCTGTTCCTTCTTTAAACTTTGATGAAATAGACACTGGTAATTTACCATTTGCATCAATTGCTCCAAATATTAATTCGGCTGCTGCTCTGTTCGTATATTTATTATTCTGATAAGTTAAAACAATACTGTTTACATTTTCTAGTTCAGAAAAATCCATTAAACTATATGGATTCATAAAATTGACTAGAATAACCCGTTTGGTTTTACTTATCTCTGATATTAATTGGAAGGTTTCTGTACTTACATTATATTTTTTCCAAGGATGTTTATCCGAATTGTGTAATGAAATAATAACCGTATTGTAATTTTTAACTGTATCAACAAATATTAACTTATTGGCAGCATTTACTTCTGTAGTATAAAAAGGAGTTACTTGATTATACAATGATAGCGTTTGCTGAAATTCTTGGTATTCACCATCGCCAATAACCAATGAGGCTATAGAAAGTGTATCTAATCCATCTAAAGGAATAAGATTGTTTTTATTTTGAACAACAGTTAAAGCACTTTCATAAAGTTTCTGGTTAAGCAGTTCATATTCCTTTTTATTTAAATCTGCTGTAATATTCTTTGTAGCTACTTGATTGCTGTTATTTAATCCCGCCCAAGCTTTGGCTTTCAATATTTTCAAGCACCTTCTTTCAATTTCTGTTGAATCTATTTCACCAAACTCAACAGCACATTTTATTTCTGTAATTGCCGCAGGTACATTTTCGGAAAACAACAACACATCGTTTCCAGCAAGAAGTGCTTTTACATCAACATATCCAGGACTATGAAATGAACTTACTCCTTTCATATTTAATGCATCGGTAAATATTAACCCTTTAAATTTTAATGAGTCTTGTAATAAGTGAGTCACCACGCTTTTAGACAAAGTTGTTGCTGTAAGTGCTAAGGTATCATAAGCTGGAATAAATAAATGAGCTACCATCATACTCGATAAACCTTCAGCAATTAATGCTTTAAACGGAAACAATTCAATAGAATCAATACGTGCTGCGGTATGATTAATTATTGGTAACGCTTTATGCGAATCAGTATCGGTATCACCGTGTCCAGGAAAATGTTTTGCATTTGCCAACACATTTACACTTTGCATACCTTTCATGTAAGACACTCCTTTTTCTGCTACTTTATACTTATTCTCACCAAACGAGCGAGCATTAATAATAGGGTTTTTTGGATTAACATTAATATCAACAACAGGAGCAAAATTTACTTGAATACCTAATCGTTGACATTGTTTTCCAATATCAACTCCCATTTGATAAATTAAATTATTATCTTGAATAGCTCCCAATGTCATTTGCCAAGGATATTTTACAACGCTATCTAATCGCATAGCTAAACCCCATTCTCCATCAATAGAAATAAGCAATGGTATTTTTGATTTTTTTTGATAACGATTGTACAACTCCGCTTGACGAACAGTACCTCCCTGCATAAAAATTAATCCGCCTATTTTATACTTCGACACCAAAGAGTCTATTTCTTTAACATGATAATTATCTTTATTTGAATAAGCAGCAACCATTAACAATTGAGCAATTTTCTCATCTAAAGTCATTGTTTTTAAAACAGAATCAGCCCAAGCATTTTGCATCAAAAACGAAGGTGGTGGCGTTTCTGCTTTAATTGACGTATTATCAACAATGGTTTTGGTTTTAATAGTTGCCGAGCACGACAGAAAGATTGTTATGGCTATAATTATTGTGAAAGTTAATCTCTTATTCATAAATTTTTCAATATGCACTAAAATTACCTCTAAAACCAAGCGAATAACTATCCTTTTTATTGTGTTTTCAACATTCAAACCTTAATAGTTTTATGCCATTTAAATTGCTTCTCGACTTTCAATTTCATCAACTTTTTACTCGTGTTTTACTTATTACAAGTTTTCAACACGGCTAGTATTTTCTTTTAAAATTGAACTACTTTTGTTTTCGATTTTATAACCTCTAAACACAATAAAAATGCCATCAATTTTAGAATTAGAAAAAATTGCTTCACAAGTAAGAAGAGATATTGTAAGAATGGTTCATGCTGTTAACTCTGGTCATCCAGGTGGTTCATTAGGCTGCACCGATTATTTGGTTGCTTTATATTTCGAAATTATGAATCACCAACCACAACCATTTGATATGGATGGCAGAAATCAAGATATTTTCTTTCTATCAAACGGACACATTTCGCCAGTTTTTTATAGTGTTTTGGCTCGTTCAGGTTATTTTCCTGTTGCTGAATTATCCACTTTCAGAAAATTAAACTCTCGTTTACAAGGACACCCAACCACACACGAAGGATTAGAAGGTGTAAGAATGGCAAGCGGTTCTTTGGGTCAAGGTTTATCGAATGCAATTGGTGCAGCATTAACCAAAAAACTAAATGGAGATAAATCAACAGTATTTTCCTTACACGGTGATGGCGAGTTGCAAGAAGGTCAGATTTGGGAAGCTGCAATGTATGCTACCCACAATAAAGTTGATAATTTAATTTCGTGTATCGATTACAACCAACAACAAATTGATGGTAGCACCGACGAAGTATTGAGTTTGGGTGACCTTGCTGGCAAATGGCATGCTTTTGGGTGGGATGTATTACAAATGAATGGAAACAACATGCAAAACATTATTGAAACTGTAAATAAAGCAAAAACGCACTTAGGTAAAGGAAAACCCGTTATGATAATTATGAAAACTGAAATGGGCAACGGTGTTGACTTTATGATGGGGTCACACAAATGGCATGGAGTTGCACCTAACGATGAACAACTCGCTACTGCCTTAGGTCAATTGGAAGAAACTCTGGGAGATTATTAAGTCGGAAGTAAGAAGACCGAAGTAACCTTAAACTTCAAACTTTGAACAATAAAGCTAAACATATCAAACCCTACCTATTCGCTTTAAGTCTGCTTTTAGCTTTCAACTCTTTTTCACAAACTCCACAAAAAACTAGAATACTTTTTGTTTTAGACGCCTCTCAGAGCATGTATGGTTTATGGGGACAAGAGCAAAAAATGAAAGTAGCAACCCGCTTGCTTAGTCATTTAATGGATAGCTTAAAAAGCAAAGAAAATATTGAAGTAGCTTTACGTGTTTATGGGCATCAATTTTCGGTAGCTGCTGGTAACAGAAGCTGTGAAGATACCAAGTTAGAAGTTCCTTTTGCCAACAATAACTTCAATAAAATCAAAACAAAACTTACCGATATCCGTCCAACAGGAACAACTCCAATTGCTTACTCACTAGAACAAACAAAAAACGATTTTCCGCCTTGTACCAATTGCAAAAACATTATTATTTTAATTACCGACGGTATTGAAGAATGCCAAGGCGACCCTTGTGCTGTTGCTCTTGCTTTGCAAAAAAATGGAGTTACTCTTCGTCCATTTGTAATTGGAATGGGATTAGATTTAGAAACCATAGAAGCTTTTCGTTGTGTAGGCAATTTCTTTGAAACCAAAGATGCTGCATCATTTGAAAATGTGTTGCAAATTGTTATTTCTCAAGTAATGAATAACACCACTGTTCAGGTAAACCTGATAGATGCTTTTGGAAAACCAACCGAAACCGATGTTAACATGACCTTTTATGATAGTTTTTCTAAATCTATTCAGTATAATTTTATCCATACCATCAACAGTTATGGTGTTCCAGATACTGTTCCTATAAATCCTGCTATGCGTTACGATTTAGTGGTACATACCTTGCCAGAAGTAACAAAAAAGGACATTGAAATTACTGCCGGAAAACACAATATCATTGGTATTGATGCTCCTCAAGGAATGTTAAAAATGGAAATGAGTGGATTAAACGAGTATCAAGACTTAAAATGTTTGGTTCGAAAACACGGTGATTTAAAAACATTTCACGTTCAAAATTTTGAAGAAACCACTAAATACCTTGTGGGCGATTACGATTTAGAAATACTAACATTACCACGAATCAATATCAACAAAGTAAATATTGCACAAAGCCACACTACCAAAGTTTTTATTGCCGACCCTGGAATTGCTACCATATTTCTGCCTGCAAAAGGTATTGCAAGTGTTTTTGTAGAAGAAAACAATACCCTCAAATGGATTTACAACCTTTCGCCAAACAGCACAAGAGAAACCGTAATACTTCAACCCGGAAACTACCGAGTAATTTACCGAAGTGTAAACTCCAACAAAGTAATAGAAACAAAAGAAAAAACATTTAAAATAACGTCTGGGGCTTCGGCTCAAATAAAATTTTAATACGATTAACCAACAACAATCAACTATACAATGAAAAAATACCCTTACACCGAAAAAAAAGATACTCGCTCCGGCTTTGGCGATGGATTAACTGAATTAGGAAGAGAAAACCGAAACGTGGTGGCTCTTTGTGCCGACTTAACAGGTTCTTTAAAAATGAATCAGTTTGAGAAAGAAAATCCAGACCGATTTTTTCAAGTGGGTATTGCTGAAGCCAACATGATTGGTATAGCTGCAGGTATGACCATTGGAGGGAAAATTCCATTTACTGGAACTTTTGCCAACTTTTCGACCGGAAGAGTGTACGACCAAATTCGCCAAGCGGTGGCTTATTCTGGTAAAAATGTAAAAATTTGTGCTTCACATGCTGGTTTAACACTCGGTGAAGATGGTGCAACTCACCAAATTTTAGAAGACATTGGTTTAATGAAAATGCTACCAGGCATGACCGTTATTAACCCTTGCGATTACAACCAAACCAAAGCTGCAACTAAAGCTATTGCAAAACACGATGGTCCTGTGTATTTACGTTTCGGGAGACCAACCGTTCCTGTATTTATGAACGAACCTTTTGAAATTGGTAAAGCCATTGTTTTAAACGAAGGAACTGATGTAACTATTTTTGCTACAGGTCACTTGGTTTGGGAAGCTATTCAGGCGGGTGAACAATTAGAAGCAAAAGGTATCAGTGCTGAAATTATTAACATCCACACCATTAAACCACTAGACGAAGAAGCTGTGTTAAAATCAGCCAATAAAACCAAATGTATAGTTACTGCCGAAGAACACATGATGAATGGTGGTTTGGGCGACAGTATTGCTCAATTAATAAGCAGAAACAACCCAATGCCTATTGAATATGTTGCAGTAAACGATTCTTTTGGTGAAAGTGGAACACCTGCCCAATTAATGGAAAAATATGGCTTAAACGCAGAAAGTATTGTAAAAGCTGTTGAAAAAGTGATGAAGAGAAAGTAATCATAATATTACTAACAAAAAAACCGCTCTAAATTTAGAGCGGTTTTTTTGTTTTTATTTCTGTTTGTTTTTAGTAAAACAAATCGTCAATATCCATTGCGTCTTCGCCAAAAGCTTTAATATCGTCTTTGGCAACTACATAGGTACTTTTGTTTCCTGCCTTCTTAGAAAAATACAATTCATAATCTGCATTATCTTCACTACCCACCATTAAAATCATGGCATGTTCTTTATTTTTTTCAGCAGTAAGGTTGTGTTGACACATTGGGCATTTAAACTCCACCAACTCGCCTTTCTCTAATTTAAAATTTGGATGATTTTTATAATCGTACTCACCCACTTTTGGGTTTAACATAATCAACCCTTTATGTTTACGTTGTGTTTCTGTAGCAAAAACCAACTGTCCGCCCACGTTTAAATGTCCTTTACATTTCGGACACAAATAATCATTCTCTTTCATTCCCATAGCTTAACTTCTTTATATGTTTTGTGCTCCTAATAAAACTACTGGATTTTCCATGTAGTTCTTGAATGTTTGTAAAAATGCAGCACCTGTAGCACCATCAACTACCCTATGGTCGCAACTTAATGTTACTTTCATGGTATTACCGGGTACAATTTGTCCGTTTTTAACCACAGGCACTTGTTTAATACCACCAACAGCCAAAATACAAGCATCTGGTGGATTAATAATAGCTGTAAATTCTTCTATACCGAACATTCCTAAGTTAGAAATAGTAAAGGTACTACCTTCCCAATCTTGAGGTTGTAATTTTTTCTCTTTTGCTTTAGTTGCAAATACTCTAACCTCAGCACTAATCTGGCTTAATGTTTTACCATCAGCAAAACGAACCACTGGAACCAACAGGCCTTCTTCAACAGCAACAGCAACGCCAATATTTACATGTTCGTTGTAACGAATTTTATCTGTTAACCATGATGAATTTACTTTTGGATGTTTTTTCAACGCTCCAGCAACAGCTTTAATAACCAAGTCGTTGAATGATATTTTAACCCCTTCAATAGCATTGATAGAATTTCTTGCACTAATGGCATTATCCATATCTATTTCTATAGTTAAATAGAAATGAGGAGCCGAAAATTTGCTTTCACCCAGTCGTCGTGCAATGGTTTTACGCATTTGCGAAACTGGTTCTTCAGTATATTTTTCTACACCAACAAAATTTGAAACTGTAGAAGATGAACCATTATAATTCTCAATATCCGTTTTTGTAACTCTTCCACCATCTCCAGTACCTTTTATAAGAGTAATGTTAATATTTCTTTCCTCTGCCATTTTTTTAGCTAATGGAGAAGCAATAACTCTTTGTGTAGAATGTTGAGTTGTGGAAGATGGAGTTTGAATAATAGGCGCTGATTGTGTTTTTTGAGTCTCAGGTTTTGGACTCTCAATTGAAGGTTGTGAACTTACAACTGGAGTATTTGAACTATTTTCCAATAATGCTTTAAAGTCAGCACCTTTTTCTCCAATTACAGCCAAAACTGAATCTACAGGTGCACTTCCTCCTTCAGCTATGCCAATATGTAATAAGTAACCGTCCTCAAACGATTCAAATTCCATGGTAGCTTTATCTGTTTCTATATCTGCCAATAAATCGCCCGAAGCAACTTTATCCCCTACTTTTTTATGCCATTTCGCAACCACACCGTCAGTCATGGTATCGCTTAGTTTAGGCATCCTTACTACTTTAGCTTTGATGTTTGATGTATCAACTGCTTTTGTTGTTGGTTGTGATTTTGTTTCGGCAACTACCTCAACAACTTCTTTTTTTGTTTCCATTTTTGGTGTAGTTCCACCCGAAAGCAATGCAGAAATATCCTCTCCTTTTTCTCCAAATATTGCCAAAACAGCATCAACAGGAGCTGTACCTTTTTCTGGAACTCCAATATGAAGCAACGTGCCATCAACAAACGATTCAAACTCCATAGTAGCCTTATCGGTTTCTATTTCTGCTAATATTTCGCCCGACTTCACTTTATCGCCCACTTTTTTATGCCATTTTGCAACCACACCATCGGTCATGGTATCACTTAATTTGGGCATTCTTACTATTTCAGCCATTTTTTTCTTTATTTAATCTTTTATAAATGGATAATTAGGTTCTGCATAAATTTCGTTATACATATCTTCTGGTTGTGGAAGTGGAGATTCTTCAGCAAACTTAATTGCATCTTCAATCTGTTTTTTAATCTTATCCTGAATAGCTTCCAATTGTTTTTCTGTAGCAAATTTATTTGCTCTAATTGTCTTTAGTACCTTTTCAATCGGGTCTTCGTTTTGGTATTCTTCTTCTTCCTCTTTAGTTCTGTATTTACGAGGATCTGACATGGAATGACCTTTAAAACGATACGTTTCCATTTCCAATAAATATGGCCCCTTTCCATCTCTACACCATTTTACAGCCTTAGCCACGGCATGATGAACTGCTTCAACATCCATTCCATCTACTGGTTCTCCTGGCATGTCGTAACTTAAACCTATCTTATACAATTCAGTAACATTCGAAGTTCTTTCTACCGAAGTACCCATTGCATATTTGTTATTTTCAATGATATAAACAACTGGCAATTTCCAAGTCATTGCCATATTAAATGCTTCATGTAATGCTCCTTGACGAATTGCTCCATCACCCATCGAACAAAGTGTTACAAAGTTGTTTCCTTTGTATTTGTCGGCAAAAGCTAAACCTGCTCCTAATGGAATTTGACCACCAACAATACCATGTCCGCCATAAATGTGTTTACTTACATCAAACATATGCATAGAACCTCCCTTACCTTTTGATAATCCTGTTGTTTTTCCGTACAACTCAGCCATCATGTATTTTGGGTCAGTTCCTCTTCCAAGCGGATGAGCATGACAACGATAAGCTGTAATCATTTTATCTTCTGGTAAAGTAGCAGAAACAGCCCCTGCTACAACAGCTTCTTGCCCAATGTACAAATGAAGGAAACCTCCAAATTGTCGTTGAATGTATAATTGACTTAATTTCTCTTCGAATTTTCGCATGAGCAACATGGATTCATACCATGCTAAGTATTGCTCTTTAGAGAAGCTAGATTTTTTTGCCATGTTATTATTTTTATGTTGCAAATTTATAGTATTTAGACAATAAAAGCGAATTTGACACCCTACTCTTTTTTTAAAATGTCATCTGCTTCAAAAGCAAAAGGCAGCAAGTCTTTTACACTGCTAAATATCCAAATTTTTGAACTTCCCGATTTTAAGATAACTCTTATTGATTTTTTTTGTGCCAATTCGTATTCCATTAACACTTGTCGGCAACCACCACAAGGCGAAAAAGGTGTTGAATTACCATGAGCTGTAACAATAACAACGGTTTCAACAGTTGCAGCTGGATAAGTGGATTTTGCTGAAAAAATAGCCACTCGCTCAGCACACAAACCCGATGGATAAGCCGCATTTTCTTGGTTTGTTCCCAACACCATTTTAGCATTGTTCAACTGAATGGCAGAACTCACTTTAAATAGTGAATATGGAGCATATGCGTTTTTCAAATTTTCTTCTGCCGACTGAATCAATTGAGCATCGTTAACATTCAACTCATTGATGTTATCGTATTCAGTAAATTTTATATTAAGGGTTGTTTCTTTCACGTTAAATTACGTTTAATGAATGTTTCTTCTATTTAATTCTTGCTGATATCTTCTGGCATTACTCATGTGTTGATTATAATCAACAGCAAAATTGTGATAACCAGAAAAATCTTCTTTTGCACACATGTAAATATAATTGTGTTTCTCGTAATTCAATACTGCATCGAGCGATTTTATACTTGGTAAAACAATTGGTCCAGGAGGTAATCCTGTTCTTTTGTATGTATTATAAGGCGAATCTACCGCCAAATGCTTTCCAGTTACTCGTTTAATTTCAAAATCGCCAACTGCATAAATTACGGTAGGATCTGATTGTAAAAGCATACCTGTTCTTATTCTATTAATATACAAACCAGCTACTCTAGGTCGTTCATCAACTCTCATGGATTGTTCTGCCTGAACAATAGAAGCCAATGTGGATACTTCAGACTGTGATAAATTAAGTTTTCTAGCTTTTTCTTTTCGTTCTGCTGTCCAAAACTTCTTATACTCTTCTGCCATTCGTTTTACCAATTCCTCAGCAGAAGTATTCCAATAAAATTCATACGTATTGGGAATAAACAAGGTTAAAATTGTATTTCTATTTAATCCGTATTTATCAATAAAATCTGCATCTGTTAGCAAATTATATAATGAAACACTATCGGCTTCTATATTTTTTGAGAGTTTACCTGCTAACTCTTTTACCGTTCTAATATGGTCGAACGATAATTTAACTGGTTCTTGTTTACCCGACCTCAACAAATCAATCAATTCATTGTTGTTCATACCTTCTTTTAGTAAGTATTTACCTGGTTTGATATTGTTTTTAAAGTTCGATTTCTTTTCAGCAACCCATTCAAACGAATTTCTATTTTTAATGTAACCACCTTCATATAAACCATTACTCACATCCTGAAAAGTAGAACCCGTTTTGATATAAAAATAAGCAGTTTTACTCTTTTCTAAAGTTACATTGGCTTTGTAAATGCGGGTATACATATTATAAGTAAGATAAGCCCCTATCAATACTCCAATCAATAAAACTGACACTATTATTTTCTTTAACATCTTCATAGTTCGAATGTATCTATATTTTTAGTTCAAAGTAATTTACTAACTGTTGATTTAATTCGCGTTCTTCAATAAATTTAAATCCACAATGTTCAAATAAACGAATACTCGGTTTATTATTTTCGAAAATATTGCAGAAGATATAAGCAACGTTTAGTTCATTTCTAATATAATTAATCAACTGATTTAATGCTGCTGTTGCAAAACCTTTGTTTCGAAAGTTTTTATCGGCTATTAAAATTCCTACTCCTACTGATTTTCCTTCTTCGTAATCAAACAAATCGATGCATCCTATTGGTAAATCTGAAGTATTCAAACAAATAACAAAACGAAGTTGTTGATGAAGGTAAATATCTTGTGGTTGACTAACAAATTCTTCAATCTCCTGAAAAGTAAAACACTTTTCAGTGTTGCTAACTTCCCAATTTTCTGGATTGTTTTCCCAAGCAAAAATGATTGAAGCGTCTGTTGGAAGTACGTTTCTCAAGTAAATATGCTCAGATACTAATTTCACGTTTATTTTTTCGATTTACAGCAGCAATGCACTGATTAACATCTTCCTTCGTATAAGTTTTTAGTATAAACTGACCTTCTATTAACTTCTTTGAGAGATTTATTTCATAAGTTGCTTTTATCAAATGGTTTAAATATAAAACAGGCAACAATTCAAAAATAAAATTTGTTCGTTTTACGTCAACTTGATACGTTGATTGAATAAAATCTTTCACTGGATTTAAACATGAAATGTCGTTTGAAACACTATGGTAATGTTTTACCAAATGAGTAATTTGCTGTTTTAACGCTACTCCATTTTGTGGTTTAATCAACTCTATAAAAATTACCTCAACACCTCTTTTCTTAGCGGTTTTTAATAAATCAATCCCTTTTTGTTCGTATCCTGGACCGTTGGTGGATATTTCAAATATTGTTCCATCTACAATCAATCCCATGTGAGGAGGTATTTTGCTCGCACGATGAATAAAAATAAACACTCCTTCTTCGAGGTTTATCTCTTCATTCTGGTGTGTTATGGGAATGGAGAAAGACATTTTTTTAGTTCAAAGTAAAAAGTTAATAAAGTTAAATAGTTAATTTATTTTCAAATTTATTTCTCCTTTAAAAACCTGAACTGCTGGTCCAATTAACCAAATATCATAAAATCCTCCCGTTTCGTTTTGCTTAAAGGCAACTTGTAATGTTCCACCTTGAGTTTTAACTGCAACTTTACCATAAGGCTTGCTAAATCTCTCAGCCCAGCTTAAAGCTGCAGCCGTTACACCCGTTCCGCATGATAAGGTTTCATCCTCCACCCCTCTTTCGTAAGTTCTAATGTCTAAACCCTCATTCTTGTAGCAAACAAAATTCACATTCGTTCCTTCTGCTGCAAACCTATTGTTATACCTCACTTTTCGTCCTATCTCAAAAACATTCACTTCATCAACATCTCTTACTTCTAAAATATAATGTGGAGAACCCGTATTGATAAAATAATAATCATTTCCTTTTTCTATCCCTTCTACATCGTGCATTTTTAAACTTACCTCTCCTTGTTCATTTATCCATGCCTCATGCTCGCCATCGGTTGAAAGGAATAATGCCTGTGATTGAATAATTCCCAAATACTTTGCAAAAGAGACTGCACACCTGCTACCGTTTCCACAAAAGCTTTGCGAACCATCGGCATTAAAATAAATCATGTTAAAATCTAAATCCGCACTATTTTCGATGAGAATTAATCCATCCGCACCAATACCAAAACGTCTATCACACAACTGCTGAATCAACTCAATATTGGTTTTATCAAACACATTGTTGCGATTGTCAATCATCACAAAATCGTTTCCTGTTCCTTGGTATTTGTAAAATGTTAAATTCATGGTTTCCAAAATTAATCCAATTTAAACCTTCTAGAATCTTTTTTATCCGAAAGTTTCTTTTTCGAATCCAATCGTTTTTTGATGGAACTTTTGCTTGGTTTGCTAGGCTTTCTTTTTTTTACTGGTTTTAAAGCTATACTAATTAAATCCAACAACCTTTCAAATACTATTTGTTTGTTCTTTAATTGGCTTCTCGTTTCATCGCATTGTAAATGCAACAATCCTTCATTGTCAATTCTATTTGCTAATTTGTTTTGTATTACAACTTTTTGCTCATCAGTAAATTGGGCCGATTTATCTACATCAAAAATCAACTCTACTTTAGAAGAAACTTTGTTTACATGTTGTCCTCCAGCACCTCCACTTCTGCTGGTTTTAAATGTAACTTCTTGATATAGTTGTTGTTTATTCATAAAAACAAAGTTAAACAAACCGTTTAACTACATCATTTACCATTGGTGTAACTTTTAAACTTTCTCACTCATCTGTGCACTATATTTGATAAAAATAACTGAATAATAGTATTTTATGGCAACTTTAAAAATAGAAAATCTAACTAAAGTTTACCCAAATGGTGTAAAAGCTTTAGATAATGTTAGTATTGAAATTAGCAACGGAATGTTTGGTTTGCTTGGTCCAAATGGTGCAGGAAAATCATCATTGATGAGAACACTTGCAACCTTGCAGGAAGCCGACAGCGGGACTGCTTTTTTAAATGATATTGACATCCTTAACAATCCATTAGAGCTTAGAAAAGTTTTGGGTTATTTACCTCAGGAATTTGGGGTATATCCAAAAATTACTGCCGAACAATTGCTCGACCACATTGCCATTTTAAAAGGTATTACCAACAGTAAGGAGAGAAAAGAATTGGTTAATTATTTATTACAAAAAGTTAACTTGTACGAACAACGAGGCAAGTCGGTAAAAGGATTTTCGGGAGGAATGAAACAACGTGTAGGCATTGCTCAAGCATTGATTGGAAATCCACAATTGATTATTGTTGATGAACCAACTGCTGGATTAGACCCAGGAGAACGGAACCGTTTCCATAATCTGTTAGCAGATGTTGGTCAAGATGTTGTAATTATTCTTTCTACTCACATTGTAGACGATGTTCGCGAGTTGTGTTCAAACATGGCAATTATGAACAAAGGACAGATTGTTTATAAAGGAACTCCTAACAATGTTCTTCAGGAATTAAAAGGTAAAGTTTGGCAAAAATCAATTGCAAGAAACCAAGTGGAAGAATACCAGAAAAACTATAAAGTGATTTCTGACAAAATGGTTGCTGGAAATCCATTAATCCATGTGCTTTCGGAAAGTAACCCTGGTGATGGATTTGAACAAGTTGAACCAAATCTAGAAGATGTATTCTTTACAAAAATCAACAACTAATCTTACAACACCTTTCAACATTATACTTTACAAACTTTAAAACTTAAAAAAATGTTTAAAGAGTTTTTTATCAAAGAAATCACTACGGCACTAAAACGCCCCATGATATATATATTTATGCTGATTATTACCCTAATGGTATTTGGAGCTGTAGTTAGCGACAATATCGTTATTGGAGGAACAGTGGGTAATGTGTATAAAAATGCACCCCATGTAATGACCAACTATGTAGCCATACTTTCCATTTTTGGGTTGATGATTGCTACTGCATTTTTTAACAATGCCGCTTTACGCGATTATGAGAATGAGTTCAATGAAATTTTATTCTCCACTCCCATTAAGAAATCAGTATATTTTTTCGGACGGTTTTTTGGCGCATTGGTTTTATCTACCATTCCACTATTGGGTGTTTTTATCGGTTTTTGGTTAGGTTCAATTATTGGTCCTGCTGCAGGTTGGTTAGATGCCGACCGAATTGGTCCTTTCTATGCAGCATCGTTCATTAACAACTATTTGCTTTTTATTGTTCCGAACATGTTTTTTGCTGGTACAATTATTTTTGCCATGGCAAACAAGTGGAAAAGTACCGTAATTTCTTTTGTTGGAACTCTTATCATTATTATTGGATACATTGTTTCTGGCACATTGTTATCCGATATCGAAAATGAAGTAATTGGTGCCTTAACCGATACTTTTGGAATTAGGGCATACAGTATTGATTCTAAATATTTTACACCTATAGAAAAAAATACGATTTCCGTTGGATTTAATGGATTGTTGTTTTACAATCGTATCATTTGGTCA
The DNA here is from genome assembly GCA_964398455.1 of uncultured Vicingus sp. GTDB lineage: Bacteria > Bacteroidota > Bacteroidia > Flavobacteriales_E > Vicingaceae > Vicingus. Next base: position 47,900 of record CAYNMR010000004.1, on the reverse strand, counting down.
GCTTTAGGTTTAATCATTTTATTCATCTCTTATTACACTTTTTCTTTTAAAGAAAAACAGAAAAAAACTAAAGCAGAAAAAGTTCAACCTAAAACTCTCGAACATTTTACATTACCAAAAGTTTCTTTAAACTTTAATGCTTCAAGTCAGTTTATCTTTTTTATTAGTTTCCTAAAAATAAACCTACTTAGTATTTTAAAGAGTACAACCTTTAAAATATTGTTTGCTTTTAGTGCCATCATTTTAATAGCTAACCTACAAGGTGGTTTTGAATATTTTGGATTAAAATCTTATCCTATTACTTATAACATGATTGATGTTATAAGTGGGGTTTCTGCTATTTTTGTTATCATTATTTTGGTATTCTTTAGTGGCGAACTCATTTGGAGAGATAGAGCAAGTCATATCAACGAAGTAGTTGATGCCACTCCTCATTTCTCAATGTCTTCATTATTGGCGAAAGTGGTTTCATTGGTGGTAGTTACTTCACTCATCAATTTATTTTTAATTGTACTTTCTATTATTTATCAATTGCTCAGCGGCTATACCAATGTAGAAATTGGACTTTATTTAATGGATTTTGTTTACACCTCGTTACCAAAGTATATTACGTGGTCGTTAATCTTAATTTTTATACAAGTTGCCATTAACAATAAATACCTAGGCTATTTCATCTCTATCATTTTCTTGTTCTTATTAGACATTGTATTCTTAATGTTAGAAATAGAAACTAACATGATAAAAGTTGGAGCAACTCCAAGAATGACTTATTCTGACATGAATGAGTTTGGACCAGCTTTAACCGGCGTATTATGGTTTCATGCCTATTGGTTTTTATTTGGTGTGCTGTTTCTTCTATTGGCTGGTTTGTTTTGGATAAGAGGTGTAGCTGGAAATTTTAAAAACCGTTTACAAGCTGCAAAAAAACAGCTATCTGCAAAATACATAGCCATGCTTTCATTTGTCATTATTTTATGGATTGGTGTTGGCAGCTTTGTTTATTATAATACGCAGATTTTAAACACTTACAAAACCAGTGATGAAATAGAACAACTTCAAGCTGATTATGAAAAAACGTATAAGAAATACGAAGCCATTACATTACCAAAAATAACCGATGCTAAATACATCATTGACATTTATCCTGAATCAAGAGATGTTAAAGCATTAATTGGTTTGCGATTAAAAAACAAATCGACTGAACCTATTGACAGTTTACATTTTACTATTGAACGAAAATGGAACCAAAAAATACACATCAGAAATGCTGAATTAATTTTAAATGACGAGAAGTTTGATTACTTGATTTATAAATTAAATAAACCGTTAATGCCTAACGAAAGCATGAGTTTAGTTGTGGAATCATCATACATCACTAACGGTTTTGAAAATGAAGTAAGCGATTTGATTATTGCTGAAAATGGAACATTTTTTAACAACTACAACATCTTACCAAACTTAGGATATAGCGAAGGCATGGAGCTAAGTGATAAACATACTCGAAAAAAGTACAATTTAGCTGATAAAAAACGAATGCCCGAATTAGAAAATCCTTGTGGAGACAACTGTATGAAAAACTATTTAACCAATGGAACTGCCGATTGGGTAAATGTAGAAACCTTTATCTCTACAAGCGACAATCAAATAGCAATTGCTCCTGGTTCATTGCTTAAAGAATGGAAAGAAGATGACAGAAAATACTATCATTACAAATCCGATCATCCATCACAAAACTTCTACTCGTTTATGTCGGCCGAATATGAAGTTGCTCGTAAAAAATGGAATGGAATTGATATAGAAGTGTATTACGATAAAAAACATCCTTACAACATTACCATGATGTTAGAAGCTGTTGAGAAATCGTTAAAATATTTTACAGAGAATTTCGGTCCATACTATCATAAGCAAGCCCGAATTATTGAATTTCCTAGATATGAAAGTTTTGCTCAAGCATTTCCAGGAACTATGCCTTATTCTGAATCGCTGGGCTTTATTACCAACTTAGAAGATGAAGAAAAAAATAATGTGGTAGATGCTGTTATTGCTCACGAAATGGGACATCAATGGTGGGCTCATCAGGTAATTGGTTCAACCATGCAGGGTAGCACCATGTTGAGCGAAAGCTTTGCAGAATATTCCTCTTTAATGGTGATGAAGAAATCTGTTAACGACCCTGTAAAAATGAAAAACTTCTTGAAATACGACATGAACAGGTATTTGAGAGGACGAAGCAGCGAAGTAGAAAACGAATTGCCTTTGTACAAAGTGGAAAACCAAGGACACATTCACTACGGAAAAGGTAGTATTATTATGTATGCCTTACAGGATTTTATTGGCGAACAGAAAGTAAATGCTGCATTAAAAGGATTCTTGGAAGAATACCGCTACAAAGAACCGCCTTACCCTACTTCGTTAGATTTTTTAAAACACCTTGAACCACAAGTTCCCGATTCATTAAAATACCTAATTACCGATTGGTTTAAAGAAATTACCTTGTACGATTTTAGGCTAAAAGAAGCTTCATATAAAAAGGTAAACAACCAATACGAAGTAACCATAAACTTTGATGCAGCAAAACTAAAAGCCGATACCATTGGCAATGAAACGAAAGTTAAAATTAACGACTGGGTTGATGTAGGTGTTTATGCTGATAAAGATGAGAAAAAACTACTGTTCGAAAAACGAATTTGGGTAGATAAAAACAACTTAAGCTATACTTTCTTGGTAGATAGTATCCCGTTGAAAGCAGCAATAGACCCAAGACAGATTTTAATTGAACGAGTATATTCGGATAACACGAAGAGTTTAGATGAGAAAAAATAAAAGTAAAAGTAAAAAAGGCTTGTTGGTTTAAACCAACAAGCCCTTTTTTACTAACCTAAAATTAAGAAACAACTTATTTTATACTATATATACTCTCCAACATTTTCTCCCTCAAGAACTTGCTCTGTTAAAGCAAACACCTCTTTTTTAAGCAACTTAAAATTCTTATAAAAATTAGCTAACTTATTTTCTAATTCTTCGTGCTCTTTCTTAAACTCTTGAGCATCGTAAACAAACTCATTATCAATAATTTCCTCAATATGTCTTAAATGTTTTAAGGTTTTTATTGCTAATATTGTCCTTGCTTTATCGGCTGCAAAAACCTTACTTGCAGAACTTTCAACCTCATTAGTAAGCTCGTCATTGGTTAACCAGATGTAATACTTATCAATTAATTTGTGTAAAAAACTCAACTCAAAACTATAAAACTCTAAATCTGATTTCCATTTATCCGTAAGTACATGCAACTCCTCCCAACTTGCATTTGTTTTATTAAATCCTAAATTTTCCATAATACCTCTTTTTAATTTATACAGCTAAGGTAATTCGCTAAAAAATAAATTGTTATGACGATTGTCAGCCAACAAAATGATTTTAATCATATGACTTAAACTATTTTGAAACAGCTTTTTTTACTAATTTCGCAACCTAATTTAAACAAAATAAAAAAATGGCAGGTAACAGAACTTTTACAATGATTAAACCTGATGCAGTTGAGAACAACTACATTGGAGGTATTTTAAAAATGATTAATGATGCTGGATTTAAAATCGTAGCAATGAAATACACTAAATTAACTCCTGAAAAAGCAGGTGCTTTTTATGAAGTTCATAAAGAACGTCCTTTTTATGGTGAGTTAGTAAGTTACATGTCATCAGGACCAATTGTTGCTGCTATTTTAGAAAAAGACAACGCTGTTGAAGATTTTAGAAAATTAATTGGTGCTACTAATCCAGCTGATGCTGCAGAAGGTACTATTCGTAAAGTTTATGCTAAATCTATTCAAGCAAATGCAGTGCATGGTTCTGATAGCGATGAGAATGCTAAAATTGAAGGAAACTTTCATTTTGCTTCAAACGAAGTTTTTGCTTAATTAAAAACTTATCACAAAACAAAAGAGGCTTATCAATTGATAAGCCTCTTTTGTTTTCTAATCTACCAGATTAACCCAACCACCATTTTCTTTCAAAAACTGTTTAATAGTTTCCGAATCGTATTTCATTTTCTCATAACGTTCTTTTACACTTACGTGAATATAAGTATTTGGAACAATGGTTCTAGGTTCTAAACCCAACATCTTATATAATAGACTTTCTTCTTTGTTCTGTTTTGCTAACGGATTCAGTTCTACTTTATCAATATGAGGTTGAAACTGTAGGTTTTGTTTTTCTGCTTCTTTTTTCATCCACATCATCGGTATATCGCTCAACACATGTCCATTTTTATCTGGTGCATAACTACCACCAACATCAGAGTGTACTCCAGCAAACCAAACCTGTTTCAAATCAACTTTCTTTTCCCAATCTTGTTCCCAAATGGTGGGTTCAAAATCTTTTCTTTTTTCGTCGATAGACAATGCATGACGAGCCGTTTTTATTATTGAACCAATCTTGTTATCGTAAAACAAGTGCTTATCTTTAATAAAACCAAACACACTTTTAGGCAACCCCAATGCTCCAACAGTATCCCAAACACCTACAAAATGGATTGGGGTTCGCTGACTTACTGAATATTTGCTTCTAAATTCCTGCGAAACAGCTCCATCTGGTTTCTCTTTCGGATTCTTATATAATTTATATGCTTCTGGTATTCTGTTTTCGTGTTCTTTCTTGAGAACACTACAATTGTTTATTAAACCAGCTAAACAACGTACCGTATATGCTCCTCGGCTAAAACCAAATAAAAATATTTCGTCACCTTCGTCATAATTATGCACAATGTAACGATAGCCATCCATAATGTTTTTATCCAATCCTGCTCCAAAACCACCGCCTCCAACTTTATCGTGATACGAACCTATTCCCCAATCGTAAAAAACCGTTTGGGCTATGCCTTTATCATCAACTGGTTTAATGGCTCTAGAGAATTTTAAGACATTGGTAGGATGATCTTTTGTTAAATCTTCTTCGGGTTTATTCCATGTTCCGTCCGAACATATAATGATTCGTTTCATTTTGTATTGTTTTTTAACCGTTAATTAAACGGATTAAAAATAAACAAAATTTCTTACACCTTTTGGCATGCTTTTTCGTTTTACTATCAACAAAACAATTAAAACTAATAGCCATGAACATTCCTCCAAAAATTTATTTTATAAGTAATTCGGGAAACAGTTCATTGTCCGAATTCATCAACAGTAATTTGTATTACGAAAGTTTCGATGTAAGTTTCAAACAACTAAAACTCGAAAACCTTGAAAAAGAAAATCCAGATATTATTGTAATTGATTTATATTTTAAAGACAATAAACACGACGAAGTAATTAACCAAGTTCTAAATCAATTTAAACAAAAGCCTATTTACTTTTTAAGCCCAAAGGATAGTAACTTTAAAAAAGTGGCTCAAGTAATTAACAACCAACTGCATTTTTTATCCAATTTTAGTGGAGATATTATCAGTAAAATCAACAATTATCTTAATCAAATATCTAGTGTAAGGCATTTACGGGTGGGATAATTAATCTCTTAAAAAATACTTGGCATTGTGTTCATTATAATCTTTACGCCATTGTAAAGCAGCATCCAAATAAATATGTTCCAAAATGGGTTTATCATCGGTTAAAACTAAGGCATCATCAAAATTAATATCCAACTCATCAATCAATTTGTGAGTTATTGGTTGAGAAGCTTTCAATTCAACTTTACCACACATAAACAGCAAATTTCGATTCTTTTCCTCACCCTCTGTGGCATAAAGTCGAACATTAAATTGTTGATTTAATAAGGTTTTATAAATAGAACGAGCTGCTCTTCCTTTTTTATCTTCTAAAAACCCATAAAAATTAACCACTAAAACACCTTCCGGGTTTAACATTTGTTTGATCTCTGAAAAGGCTTCTTTTGTCATTAAATGCACTGGAGGTGTTTCGCTGTGGTACAAATCGTAAATAACCACATCATATTTTTTTTCGGTAGTTCTAATGTAATGGCGAGCATCGTCGACCACCACATTTAGCTCTTTTTCAATGTGAAAATATTTTTTAGCCACTTGTTCTATTCGGCTGTCAATTTCTACCACATCAACTTCAAAACCTTTTTGTTGCAACTGCTTATAAAGTGTTCCGCCCCCCAAACCCAACAGCAACGCTTTTTTTCCTTTGCTGTAACTTTCTAAATTATAGGTGAGCACACCCACGTAATTCCAGAAGCTTACATTCGGATTTTCTTTATCCATAATGGTTTGTGAAATGTTATTTACCATCATTTCTCGATATACTTTTCCACCACCATACATTCTGTCAACCACCTTTAGTTCTCCAAGAATTCCATCGGACTGATAAATAATTTCAGGACTATTTTTTGGTTTAAAATTGTAACTCAGTAAGGCTACTGCTAGAAATAAAAACATCATTTTATTATTTCCATCATTACGGGGCTTACCCACAACCTGTTTCTTTGACAACCAAGCAATGATAATTGAAGAAACTACCACCAACAACCCATAAAAATAAAGCGTTTTTTGAATGCCAAACGTAGGCAAGGTATAAAAACCAACCAAAAAAGTAGTGATGATACCTCCAAAAGTAGAAACAGAATAAACGGTTCCACTGCTTTTGCCCGACTCATCAGCTTGTTTGGTTAAGTAATTAATTAGTAGTGGAGAAGTTGCTCCAAAAAGAACCAATGGAAAAAACAAAAAACTAAGCAATGAAACTACTGTTCCCATCAACAAATTAAACTGAATAGTTATTGGTAAAACCTTACCGCTAATAAATGGTGTTAACGAAAGTAACGAGCCGCCCACCAACATCATCCAAAAAATAAGGTTAATGCTTTTGTTTTTAGCCGACAAATAACCACCCAAATAATAACCAAGCATTAATGCAGTAAGTGTTATACCCAAAACAGCAGCCCAAACATATACCGAAGTACCAAAATAAGGTGATAATATTTTTGCACTACACAACTCTACACACATTACTGCTCCCCCCTCTATAAAGGCAAGGAAAAAGAGTTGGTTTTTTAATTGAATATCCAATGTTATAGTTTCTCTAAAAATTTATTTGAATAGGAACTATTGCTAGCTTTTCTCCACTCTAAAGCTGCTAAAGCATAAATATGTTCTAATACTGGTTTATCATCTACCAATATAATGGCATCACTAAAATCCATTTTGGAAGCATCTAAAAAATAATCTTCAATATTATTAATTGGAGGAGCAAATGGTTCTATATAATTAGTTTTTGAATAATCCATTTCTTCCATACTAGCCAGAAAAATTAAATTCCGACCCATTTCATCATAACTTGGCGTTACACACATCTTTGTTTTAAATCCGCTTTCAAGAAGCGTTTTGTAAACACTTCTTGATGGTCTACCTAAATCTCCTGATGTAAACCCAAAAAAATTAATTAACAACAACCCTCCTGGATTAAGCGCTTCCTGCACTTCTTTAAAACATTCTAAGGTAAGTAAATGGCTTGGTGGTGTTTCACTTAAAAACAAATCGAATGTAATCACATCGTATTTTTTTTTCAATGTTTTTAATCCATGTCTTGCATCATCTATTAGAATATTAGATGTTGGGTCTACACTAAAATACTTTATTGCAACATCCTTTACTCGTTGGTCTAACTCCACCACATCAGTATTAAAACCCAATCTGTTGTATTGTTTAAGTAAAGTCCCTCCTCCTAAACCTAAAATTAAAGCATCGCTACCTTTTGGTTTCACACTTGCTGCACGCGGAAAAAAATAAGCATAATCCCATAAATCGTACTCTGGGTTTTGAACATCTAGAATAGTTTGGCAAGTATTATTTACCATTAACCCTCTCCCTTGCTTTAAACCCCTCGTTAAAGTGCCATAATTGTGGTCTAATACTTTTACCTGTCCAAAAATACCTTCGCTTTGATATAACACATTAAATCCCTGAACACTATTTTTATCCAATCCTTTTAATTTTGATAATGGAACAAACATCACAATCAGAAATACAAAAGACATAAATTTGTTTTTAGCAATCAGAATAACAAAACCTATTAAAAAAAGAAACGTACCAAACAATACCGTTGGATAAGAAATACCGTAATTAGGTAAAATGTAAAACCCAGTAAGATAGGTCAACAAAATTCCTCCTACTGTTGATACAGAATATACCAAACCTGATACTTTTCCCGATTCTTCTACGTGTTCGGTTAATAGGTTGATAATGATTGGGGACATCATTCCAAACAATACCAATGGTGGAAATAAAAATAAAATTAAAGAAACTGTTACTCCAGATTGTATACTCATGTTAATGGTTTGTTTCATAATCCAAGCCCCCGAAAAAGGCATAATAGCGACAAAGCAACCAGCAATTAACAATACCCAATACAATAAAACCTTAGATTTAATCTTATTAGAAAAATACCCTCCTGAGTAATAACCCAAAGCTAAACTACCCAATGTTATTCCTAAAACTGAAGCCCACACATAAAGCGAAGTTCCAAAATAAGGAGCTACCAATTTTGCACTAACCAACTCAGTAAACATAACAGCTCCACCTTCTATAAAAGAGATAGTTAGAATAAATAATTTGAAATTTTTAGCAGATAAATTCATCATTTCATTTTTTTTATTAACAATATTAAGAAAGTTTTCTTGGTCTGTCTTAGAGCTGTAAGAATTAATAAAAAATAACATTGTTAATTTTTCATTAAAAACATAGTAAATTGTTACTTATTAGGTTTTTATGTATATTTGCTTACTATTTTTTTAAGTAAAATTTGATAAGCGAACACCCTATACGGATAATTACTTATCCCAAACCGCTTAAAACACCACAAAATAAAAAATTATGATTACAAAAAAACACGTATTACTGTTTTGTTTTTTATCTGTTTCATTTGCTGTTTTTTCACAAAAAACTATTGAAAACGATGATAAAAAAACTATTGATGATAACACCGCTTCTCAAAAAGATGCTAATAGGGTATCAAAACCTACTGAGAAAATACAAACAACTGATAATGGAGTGGTTATTCATCAGCAAGATTATAAACCACAATACCCTACACCAATGATTTTACCGAAATCAGAACCATCTGTATTAGTAAATGATTAAATTTATTGTTATGAAAAGATATCTACTAACACTTTTACTTGTTCTGGTAAGCCACTTTTCTTTTTCAATGGCGGCACCGACTTGTACCCCATTGACTTACACAAGTACTGCAGATGCATTTTGTAACTCGCCATCAATTACTCAAGATGGAGCCTGTTATTCTGGAACAAATGTAAATTATAGTGCTTGCTTGGGAGGAGGTTGTGCTATAGCTGGTTTAAATCAATTTTTTATGCAATTTACACCTACCACTGCAGCTGTAATTATTGATTTTACATCAACAGGTATTGTAACAGCAGATTTAGCCTTAATAACAAATGGAAATGCATGTCCGGATCTTACCTATACAACCTCCTGTCCTGCAATTGGAAGTTTGTGTATTGAATCTTGTGATCTAAGCTCTGGAACAAATCCTCTGACTATTAACCCCATCTCATTAACGCCAGGAGTGCCCTACTACTTAATGGTTCAAACACTAACTGCTGATGCAGGAACCTTTCAAATTTGTATTCAATCTGACCCTTGTAGAAATGGCATACAAGATGGTTCAGAAACTGGTGTAGATTGCGGTGGTTCTTGTGCTCCTTGTGCTGCAACAAATGATGACTGTTCTGATGCTATTGACATGACATTAAATGTTACGGAAGCTATTGGTAGTGGAGCTGGTAATACCTGTACTCAAACTTTATGCACCGATCCTGCAACAGAAGACTGTTACATTGTGGATCCTCCTGGTGTTGGATGTACTTTATATTCCTATATGTCATGTGGTTCTGTAGAAAATAACACATGGTACACTTATACCCCACCATCAACAGGTGTATATAATTTTGCTTTACAAAACCAAATATGTGCTAATGGTGATGGTATGCAGTTGTGGTTAGGAACTTTACCTAGTGCATGCAATAATAATGCTAGTACCTATAATGAAATTTATTGTCAAAGTTCTGCCACACCTTCAGATATAAACTATGCCGCAAATTTAACAGCAGGGGTAACATATTATATTACCTTAGATGGTTTTGCTGGAGACGATTGCACATTTGATTTTGGAGTATATAGTTCAAATCCATTACCTGTAAAACTGTCCTACTTTAATGGAAAACATGAAAATGGTAAAGTTGTTTTAGATTGGGTTACTGAAACTGAAATAAACAACGATTATTTTACGATAGAGAGAGCTAAAGACAACCTAAACTACGAAGCTATAGGTACAGTTATTGGGGCTGGAAATAGTAACACCACGAAAAAATATATAAAAGAAGATAACGGTCTTCAATCTGGTATTTATTATTATCGATTAAGACAAACTGATTTTGATGGACAGAGTAAATTTATTGGGGAAATTGTTGTACGAATTTCAGATTTAGCAGACTTTGTTTTAGCTCCAAATGTAACATCCGCTGATACTAAAATTGAGATGTTCTTATCTAAACCCACATATATTAATATAACTATTATTGATGTTAGTGGAAAGGTTGTTTTTGAAGAGAAAAAAGAATTACCTAAAGGAATAACTTCTTATGCCATTCCTTCATCTGATTTTAGTAAAGGCAACTATATTGTTAACATTCATACTGGAGATGAACTTAAAGCACTTAAGTTAATTAAACAATAATAAGGAAAATTGATAATCAAAAAGCCCTGTAAATTTACAGGGCTTTTTTGTTCTCGTTCCTCCAGAAAAATATTATAAATTCAAAGTTGATTATTTTGACTACTTCTACCGCACATCAATACCATTTGTGGTTGCAATCCATTTTTTTCCATCAATACCCTTAACAACTTTAGTGATATAGTTACTTGAAATATTGGAGTTATTAGTATTAAAAGTTTCCCAAGTATTGTTTGTGTAATCAAAAGAAGATACTCCTTGTCCTTCAGTACCAACCCATATCAATGATACATTTTCAATCGCAACAGTTCTAACCAAATCCAATGGCAACCCTGAATTCAAGGAATGATATGTCTGCCAATTTACTCCATCAAAACGTGTTAATCCACCATTGCTACCTATCCATGCCACATTTGATGAATCAAAAGCTATGGTATACACATTACTATTTGGTAAAGGTGAATTGGTAGTATTAAAATTCACAAAATCATTTCCATCAAACATTGAAACACCATTTGCCGTTGCAACCCATATGTTGTTATACACATCTTTTCTTAAAGCTGAAATCGAATTATTCGGCAAACTAGAGTTACCTGGATTATAGACATTCCAATTGGTTCCATCAAAATTACACACCCCACCTCCACTAAATGTTCCAATCCATAATTTTCCGCTATTATCAACTTCTAGGCTTCTAATTTTATTAATTGGTAAAGGAGAATTACTATTTTTATAAATAGTCATACTCGTTCCATCATACTGAACTAATCCTCCATCAGTACCAATCCATGTTACTCCGTTGTAATTTAACACACAATTTACTTTGTCATTTGGTAAATTAGAATTTATTGTTGTTAATGTACTCCAAGTAGTTCCATCAAAAGTCGTATAACCCAAATCGGTTGCTATTCTAACAATTGATGTAGAAGCATCTATATCATTAATTACATTACTCAACAAACCTGTGTTTGAAGTAGTGTAAATAGAGGAAAAAGTATTGTCAATAGTATTCTGTGGTTGTTCTGGCTGAGGATATACATTAGCTTCTTTTGTACAAGAAAAAAGTGCTATTGCAAACCCAACTAAAATAAAATACTTCATTTTCTTTCAAAATCTACATCGAATATAAGGAAAATAAGTTAACTAACCTATGACTTGATTAAAAAATTAGTTTAGACGAAAACGTTGCAACCTACTTAATCACTATTTCCTTGGTTATTCTATTCGGAATAGCATTAGTTAAAAAAGTAACCGAAAAACTTCCTGTTAAAGTCGTATTAATCCTCTTAATACTAATCGAAGATGGTTCAAAGGTGTTAATTGGTTCTGTTGGAAACACCACTTCAAATCCTTCAACAGAACATTCGGCTGCAAATAGTTTCAGCGGCGCTTCGCCATTGTTAATGATGTTAAATTTCTTCTCTAACTCATTAGCTTCAAAAACAAGAGTGGTGTCTTTAAATGTTAACAAGGGTAGTTTTTCTAGTTCAGAGCCATCTAGTGCAACCCCTACTGTATCAGTAACAGCTATGGCAATAATTTCTATTTTTCGCTCTACTGCCGCTCCAGGGCTATATACCGAATTTCGTTTATCTTCAATATCGTCACTAATTTCTTTTACCGACTGGTATTCGCCAAAAGGAACTTTGGTAAACGAAAGTAATCCTCCATTTTCTGCTGTACCGTTAATGTAAGGCAGAATTCTACCGTTTTCATATTCGCTCAAGTAATTGATTAAACTAGAAATTCGTCGCAAAGTTAAATTTACGTTATAATCCGATTTTGAAAGCGGACTTGCAAAGCCTTTTATTGTAAGAGCAACTTGTTTTCCTTGTTCTAATTCTTTAATCAATAATGGAGTAAACATTTCCAGATCTTTTGCTCCTTTGTCAATGTAGCTGCTAAACAAATCTTCAATATCAACCAAGGCATCATCTTTCTCTGCACCCTTTAATCCATTAGAAAACTCTCTTTTGTATTCAGGGTAAAGCCGAGTATATTCTTTATAAGTAGTTAAGTAATTTAATGTGGTTAAGGTATCACGCGAACGAGGATTTGGGTGGTCGTTATGGAAATACAATTTCACAGGTAAATACCTGTTCAATTCCTCCAAAGTGGTAAAAGTGGTTTTAATGGTATCTGGTATTTCATAGTAATACACATCGTTGCAACAAGTTTCTCCTTTTTTGGTATATGAACCCTTTCTGTTAGAGGTTAGTAAAGCAACATTGTTTTTGATGGAATAATAAAAATCGTTGGTGCTGGTATTGAGCGGAAAGCCAACATTTTTAACCTTTTCAAACTTCTTTAGATCGGTTTTTACACTAAAAATATCAAAACCTCCCAATCCCTCGTGCCAATTAGAACTAAAATACAACATAGAATCTTTTACATCATAAAATGGGGTGATTTCATCTTCAATACTGTTTATTGTTTCTCCTGCATTCTTTGGTGTTTGAAACTGCCCATTTTCGCTTACACTATACCAAATGTCCATCATGCCTTTGCCTCCTTCTCGGTTCGACGAAAAAAATAAGATTTCTTTACCTTCTAACTCGGCAACATAAGGCTGTGTGGTGGTTGCAACCGAATGATTAACCGCTGTAATTTCGTAAGCTGTTCCAAAATTGTTATCCACATAAGGAATAGCAAAAATCTTACAATGTAAATTTCTATCGCATCGGTTGTAATAAAATACATTCCCTTTAGGATTCATACAACCATTAGCAACATGGTAACCTTGTTCGTTTATTTTTTCTTCCAACTTTTTATCTGCAAACCATTTATCGCTAGCTTTTGTTCCACTAAACAGTTTAACCAAATAATAAGAAGTATCAGAAACCTCATTGTCGTCTTTCATTTTCTCGTCGCGAAGCGAAGAATAAAACAACAATGAATCATTTAACATGGTTGCTCCCAACTCGCTATCGTAAGTATTAATAGAGTTGCCAATATTTTTTATATCAAGCGGCAAGGAATCTTTTCTTAGCTGAATAGCTGTTTCGCACGATTTGATTTCTTGATTTACTTTCTGGTAATAAAAACCCTTTTTATCGTTCTGAAAAAATCGTTTGGCTCGTTTAAAGGTTTTCTTTGCTTCGTTGTAATTTCCATTGTACTTCAGCATGGTTGAATACCAAAAAGGAGCCATGGGATAAAGTTTGCCCATATCTTGCCGATAGATAGTATTGTAATACCACTCTGCTTTAGCATAATCGTTATACAATCGCAACGATTCGGCATATTTATATACCACATCGAGGTAAGCAGAATCTAAGTCCATAGCATCTCTATACCACTTGCTTGCTCCATAAAAATCTCCTTCGGCAAAAAGTTGGTCGCCAACCTTAATCAATTGCTTTTGCGATTGGGCAGAAACACCAACAGCAAGCACAAAAAACAATGTGATAAACAACCAAGACCTCTTCATGAATAGAAATTTACTCGGTTAAAAGTAAGAATAATAGATGATTCAACAATTAGATAATTACTGATTCTCAACCTCTTTATTAGTTCTATTTCTAAAATAAGCGATAACACCAATAAACAAAATAACTACAACCGTTACAGGTACAAATGTTGGAATTGGAACTGGGTCGCCTTTGGCATAAGAATGTAACCCAGACAAGTAATAGTTTACTCCAAAATAAGTCATGATAACCGTGCTAAAACCCAAAACAGAAAGTAAGTTAAACAAGTATTTTCCGTTGGCTTTCGGTATAAAACGCAAGTGTAAAATCATGGCATAAATCAATACAATTACCAATGCCCACGTTTCTTTAGGATCCCAACCCCAGTAGCGACCCCAACTTTCGTTTGCCCAAACACCTCCCAAAAATGTTCCAACCGTTGCCATAAAAACACCAACCGTCAGTGTCATTTCATTAATGTAAGTCAATTCTTTTATGGTATCGGTAATATTCTCTTTGTTTTTATTGGTTTTAAGTATCATTAAAATCAGGTTCATGAATCCGAGCAAAGCTCCCAAACCTAAGAAACCGTAACTACCTGTGATAATAGCCACATGAATCATTAACCAATACGATTTTAATACTGGGACCAATGGCGTAATTTCTGGGTCGAGCCAGTTTAAGTGAGCAACCATTAAAATTAAAGCTGTTAAAATAGCTGTTGCAGCCAACGTCATTTTTGAAGTTCGAGAGAATAAAAACCCAGCAAAAATGGTTGCCCAACCAATGTAAATCATCGATTCGTAGCCATTACTCCAAGGTGCATGCCCTGAAATATACCAGCGAGCAACAAGCCCTGCGGTGTGTAAAAGAAACAAACCAAACAAAAGAACAGACAAACCAGTAACTACATTTTTCTTCCATCTTTTTGCTCCAAAAATATCCATGAACAAGAGAATTAGCACCAACAATCCAACGTACAAATAGTATTGAAACAATCGCTCAAAGATGTTGATTTTATTATACATGATTTCAGCATCAATTTTCGATTGTTCCGGAATAACTGCTTTTCCAAATTTTTGCTGAAAATCAACCACATGATTTAAAATACTATCTGCCAAATGCCAATTTTTGCTCGCAAACGATTCATTTATCGAAGCAAAATAAAATGGTATCATGGATTTAACAAAAATAGAATCGTGCGAAACAAAATTGTTGTATTCTAAACTACTGTACCACGTATTATTTTCATCGTTTGCTTTTGGAAAAATTCGCAACATGGCTCCTTGATATACCATAAAACAGATATTTGCACGCTCATCAACTGCTATAACTTCTTTATCGTATTTGGTTCTTTCTGCTGGTTTTTTTCTGTTAGCTTCATCTGCATCTTTAGCAATGATGTATTGAAAGTCTTTGTCGAAAAAATTAATAAAAGCGGCATATTTATCAACTGCTTTCAGCTTTTTCTCCAAATCAGGATGATTTACCTTAATCATCGGTTGTTTTTGCCAATAACCAGGATTATACATCATGCTAAGCATTACCTGATTTGCATTCATGTTGT
Organism: uncultured Vicingus sp.; assembly: GCA_964398455.1. Classification (GTDB taxonomy): domain Bacteria; phylum Bacteroidota; class Bacteroidia; order Flavobacteriales_E; family Vicingaceae; genus Vicingus. The sequence continues at coordinate 32,218 of CAYNMR010000004.1, read as the reverse complement.
TAAATTGTTCTTTTCGTGTTACTTTTCGCAACACTTCTGATGCCATGGTTTGTATCGGTTTTATTCTACCTCCAGCATCTTGCACCAACAATTTTCCGAATTTCTCGGCATGTTGTTCATCTATAACAATAAACTCGTTGGCTTTGTGAGGCGTATCGTGTTGAGCAGAAACAGTATCTAAAATAAACAAGAACAATAATATGGTTACTGCTTCTCTTCTTGCTCTCATTTTTTTAATGGATTTACGCAACGTATTAAATCTCGAATTTTTAGAAATTAGGGTTAACACCATCCCTACAATGAGTAGAAAGTAACCAATATAAGTTATTAAAGTTCCCCAATAATCATGATTAACTGATAGCACTGTTCCCAATTCATCTTGGTCATATGATGATTGGAAAAATCGATAACCATCGTAATCCAACACATTATTCATAAAAATACGTTGCGAAAATGTTTTTCCTCCATTTCTGTTGTCAATAAGTGTTACTTCACTTTCGTAAGAAGAAGGACTCATCGAACCGGGATATTTAGCTAAAATAAAATTGTCGAGTTTAATTTCAAAAGGCACCAAAATTTCTTTAGAACCATAAGCCATCGAAAAATTGAGATCTTCCATCTGAAAAATGGTGTTGCGTGAAGTATAGCCTTTTCCTCCAAAAAGTGTTACTTCATTTTTTTTGTCGTTGCAAATTACATCTACCACCAAAGCATCTTCGCCACGCACCCCTTTTTCGGCAGTCATTTTTTGAATTTCTACACTTTGATGAAGTTCTTTAAAAACCAACTGAACACCACCAATCGTATACAACCTTCTGTTTTTAAATTCTTGAACAGAATCTCTAACAATAACTCCTGTAGATTGGTCGTCCATACTTAAAAACTGTATATCGTAAGGCGATAAAATGGTTAATCCACTTTCTGTTTCATTAATTTTAATAGCCTCAGAAAGTGTGTTGTCGTTAAAAGCAACAGGGAAATCTCCAAAAAATTTGGTTGTGCCATTTTCAATAAATCGAGATACCCTTCCTCCTTCTCCAACAGTAACTATTTCTAGTATTTTTTTACCGTTGGCAATTGGCATTACAGTATCTATCGAGTTAGGAATAAAATCTTTGTATTTTATCTCAATTTCTTTTCCTTCAAAATTAAAATTGATATCAAACTTTTCGTTACGTAAGGGATTTAACAACAACGGTTTATCAAATGAATATTGCATTCTTTGGTCATCAACCTTAAATTGTAAATAGGTTTGGTCAGATACTATAGCATTGCTCTGCTCTCCTTCTCTAATGTGCATCAATCCTTCAAAGCCAATATATCTTGTAATTCCAGCACCAATCAGCACAAAAATAAAAGCGACATGAAAGGTTAAAGTTGTCAATTTAGATTTTTGAAACATCTTGTATTTAAAAATATTGCCGATTAGATTAATAGCCAACAACAACATAATCAACTCCATCCAACGGGTATTAAATATTACGGCTTTAGCGGCAGGAGTTCCAAAGTCGTTTTCTATAAATGTGGCAACTCCAATGGCAATACCAAAAACAAAAAGTAGCACTGCTGTTAAACGAGTAGAGAACAATATATTTTTAATGGATGTAAACATGATTTTGATAAGTTTTATGACCGCAAAATTAACTAATTTTGAAGCATTGAAAGGATAAAATCAACTTTATTGAAAGAGATTAAAAACATAAGTTTTATTGGTGCAGGAAATGTAGCTACTCACTTAGCCAATGCTTTATTCAAAAACAAGTGTTCCATAAAACAAGTTTTTAGTAAATCGTTTAAAAATGCGAATGCCTTAGCCAATAAAGTGAATGCTCAACCTATCGAATCATTGTCACAACTGAGTAATAATGCAGAACTTTATATTATTGCTGTACCTGATGATGCGATTGAAAGCGTAGTAAAACAATTTCCATTTAAAAATAAATTAGTTGTACATACTTCAGGTTCAATGAACTTAGCTGCTTTCAAAAAAAACAACATTCAACATTTTGGAATTCTTTACCCTCTACAAACGTTAAGCAAAAAAATTCCTGTAGACTTTACAGCTGTTCCTTTTTGTATTGAGGCAAATAACAGCAGCAACTTAAAAGTAGTCGAAAAAATAGCGAAACAACTATCTGAAAAAGTATATGAAGTAAACTCCGAACAACGAAAACTGTTGCATTTGGCGGCTGTTTTTGCGTGTAATTTTACTAACAACATGTATCAAATTGCATACGACATCTGCCAACAAAACCAGCTTAATTTTGATATTTTAAAGCCATTGATTATTGAAACAGCTAACAAAATAATGATTCAAACACCACAAGAAGCCCAAACTGGACCTGCAAAACGCAACGACATAACAACCATTGAAAAACATTTAGCATTGCTCGACAATCAAAAAAAATATCAAGAAATTTACCACTTAATCACTCAAAACATACAACAAAATCATGAGTAATTTTAAAGAACTTTTACCAAAAATAAACACCTTTATACTTGATGTTGATGGTGTGCTTACCGATGGCATGGTTACTGTTTTTCCTGATGGAGACCAAATAAGAACCATGAATATAAAAGATGGATACGCTTTACAATACGCTGTAAAAAGAGGATACAACATTGCTATTATTTCAGGTGGTAGTTCCGAATCAGTGCGTTTGCGATTAAATGGTTTAGGAATTACTGACGTGTTTTTAAAAGCGAGCAATAAAATAGAGATTTTTGAAAACTACCTTCAATCGAAAAACATCAACAAAGAAAATGTGTTGTATATGGGCGATGATATTCCTGATTACCACGTAATGTTGCAAAGTGGCGTGGCAACTTGCCCTAACAATGCAGCAATAGAAATCAAAAATATTGCACACTATATTTCCGACAAAGATGGAGGAAAAGGTTGTGTTAGAGATATCATTGAACAAGTATTGCGTTGCCAAGGAAAATGGTTTGATGAACAGGCACATCATTGGTAGGTTTAAGTAATTAGTTAAAAAAATCTGCGTTAATCCGCGACATCTGCGAAAAACAAAAAAAAGATGACACAGCCCAACAACCCTCTTCACGGAAAAACCTTAGAAATAATGCTAAACTATTTGGTAGATTATTATGGTTTTGAAAAATTGAGTACACACATCAATTTGAATTGTTTTAAGAAAAATCCAAGCATCAAATCGAGCCTTAAATTTTTAAGACAAACACCTTGGGCACGAAAAAAAGTAGAAGCCTTGTATTTAGATGTTATTGAACGAGAAATAAATTAACATTTATTCTGAGTTTTTAATAGAGTTTAAGGCGTAAATTTGCACTATGGTATTTTTAACAAGAAGAGAACGCTTTAATGCTGCACACCGGTTATTCAAACCTGAATGGACTAATGAGCAAAATTATGAAGTGTTCGGTAAATGTTCTAACCCCAACTGGCATGGACACAACTACGAACTTTTTGTAACCATAAAAGGCGAACCAAACCCTGAAACAGGTTTTGTAATCAACTTAAAACAGTTAAGTAAAATTGTTCGCACCAAAATTACCGAACAAGCCGACCACAAAAACCTGAATTTAGAAGTGCCTTTCATGAACGGACGAATTCCTACTTCAGAAAACATTGCAATTGCGGTTTGGGAAGAAATTGAAGAAGATATTTTAAAATTAAATTGTACTTTACATTGCGTAAAAGTAGTTGAAACGGAAAATAATTCGGTGGAATACTTTGGAAAATAAAAGATATGACAGCATTTGACAAAAATATGATGAACGATAATAACATGGATGGTTATGAAAAAATTGAGCAATACAATGAAGAGAAAATTAATCTTCTCTCTGAGCATTACTCAAAAATAATAACCCAATTGGGCGAAGATGTTCATCGCGAAGGTTTAGAAAAAACTCCAGAACGTGTAGCTAAAGCTATGCAGTTTTTAACTCACGGCTACGACCTAAATCCCGAAGAGATTTTAAAAGCTGCTATGTTTAAAGAAGACCACAATCACATGGTTATTGTAAAAGATATTGAAGTTTATTCAATGTGCGAACACCACATGCTTCCATTTTTTGGTAAAGCTCACATTGCTTACATTCCAAACGGACATATAGTTGGTTTAAGTAAAATACCAAGAGTTGTTGATGCTTTTGCTAGAAGACTTCAGGTACAAGAAAGATTAACCGATCAAATTAAAGATTGTATTCAAAAAACATTAAACCCGAAAGGTGTTGCTGTAGTAATTGAGGCTCAACACATGTGTATGCAAATGCGTGGAATTCAAAAACAAAACTCCACCACTACCACTTCTTCATTTACAGGTGCATTTGAAAAAGACAGCACACGAAAAGAGTTTATTGCGTTAATTTCTCATAAATTGTCATAAAAAAACTGCCAAACTGACTAAATTAAACTTTGGAATATCGTTTGCCAATACTACTTTATAACTTAAAAAACTAAAACTATGTTTACAAGTCCTGCTTTTATTATCGGTATCGTATTTATGCTAATCGGTTTAGCCGTTAGTCAAATGTTGAAATCAAAATTTAACAAGTATGCTAAAATTCCATTGTCAACCAATTTAAGTGGTAAAGAAATAGCCGAAAAAATGCTAAAACACCACGGCATTTATGACGTGAAAGTAGAATCGGTTCCTGGTAAATTAACCGACCACTATAATCCTATGAATAAAACAGTAAACTTAAGCCCTGAAGTTTATGAAGGAAGAAATGCTGCTGCTGCTGCCATTGCTGCCCACGAATGCGGACACGCAGTGCAACACGCAACAGCTTATAGTATGTTAAAACTTCGCTCAGCATTAGTTCCTTTACAAAATGCAAGTGGAAAAATCATTAACATTATTGTAATGGTTTCCATTTTTGGAGGTTACTTTTTATACAATGCCTTACCTTTTGATTTAATTTTATATGTAATTATAGCTGCCTATGCAGTAATTACAACATTCAGTTTAGTAACACTTCCTGTTGAGTTTGATGCAAGCAAACGTGCTTTGGTTTGGATAAGAACAAATGGCATAGTAAATTCTTCAGAATACGATAATGCAAAAGATGCTTTAAATTGGGCAGCTTCTACCTATGTTGTTGCTGCAATAGGATCTTTAGCTACCCTAATGTATTATGTTTCGTTACTTGGTAGAAGAGATTAATAAAAATAACTTCAACCGCTATTTTTTTTAATTTTAAAATTCTACTTTTGGGGAACACAAAATCAATTCATAAAAAATATTGTCATGAGTATATTAGTAAATAAAAATTCTAAAGTAATTGTTCAAGGTTTTACGGGTAGCGAAGGAACTTTCCATGCTGGTCAAATGATTGAGTACGGAACAAATGTGGTTGGTGGTGTTACTCCTGGAAAAGGCGGTTCATCTCACTTAGACAGACCTGTTTTTAACACTGTACAAGATGCTGTTAAAACTACTGGTGCTGATGTATCAATTATATTTGTGCCGCCAGCTTTTGCTGCCGATGCCATTTTAGAAGCTGCTGATGCTGGAATTAAAGTTATCGTTTGTATTACTGAAGGAATTCCTGTTAAAGACATGATTCCTGTTAAAGAATATTTAAAATCAAAAGATTGTAGATTAATCGGACCAAACTGTCCAGGTATTATTACTGCTGGAGAAGCTAAAATTGGTATCATGCCAGGATTTATCTTCAAAAAAGGTAAAATTGGTATTGTTTCAAAATCTGGAACATTAACTTATGAAGCTGCCGATCAAGTATCAAAAGCAGGTTTAGGAATTTCCACAGCTATTGGTATTGGAGGTGATCCAATTATCGGAACTACTACTCAAGAAGCTATCGAATTGTTTATGAACGATCCTGAAACTGACGGTATTGTGATGATTGGTGAAATTGGTGGTAACCTAGAAGCAAATGCTGCTAACTGGATTAAAGCGAACGGAACCAAGCCAGTTGTAGGTTTTATTGCTGGAGAAACTGCTCCTGCTGGTAGAACAATGGGACACGCTGGTGCTATTGTTGGTGGCGAAAATGATACGGCTCAAGCTAAAAAAAGAATCATGAGAGAATGTGGAATTACAGTGGTTGATTCTCCTGCTACTATTGGTGAAGCTATGGCTAAATTAATGAACGTTACAGCTTAACTAGTTTGAAGATGATATAATTAAAAAAGCTGTTTTTAAAAGAACAGCTTTTTTTTGACTAAACTTTATAAACTTTCAACTCAATATAAATGAAATTATTAGAAGGTAAAGTAGCTATAATTACAGGTGCAACTCGAGGAATTGGAAAAGGAGTAGCCGAAGTATTTGCTAAACATGGTGCTCAAATTGCTTTTACTTATGTTTCTTCAGAAGAACAAGCTAAAGAAGTAGAGAAAACGCTTAATGGCTTTGGTGTAAAAGCAAAAGGATATAAATCAAATGCTGCCGACTTTAAACAAGCTGAACAATTTATAAATGATGTTGTTGCAGAATTTGGAAGAATTGATGTGATTGTAAATAATGCTGGTATTACTCGAGACGGATTATTGATGCGAATGAGCGAAGAAAATTGGGATGATGTAATCAATACCAATTTAAAATCGGTATTCAACATTACTAAAGCTTCTTTAAAAACATTATTAGGACAACGTTCTGGTTCTATTATTAACATGAGCTCTGTTGTTGGTATTGAAGGAAATGCTGGTCAATCAAATTATGCTGCATCTAAAGCTGGAGCAATTGGTTTTACTAAATCTATCGCTCAAGAATTAGGTTCAAGAAACATTCGTTGCAATGCCATCTGTCCTGGATTTATTGAAACTGAAATGACTGCTCAATTAAACCAAGAAATAATGAAAGGTTGGATTGACGACATACCGATGAAAAGACCTGGAACTCCTGAAGACGTAGCAAATGCTGCTTTATTTTTGGCTTCCGACTTGTCGTTGTACGTTACCGGACAAACATTAAATGTTTGTGGTGGAATGCAAACCTAAAAATTTATTGAAAAGAAATATTAAACAGGTGGCCCAAAAGCTACCTGTTTTTATTTAATATAATTACTACTTTTATCGTTACTATAAAAAATTAAATTTTGACGGATAGTAAATTAAATATCCTTTTTCTTGCCTCTTGGTACCCAAATAACTTATTGCCTAAAAACGGTAATTTTATTCAACAACATGCATTTGCTGTTTCCCATCATTGTAATGTTGCAGCATTGCACATTATAGCAAACAATCAAACAGAAGATTTCATCTTAGAAGAAAAAACAGCAAATGGTGTTTTAGAGGTTATTGTTTATTACAAAAAAATAGATAGTAACATACCCATCCTCTCTCACCTTAAAAAACTTAATGTAAGACATCAAGCTCATCTTCTTGGCTACAATAGAATAGTTGAGAAAATAGGAAAAATTGATATCACTCACTTAAATGTTGTTTTCCCTGCTGGAAATTTTGCTTTATACCTTAAAAAGAAACACCACATCCCTTTTATAATTACAGAACACTGGACTGCACTGCAAAAATCGTTTGTTGCAGCATTACCATTTTTGCTAAAAAAAATGGCTGCTAAAACATTTAATCAAGCTACAGTAATCTGTCCTGTTTCTGAAGATTTAATGAATGCCATAAAAATCATTTCATCAAACCCAAATTATGAGGTTGTGCCCAATGTGGTGAATACTTCTGTTTTCAACTACCGAGAAAAAACTCAAGAAAAGAAAATTTTACACGTTTCCAACCTGAAAAACGAACACAAGAACATCACTGGAATTATAGATACCATAAAAGAATTGAGCGAAATGCGTGATGATTTTTTTATCAGCATTATTGGCGATGGCGATTACGAATATTTTATTCGCTATGCCGAAAAAATGGAATTGCCCAAACACCTTTACAACATAGAAGGAGCAAAAAGTTATCAGGAAATTGCAAAATTGATGCAAACCCACGATTTGTTTTTGTTGTATAGCAACTACGAAAACCTACCATGTGTAATTGCTGAGGCATTGGTTTGTGGATTGCCCGTTTTAACCTCTAATGTGGGAGGAACAGCTGAGATGATTGATAAAAGTAACGGAATTGTTATTCCTGCTGCTAACAATAATGTATTGTTAAACGAGTTGAATACCCTATTGGATAACTTGGCTACTTACAACAAAACAGCAATAGCAGAAAAAGCAGCAAAAAAATACAGCTACGAGAGTGTTGGCAATCAGTTTTTAGAAATTTATAAAAGGATTTTAATCAAGTAATTTACTTTGTTGAGCATACAATTCATAACATCATTTTTGGAACGTAAAGGCGGAAGAATTGTCTTCTCTTCCTTTTTTACGAAGCTCATCACCTTTATTATTTCTGTTTATATTATTCGTGTAATACCAAAAGAAGAATATGGTTTTTTAGTTTACGCCATCACCATCATTGCTTTTATTGCTCCTTTCAAAGGTTTTGGCATTTATCAAGGTTTGCTCAGGTATGGTTCAATCTCTCAATCGCAACAACTAAAAAAATACTATTTCAACCGTATTCTTTTTAAAGGACTATTGTTTTCTTCTATTCTAATCTTATTGTTAATTGCCCTATCTCCCTTCATTATTTCTAATGTGAAAAACAGTTTCCTGTATTTAGTTATTCTTAGCTTTCAGCTCATTACCCTATTGGTTGTAGATACCATTTCCATTTATGCTCGATTAATTGGATTAAATAAGCTGTATGCCGACATCAGCAATAACAACAATTTATTGCTTTTAGCTTTTGCAATTCCCCTCACCTACTTTTTTGGGAGTTGGGGATATGTTTCTGCATTAATTCTCGCTCCGTTGTTGTATAGTATGTATCTTATCTACAAGCTAAAATTAGTTACCTATAACAAAAATCTCCAACCCGAACATAAAACCATCGATTTTTTGAGTTACGGTTTTTACATGAGCTTAGGCGGAATGTTGTCGCAATTGCTTTTTGCTGTTGATGTGATATTAATAGGAAACATGATTAAAGATGCCGAACTTATTGCTCAATACAAGACCTCTAACATCATTCCGTTTAGCTTATTGGTTTTACCCGTTGCTATTATCAATACCGACTTTGTTCAACTAGCTCAAAAAGCCCTCAACAATAAAAAAGAGGTATGGAGTTACTACCTAAACTACCTCAAAATTATGAGTGTGATTTGTGTTGCAGTGCTATTGCTATTCTACTTTTTCTCTAATAATATGCTGAGAATATTCGGAAAAGAATACCAAAACGACAACAACCTGATGTTTATCTTTTCTATTGGTGTGGTTGGTGCTTTGTTGTTCCGCAATCCATTAGGCAACATTCTTTCTGTTATTGGTTGGCCAAAGATTAACGCACTTTTTTCATTAATCATCTTAATAATAAATGTGATAGCTGGAGTTTATTTTATTAATTTGTATGGCGTAATGGGAGCTGCCTATACCACTGTTGTTTTAATGTGGCTGTCGGGTATCTTATCACTTGGTGCATTTATTTATTTTATATACAAGAAGTAGAACAACAATAGGGTTTATGAGTAAGATTAAAAAATTAATTACTGGTTTAAAGTTGTTATTATCTAAACCCTATTTAATTAATAAAATAATTGATGATGAAAGCGTACATCACGAAAAAGTAAAACAGCAATACTCTCAATACATTGAGGGATTACCTATGGTTGACTTAACAACTGTTTTGCCTTCGTTCAACGAAACCATTTCTCCTTATGCTTTTTTGGGTGGCGGTTCATTAATTACCGATTTAGCTTTATTAAAAGGTTTAGCCAAACAATATCACCACTGTTTTTATTTTGAAATAGGAACTTGGCGTGGCGAAAGCGTTAGCAATGTTGCTGATGTTACTCCTAATTGCTATACCTTAAACTTGCCAGATGAAACTTTAAAACAATTGGGTTGCTCTGATGAATACATCAATCAGCAAGAGTTTTTTTCAAAAAACAACCAACACATTACGCACCTTAAAGGAGATTCCAGAACATTCGATTTTTCGCCTTATTATGGAAAGTGCGATGTGGTTTTTGTTGATGGAGACCACCACTACGAAGGTGTTTTAAACGATACACAAATCGCTTATAAACTGTTAAAGGACGAAAATTCGATCATTGTTTGGCACGATTACCACAGCCACACCGAAACCATTCGTTGGGATGTACTCAGAGGAATCCTTGATGGAACTCCTTCAACAGCAATCAATAACCTGTATCATGTATCAAATACCTTGTGTGCCATTTATTCCAAAAAACCATTTGCAGTTCACCCTTTTAAGAAAATGTTGACTCCAAATAAGACATTTGAAGTAAAAATTGAAGCGAAAAGTATCTAAAAATAATTTATCGAATGAAGATATTACACAATCAAAACCTATCTGAACTTACATCTGAAACTGATTTATTAGGTTTAAGTGAAAAATCCCAAGCTATCCAATTCTTTATTGAAAACCTCATTCAAGAAAATAACATTCAGATGATTGCTTTGTATGGCGATTGGGGAAGTGGAAAAACTTCCATAATGCGTGATATTGAAAAAAATCTTAAAGCAAACAAAAAATTCCATTCTGTATTTTTTGAGGTATGGAAACATGAAAAAGATGATAACATTGCTCTATCTCTTTTAAACTGCTTAACAAATGATATAATAGAAGACAATATTGTTGAAGACTCTATCAATAATGCGGTGGATTTATTTAAAAGCTTTGGTTCAGGTATTTCATTAAGCTTGGCAATAAGCGATTTCTTTAGTGGAAGTAAAGCTGAAGTTAAAGTTAGTGCAAAAGAAATGATGGATAAGTATAAAGAACTTCAAGCGGAGAGATACAACAAATCGTTTCTGAATATACAAGAAACGTTTGAAAAACAAATTGCAACGATTGAAGTTAAACTGTTAGAAAAAAACGAACTAAGTTCCGAAGATGGAAAAATAGTTGTTTTTCTCGATGACCTTGACAGATGTGAGCCTGATGTTGTACTTAATTTACTTGCTTCTATAAAACTGTTCTACACTTATGGTAAAAAACTAATTTTTGTTTGTGGTGTAGATAAAACTGCTGTGCAAAATGCGGTTAAAACCAAGTACAGTAACATTATAAAATCGGAAGAGTATTTAGAAAAAATATTCGACGCTTCATTTAATGTACCAACTGTAGATTCTTACGAAAAGATACTAGATGCTTATTTTGGAGATACTACTATTGGAGGAAAATTGGTAAAAACAGAATTAGCAAAATTCTTTAATGCAATTGGGTTTGACAGACCAAGACACCTCAAAAAAATTCTAAATAAATATGCTATTCTAGTCAATTTTAAAAGAAACGAAAAACTACCTGAAGATTTAAGAAAATTAATTCCAAATATAATTACATCTACAAAAGATGAGGGTACTTATTTTGAGACCATAACAACGCTATATTTTATTATTTTAAGTGAGTTTCATCCCAATATTTATAGTTATGTAAAAGATATTGACAAAAAAAGAAAAGCAATTATTGATGCTTTTCATAAAGGAAGAAATTCAACTACAGAAACAAAACCAAAAGATCAAAGTATTAGTTGGGTAAACAACCATCTCTTTAAAAATAATTTTAACAATCTTACTATAAAACAGACACAACAAAGTATCAAACATATTTATTCTAAAAATAATGTACAGACTTCTGAAATTAATAGAATAACTATTTCTTTTATCACACTATTTTTATCAAGTAAGAATATAGATTCATTCAATATCGAACCGATTGAAAGTTATCTATACATTCAAATGTTTCAAAATACTGAAAATAGTATCACCATAGAATTTTGTAAGTTCTTATTGGACAATTTAGAAGAAATGTATCTAAAAGAGGAATTGTCTGACTATAATTTTCAAAATTATTTTAAAATGATACAAAATCTGTTATAATCAAGTCCTTTTTTTCAAAGAAAACTACTAATTTTTAGCTAAATCTCCCACTCTAATAAATCTTTATTAAAATTAATTTAATTGATTTTCAATAATTTACAATTTATTTTACTACTATGTATTGCATGGTATTATCTTTTAACTATATCTTTGCAATGTAAATTAATAGGTTAAACATTTAAAAAATAGAAAATATGAAAAAGATAATTTTATTAGTATTGTTCGTAAGCGTTTCAATCATCAGCTTCGGAAATACACCAGCAAATTTTATAGACGACAACTGTACGTTTAAAAACAAATTAGAAAAACAACTCCGTTTGCCTGATTACTTAAAAAAGAAATCGAACACAGGAACAGTAAAAGTTGAGTTTGTCATTAATGAAAATGATGCAATTGAAATTAAAAACATTTCGGGAAAAAATGACGAAATAAAAGAATACATCAAAACACAATTTGCAAAAATGGATTCGGATGTATGTTCGTTACAAAAAAACACCACTTATTATATTGATATAAATTTTAAAATCCTTTAATCCATGAACATCGAAAACACACAAGCTCAAATGAGAAAAGGCGTGCTGGAATATTGCATACTTTCTATTCTCAACAATGGAGAAGCTTACCCTTCCGAAATAATTGACCACTTAAAAGAAGGTAAATTAATAGTAGTTGAAGGCACGCTTTATCCCTTGCTTACTCGATTAAAAAACGCCGAATTGCTTTCTTACCGTTGGGAAGAATCAACATCAGGACCGCCTCGTAAGTATTACCATCTTACCGAAAAAGGCACCCGTTTTTTAAACGAACTGGCTAACACTTGGAATGAACTGGTTGAAGCCGTAGAATTAACTAGAAAAATTAATAAATAACTAAACTAAACAACAATGAATCAAACATTAACAGTTAACATAAGCGGAATGGTTTTCCACATCGAGGTTGATGCCTACGATACGTTGAAAAACTATTTAAATAAAATAAAGAGCTACTTTAACAACTCTGAAGAAAGAGAAGAAATTATGCTCGATATAGAATCTCGTATTGCTGAACTTTTTAGCGGTATGATGAGTGAAAAAAATCAAGTAATTACTGCTGCCGACGTTGATAACGTAATTAGCGTAATGGGTAAACCAGAACAGTATATTTCTGAAGATGAAGAACAAACACAGGAATTTACAAATGAATCGAATGTAAAAGGCGACAAAAAATTATTCAGAAACGTTGACGATAGAATGTTGGGTGGAGTTTGTTCTGGATTGGGTGCTTACATTGGAGTAGATACCGTTTGGGTTCGATTATTCTTTGTAGCTGCCTTATTTTTAGGATTTGGTTTTCTTACCTATATCATTTTATGGATAGTGATGCCCGAAGCAAAAACTGCTTCGGACAAACTTAAAATGAAAGGTGAGCCTATCAACATCCAAAACATTGGTAAAAAGTTTGAAGAAGAAGCGAATAAAGTGAGCGATAACCTTAAAAATGTAGATACCAATAAATTCTCTAAAAAAGCAGGCTCTGTTTTAGAAAGTATATTTGGGGCTCTTGCAACTATTTTTACTGGTATTTTTAATATTGTTGGAAAAGTTATAGGTGTTGCTTTCTTAATTTTAGGAACATTTATGTTGGTAGTTCTTTTAGGAATGTTGTTTGGTTCAAAAACCATCTTCTCCATTACTAGTGAAGGAATGTTCTCTTTCGAATCGCACGAATTTTTTAACCTAATTTTCGTGTCTCAAGACCAATACTACTTAGCTATTTTAGGTGTATTATTAGTTGTTGGTATTCCAATTCTTACGTTGATTTATTTAGCAATTAAATTGTTGTTTAAAATAAAAATGCACTACAGCGTTGGTTTAACAATGTCTATCTTATTTGTTATCGGAATGTCAATTTGTGCCTTAGTTGGAATTAAAATGGGTACCGAATTATCATCTGATGAAGAAATTGTAAAAACTCACCAAATGGCTGCAACAAAACATGCCTTAATGATAAAATCGCCTAATGAATTGTTGCCAGGAAAAGGTATTTTGGAAGATAAATTTACCAGCATTTCAATTGATGGTGAAACCATGTACCAAAGTTATGTACGATTGGAAATTGAGAAAAGCAAAACAGATAGTATTCAGTTAGAAGTAAAATTTTCATCGAACGGAAGTACTACTAAAGAAGCTATAAAAAATGCGCGCACCATTAACTACAATTATCAAATTACTGATTCAGCTTTGGTTATCGATAATTACTTATCTACACTTAAAGATAATAAAATTAGAGGTCAACAAGTAGAACTAACGCTTTACATTCCTCTATACCAAGTGGTTTATTTAGATGAATCGGTAAAAGAATTGATTTTTGATGTAGAGAATGTTACCGATACTTATGACAAAGAAATGATTAGAAACAAATGGATTATGTTAGAAAGTGGATTAACTTGTTTGGATTGTCTTGATATAAAAGGCGTAACTACCACACAATTAGATTCAATAAAAACATATATTCCTATTCAATAAGTTAGTTAGTTAGTTGTTCCCTTATATTTCCTAGTTTAGTTAGTGCAAGAGGAGGTTTTCTTAGCCCATGGTTTTAACCTTGGGTTAATGAAAGCCTCTTTTTATTTTGTAGCTTTGTGTAAATATTATTTCCATGAATTTAGAACACCTTTGCCAACAAGTTAACACTTTAGCTAAAGAAGTTGGAGCATTTATAAAATCACAAACCATTGCTGCATCAGATGTAGAAACCAAAAGCAAAAACAGCTTGGTAACATTTGTAGATAAAACTGCCGAAGCAAAGCTGGTTGCTCGACTTTCGGAACTTATTCCCGAATCGGGTTTTATTGCCGAAGAAGGAACTTCAGAGAAAATTGGCGAAGTGTACAATTGGATTATTGACCCATTAGACGGAACTACTAATTTTATTCATGGAGTACCTTGTTTTTGTATCAGCATAGGATTAAAACGCAACAACGATTTGGTACTGGGTGTGATTTATGAAATTAATCTCGACGAACTTTTTTATGCTTGGGAAGGAAGTAAAGCGTATTTAAATGGTAAAGAAATTCATGTAACCCCTACTCCAACATTAGAAGATTCTTTAATTGCAACAGGGTTTCCTTATTATGACTACGAAAAACAAGAGGAATACATGAACTTGTTTAAAGACCTGATGAGAAACTCGCGTGGTTTACGTCGATTGGGCTCAGCAGCAGTAGATTTAGCTTATGTTGCCTGTGGTAGGTTCGATGCTTTTTACGAATACAGCCTACATCCTTGGGATGTTGCAGCGGGAGCATTTATCGTTCAGCAAGCTGGTGGTAAAGTTTGTGATTTTAAAGGCGAAAACAATTACCTATTTGGAAAAGAAATTATTACGTGCAACCCACACATTCAACAAGAATTATTAGCAAAAGTTAAACAGCACTTTAAGTATTAGTCCTAAATTTGTAAAAAAATCATCAACATGAAATTAGCTCTTTTAGTAATAGGTTTACTCGCAATAGGTGTTTTTGGAATGGCTGTAAAAATTATCTTCAAGAAAAATGGCCGCTTTGATAAAACCTGTGCAAGTGTTAATTCTAACTTCAATAAAGACGGCGAACCTTGTGGCTTTTGTGGTGCTATGCCAGAAGAACAATGTAAAAGCGACGAAAATTAAAGTTATTAGAAATTATGAATTAGAGATTAATTTCTAATTTCAAATCTCCAATTTTTAATCCAACAAATCAGGTCTTCTTTCTTGAGTTCGTTTAAACGCCTCTTCTTCACGCCAAGCTTCTATTTTTTTGTGGTCGCCACTCAATAAAACATCAGGAACTTTTAATCCTCGGTATTCTTCTGGTCGGGTATAAACAGGTGGTGCCAATAAATTATCTTGAAACGAATCGGTTAACGCAGAGGTTTCATCGCTTATAACTCCCGGAATTAAACGAATAATAGCATCTGCTAAAATAGCTGCAGGAAGCTCTCCGCCGGTTAAAACAAAGTCGCCAATTGATATTTCTTTGGTAATAAACAAATCTCTCACTCGTTGATCAACACCTTTGTAATGCCCCGCAAGTATAATCAAGTTCTCTTTCAACGAAAGGGAATTTACCATGCCTTGTTTCATGGTTTCGCCATCAGGAGTCATGTAAATTATTTCATCGTAAGTTCTTTCTGTTTTTAATTTCTCGATACAATCGGCTATGGGTTGTATTTGCATCACCATTCCAGCACCACCACCAAAAGCATAATCATCAACACTTTTTTGTTTGTTGGTCGAATAGTCTCTCAAGTTATGAACTACCAATTCTACCAACCCTTTTTCTTGGGCTCGTTTCAGAATGGAAGCATTAAAAGGGCTTTCGAGTAATTCTGGTAAAACAGTTATAATGTCTATTCGCATAAGTCAAAAGTCGGAAAGTTTTTAAAGTTGGAAAGTCTAAACGACGAAAAGATTATTTAATACCTTATTTTTGTAATTCAAATTTTAAGCAATATGGCAGAAATTAGAAACAACTGGACAAAAGAAGAAATTCTAAACATATACAACAAACCCTTAATGGAACTGATTTACGATGCGGCACAAGTTCATCGTTTACACCACGACCCATTAAAAATTCAGGTAAGTAAATTAATTTCTATAAAAACAGGTGGTTGCCCTGAGGATTGTGGTTATTGTCCGCAAGCTGCTCGTTACCACACCAACATCGAGAAAAACAACTTAATGCCTGTTGATGAAGTTTTGTCAAAAGCTGAAGCTGCAAAAGCTACCGGATCTTCAAGAGTTTGTATGGGTGCTGCATGGAGAAACGTACAAGATGGCGAAGATTTTGACCAAGTAATTGAAATGGTAAAAGGATTAAGTGCAATGAACATGGAAGTTTGTTGTACGTTAGGTATGGTTACCGAAAACCAAGCAACACGTTTGGCTGAAGCTGGATTACATTACTACAACCATAATATTGATACATCTGAAGAATATTACAAAGAAGTTATCTCAACTAGAGGGTTTAATGATAGAATAAAAACATTAGAAAATGTTCGTAAAAGTTCATTAAAAGTTTGTTCTGGTGGTATTATCGGAATGGGTGAAACTGTTGATGACCGCATAGGAATGTTAATGGGTTTATTAAAATTGAGCGAAGCACCCGAATCTATTCCAATCAATGCGTTGGTTCCAGTTGAAGGAACTCCTTTGGAAGAACAAGAAATTGTTCCAATTTGGGATGTGGTACGAATGATTGCTACCACACGAATTGTTTTCCCGAAAAGCACAGTACGTTTATCTGCCGGAAGGATGCAAATGAGCAAGGAAGGACAAGCATTGTGTTTTATGGCAGGAGCAAGTTCTATTTTTGCAGGAGACAAATTATTGACTACTCCAAACCCTGGAGATAATGAAGATATGCAGTTGTTTAACTTATTGGGATTAACTCCAACAGAAAAAGTTAAAGACAACACAGGTAAAGTAAAAATTAGAAAAGACCAACCTGTATTAGAAACTGTAGCTGATGAAAAATGGAGCAGACCAGGACATGTTATTGAACGAAATGTTAAAGCAACTGAAAAAGGAAAGGAACTTAGAAAATCTATAAAAAATCAGTAATTTTTCTTACAATACAACACCCATGAAAAAAGAATACACTAAAGACGAAGTTACCATAGTATGGGATAGTTCCATTTGTATTCATTCGGCAGTTTGTGTTAAAGGACTCCCAAATGTATTCAAACCCAAAGAAGCTCCTTGGATTAAGATGGAAAACGATACTGTTGAAAATATTGTTGAGCAAGTAAAGAAATGCCCATCAGGAGCAATTTCTATAAAATAGATAACCAAACTATTGGATAGAGCATCTGAGTATATCAAGGATAAATTATCCGAACGAAAGCAAGAAAACGCCTTCCGTGAATTAAAGGTCAACAATCATTTGATTGATTTTTGTTCTAACGATTATTTGGGTTTTGCTAAAGAAACCGCTATTCATCAAACCAACCATACTTTTGAAAATTATGGTGCAACAGGTTCTCGATTAATTTCAGGAAACCATTCCATTACAGAAGATGTTGAATTGTATTTAGCCAACTTTTATCGTTCGGAAGCTGCATTAATTTTCAACTCTGGTTACAATGCCAATGTAGGTTTGTTTCAATGCTTACCGCAACGTACCGACACCATCATTTACGACGAATACATTCATGCCTCCATTCGCGATGGAATAAAGTTAAGCAACGCCAAAAACTATGCTTTTGAACACAACAATATAACCGCACTAGAGGAGAAATTAAGCCTAGCTACAGGTTTAGTTTATGTTGTTGTAGAATCCATTTATTCGATGGATGGCGATGCTGCTCCATTGATTGAAATTGCAAAAATTTGTAAAAAACACCATGCCACATTAATAGTAGATGAAGCACATGCAGCAGGTATTTTTGGTAACGGTTTAGGTTTGGTTGCTGAATTTAATCTAGAAAATGATGTTTTTGCACGAATTATAACTTTCGGGAAAGCTTATGGCTGTCATGGTGCAGCAGTATTAGGCAATAAAATTTTACGCGATTATCTGATTAACTATTCCCGTGCATTTATTTACACCACAGCCCTACCCTTACCGAGTATTTTAGCAATTAAAAATGCACATGAATTTCTGCTTCAACACTTATCAAGAATAGATGATTTGAAAATAATAATTGAATATTTCAAAAACTCATCACTCACCACCCATCACCCATCACCCATTTCAACAAGTGCCATTCAATGTATTATCATTCCTGGAAACGATAAAGTAAAAAAACTTGCTTCAAAAATTCAAGAACAAGGTTTTGATGTTCGCCCAATATTATCTCCAACAGTACCTAAAGGAAAAGAACGGTTACGAATTTGTTTGCATAGTTTTAATACCGAAGAGCAAGTAGATAATTTAATTTATATTATAAATAACCAATTATGAAGAACTACTTTGTAACAGGAATAGGAACCAATATTGGTAAAACAATAGTTTCAGCCATTTTAACCGAAGCTTTAGAAGCAGATTACTGGAAACCCATACAAGCGGGTGATTTGGAACATACTGATAGTTTTAAAGTGAAAGATTTGATATCTAATTCAACAACCAAAATACACCCAGAGGCTTACCGACTAAACAAGCCAATGTCGCCGCATGCTGCTGCTAAATTGGATAATATTACCATTGATTTAGAAAAAATAGAACTTCCAAAAACCACCAACAACTTGATTATTGAAGGAGCTGGCGGATTAATGGTTCCACTAAATAACAAAGACTTAATTATTGATTTAATTAAAAAACTCGATGTTGAAGTTATTTTGGTATCGCAAAACTATTTGGGAAGCATTAATCATACTTTACTTAGTTTAGAAAGTTTAAAAGTTAGAAAGTTAAAAGTTAAAGGAGTTATATTTAACGGTAACCCAAATCTGGAAACAGAAAATTACATCTTAAATTATTCGGGAGTTAAATGCTTGGGAAGAATTGATGAACACCAACAACTTACTAAAGAAGTTATTTTAAGTTATAAAAACAAGTTTAACTTTTGAAATGGGTTTGATAATCCAATTGACTTGCTTTTATAATCTCTAATGCTTCTGCTTTATTATAAATGTGAGTTATTTCAACTTTTGAAACCGAATCACCTGGAATACTTTTGTAAGTAAGAAAATAGTGTTTTAGTCTTTTTATCAACGACTCAGGACATTTATCCAAATCATCCCATGAACCATAAACTTCATCACCCTTCAAAATAGCAATAATTTTATCATCTGCCTCGCCGTTATCAATCATTCTAAATCCACCTATCGGAATTGCAGGAACAATAATATTTCCATGCGTAATGTTTCTTTCGGTAAGCACACAAATATCTAGAGGGTCGCCATCTCCAACAATGTTTTTTTTACCTGTCTTTTCCATACAATAATTAGCAACATTTTCGGCACAATAGGTTTGAGGAATAAAGCCATACAAAGCCGGAACGATATTAGAAAATTTTTGAGGTCTATCTACCTTTAAAAAACCTGAAGCCTTATCAATTTCATATTTCACCGAATCGGAAGGCGTAATTTCAATAAACGATTTAATTTCCTTTGGAGCATTTTCTCCTATTTCTATACCGTGCCAAGGATGTAACTGAAATTGATTTTTTGGTTGTTTTTCCATGTTTCTATTAAGATGATATGACTACAAAATACGGTCTTTTATTCCTGTTGAAGGGTTATTTTTATTTAATTTTGAGTTAAATTATTGCAATACTTTCAACTATTTAATGGAAAACAAAAAACTTACCATCGGTTTCTCACCCTGCCCCAACGATACCTTTATTTTTGATGCTCTGATTCATCATAAAATTGATACCGAAGGCTTGACTTTTGATGTTTACCTAGGCGATGTAGAAGATTTAAACCAAAAAGCATTTAACAACGAATTAGACATTACCAAATTAAGCTACCATGCTTACGGTTATCTTGCTGACAATTATGTTTTACTCGATGCAGGTAGTGCTTTAGGTGCTGGTTGTGGTCCTTTACTTATAACAAAATCTACCACTCTCCACTCATCACTCAATACCTTAAAGATAGCGATACCTGGAAAATACACGACTGCCAATTTTTTGTTAAGCATTGCTCAACCAGAAGCTACCAACAAAGTAGAAATGCTTTTTTCCGATATCGAAGATGCTGTGCTTTCTGGGAAAGTTGATGCTGGTTTGATTATTCACGAAAACCGATTTACCTATCAACAAAAAGGACTAGAAAAAATAATCGATTTAGGAGAATATTGGGAGAAAACTACTTCTTCGCTTATTCCATTAGGCGGTATTGTCATGAAACGGAGCCTACCTACTGAGACCATTCATAAAGTAAACCGATTGCTGCGAAAAAGTATTGAATATGCATTCGAAAACCCCGATTCTCCTTTAGCGTATATGCAATGCCATGCACAAGAAATGGATAAAAAAGTAATGATGCAACACGTTGATTTATACGTAAACAAATACTCTATTGATTTGGGAATAGATGGAAAAGCAGCCATTACTAAAATGTTTAACTTAGCCCAAGAAAAAGGAATTATTCCATCAATTAGTAACTCGTTGTTTGTCAAAGATTAAGAGTTTTACAACTCAACACTCAACACTCAACACTCAACACTCGTAAAATGATAATTATAACAGGTGCCGCAGGTTTTATAGCAAGTTGTTTGGTAAGCAAACTCAACCAAGAAGGATACAAAGACCTTGTGTTGGTTGACGATTTTTCGAACGCAGAAAAAAACAAAAACTTTGAAGGGAAAACATTTTCTCAAAAAATAGACCGTGAAGAATTTATTCCTTGGTTAGAGAAAAACCACAAATTAGTACAGTTTATTTTTCATATTGGAGCTAGAACCGACACCACCGAATTTGACACCAACATATTTGACAAATTAAACCTCAATTACACCAAAGACATTTGGAACTTGTGTGTTAAACATGGTTTACCGTTGGTTTATGCATCATCGGCTGCAACTTATGGATTAGGCGAATTTGGCTACGACGACAATCACGAAGTGGTTAATGAATTAAAACCACTTAACCCTTACGGTGATTCAAAAAACGATTTCGATAAATGGGCATTAGCCCAAGAAAAACAACCATATTTTTGGGCTGGTTTAAAGTTTTTTAATGTTTATGGTCCAAACGAGTATCACAAAGGACGAATGGCTTCGGTAATTTTTCATGCGTTTAAGCAAATTAACCAAACTGGAGCCATGAAACTGTTTGCTTCGCACAACCCAAACTATAAAGATGGTGAACAATTACGTGATTTTGTTTACGTAAAGGATGTAGTAAATGTATGTCTGTTTTTATTAGAACACCGTAAAAATTCTGGACTTTACAACTTAGGTTCTGGCAAAGCTCGTACGTTTTTAGATTTGGTTAAAAACACTTTTAACGCAATGGACACAGCACCCAACATTAGCTTTGTTCCTACGCCAGAAGACATTAGAGACAAGTACCAATATTTTACTGAAGCCAACATGAACAAGCTTAAAAGCATTGGTTACAACAAACCTTTTCATACTCTTGAGGAAGGCGTGGAAGATTATGTGAAAAATTATTTGGTTGAGGGAAAGTATTATTAGTATAACTCATATCAATAAAAACAATTAAATGAGAAAAATTCTAGTATTTGCAGGAAGTAACAGTGAAAATTCTATTAATCAGAAACTTGCTGTTTATTCGTCTAGTTTTTTAAAAAATGTTGAACTCAACATTATTGAATTAAAAGATTTTTCTGCCCCACTATTCAGTGTTGATTTAGAAAAAAAAGAAGGATTTCCAGAATCCATGATTGCATTAAATAATCTAATCAAATCTTGTGACGGGATGATTATCTCTTTGCCCGAATACAATAGCTCTATGACCCCTGTTTTTAAAAACACTGTGGATTGGATATCGAGAATTGAACGACCAACTTTTAAAGACAAGCCTCTTTTATTATTGAGTACATCTGCTGGAAAAAGAGGTGGTCAAACAAATTTAAATCATGTTGTTTCTTTAATGCCTTTCTGGGGTGGAAAAGTTATTGCATCATATAGTCTAACTAATTTCAACGAGCACTTTGATTTAAACTCTCTTAACATCATTAATATTGAAGAAAAAGAAAAATTAATACGTGTTGTTAATGAGTTTGAAAATCATATTTAATAACTTGGTCTATTATTAAGTCTATGAGTTTTAAATCCAAATAGTAAAAATAAAATCTATAACTCTCGTTTCTTTGAAACTTCAAAAACTTTAAAGGCTTACAACGATAAAAAGCTAGGTAGATTAATGTAACATCTTCTCAAAGCACTTTCAAAATCCCATTATTTTTCTTAACTTTAGAAAAATACATGGAAAAACGCGATTTAGTAAAAGACGAATTGGAACGAATTGGAAAAGCTATCAGCCAATTGTTAGCCAATTTTTTAGCATTAAAAGCAAATGGAAATATTGCTCTAGCAATAGAAAACACCAACAAACAGTTTAAAGAAGAACTTGATATAGATTTCAACATCATGCTAGATTTTTCTCAACAAGAATTGGAACATTATCTAAATGAAAAAAAACTCTCTCCTCCTCAACTCGAAACGATTATTGAATATTATATTGAAATTGGCAATCATTCCTTAGAATTAGATAGAAAAAAAGGCGAATCCATTTTAATAAAAGTACTCGAAATGTATAAGGTGTTAGACACTAACTCAACCACCTACTCTTTTCAAAGACGTGAAAAAGAACAAAAAATAAAGCAATTACTACACTTCAACTAAACTACAATTAAGTTTAGTTTAACAAAAAATTATGCAAGAAATAGAAAATATAGAATTAAGCTACTTAACCCTAGATGATTACCAAGAACTGAAAGAAGCCATGATTGAAGCATACTCTAGTATGCCTGATGCCTATTGGAAAGAATATCAAATCAAAACATTAATTGATAAATTCCCTGAAGGACAAATTGTAATTAAAGCCAACAATAAAATAGCTGGTTGTGCTTTGTCCATTATTGTAAATTCAGAAGATTTTGACGACAAACATACTTATCGAGATATAACGGGAAACTTTAGGTTTGATACACATGATAACGATGGTGATATGCTTTATGGAATTGATGTTTTCATCAAACCTGAATTTAGAGGTTTACGTTTAGCTCGAAGATTATACGATTACCGAAAAGAACATTGTGAGAGATTAAACCTTAAAGGAATTGCATTTGGAGGCAGAATTCCTAATTACCATAAGTATGCCGACAAATTAACTCCAAAAGAATACATAGAGAAAGTACGGTTAAAAGAAATTCAAGATCCCGTTTTTAATTTTCAAATTTCTAACGATTTTTATCCGTCTAAAATTTTGAAAAATTATCTAGTAGGCGACAAAGATTCTAATGATTATGCTGTATTGCTAAAATGGGATAACCTTTACTACGAAAAGAAAAGGAAGAAACCATCTATTAATAAAAAAGTGGTTCGTTTAGGTTTGATTCAGTGGCAAATGCGACCGTACGAAAACTTAGAAGAATTGATGCAACACGTTGAATATTTCATCGATGCTGTTTCGGGTTACCGTTCAGATTTTGCATTGTTTCCAGAGTTCTTTAACGCCCCATTAATGGCAGAAAACAATCATTTAACCGAACCTGAAGCCATCAGAGAATTAGCTAAACATACTGAAGTTATTGTACAGAAATTTTCTAATCTTGCTATTTCATACAACATCAACATCATAACTGGTAGTATGCCTGAAATGATTGGCGATACACTCTACAATGTTGGTTACTTATGCCGACGAGATGGTTCTTTGGAACGTTACGAAAAATTACATGTAACACCCGATGAAGCCAAAGTATGGGGAATGCAAGGTGGAAATAAATTACAAGCTTTTGATACAGACTGTGGTAAAATTGGTATTTTAATTTGTTACGATTCAGAATTTCCAGAGTTGAGTCGTTTGTTAGCCGATGAAGGAATGGACATTTTATTTGTTCCTTTTTTAACCGACACTCAAAATGGCTATTCAAGGGTTCGAAATTGTGCTCAAGCAAGAGCCATTGAAAACGAGTGTTATGTTGCCATTGCTGGTAGTGTAGGTAATTTACCTAAAGTACACAACATGGACATACAATATGCTCAATCGATGGTATTTACTCCTTGTGATTTTGCCTTTCCAGCCAATGGAATAAAAGCAGAAGCTACTCCAAACACAGAAATGATTTTGATTGCTGATGTTGATATTGATTTACTTCGTGAACTAAATCAATTCGGTAGTGTTAGAAACCTGAAAGACCGACGAACAGACTTGTTTGAATTGAAGAAAAAATAAACCATCGACCTTTGTTTGTGTCTCTCAAAAAAATATCTTTTTATTACACCCCCTGCTCCTCTAAAGAGGGGAAGCCAACTCTCATAACCAACTTCGGGCTTCGGGCTTCAATCTTCCAACTTCTACCCTCCGACCATTTTTTTAATCTCGTTCAGTTTCATCAAAGCCTCAACAGGTGTTAAGGTATTGATATCGATGTTGATGAGTTCTTCCTTTATATTTTCTAAAACAGGGTCATCGAGTTGGAAAAAACTTAATTGAAAATCATCTACGTTTACAGGTATTTTTTTGTTGTTTGTTTTCACTTTTTCAGTAGTTTGCCCTGCGTGCGATGCTTCTAATTTTGCCAATACTTCATTGGCTCTGTCCAACATCTTTTTAGGCATTCCTGCCATTTTAGCAACGTGTATTCCAAAACTATGGTTGCTACCTCCCTCCACCAACTTTCTTAAGAAAATAATTTTATTATTGATTTCCTTAACCGACACGTTGTAATTCTTGATTCGTTTAAACGAGTTGGTCATTTCGTTCAATTCATGGTAATGCGTGGCAAAAAGCGTTTTACCTTTTGCTGTTGGGTGCTCGTGAATATATTCAGCAATACTCCACGCTATAGAAATACCATCATAAGTGCTTGTTCCTCTACCTATCTCATCCAACAAAATTAAACTACGATCGGATAAGTTATTTAAAATACTTGCTGTTTCGTTCATCTCTACCATAAAAGTAGATTCGCCTTGCGAAATGTTATCGGAAGCCCCTACTCTAGTAAAAATTTTATCCACCAAACCAATGGAAGCGTGTTTTGCTGGAACAAAACTTCCTATCTGAGCCATCAAGGTTATCAAAGCTGTTTGTCGCAACAAAGCCGATTTACCACTCATGTTCGGACCAGTAATCATTACTATTTGTTGCGATTTATCGTCTAAATAAATATCGTTGGCAACATATTCTTCGCCAATAGGCAATTGCTTTTCAATAACTGGATGCCTTCCATCTTTGATGTCGATAATTTTCGAATCATTAATTTCTGGTTTGGTATAATTGTTTTCTAACGCATTGGTAGCAAACGACAACAAACAATCCAATTGTGCAATCAATACTGCATTTAATTGAATAGGAGCAATGTAATCAGCCAAACTCAATACTAAATCATTAAACAACTGGGTTTCTAATGCTAAAATCTTTTCATCAGCTCCTAAAATTTTATCTTCATAAATTTTTAATTCTTGGGTAATGTAACGCTCTGCCTGAGTCAATGTTTGCTTACGAATCCACCCTTCAGGAATTTTATCCTTGTGGGTATTTCTAACCTCTATATAATATCCAAAAACATTATTAAACGAAATTTTTAAACTCGATATCCCTGTGTTTTCAATTTCTCTTTCCTGAATTTCCAGCAGTGCATCTTTTCCTGAGTTTAAAATTTTACGTAAATCATCCAACTCATCATTAACACCATCAGCAATTACATTTCCTTTTTGAATTAAAACTGGTGGATTTTCCTGAATTTGTTTTGCAATTTTAGCTGCAATTACCAAACAAGGATTTAATCGGTCACCAATCAATTTTAGCGATTCATTTTTACTAGCCAAACAAAGTTCCTTAATAGGATTGATGGCTTCCAAAGCATAGCGCAATTGCACTACCTCTCTCGGGCTAATTCGAGCAGTAGCTACTTTTGAAATCAATCGTTCTAAATCACCAATTTCGTTAATGTGATTGGATAATTTTTCTTTTAAATCCGCATGATTTACCAACTCAGAAACCACTGCTAATCTATCTTGAATGGGTTTTAATTCTTTTAACGGAAGTGTTACCCAGCGTTTCAACATTCTAGCTCCCATTGGAGAAATGGTTTTGTCCAACACATCAATTAATGTTCTGGCATTTTCGTTTGGCGAATAAATCAACTCCAAGTTACGAATGGTAAAACGATCAAGCCAAACGTATTTATCTTCTTCAATACGCGATAAACTAGTAATGTGCTGAACCTTGTCATGCTGAGTATCAGAAAGGTAATGCAATGCAGCTCCAGCGGCACAAATTGCTAGAGGAAAATCTTCAATACCAAAGCCCTTTAGCGAGTTGGTTTGAAAATGTTTTTGTAAAGTTTCTCTACCAAAGTCTTCGGTAAAAGCCCAATCGTCTAAACAAAAGGTATAGAAACTACTACCAAACAATTCTGTAAACTGTTTTTTGTTGTTTCGCTGAAAAAGTACTTCGGTAGGTTTAAAACCGTGCAACAGTTTATCAATATATTCAGTAGAACCCTGTGCAACCAAAAACTCTCCTGTAGAAATATCTAAAAAAGAAACCCCTGCCGAATTTTTATCAAAGTGTACTGCAGCTAAAAAATTATTGCTTTTATGGTCGAGAATTTGGTCATTAAAAGTAACACCTGGAGTAACCAATTCGGTAACGCCACGTTTTACAATTTTCTTTTCCTTACTTGGAGCTTCTAATTGGTCGCAAATGGCAACACGCAAACCTGCACGAACTAATTTTGGCAAATAACTATTTAGCGAATGATAAGGAAAACCTGCCAACTCTAATTTAGAACCACCATTGTTTCGTGAGGTTAACACAATACCTAAAATATTGGCTGTTTTAACGGCGTCGGCACCAAAAGTTTCGTAAAAATCGCCCACTCTAAACAACAACAATGCATCAGGATATTTAGTCTTAATAGCATTGTACTGCTTCATCAAGGGGGTTTCGGTATCTTTTGGTGTTGCCAATAGTTGTTTTTTTAGTGTTTAACACAAACTTACTTTAATGCTCAAAAAATAGCCTTCTTTTTAAGCATTAGTTTTAAACAGAAATTACGCAATTGTTGATATACTCTTACCCTTTTGGTAATTTCGAACCAAAAACACACAATTTAATATGTTTAAAAAGCTACAAAACGACGAACTGAACAGAATAAGTGCTGATGAAATGAAATTAGTAGAAAAAGTTCCTGTTACTATTGTATTGGATAACATTAGAAGTTTAAACAATATTGGTTCGGTGTTTAGAACGGCTGATGCCTTTTTAATGGAACAAATTTACTTGTGTGGTATTACAGCTACACCTCCGCATCGCGACATACAAAAAACAGCTTTAGGATCTACCGAAACGGTGAATTGGAATCATTTTAACTCAACACTTGAAGCCATTGAACAACTCAAACAACAAGGTTATAAAATTGCTGCTGTTGAACAAACCGAAAACAGTACATTTTTAAATAATTTTAAAGTAAACCGTAACGAAAAATGGGCATTGGTGTTTGGCAATGAAGTTAGTGGTGTAGACCAAGACGTTATTAATCATTGCGATGTAGTAATCGAAATACCTCAATTTGGTTCAAAACACTCCTTAAACATTTCGGTAAGTGTTGGTGTGGTTCTTTGGGAAATACAGAACCAATTTAGATAATACCGCTCAAAAAATACAAAATATTTTTTAGGATAGACACGTGTAATTAGTAAATAATTTAACATTTTTTATTGAATTTAACAAAAATTTATCACTAAGGCAACCAATATTATTTTAGTATGTCTTAATAATTAAATTTAATCTTTAAAAAATTGTGTTTATAAAGACCTATAACATATATTCTACAGTATTGGTAAAACATAGGTTTCTACTTGTTGTTCTATTATTTGGTTCTATTCTTAATATGAATAGTCAAAATTGTTATAGCTATATTACTCCCATTTCATCTGCATCAAGTACAACAGAATGTTTAGCAAAGTCAAAAACAGCAGTATACTATGGTGGAACATTTAATGCTAACATCAACTTATCAGGCATTGATTTGTTTTACGCAGGCGGAGTTGGTAGCGACGTATTTCTAGCTAAAACGAATAATTATGGGCATATAATTTGGGCAAAATCTTGGGGAAGCAATAGAATAGATGGCATAACAGCTATTTCAGTTCATGAAAATATTGTTTATGCTGCTGGGTATTTTAAAGATACTCTAATTATTGAAAATGACACCTTATTTAATAATGGTCAAACTGCTGCATTTATTGTAACTTATGATACCTTAGGCAATTACATTAATAGTTTTTCTCCTAATGCTTATAACATGCGAATCTCAGACATGGAGATTGACTCTGACGGAAAATTATTGCTTTCTGGAGATTATTACCAATACCTCAATATTGACAACAATTCATTTACTTCATTAAATGGGTTTAATTATTTTTTAATGAAATACGATTACTGGACTAATCAATTGGATTGGTTTAAAGAATCTAATGGAAATAATACCGAAGGCAAAGGTATTGCTCAGGATAGTTTAGGTAATATCTATGTGTGTGGACTATACGGGCTAAATGCCGTTGTTGAAGGGAATTTATTGCCTAATAGCAATGGCAATCACAACACCTTTATTGCTAAATATACTGATACAGGAGTTTTTGAGTGGATTACAACAATTGAAGGAAATGGTGAGGTTCATGGATATGGAATTGATGTTACTCCTTCAGGTCAAGTATTTGTAACTGGTGAATTTGAGAATCTAATAAACTTTCCAAACTCTTCATCACTTTTATCAGAAGGATTATATGATGTATTTGTTTCTTCCTACGATTCATTAGGAAATATACTTTGGATAAAATCTTATGGTGGTTTTGATAATGACATTGGTAGATCATTACAAATAGATTACAATGAGGATCCCATTGTATTATCTGATGCTGGTGGTGGATTTTCAATCAATAGTACTTTGGTAACCCCTAATGGAAATAATGAACCTCTACTTGTAAAATTAAAGAAAACAGATGGTGAATTAATTAATCATTATAGGGTAAAATCTACAAATGCTTCAGGGGTAGTTCAATCTAAACAATTTGTGGTTTTAGATACTACCATATTTGTAGGTGGAAAGAATTTTTCATCCATTTGGTGTGGATCAAATGAATACAATGCTCAAAATATAAATGATAGCTACCTTATTACTATATCAGATTCTCTTACTTATGAATTATCTACAACTATTTTAAAACAATCTATCATTGACGAATTTGTTATTTTTCCAAATCCAGCTACAAATTATTTAACGATTAAATTCTCAAAAGAAGAACGCCATAATATAAAATTAATTAACGGTCTAGGGCAATTAGAATTAGAAGAGAATACAACCGATAAAGATGTTATTCTTGACCTCTTAAAAATTAACAATAGTGGCATCTATTTATTAATCATAGATAATGATACTCCTTCTGCAAAAAAAATAATATTAACAAAATAGAAAATTATGAAAGCAAGAATTCTTTTCTTTAAACAGTATATAAATCTTCTTATTGGTTTAATATTTATTCTAGGAATTCAAACATTAAGTTTAGCTTGTGATCAAACAACGGTTACTGCTGTATCTACATCTTGCTATCAAGGCAATATTGCGGTAACCTTTCAGTTATGTGATTCTCCTAGTAATAGTGCTGCTGATAACAATGGTGTTTATGGAGTTTTCATCCAATCTGTTGGAGCTAATATCGTTGGTACAAGCACCCCCTCACTAACAGGTCAATCATCAGGAATGACCATCAATTTCTCAACCATTTCAGCCACTACTGCTCAATATGGAAATTGGGCCAATCAAGTCGCTGGAGCCGAATTTATTGATTATGGGGATCCTATTGAGTGTCATACATTTACTATTTTGTTTGATGCTGTTCCCACTTCTGTCACTATATCAGGTTCTACTTCTAATGTAAATACAGGTGGTGGTTTACAACAATATCAGGGAGAATGGGCTTGTTTCCAATCAGTAGTTCCTGCACCATGTGGTACCTTAGGAGTTTGTTATGATGGAACTAATCTAAACGTTGATGGAGGAACACCTGGTTATACATGGTCTGTATGTAGTACTGTAAATTCTGGGAGTTGTACTTCGTGGACAGCAGTTGATAATGATTATCAATATACAACCAGTTCAACCACAAACATGATTAGAGTAGTAGACAGTAATGGTAATGTTACCATTTTATCTAATGGTATATCTGGAGTTATGGATTGTCCAACTCCTACTTGTACTCCCCCTACTATTTCTATTACTCCAACTAATGTATTATGTAATGGTCAAAATAATGGATCTGCTAATTTAACTATCACATCAGGAAGTTCGACATATTCTTTCGCATGGAGCAATAGTGCTGTTACTGAAGACATAACTAATCTTACCGCAGGAACATATAATGTTACAGTTACTGATAATGCAGACGCCTCTTGTTCGGTCACTGGAAATGTCACTATTTCACAACCGCCAGCACTTATAGCCAATTTCTCTGCCCCTACTGTTTGTGTTGGATTAGCCACTAACTTCACCAATTCTTCGGTTGGTGGTAATGCTTGGAATTGGGATTTTGATAATAATGGTACAATTGATAACACAACTCAGAATCCAAGTCATACCTTTCCTGCTGCAGGAACGTATCCAGTTAACCTAGAGGTTTCTGTCGGTGGAAATTGCCCTCACGATACCACTATTAATATTACTGTAAATCAGAGTGCTACCGCTAACTTTACAGCCCCTACCGTTTGTGCAGGATTGGCTACCAATTTTACAAATGTCTCAAGTGCTGGAGTAGACACTTGGAATTGGGACTTTGATAACAACGGAACAGTTGATAATACCACCCAAAATCCAAATCATACCTTTCCATCAGCAGGAACATACCCAGTTAACCTAGAAGTTTCAATTGGAGGTAATTGTATGCACGATACCACCATCAACATAACCGTTAGCCAGAGTGCTACAGCTAGCTTTACAGCACCAACAGTATGTGCAGGATTAGCAACCAGTTTTACAGATGCCTCAAGTCCAGGGGTAGACACGTGGAATTGGGATTTTGACAACAACGGAACAGTAGATAACACTACCCAAAACCCAAGTCATACCTTTCCATCAGCAGGAACATATCCAGTTAACCTAGAGGTTTCAGTTGGTGGTAGTTGTTTACATGATACTACCATTAACGTAATTGTAAGTTCAAGTGCTACCGCTAATTTTACAGCACCTACCGTTTGTGTTGGATTAGCAACTAATTTTACAGATGCATCAAGTGC
This sequence comes from uncultured Vicingus sp., assembly GCA_964398455.1. Lineage (GTDB taxonomy): Bacteria > Bacteroidota > Bacteroidia > Flavobacteriales_E > Vicingaceae > Vicingus. The sequence continues at coordinate 461 of CAYNMR010000004.1, read as the reverse complement.
AGGAGTAGATACGTGGAATTGGGATTTTGATAACAACGGAACAGTAGATAATACCACCCAAAACCCAAGTCATACCTTTCCAGCAGCAGGAACATACCCAGTTAACTTAGAAGTTTCGGTTGGTGGTAGTTGTATTCATGATACCACCATTAACATAATCGTTAGCCAGAGTGCTACAGCTAGCTTTACAGCCCCTACAGTTTGTGCTGGATTAGCAACCAATTTTACAGATGATTCAAGTGCAGGAGTAGACACCTGGAATTGGGATTTTGACAACAACGGAACAGTTGATAACACTACCCAAAATCCAAGTCATTCGTTTCCATCAGCAGGAACATATCCAGTCAACTTAGAAGTATCAGTTGGCGCTAGTTGTGTTCATGATACTACTATCAATATAATTGTTACTCCAAATCCTACAGCAGGCTTTACCTTTACGAATGTATGTTTTGGAACAACCA
>CAYNMR010000003.1:0-216081 GCA_964398455.1 uncultured Vicingus sp. | reverse complement strand
CGCTGTATTGATACATACTGTTGGTGAACTTGAGGCTGGAGTTACCGTGTTGTTTGGTGTTACGGTAATCGTTCCTGTTGCATTTACTGTTCCACAACCTCCTGTTAATGGTATAGAGTAGTTAAAGGTTCCACTTGCTGTTGGTGTGCCACTTATCGTAATGGTGTTACCTGCCCAGTTTGCACTTACTCCTGCTGGTAATCCTGTTGCTGCTCCTATGCCTGTTGCTCCTGTGGTGGTATGGGTAATGTTTGTTATCGCTGTATTGATACATACTGTTGGTGAACTTGAGGCTGGGGTTACCGTGTTGTTTGGTGTTACGGTAATCGTTCCTGTTGCATTTACTGTTCCACAACCTCCTGTTAATGGTATAGAGTAGTTAAAGGTTCCACTTGCTGTTGGTGTGCCACTTATCGTAATGGTGTTGCCAGCAAATCCTGCTGACACCCCTGCTGGTAATCCTGTTGCTGCTCCAATGCCTGTTGCTCCAGTAGTCGTATGTGTAATGTTTGTTATCGCTGTATTGATACATACCGTTGGTGAACTTGAGGCTGGGGTTACCGTGTTGTTTGGTGTAACGGTAATCGTTCCTGTAGCATTCACTGTTCCACAACCTCCTGTTAATGGTATAGAGTAGTTAAAGGTTCCACTTGCTGTTGGTGTACCACTTATGGTAATGGTGTTGCCTGACCAGTTTGCACTCACCCCTGCTGGTAAACCTGTTGCTGCTCCTATGCCTGTTGCTCCTGTGGTGGTATGGGTAATGTTTGTTATCGCTGTATTGATACACACTGTTGGTGAACTTGATGCTGGAGTTACGGTAGGATCATCAGTAATAGTTATTGTTCCTGAACCTGTTGCTCCACAAGGCATAGTGCCAACTGAATAATTAACAGTATGTGTACCTACGGGAGCAGTAGCAATATTAACTACTCCTGTTGCTGTATTTAGAGACGCACCTAAAGTTCCTGAACTATAAGTACCACCTGAAGTACCATTAAGTGTAGGATTAACCGTTCCTCCTGTAGATTTACAAATAGTGGTATATGTTAAGCTAGTAAAAGAATAAGGATTTGTAACAGTAATGGTTTTAATTTCTGAATCTACACATCCTGCACCATTATCCCAAGTATATTGAAATTGGTATGAACCAGGACCGGCAACAACAGGATCAAAATACATTAAACCTGCATCATTTGCTCCAATAGACGCTCCTGGAGCACTTGAAGCCCAACCTGCGGTACCCGCCGGAGAGTATGGTCCGTAACGAGTACAACCTGCTCCAGACGCCTCAGTTCCCGATGCATAAATTGTACCTAGGCCTCCATCGTAAACAAAATAATCAACAGAAGTTTCATCACAAATCTCAAAATAATAATTAGTAGAAGGACTTAGATACTCTCCATAAAGTGTTAAGATAATTCCATCCGACAAGTTAAAATTACCTATTAACGTTCCCGAACCTAGTGCTCCTGTACCACCAGAATATACATTTACATAATCATTAGGATCATTAGCAGGTGTAAACTCAAAATGTAAAGCAGGAGTAATATAGCCTCCAGAAGTAACTGAATCATTAGCTACTAAATAAATCCAATCATCCTCACATGTCATAGATGAAGGGAAGGGGCTTATGGTATTATAAGGCGACACATTCTCCTCAGCATGAAAATCGACTGTACCACAACTTGGAGGAAACACAATGTCACAGTTTGTAGATCCAGAACCACTAGTTTGCTCAAACGAAATTTGACCTGGTTGATTCGAATAATTAGTAATTAACATTAAATATACTTGTCCATTGACAGCAGAAGGAATTGTCGCTGTTTCAGTTGCAGCAGGGTCGTAACTACAGTCCACTATTTCTCCAGAACAATTGTGGTCACCAGAACAACTGCCTGGATTACCTAACCCACCACAATCGCTTAGTGCAGTTGCTAAATTGGCATAAGGTCCATATAAGATAAAATCGACATCAATACCTGCTCCAGAATTATTCACTTGAGAAATTCCTATTTCAATTAAACCAGAATTATCAACCTCCATATAATACCAAGCAGGATTTGGTTGAGTAGACAAACAACCATAATCATTACCTCCTTCTGCTGAAGTTCCTGTATTATTAGGGAAGGTATAGCTATTGATGGTACAAAATGGATCTGCAGTAGCGCATGTTGCTCCTTGTCCAAAAACACTTTTGGTTTGAGTTAAAAACAAACTAAATATTATTGACAATACTAAAATGTAATTATTTTTCATAACGATGATTTTTTTTGCTAAAGGAGGAATCTATTTATTAATAGTTGACCAATATTCAGATTTAAAAAGATTAATGTTTTGTTTTGCCCATTCTTTCATTACCAGAAGATATTCTTCCCTTCTTTGACCCGCAACGTGTTTAGGAAAATTATTAGGAATTTGTCCATCAATTGTCATTGCTTTAATGGTTTGATCATAATCTAAATAATGGCTTTCAGGTTTAAATTCATTAGGATGCTGTTTAGCCCAATCTAACATAATTTGAATATACTCATCTTGCGTCTGCCCTTTTACATGCATAGGAAATCCAGAAGGTATTTCTCCAGATACAGATCTTTGCATAATCTGCTTATCAAAATTTAAATAGCGACCTTCACCAATAATTTCATTACCTCTTATCCCTACATTATTTGAAGGAACTTTAGTAAAAGTTACACTATTATTAGAATTTATAGGTCTAGTAGAAGCTGTAAATTTGGGGGATTCCTTTTTTAGTGGCGTCGTCACTGGTTTTAGCTCAACCTTTTTTTCTGTTGTTTGCGCATTAGCTATAATTGATAATGAAAGCATAAAAGCTGATAAGGTAATTTTAATAGATAAATTTTTCATAATTTATTCTTGTAATTGAAGTTTAAAAAGCCAAATTTATGGATAAAATGATAATTTCAATCGATAAAAATTAACAATAAATCGATAAGAAGAATCAAATTTAACTCGTTAGACGAAAAAATATTTAAAAAGTTGCACGAGGATATCGAAAAAAATAATAATCTACTTACAGTTGTTGATATAATTATTTGCTTTTTGATTATCTCCCATAAACTGATACAATTTTGCAAGATGATTGCATAGCACCTTATCGGATTTATCTAATTGATATGCTTTTTCAAAATATTCAATTGATTTTGAATAATTACCATTAGCATTCAAGGACGAAAGATTTGCCAAACTCACATAAATATTTTTAGGTTTTTTAGACTTATTTGCAAGTAAAATTAAGTCGTTAATACCTTCATTAATTTTATTGTGTTTAGATAGTAATCCATTTAAAAGTTCATATGTTTTCAGGTAATCAGGATCTATCTCTATTAATCTTTTACCATAAAAATAAGCACTATCAAAATTATTTATAGCACTATATGAATAAGCTATATTAAAATGAGCTTCTATGTAATTTGGATTATAAACGATAGCCTTTTTACAATAATTAATTGCCTGATTATAGTCGCGTATATAATTTACATAAACAGAGCCTAAATTGTTTAAGCTTGTTGCATAAGTAGAGTCTATTCTAACTGACTCCTTAAAATGATAAATTAATAATTGAACATCTTTTGCAATTTGAGGCGAACTTGGATTTTGTTGTATTTCCTTAATTACCATAGGATATAAAGTATTGGCTAAAAGAGCGTGTGCTTTTGCAGATTCATTTAAATGTTCTAAATCATTTGAATATAAGGTCATGTAATCGTGCCAATCTGGGTTTCGAGCAATAGTTCTTCCTGAATAAACTACAAACACAACTAGAATGGAAACAACTGCACCATTTGGCAAGCTAATCTTATTTAAATCTTTAGTTAACTCTACTTTAAACAATTTTAAGATAATCCAAACAACTAACATTGAAAAACCAAGTGAAAATGCAAAGGCAAATCGATCTGCAACAATACCTGGCAAAAGAATTAAAGAATTATTAACTCCCATCATTAAACCTATCCATAACACAATAGCCAATCCTTCAATTTTTCTTTTTATAAAAGCAAATAATCCGTAAATTCCTAAAGAACCATAAAATAGCAAGGAAGCCCAAACTTGCCAAAAGTCCCAAGTAGCAATCGGAATTTGGTTATATCCATAGTAAAAAGATAAATCCTTTGGAAAAATCAACATTTTTAAATAAAACCAACTACAATACAAAGCAGCTGATATTCTTTTCATTGACCAGTCTTCATGCATTAAAGGATTTTCAAAATACTCAAAAATACGTACCTGTGTCGATGGTAAGATTACCTTTTGAAAACTATTAAAACCAACATAAAGAACAATCATTAACAAGTAGCCAACTATAATATATTTTGGTTTAACTTTAACAAAATATAGGAACACAGGAACTAATGCAATTAACGCCATCGCATTATTTTTTGAAAAAAGAGCAAATAGTGTAAAAACAACTCCAAGACCTAGATGCTTCAGCTCGTTTGTTTTTGCATAATTAATAAAGTAGTTTATTGAAAGCAACATTCCTATCATCATCAACATCTCGTCTCTATTTTTTAAACTACAAACCACCTCCGTATGAAGAGGGTGTATTAAAAAAACAAGCGTAATAAGAAATGAAAAAAGTATGTTATAATTCTCAAGAATCTTAACTAAAAATTTGAACAATACAACACAAAGTAATGCATACAACAACACATTAATAAAGTGACTGATATTAGCTTGAGTAAGTTTATTTTTTGCTTTTTTTTCTTTTAAGGTTTGCTTCTCTGGTAAGCCGCTAAATAATTGTTTTTCGATAGCAAATGAAATCAACACCATGGGGCGATAATCATATGATTGTTTCTTGTCTGTTGAATAACGCGAAGTTATTATTTCAGGAATTCCCGAAATCCCCTTAGCTACCATCTGATTTCCTTCTACTACAATATTATCATCTAAAGCATATTCATTGTTAATGGAATTGCCATAAATAATGAAGGTTATCAAAACTATAATCCACGTATATTTTTTATTAGAAAAATTATTAAGATTAATATTCATTGCTTTTCTTTCTATATCAGACAAATATATAACAATTATCAAAAATGATATATAAATTAAGCCAATAGTTGTGCAACTATTTTTAGTTTAGCCCGTCAATTATACAACGTAAAACATAAACATCTAAGAATTACAGCAAATGAAATCTAATCAAGATTTAGTTCTAAATGAACTAAAAACTTATTATATTCTATCAAGAAACCGATCAGGCAGCACACTTTTAGTTAATCTTCTAAACAATCACCCTAGTTTATTATGTATATCAGAGTTAAATGTTTATTGGCTTCTAAAAAGTAGTTATGAAAAAACTATTCTTTTTGATGAACAAACAATTACTCAGCTAGTAGATGATTTATTCTTCGCTTTAGAGAAAAAAAGTCACTTATATTTTGAATTTATGTTACCTTCTAAGATTGATTTAATCCAATCTATTTTAAGATATCAAGGTGATTTAGATTTTTCTATGCTTTGTAGAATAATTAACTTACAAATTAAATCTCCTTACAATAAAAAACAAGAATTAGTATTTGATAAGAAAGAAGGAGTTGAAGCCATCATAAAGAAAGAAATTAATTTCAATCATTTGATTGATAAAATATACTTAGAATCACCTGAAACTAAATTTATACTTTTGGTTAGAAATCATAGGGCAAACATTTATTCTTCCTTAAAATTTGGTTCTGCTAGAAATAACTATATTTATGAAGCAAAACGGTGGTTTCTAGAAATGAGACCTCTCCTTAACCCTTCTATTCCTGACGATAGAAAATTAATAATTAAATACAAAGATTTAATAAACAATACTGAAAACTGCATTGAAAAGATAGAACAATTTTTGGAGATTGAACCAATTAAAAAGCTTACCCCCGTTTCAATTCAAATCGACAAAAATTTATTGCATGAACAACTTAAAGAATATGGATTATCAGAAGAACAAACCAACACTTTTATAAAACATCACTACGGTAGCTTCTCTCGAATTAACCAAAATAAAATTAACGAATGGGAATATAAACAAGCTTTCGACAAAAAACAACTAAACAAAATTGACTACCTATGCAAAGGTGTTGCAATACCTCTAGGTTTCAAATGCTCAACTAAAAAAGTTTCTTTCTCAATAAAAGATCGATTTTATATTCTTTTAGCAATAATTGATTATTATGTTGTTACAACATATCTTACTATGCCTGTAAAATATAAGAGAGTTTTGGCTAAGTTAAATTACTTCAAGTTTTTTAACTAATATACTCTAAAGTAGTTGGTAAACCAAACAGCCAAACGAGCAAAAGGTCGAAGAATAAAAACCATTGGTTTTAATTTTTTTCTATTAAATTCTTCGTTTAAACCGATACGCAATATCAGTCCTATTTTCTGTAGAAACATGGACGCTAAAACTGTTGAAATAAGCTTATTTCGTTGTGGTTCGTATTCTTTTCTTATCACATCAAAAATCATGATGTATCGTTCCCCAGCTGTTTTATTCCACGCTTTATGGTAAAGAGCATCACAAAAAATAAGCAACTCTCCATTTCCCCAAGATCGTTGTTCGCCCTCCACTTCGAATCCACATTCTGGTAATTTTCCTGGAATTTCAATACCTAAGTGACACCTAAAAAATCCATTAGAATCTCCATTGTGAGGAATAATTTCACTATTTGGTTCAAGCTTACTGAAAGAGGCGGATATTAACCCTGGAACATTATTTATTATTTTGGTAATCTCAGGGAAATATCTTTGATTTTTGTAATTGTTTATCGACCAAAATTTCAATCCAACCGTTTTCCATCCACCATCAGTAGTTGAAAATAAATAATTGAAATAAGGATCAAAGAGTCTTTCTGTACTTATTGTATCCTTAAATTCTTTAATAATAACATCCTTATTTTCTAGCACATATTGAGCCCATTTATAATCGTCAGAATTATAAAAAGCATGCTCATTTCCAACATAACGTTTTTCATCAAATATAGAAAACCAGAGTTTCATCCTAAATCTTTTCGTTCAATTACATAATTATTGATAATTACTGCATCAATAGAACTACTAAAAAATACAGCCATTACATCATGCAAATCATGAGCAATGGGTTTTCCCATTACATTATAACTGGTATTTACCACCAAAGGAATGCCTGTGAGTTCATTAAATCTCTCGATTAATTGATAATACTTCTCGTTCATTTCTTTTGTTACCGACTGTAACCTGCCAGTATGATTAACATGAACTACTGCTGGAATTTTCTGCCTAACTCCTTCTCTAAAAGTTAGCGTTTTTTCCATAAATGGAGTATATGAGTATTTTTTAAAATATTCTTCACCAAACTCATGAAGTATTGAAGGAGCAAATGGTCTAAAACTCTCTCTAAACTTTACAGCAGCATTTATTCTATCTTTATTTTCAGCAAAACCAGGATGAGCAAGAATAGAACGATTGCCTAATGCCCTTGGACCAAACTCTGCTCGTCCTTGTATCCAACCAATTATTTTATTTTGATTTAATAACTCTGCAGCATAATGCGATGGATTGTCTAACTTTCTAAAGGGGAGTTTAGACGATAAAACATATTTCTCTAATAAGTCCTGATTTATTTCAGAACCCAAAAACGGACTTCTGTTTTGATATGAATCAGGGAAAAATCCGTTTACTTCTTTAAAAGCCAAAAAAGCAGCACCAACTGAGTTTCCATCATCAGCAGCTGCATTGGCAACAATTACATTTTCAAATATTCCAGATTCACTCAACACCCCCATAGCAGAAGAGTTTAAAGCTGCCCCTCCTGATAAAAATATATTTTTCTGATTAGGAATTAATCGTTGTGAGTAGTCTACTATGTTCATCAAATATTCTAAATAAACTTGTTGTGTAGTATAGGCTGCATCTTCTTTGGTTATATTATTTTGTATTACAAAGGCTGTTAACTCCTCTATATACTTACCAAGTATTTTGGTTTTAGTAGTATAACTATAGCCTTTTACCCTAAAAATATCTTTAATATAGTTTTCAAACAATTCATTTATTTTGCCATAAGGGGCAAGTCCCATAACCTTCCATTCTTCTCCTTTATATGCAGAAAATCCAATCGCATTGGTGCAAATACTATACAAGGCTCCCAAACTAAAAGTAGTATTTATCGCTTTAACTAGAACAATTTCTCTATTTTGAATTTTATAAATACTCACAGCTGTAGCTTCACCTCCACCATCTATTACTAATCCTATTCCATCAACTAAATCAGAACCGGATATTGCATTAATAATATGTGTGAGATGATGATTATAATATTTTCTTTCTACAATTGAATCTATATCCCATTTATTGAACTGTTTAAAAACTCCTGCTCCAGATTGACTAAGAGCCGCAGCAGCTCTCAATGAACCTGAATGAAAACTTCGGTGAGCCCCTAATCGTTTAAATAATTTTCTAAACAATGAATTGGAATCATAATTGAAAAACCCAAAGAAATCTAAATACTTCGAGAACAGATGCTTCTTTTTGGTCCAAGATGAAGCCACATAAACATGATATTTATCCTTAGGAAAAAGTTCTTCTATGACCTTTTCAAAATAAAAATCCATATCTGGTGGGCAACCTATTCCTCTTTTTGTTTGTAAATATCTCTCAATACCTTCCGCAAAAAGTAATTCTCCTTTTTCGTCTAAAATACAAATGGATGGATCATGAAAATTATCGTTTAGCCCTATATATATCTTTTTACTCATATCTCCTTAAATTTAAAAGAAGTAACCCTTCTCTAACCATTCTAACCATTTTGCACGAGGAGCAATTGTCATAAGGTGCTTATCATTTGTTTTAGACAACACTTCCTTACAAACTTCTTTTGCCTTTGTAACATCTAATTGTGGTTCAAAATCAAACATAAAAACCACTCTTCGTTCATCAGTTTTATTCCATGCTTCGTGTATGATACTATCATCAAACACCAATACTTCTCCATTTTGCCATTTTTTTGTGTCGTTTCCGATTTTAATAGCAGCATCGCCTTCTGGTATAACCATTCCTAAATGAGACCTAAGCAATTTATTGGTAAATCCAGTATGAGGATGAATAGATGTTTGTGGTTCCAACATGGAGAACTCGGCAGTAACAATAAAAGGGTATTTATCTATTAATTTGGAAATTGTCGGGCAATAATTCTTATTGGGCTGATAATCTATACCAAAAATTCTAAACGTAAGTGTTTTCCATGCTACCGTCTTATCTATAGGGTTTGATAAGTAATCAGGACGTTCACCGATCCATGTGGAATAGTTGTTTGGTTCTATGGGCTTATCAATAATAGACAACAACTCGGCTTTTATAAGTGTATAATTCTCTCTGAATTCTGTAAGAAATTCATAATCGTTACTATTATAAAAAGTTCTAGGTTGCATAAAAAAAATTAACTCCTAAAATTAAAGTTTCTAAAGATATCAATTATTGATATTAATCATAAATTAATTAGTCAGTTTTCATTACTTTCATGCTTTAATTTTAAATTTCTAACAGAATATGGAGTCCTCTCATTTTAAATACAATTTCTTCGAATGGACAAAATTATTAGAAGAAAATTGGAAAGATATCCAAACCGAATTATTTAATGTATACTATGGAAGCGACCAAACTAAAAAAAGCGAATGGTTTCTTGCTCACCCACATTACGTAAAATCAACTTCAGAAAAAGCGTGGAAAACCTTTGAGTTTGTTTTTTTTGGCATTAAAAACTTAGAAAATTGCAATAAATGTCCTAAAACCTTTGAGTTACTCAAAAAAATACCTGAATTGGTTACCGCTCAGTTTTCTGTACTTGAACCTAATACGGTTATAGAACCTCACAAAGGCTATACTCGAATGGTACTCCGAAATCATCTGGCATTAAAAGTTCCTTCGAAAGAACTTTGTAAAATTAAAATTGAAGACGAAGAACACAGTTGGGAAGAAGGCATAGTGATAACCTTTGACGACAGTAAAACCCATGAAGCATGGAATCTTTCTAACGAAACAAGAATGGTGTTAATGTTAGATGTTGCTAATCCAGAGATGCCTTACACTGGTTATCAAATTTGTAAATACAAATTAGAAAAAATGGAAGATCCTTTCTTGTTAAACATAGCAAGCAAAGAAATTTGGTTAAAATGGCTAGAAGACGGATATTTTAATTAAGCAACTATCTCTCTGTTGGATTAAAATCTATGATAAAATGCAGTCTTTCACTATCCGAATTGTTCGCACTTTCATGCTCATTACTATAATCAAAGATCATATAATCACCTTTGTTTTTAAGTGTTTTTGACTCGTTTCCACAACGTAAATAAAAATCACCATTTTCCAAATCATTCAATAATAGATGAAAAATTAAATGACTACGATTATGAGTGTGTGCATCCAATTTGGTTTTTGGGTACATTTTAAAAAATGCAGAATAATGAATATTATCAATGGATTTTAGGAGATTCATTGTTTTAGGAAACAATTCATTAACATCAAAATGTTTGATGGTATAATCTTTTTTGAGAATTGCCATGGTTGTATATTCTCCCTTCCTGATATCATAACCTGTCTGATCAGAATGAAATCCATTGTCTTTAACCCAATAATCGGTATAATGTTCTAAGTCCGTATCTACTGGATTTAAAATAGCCCTAACCTTATCATCTTTTCGAATAGCATCAGTCAATTCCTGAGAAATTATCGAACAATTTTCTTTAATTATTTCTAGTTGAGGAAACCTTTTAATGTCGTAAAACATAACTTAAAATATTATTAACAACGCTAATTTATACCTTTTAAGGATAAAAAAAAATGATTTTAAACATATTGTTTAAGAACATTCACAAAATTATCTGGATTGGTTTCCAAAAGGTTATAAGCATCAACAGATTTCCTTAGAGTATCTCCTATATACATATTCAGATTATACCTATAAATTTCCTCTAAAGGATAGTTAATTGTAGCTTTATTGCTATCATGTATTGACAATACAGCTAAATAACCAGAAGTAATTGCATTATCAATTCCATGCCCAAACATCTTGTCACAAAGCCCTGCAGCATCTCCCGTAAGTATTACATTGTCTTTTACAAGATTGTCCAACTTCACATTATAAGGTATTGGCCATGTTTTAAAACCATCTTTTGGTAAGTCTGCATCAAAATATTTTTTCAAGAAAGTTCGGTGTAATTCATAAATATCAGAATTATTATCTTCAGCAAGATAAACACCTGTGTTAAATGTGAGATTATCAATTCGAAAAAACCAAAAATATCCTGGCGATACTTTTTCATCAAAAATCATAGAAGTTGGAACATCTATTTCCACATCTGTCTTTAAATAAAATCTACTAGCGACTCTTGTTCTGAACTTTAATCCTTTAAAATGATTTCTACGAACAAATGACGAATATCCATCTGCAGCAACAATGTATTTTGTATTAATAACCGTTAATTCCCCTGAAATACAACACTCAACAATATAAACATCACCTACTTTATTTATTGACTTTACATCTGCATCATCGAATTTAAGATTGTCTTTGGTTAATCCAACAGCATTCCACAAAGTATTATCAAATTCCTCTCTTTTTATAATAACTGTTGGTATAGGAATGTTAAACTCATGCTGTTTTGAATCATTGATTTTGAAAAATGGAGGCTGACTATGATTCTCAATCCCAATAAATTGATTGAAATCTATACCTAATCTTCCAAAAATATTTTTAACATCCTTTAATAATATTCCATCTCCACAAATCTTATCTCTGGGAAAAGACTTTCTTTCTAGAACAATTGACTTAAACCCTAATTTTTCCGCCGTTAAAGCAGCTACACAACCTGATGGTCCAGCTCCAATAATCAATATATCAGTTGTCAATTTCATAACTAAATTCAGTTCAGTAATAACTTCAATGTTTGCTCCTCAAACAAGCCATAAAAGGAGTTTTTAGTCACATAATAGATTGCTTTTGTCGAGCTTTTAAATCTCAACCCAGGACCAAAGAAGTATAAACCATATTTATCAAATAAATATTTATTAAATTGTATAATATTTTGATTTTCAGAATTTTTAAGATAATTCAAGATATCTTCGGCTTTGTTGTATATGATGTTTATTTTCTTCTCAATGTTACTTTCAGTATATTCAATTAATGATATTCTACTAGCTTCTTCCTTAGGCAAACCAAATTCGGTTAATAGAACCTCCAAATTAGCTTTGGTCGAATAATAATAATAATCTTTACACTCCTTCTGGGTAAGATGATATTCTACACAAAAACCAGGATGGTTATCTGGTTCTACATCGGTTATTTTGATGAAATCAGGTTTAAGTTGCTTTTTTATAGGAGACCTAAAGTGAAAATACTTATTAACTTGTATCTCTCCGTCTTTTAAATAACACTTCAGCCCAAAGGTCAACCCTTGATGCATATAATCATAGGATTCTGAAGGCATCCAATTTTCTCTTATCAATAACAAGTCTTCATTTGATACATTAAAACGCTCAAACACTTCGTCACTTGGATATTGAAAAAAAGAAAAATAAAGTTTAACTGACACCAAAGTATCATCATTATAATTCACTCCAAAGTAATTGATAAATGGTTTCTTCACACACTGATTTAAAACAAAATTCAACTCATTCTGAACTGTAGCACTCTCAATAATAACTCTGAATTGTTCTATGAAACGCATCTATTTACACTGTATTAGTTCGTTAATCTCAGCTAAATTCTTATCAGAAACACTACCTATTATTCTTGGGAGGTCATAATCACCCGAAAGTTTAGCAGCCACCTTTTGAAGCTTCATTGTTTTTGCTTCATAATCCTCTTTTGTTAGAACATAGTATTGATTATCGAGTTTCTCTTGATTTGGTAACAATACATATCCTAATGATCGGTTAAAATTTATAGCTCTGCTATTATTTTTCAATATCTGAACAAAGGACTTGTTGAAGATTTTGAGCTTAAAGAAAACAGCATTCAAGAAACATAAACTAGCCAACACACTTATATATTCATTGTCTAATTCTTTATCCCAAATAAATATTCCACCTTCCCCATACATCTCCTTTAAATTGATATTCTTAGAGTTAATAACACCTATAGATTTTTCATTATACTCAATTAAGAAGTAATAATTAAACTTATTATCAATTGATTCAAACCACTCTTCCTGCATTTTCTTAGTAATATGCTTCTTGAAAGCCATTCGGCTTCTAATATCAGGGTGATTTCTCCAATTTCTAATCAACTCAATATCATCTCGAGTAACTCTTTTCAATTTTATTCCATACTGTTCTACAATCATATAATCTCTTGCTCCTTGAACGATGGATGATTATAATTCAATTTTATTAATTTACTAAGATATTCCGCAACCACACCTATACCAAACATAATTAATCCTGAAGAAAAAAGTATTGCAACAATAAGTGAAGTATATCCTTCAACTTTTATAGCAAAAATAAATTTTCTTACTATGATTACTACACCGTAAATAAAATTTACAGAAACCATTACAGATCCTATTAATGAAACCAATCTTAGTGGTGCTACTGATGATATCAGAGACAAGTCTCGAATTAAAATAAACAACCCCCAAGCATTATAACGAGTTGTCTTATTTATACTTTTTTTACATTCAACCTTAACTGCTGAGATATTTGAAGTATGCCAAAGTACAAACTCATCGACAAAAGAAAAATTACGACCGTGAATTAAGATATCTTTTGCTAAACTGGACTTCATAAACCTAAAACTTGAACCATCTGGTCTATAATCTTCATGGTTTAACCGAGAAATTTTTTTATATATTGATGTAGAAATCTTGCGAATAACATTTTTTCTTTTATTCTTACCTACTCCATAAACTAAATCTACATTAGTCCGTTGTTGTTCATTCATCAATAATGGAATATCTTCAGGAGAAAATTCTAAATCATCATCAATGGTAACAATAAAATTGCCTTTAGCATGACCAATCCCACATAATGTTGCATTGTGTTGACCATAATTTCTTGATAACCTAATTCCTTTTATTGATTCTGGAGCTATCTTTTTAAGTTTCTGGATAATCAACCAACTTTTATCCTTGCTATAATCGTCTACAAAGATTACTTCAAAGTTATTTTGCACACCCTGTAGGGTATTTTGTATTCTGCTAAAAAGTTCTTCCAAGCTGTTTTCAGCATTGAAAACAGGAACAACAACAGATATATCCACTTTAGTATCCAAGTAAAACTCCTCCATCTAAAATAATATTAGTGCCAGTAACCCATCTCGAAGCATCAGATAACAGATAGATTGCTGCGTTTGCAACATCTTCTGGTTGACCAATACCTAATGGATATTTATCTATATGTGCTTGCATAGTTTCATGACTAGCATCTTCAGATGCTTTCTCATATAATGGGGTATTCACCATTCCTGGTGATATACAATTTGAACGTATTCCTTTGTTTGCGTATTCAAGAGCAACAACCTTCGAAAAGGTTTCTAAAGCTGCTTTTGAAGCCCCGTAGGCACTCCCTCCTTTATGCGGAAATTGTGATGAGATGGATGAAATAAATACAATAGAGGCTCCCTTTTGTAGTTTTTTCTTTCTATCCAAGAAACCAATCAAGGCAACTGATGAATAAAAATTAAGGTGCATTGTTTCATTTAATTTTTCAAAAGAGAGGTAACGAATTGGATATGGTGTAACAAGTCCTGCACAATGAACAACACCATCTATAGCTTTAATTTCATTTGCTAAAAACTCTATCTCCTCTTCTTTTGTCAAATCACATGGTATACTTTGAATAATATTTTCTCCCAATTCACTTTTTATCGCTTCTAATTTTTCTATATTTCTAGCAGAAACAACAACTTTACCCCCCATCTGAATAATACTTTTCACTACCTGAGAACCAATTCCAGAAGTTGCTCCAGTAACAAGAATAACTTTATTTGTTATATGAAAAGGTGTATTTGTTATCATTCTATTTCAATTAACTCAGATATCGTAATATTACTTAAATCAATCAATACAGAACCCCAAGAATACCCTACTCCAAACCCTGACATTAAAACCTTTTTCTGATTATTTTTTAATACCCCACTTAACTCCGAGACTATTGTTAAAGGAATAGAAGCGGAACTTGTATTACCATATTTCTGTATAGAATATGGGGTTTTCTCCACAGGAAATTTTAGTTTTTTTCGAACAGACTCGTTCATCAATTTATTTGCTTGGTGCATTACTAGATAATCTATTTCATCCAAATCACATTTAGCATATTCCAATAATGCAATTACGTTTGGTTTAACTTCACGAAGCGAAAAGTTAAAAATCTCCATCCCATTCAACTCTAAATTACATGCTCCTCTTTCTATTCCTGGTTCAACCAACACTTTCTTACACGCTTCATCACTATACCTTTGTCTGGTTCCTCCACCTCTAATTATTATTGATTCCCAACCACCTCCATCTGATTGAAGATTGAAATAAAATGATTTTTTATTACTGCTTTTACTAAGTAACGTAGCTGTCCCTGCATCCCCAAACAATGGATAGGTACTTTTATCTGTATAACTCAAAGCAAAAGTAGATTTATCACCACAAAGCAATAAACCTTTATTTATACCTGGAATGTTTAATAAACTTGAAATTACCGACAAACCATAAACATATCCTGAACAGCCCAAGTTTATGTCAAATGCCATAGTAGATTTCGAGCAATTAAGTCTATTTTGAAGTAAAATTGAAGTTGCGGGCAAAAAATAATCAGGAGATTGTGACACGAAAATAATGACATCTATTTCTTCTGGTTGAATTTTAGAGTCGTTTAATAGTTTAATAGCTGCTTCGTAACACATATCTGAAGTACAAATGTGTTCTGGAGCAATTCGTCGCTCTTCTACACCAGTTCCAAAAGAAAACATTTTTCTTTCTTGTTCAGTAATATGTGTATAATTACTCACAAAATCAACTTGTTTGGGTACACAAGCAGAAATTCCAATTATTTCTATATTTTCAACTTTAAAAATTGGCATCTATGCATTAACTTTCGTTACAACCAAATCATATAAATCTTTAACTGTTATTGTATTTTTAAGCTCCTGCCCTGTCAAAAGCACATCAAATTGATTGTCAATAAATGCAATTATAATCAATGCGTGCATTGAGCTAAAATCTGGCATATCTCTATAACTAGTTTCTGGCATTAATGAATTAGGCTCCATATCATCAAACTCTTGCTCTAAAAGCCTAGTAAATTCATCTAAATTTATCATAATTCTATATTATTAACTTTGAATAA
Source organism: uncultured Vicingus sp. (assembly GCA_964398455.1). Classification (GTDB taxonomy): domain Bacteria; phylum Bacteroidota; class Bacteroidia; order Flavobacteriales_E; family Vicingaceae; genus Vicingus. The sequence goes on along the minus strand of CAYNMR010000003.1, from coordinate 199,767 downwards.
TTGTTCCTGACCATGAATATCCTATACCAAACCCTAACACCATTATTTTCATTCCTGGTTTTATTATGTTTCTTTCTCTTGCTTGTTCTAATGCAATTGGTATAGATGCTGAAACTGTATTTCCTACTTCTGCTAAATTACAAAAAAAACGCTCGTCAGGTATTCTAAGTTTCCGCTGAAGAGATTTTAAAATAATATTACTAGCTTGATGAAAAATAAACAAATCTATATTATCAAATATACATTTATTCTTATCTAATACCTGTTGAACTAGTCGAGGTACTTCTCTTAATGAGAACCTAAATACATCCTCTCCATCCATTTCCATTCTTCCAAAAGAAAGCGTTTCATTCTTATTTTCAGCAAACCACTCCGCGTCTCTAGGCTCTACAAAAGCACTATTTCTTGACATCAACTTTGTGGCACCAGAGCCATCTGTACCAAAACTAAAATCGCCAATTTTATACCCAACCTCTTTTGATGATATTAAACTTGTTGATGACGCATCACTAAACAAAAAATGTAACTGTTCATCATCTTTAGATAAGACTGTAGTTGGAATATCGGCAGTAACAAATAATACATTATTCGCTATTCCACTTTCAACCAAAGCTTTTGCCATTGACAAGCCATAAGTATAGCCTGAACAACCAAAGGCTAAATCAAAAGTACCTATTTGAGTTGATAACCCTAATTTATATTGAACAATACAAGATGTTGCTGGACCTAAATAATCAGGACACTCAGTGCAAAATATTAGAAAATCAATTTCTTCTTTTTTGATAGGATGATGCTGAAAAAAATTATTTGCACAAGATGCTGCAAAATCAGAAACAACAGCATCTATTCCAATACTATATCTATAATTAATACCTGTAGTCTTAAAAATCTTTTCTGCTGAGAGATTTGGAAATCTTCTTGACAAAGTTTCATTTGTCAATTGATTAGGAGCTAAAAGGTAATCGACAAAATTTAAATATGCTTTTTTTCTTTCCAAATCTTAATGTTGCTTTTAACAAATATAATTATGTAGACCCAAATATAAATTATTATCTAGATGAATATTCATAAAAAAGTAATATAAACAAAAAAAGGGGCTTTAAGCCCCTTTTTATAACAATTTTATTGATTACTTAATCATGGTTATTGTGCCTTTTAAATCATAATCTACATCATCCAATCCTTTTGCCTTTAGCACATAAAAATAAGTTCCATCCGAACCGTTTTTGCCATCCCAAGTTTGATCAGCAGAAGTAAGTTCAGCAACTTGTTTTCCCCAACGGTTAAATATCACACAATTTAGCTCTGTTATATTTTGTGATAAAAACTCAAAAACATCATTTTTACCATCACCATTTGGTGTAAATACATTTGGAACAATTAGGAAAGACGTTCCAAAAACTTCAATAGTAATTCGTGTTGTTGCAGAACACTGGCCATTAAATGAGGTTAAAGTAACAACGTATGTCCCCTGTGTTTCATAAATTACACTAGTGGTACTTGTTACACTTGTGTCTCCATAAGTCTGTCCATTTGCAAAATCCCAATATGAACTATCCGCTACACCTAAATTAATGAGATTAACTGTTAACGGCATTTGTCCAGAAATTGGATCGGCAGAAATAATTGCTGAGACTACATATTCTTGAATAAATACATCTGATGTTGATTGACAACCATTAGATGAATTTATTGTCGTTAAAGTATATGTTCCCCCCGAAGTTATCGATGGTGTTAATGTGGAGTCACCAGCAACGATATTTCCATCTGTTGTTGTCCACACAAACATATCTCCAGAACTTGATGTGCCACTTAATAACAAAGTGTCTCCAGAACAAATTGTATCAAGCATTCCCGCACTAGCTCCTGGAGCAGCAAAATTTGAAGTAACGACTGTTACATCTGAAGCGGTACACATGTTTGAGGTATTAGTTACTAATAAAGTATAATTTCCTGCACCATTAATAGATGGGGTTGTGGTTGATGCTCCTCCAGAAATAAAAGAACCTGTCCATTGATAAGTAATATTACCACCTGCAGAAGAAGCTGTTCCATCAAGATTTACTGTTGGATTATAACAATTCAATACCATATCAGCACCAGCATTTGCAATCGGCTTGATAGTATCTATTACAACAACAACATCGTCTGTATTTACACAACCATTTACTGGATTAGTAACTGTAAGGGTATATGTTCCTGGAGCATTAACTAATGCAAAATTTGATGTTCCTCCTGCAACAATATTACCATTTGATGTGCTCCACAAATAGGTCATTCCAGTTTGTGAACCTGTTCCATTTACCGGAACCCCTGTATTAAGTGTAGAACAATTAAGAGATGTATCTGCTCCTGCAGAAGTTATAGGTAAAAGAGTGTCAATATTTACAGTAATAAAATCAGTTGCCGAACAATTGTTTAGTGTATTAAACACTGTTAAAGTATATATTCCTGGTACTGTCGTCGCTCCATAAATAGAATCAGCAACTACAGCTCCAGTAGAATCAGTCCACTGATAAGTGTAACCTGTTCCAGACACTGAAGCACTTCCATTCAATATAACTGAGCTAACAACACAAGTTAAGTTTGAATTTATTCCAGCATCTACATAGGGTAAATCTCTATCCTCTATCACATTAATTGTACTTGACAATTGGCAATTACTTACAGTATCGGTAGCGGTTAAAGTATAAGAACCTGGAGCATCGACAATTGGTGTCAAAGTAGAATCTCCTGACAAAATTGATGGTCCAGTCCAATAATAGACAATATTATTTCCCGAAACAAATCCATTCAATTGAATAGTATCAATAACACAAGTTAATGTTGTATCATTACCAGCTAATACTGTTGGTAAAGAACTATCTTGGAAAATCTCAAGAGTATCTCTACTAATACAATCATTCGTATTTACCTCCAGAATATATAGACCTGTTTGATTTACTTGTGGTGTTAATGAATTCTGACCCGAAACAATATTACCTCCTATACTTAACCAATTATAGGTACCTGCAGAAGAAGCCGTCCCATCTAAAGTAGCAATAAGGTTTGAGCAAGTAATGGTATCATCTAATCCTGCTAATGCTACTGGGTAAACAACATCAAAAGTTAAACAACCTGGCAAAGCATAATTACCACATAAATCGGCAATAGAACTATCTGTATTTGCCATACAAAACGAATATGTTCCTGGCTCAAAAATAGCTGGTGTAATTGAGATAGAAAAATACCTGTCTTGACTTGCTCCATTGTTACAATTTGAACCAATTACAGAAGAAAGTGTATAAGGACCTCCTGGACCTGTAAGAGTAAAATCTGATGGCAAGATACTACTACAAACAACATTCTCTGTAAAATTAAATTGCATAGATGACATTCCACAAGTTACTGAACTATTAATAGCTTGTAATGCAGGAGGAACATTGTCAAATATTGAAGCAGTAGATGCTCCAAAGTTAATAGTATATCCATTTGTTGAAGATGAAAATTGACTAACATTTACCACATACGTCTCTCCTGCTTGAACAGGAATACAAGGCTCATTTTGAGATCCAGAAAGTCCATTCGGCCCTGTATTTCCAGATGTTCCAGAATAGTTACAGCTTACCTCTAAAGCGGTATTCCCATAAATATCAGAACAAGAATTGCTTGTTAGGTCATAAACTGCCCAATCGTAATCATCACTATTAACATTTGGATCAATTGTAAAACATACATTACCTGCAGTTTGAGTAGTAAAAGTGTACCATACGTCATTTTTTTCACCTGAGCCAAGACAAGAATTTGTTGAATTTATTTCACTTGGTATATTTCCTGTTCCAGAATAGGCATTTGCCTCCGAATAAACATTTTGACAAACCGCAATAGCTCCCAAACAATCTTGAACTGTTGGAGTTGGTGCAGGAGTTGGTGCAGAAATGGTAATATTAAAGGTAGCAATACAGGTTGGTGTAACCCATTTATCAACAACAACATAATATGTTACACCTGCTGTAACAAAGATATTACTCAAAGATTGATTTCCTAAAGATGATGTTGAATTGGCAACACATGTTCCTCCTGAGGGACATCCTTGATATAAAAATAAACCAACCCATGATGAACCAGAAGTTACATTGATATTAATTAAACCAGACACAGTGGGTGTAAAAGCATATAAAATATCTTCCCCATCTAAATATACCGTATTGCCACAAGCAACAGAATTTGCACCTGTATAAGCATTACCCATGCCACAATTGGTTTGATTTGACGCTGAAAAAGGAAGTGTTACAGGAGCCGCTGCTGCTGCAGAACAATTCCCCCCACCTTGAGCATTAACATTTCCTACAGAAGCAAGAAACACAAAAAATAAGATTACTAAATAGTTCTTCATTTATTTTTAATTTTTTAATGACTTTGAATCTAATTCAATATTTATTAGAGCCAAATTTTCTATAATTAACTTTGCTGAAACTTTTGGTGAAACATACAAAAAACCATTGGTTGTTGATGGATAAAACAATTCTATTTCCTTTACCCCATCTATTTGCTTTAAAGTTGAAATAATCAGCTCAGCAGATTGAACATTTACAATTTCCTTGAAAACAACCTCAACTTTATTTAATTCATCAGAAATTTTTTCTGAACTACTAAATTCCTGAGAATAAGATAAAGTTGACATCAAAACAAATCCGAAAAGAAGACTAATTTTAAAAATATAATTCATTAGACAAGATATTTAAGTTTTAAAGAAATTTTAACAATTCTTTATGTTATTGGTTACAAATTTAAGAAAAGACTCCTGTAATAAAAAATTGGTTGCACTACATTCTTGTATTTTTATAAACAATAGTAATTCGTAAATATGGATTATTGTACCTTTGTTTCCTATGAATTACTTGAATGAACTTAACCCCTCACAACGAATTGCTGTTGAAACTACCGAAGGACCTGTTATGGTTATTGCTGGTGCTGGATCAGGAAAAACAAGAGTTTTAACTTACCGCATTGCTCATATTATTAATAAAGGTGTTGACCCTTTTAATATCCTGTCGCTTACGTTTACCAATAAAGCTGCTCAAGAGATGAAAGAGCGTATTGGAAAAATTGTTGGACCAGCAGAAGCTCGAAACATTTGGATGGGTACTTTTCACTCGGTTTTTGCTAGAATATTACGATCTGAAGCTGAAAAAATTGGGTATCCAAGCAATTTTACCATTTACGATACTCAAGATGCAAAAAATCTTATCAAAACTATTCTAAAAGAACAAGATTTAGACGAAAAAGTATATAAACCCGGGTTGGTTCTAAACAGAATTTCAGCAGCTAAAAATAATTTAATTTCTCCTCAAGCATACGCAAGTAATACAACTATTCAATCTGAAGATATTCAATCAGCAAAACCTAAACTAGGCTTGGTTTACCAAATATACAACGACCGCTGTTTTAAATCGGGAGCAATGGACTTTGACGATTTATTATATAAGACAAACGTATTATTAAGGGATTTCCCTGATGTGTTGCACAAGTATCAACACCGTTTTAAATACATTTTAGTTGATGAGTACCAAGACACCAATTTCTCTCAGTATTTGATTGTAAAAAAATTGGGAGCTGTTTATCAAAATGTTTGTGTGGTTGGTGATGATGCTCAAAGTATTTATGCTTTCCGTGGAGCAAATATTCAAAATATTTTAAATTTCAAGAACGATTATCCAGACGTTAAAACCTTTAAACTCGAACAAAACTATCGTTCTACAAAAAATATTGTAAATGCTGCAAATTGCATTATAGAGAACAATAAAGAACAAATTAAAAAAGATGTTTTTACCGACAATGAACTTGGTGAAAAAATAAAAGTGTACAAAGCAGGTTCAGACAATGAAGAAGGAAAAATAATTGCAAACCTTATTTACGACACTCAATTTGCTAAACAGGCAAAAAACAAAGATTTCGCTATTCTATACCGAACCAACGCTCAATCGAGAGCAATGGAGGAAGCCCTGCGTAGAAAAAATATTCCATACAAAATTTATGGCGGATTATCATTCTACCAAAGAAAAGAGGTGAAAGATTTACTCTCTTATTTTAGATTGGTTGTAAATCCAAAAGATGAAGAGGCTTTAAAAAGAGTAATTAATTATCCAGCCAGAGGAATAGGCGGAACAACATTGGATAAAATAACCATTACAGCAAACAATAATGAAATTGATATTTGGAGCGTGATTAACAATCCAAACCAATACAATACTGGTTTAAACAATGGAACTCAAACTAAACTAGGTGAATTTGTTGCTATGATTTCTAGTTTTTCCTCTCAACTAAAAATAAAAAATGCTTTTGACCTAGGAAATGATATTGCTGCAACTTCTGGTTTGTTAAAAGATTTATACAGCGACAGAACTCCCGAAGGTATTAGCAGATATGAGAACATTCAAGAATTATTGAATGGATTAAAAGAATTTACCGAAACAGAGAATGAATTGGAAGAAGATGTAACACCAAGAGGTTTAGCTGAATTTTTGCAAGATGTTGCCCTTCTAACCAATGCTGATGACGAAAAAGAAGAAGATAGAGATAAGGTAACTTTAATGACCATCCACTCCGCAAAAGGATTAGAATTTCCATATGTGTATATTGTTGGATTGGAAGAAAATTTATTCCCTTCTCAAATGTCGTTAACCAGTAGAGCAGACTTAGAAGAAGAACGCCGATTATTCTATGTTGCTGTAACTAGAGCAGAGAAAGAACTCATACTTTCGTTTGCAGCAAGTAGGTACAAATGGGGTAATTTAATTTTTTGCGAACCGAGTAGATTTATAGAAGAGATTAACGAAAGTCATCTTGAACTGATGTTTAGTAACACTTCTACAAAACATTCTAATCTCGAAAACTACACCGAACAAGCTACTGGTTTTAAATCTCCAAGAGAAAAACAAACCAACACATATTACTCACAAAAAACAGCAACACAACCACCAAAACCTGCAACTTTTTTCCCACCAAAGAACCTTAAAAAGGTCAATTTAACCTCTAGTTCCGTTACCCAGAGTGCCGATACACTCAATCTAAGTATCGGAATGAAAGTCTCACACGAAAAGTTTGGAATTGGCGAAATCGAACAATTGGAAGATGGTAAAGCAACTATTAACTTTACTAACTCTGGCAAAAAACAATTGTTATTAAAGTTTGCCAAACTAAACATTGTAAATAATTAATTACTTTTGAAAAACTAACAAAACTTACCTGAATAGAACACCAAAATGACTACAATAGAAAAAGACTACAATACCCGACGACCTCAAATGGTTATTCCCGAATATGGAAGAAACATTCAAAAAATGGTTGAACATGCTATAAGTATTGAAGACCGTGAAGAACGCAATAAAGTGGCTCAATCCATTATCAACGTAATGGGTCAATTAAACCCTCACTTGCGTGACATTGTCGACTTCAAGCATAAACTTTGGGATCACTTATTTATTATTTCTGATTTTAAATTAGATGTAGATTCACCTTATCCATATCCTGATAAAGAGAAGATTTTTGAAAAACCAAAGCCTCTAGAATACCCCCAAAGCAATATTCGATTCAAACATTACGGAAAAAGTGTTGAAGTTTTTATAGCAAAGGCAATAGAAATGCAAGATGGTGAAGAAAAAACCGAATTGATTAAAACTATTGCTAATCTAATGAAGAAATCTTACCTTACTTGGAATAGAGAATCAGTTGATGATGATTTGATTGTGTCAGACTTAAAACTACTTTCAAAAGGGCAATTAAAACTCGACGATTCCTTTAAACTGGAGCAAACAAACGATATTCTTGCTTTAAACGTTAAAAAGAAAACAAACACCAATCACAAAAACAAGAACCACAAAAACAATAAAAATTTTCAGAAAAAACGCAGATTTTAATGGGGACATTTAAAATAAAAGGTGGCAATAAACTAAATGGAGAATTAACACCGCAAGGAGCAAAAAACGAAGCACTTCAAGTTGTTTGTGCTGTTCTTCTAACTCCTGAAAAAGTTACTTTACACAATTTACCTGATATTCGCGATGTTAATTTCCTAATCGATTTATTAGAAGAACTTGGCGTAAAAGTGGAGCGAATGGGTAAAGGAACTGTTCATTTTACATCAGACAACATCAATTTAGATTATTTACTTAGCGAACAATTTAAACAACGTGCTGCTTCATTACGTGGTTCTATCATGATTATGGGTCCCCTATTAGCGAGATTTAAGAAAGCTTACATGCCAAAACCGGGTGGCGATAAAATAGGTGCTCGTCCATTAGATACTCACTTCCTTGGTTTTGAAAAACTTGGAGCAACATACACTTACGATGCTAATGCTGGATTCTATACCTTAAAGGCTGACAATCTTGAAGGAAAATATATTTTATTAGATGAACCTTCTGTTACAGGTACCGCTAACATTGTAATGACAGCTGTAATGGCAAAGGGAAAAACAACCATTTATAATGCTGCTTGCGAACCTTATCTTCAACAATTGTGTGATATGCTTAACAGCATGGGTGCAAAAATAACTGGGGTAGGCTCTAACTTATTGCACATTGAAGGTGTTACGGAAATGGGAGGTTGTATTCACACACTATTACCAGATTTTATAGAAGTAGGTTCATTCATTGGCTTAGCTGCTATGACACAATCAAACATTGTTATTAAAAATTGTAGAGTAGATATGCTAGGAAGAATTCCTGAAACTTTTATGCGATTGGGTATCGACCTGTCTATAAAAGGAGATGATATTCATATTCCCGCACAAAAACATTATGAAATACAACGAATGATTGATGGCTCTATTCCAACCATTTATGATGCTCCTTGGCCTGGATTTACTCCTGATTTATTAAGTATCATCTTGGTTACTGCCATTCAAGCAAACGGAACGGTATTGGTTCATCAAAAAATGTTTGATAGCCGATTGTTTTTTATTGATAGATTAAAAGACATGGGTGCTCAAATTATTTTATGCGACCCTCACCGAGCTACAGTTATTGGCTTAAACAGAACAACTAATTTAAAATCAACAAAAATGTCTTCTCCCGATATTCGAGCTGGAGTTGCGCTATTAATTGCTGCCCTTTCAGCTGATGGAACAAGTACTATCTCAAACATTGAACAAATAGATAGAGGATATCAATACATTGACACACGTTTAAATGCTATTGGAGCAGACATTCAACGCATCGACTAAAATATATAATAAACTGGCACAATTTTCGTTAACAAAAAAGAAAAAATAAAACTTATGAATACCATCAAAAAATTTAAATCAACCATCATTATTTCTGCAATTCTATTAATTACAGCAGGATTTATTTACAAAAAACAAACTGGACCAGCTGTTGGCGTTAAAGCTACTGAATTAGCTTACAAAAGTCCTGATGGAAAAGTAATCGCTTTGTCCTCTTTAAAAGGAAAATTAGTTTTAATCGATTTTTGGGCATCTTGGTGTGGACCATGTAGAAGAGAAAATCCAGCAGTAGTTGCGGCATACAACAAATACAAAGACAAAAATTTTACTAATGGAAAAGGATTTACCATTTACAGCTACTCATTAGACCAAGATATGAACAGATGGAAAGCTGCAATTACTCAAGATAAATTAGCTTGGCCATACCATGTTAGCGATTTAAAAGGATGGAGTGCTGAAGGTGCTGCAAAATATGGTGTAAATTCAATTCCAATGAACTTTTTAATTGACGGAAAAGGAAACATACTTGCTAAAAATTTAAGAGGACCAGCTTTAGAAGCTGCTTTAGAGAAATACATCAAGTAATTATTAGATACAATTTGATAGAAAAGGCAGAAAGAGTTATCTTTCTGCCTTTTTTTCTTGTCAAAATAGTAGGATTATAATTTTTCTGCCAATATGACTTTTTTAACCACAATGGTAGTATTTTTGCCATCCCCAGTAAAAAAATTATAGTTATGAGCACGAAAGATAAAGTTGAAGAAAACGAAAAAGACAACCAAAACGAAGAAGTTGTTACTGAAAACACAGAAGAAACAAACGAGAGTTCTTCCGAACAACAAGAACTAAGCGAAGAAGAAAAAGCTAAGGAAGAGAGTGAGCGTTATCTACGTTTGTATTCAGAATTTGAGAACTTTAGAAAACGTACACAAAAAGAAAAGATTGAACTTTACAAAACAGCAGGAGAAGATGTGTTGAAAGCATTACTTCCCATTATTGATGATTTTGAAAGAGCTCAAAAAGCCAATCAAACCATCGAAGATATTCAAGCCATAAAAGAGGGATTTGCTTTAATTCACGATAAATTTTTAAAAATTCTTAAGCAAAAAGGATTAGAAGAACTTCCATCTTCAATTGGGGAGAAATTAGACATAGAAAAACATGAAGCTATAACACAAATACCTGCTCCAACAGAAGCTCAGAAAGGAAAAATTATTGACGAATTGGAAAAAGGGTATTCATTAAGCGGAAAAGTGATTCGTTACACCAAAGTTGTTGTTGGACAATAATACAGTTAAAAATAAACCATGAGCAAGAGAGATTATTACGAAGTATTAGGTGTTTCAAAAAATGCATCGGAAGCTGAAATAAAAAAAGCTTACCGACAAATGGCTATTAAATACCATCCCGACAAAAACCCTGACAATAAAGAAGCGGAAGAGAAATTCAAGGAAGCTGCTGAAGCTTATGAAGTATTGAGTAATGCTGAAAAGAAACAAAAATATGACCAATTTGGACATGCAGGAGTTGGTGGAAATGGTGGTTTTGGTGGTGGCGGAATGAACATGGACGACATCTTCTCTCAATTTGGAGATATTTTCGGAGGTGCATTTGGAGGCGGAGGTGGCTTTAGTGGCGGTTTTGGTGGAGCAAGAGGCGGCAGAAGAGTAAGAAAAGGAACCAACCTAAGAATAAAAGTAAAATTAACTTTAGAAGACATTGTTAATGGTGTTCAAAAGAAAATTAAAGTAAACAAATTAGTTAATGCTGAAGGTGTTACTTTAAAAACTTGTTCAGCTTGTAATGGCTCAGGGCAAGTTACCCGAATTGCCAATACCATTTTAGGACAAATGCAAACATCATCTCCCTGCTCTACTTGTGGTGGTGACGGTAAAATGATTGATAAAAAACCAGCAAATGCTGACCATGATGGATTAATCAGAAAAGAAGAATTAATTACCATCGATATTCCTGCTGGTGTTGAAGACGGAATGCAACTTTCTGTTACTGGAAAAGGAAATGCAGGTCCAAAGGATGGAATTCCAGGCGATTTAATTGTATTGGTGGAGGAAATTCCTCACGAGAAAATAAAACGCGATGGAACCAACTTGCTTTATGACCATTACTTAAGTTTTTGCGATGCTGCATTAGGAACTTCTGCTGAAATACCAACCGTTACAGGAAAAGTGAAAATCACGATTGAACCAGGTACGCAAAGCGGAAAAGTATTACGTTTAAAAGGAAAAGGGGTGCCAAACATTCATGGTTATGGAACTGGCGATTTTCTTATATATATAAACATCTGGACTCCTCAAAAACTTTCAAAAGAGGAAAAAGCAATGCTAGAAAAACTAAAAGATGCCGAGAACTTTAAGCCAAATCCAACAAGCAAGGACAAAGGTTTTTTTGAACGAATGAAAGATTATTTTAACTAATTTTATAGACCTATAAGTTTTTAGAAACTTTATAAGTCTTAAACCAAATGATTTACAAAAGCACCAAAGATTGTGTTGAAGACCTTGAAAAACATGGGTATCTTATTCGAATAAAAGAAGAAGTTGACCCAAATTTAGAAATGGCAGCCATTCAATTACGTGTTTTCGAAAACAACGGTCCTGCTATATTGTTTGAAAACATTAAAGGCTGTAAATTTCAAGCAGTATCAAATCTTTTTGGAACACTAGAACGAAGTAAATTTATTTTTCGTCACACCTTTGACAAAGTTCAAGAATTGGTTGAAATAAAAAACAACCCAATAAAAGCGATTAAATTGCCAATTAAAAATCTTTCTACTGGCTTATTGGCTTTAAAATCATTACCTAAAAAAGTAAGCTCTGGTCCAATTTTATTTAACGAAACAACTATTGACCAGCTTCCCTTAATAACATGTTGGGAGAAAGATGGCGGTGCATTCGTTACTCTACCTCAAGTTTTCTCTCTTGATCCCACCAACACTTCTATTTTCAGTTCCAACTTAGGTATGTATCGAGTTCAACTAAACGGAAATGACTATGAAACCAATAAAGAAATTGGTTTACATTACCAAATACATCGAGGAATTGGTGTTCATCAAAGCAAAGCAAACGAATTAGGCAAACCATTAAAAGTGAGTATTTTTATTGGAGGGTCTCCTGCTCATACACTTGCTGCAGTAATGCCACTTCCTGAAGGTTTATCAGAACTAACTTTTGCTGGTGCTTTAGCTGGTCGCCGTTTTCGCTACATCGAAAAAGATGGCTATATACTTTCTGCTGGAGCAGACTTTGTGATAACTGGAGAGATTTACCCTAACGAAACAAAACCGGAAGGTCCGTTTGGTGATCACTTGGGTTATTATAGTCTAACTCACGAATTTCCTGTTCTAAGGGTTCATAAAGTGTATCATAAAAAAGATGCTATTTGGCCTTTTACTGTTGTTGGTCGACCACCACAAGAAGACACTCAATTTGGTGCTTTAATTCACGAAATAAGCGGAAGTGCCATTCCAAAAGAAATACCTGGATTGCATGAAGTTAATGCAGTAGATGCTGCTGGAGTTCATCCTTTATTGTTAGCGATTGGAAGTGAACGATACACACCTTACCAAACGCTAAAACAACCGCAAGAATTATTAACCATTGCCAACCATGTATTAGGTTTTGGTCAATTAAGTCTGGCAAAATACTTATTTATTGCAAACAAAGAAGATAACAGAAACTTAAGTACTCACCATATTGAAGATTTCTTCATTCATATCTTAGAGCGAGTAGATTGGGCAAGAGATTTACATTTTTACACCAATACGACCATAGATACTTTGGATTATAGCGGAACAGGAATAAATCAAGGTTCAAAGGTTGTAATTGCAGCAGTGGGCGATAAGAAAAGGGAATTAATCACTCATTCTCCAATTGTAAATGGGAAATTAGTAATGCTTGGTGTAATAGCGTTAGATTTTCAATCATTCACCACATATGATAATGCAGCAAAAGAAATCGAAAGCTTAAGCTCGAAACTAGAAACATTAAAATTAGATGGTTTACAACTCATCATATTAGTTGACGATGTTGACTTTACAAGCCAAACGCTGAACAACTTTTTATGGATTACCTTTACTCGGAGCAATCCTGCAAATGATATTTACGGAGTAAATAGTTTCACCAAAAACAAACACTGGGGCTGTAATGGACCCCTAATTATCGATGCTCGAATTAAACCTCACCATGCTCCTCCACTCATAAAAAACCCTGAAATCGAAAAAAAAGTAGATAAATTAGGCGAAAAAGGTGGCTCACTTTATGGTATTATTTAATTGATTATAGTAATAAAGTAATATTTTTCTATTATCTCTTTTTGTATTACTTTTGCATCTTAATTTATTATAAACCAAAACAATATACTATGAAAAGATTTTTACTTATTAATTTAATGTTGGTAGCGTTATCGCTAACCACAAAAGCACAAACAATTTTATATTCAAACAATTTTGATTCTTACACTGCCGGTGGTTTCCTTGGAACACAAGCTGGACTTCCATTTACAACTTGGAGTAATGCTCCTGGGGGTGCTGAAGACGCTGTAATATCATCTGCATTTGCATTTAATGGTGCCAATTCTGTTTTTATTCAGAACAGTTCGGATGACGTTATTTTAAGATTAGGCAATAAAACAAGTGGGAAATTCAATGTGTCTTTCCGTTATTATATTCCTACAGGATTTGGTGGCTATTTCAACTTACAACACTTTGAAGCTCCAGGTAATCAGTGGGCAAACGAAATTTATTTTGGAAATAATGGAAATGGGAATTTAGAAGCAAATGGTGCTACAACTAACTTTACCCACGCAATGGATACTTGGATTTTAATTGAAAACCATGTTGACATCGACAACGATACTGCTGCATTATTTATTGATGGCGTTCATATTGCCACATGGCCATTCGCAACACAAGCAGGTGGTGGTGCTGGTGCAGCTCAATTAGGTGGTGTTAACTTTTATGGAGGTGCAATTTCAGGTCAAACTCCAAGATATTACTTTGATGATGTAGTTTACACAGAATTAGCAACCCCTTTAACTCCTCCAACTATCAATGTAAATGTAGCTGATATTTTCACTAACGGACAAGCTCCTGAACAATTTACTATTACAAACGATGGGGACCAGAACATGACTTTTATTGCTTACCCAACCTATCCTTTTGATGTTAACAACATTGCTACAACTCCAACACTATCTCAAATTACTTATGACCAAAGCGGATTCTTTAGTGGCTTAGGTGGTTTTGCAGCTGATGTAACTGTAAAGGCAGCAAATAAATTCAAACCTAACTATTTAGCTGACGCTATCGGACAAGAAATTGTTTCTGTAGATGTTCAATTGAATGACCAAGCGTCTAACTACTCATTGTTAGTTTATGAAAGAGGATCTTATATCACTCCAGGACCAGGAACATTGTTACACAACATTCCTTTTCTTCAATCAAGTGTGGGTGAATTAGTAAATATCACTTTACCTTCTCCATTATATATTGATGGAAAAGATATCTGGATCGGTTATGTTTGTGATGCATTAGCTTCAACTTATCCATTAGGTTTAGATGGAGGGCCAAGAGTTGCTGATGATGTGAACTGGATTTCTACTGGTCCAGGATGGAGCGAATACAATGCTACTGTTGATGCTAACTTAACAATTTACGGTAATTTAATAGGAAACACCATCCAAAAATGGTTAACCGTTTCTCCAACTTCAGGAACAATAACTCCTGCTCAATCTCAACAAATCGATTTAACTTTTAACACCTCAGGTTTAACTCCTGGAAACTACTTATCTGTTGTTGAAATTGGCTCAAATGACCCAGCTCAAGAATGGTCTCAAGTAAATGTTCATTTAACTGTTTCTACAAGCATCGATAAATTAAATGAGCAAATAGCTGTAATGACTTATCCAAATCCAACAACGAACAACATCAACGTGAAATCGGATAAAAACATTGATGTAGTTTCAATTTTTGGATTAAACGGTCAATTAGTTAAAACTGTTCAAGTGAATTCAACAACTGCTTTAATTGAAGTAAATAACCTTGCAAAAGGAACTTACGTAATGGAAATTAAATCAGGAAATGATATCGTTAAAAGAAATGTTGTTGTTCAATAACAATTAACAAATAGATGTAAAAGAGGCTGTTCTTCCCGAACAGCCTCTTTTTTTTATAACTTGTTAAAAACAAATCTATTTTTTTAAAGTGGTTCGTTTTGAATAAACTTATATTTGTTCATTAGCATTTAGTAATGGAAAACTTCGTTGTATCAGCAAGAAAGTATCGCCCAGTAACCTTTGATTCGGTTGTTGGTCAATTGTCTATTACTTCAACATTAAAAAATGCTATTAAAACCGATCATCTTGCTCAAGCATTTTTATTTTGCGGACCAAGAGGCGTTGGTAAAACAACCTGTGCAAGAATTCTAGCAAAAACCATCAATTGTTTTAATATTACTGAAAATATTGAAGCTTGTGATGAGTGTGAATCTTGTAAATCTTTTAATGAAGGTCAATCGCTTAATGTTTATGAACTAGATGCTGCTTCAAACAACTCTGTTGAAGACATCAGAAATTTGATTGACCAAGTAAGATTTGCTCCACAGCTAGGTTCTCACAAAGTATATATTATTGATGAGGTCCACATGTTGTCGAACCAAGCATTTAATGCATTTCTTAAAACATTAGAAGAACCACCAAAACATGCTATCTTTATTTTAGCTACTACAGAGAAACACAAAATAATTCCAACCATACTTTCGCGTTGTCAAATATTTGATTTTAACCGAATTCAAATCGAAGACATTGCTTCGCATCTTGCTAATATTGCTCAAAAGGAAAACATTTCTGCAGAGACTGATGCATTACATATTATTGCTCAAAAAGCAGATGGTGCCTTGCGTGACGCACTGTCTATCTTTGACCAAATTGTTAGTTTTTCTGGAAACAACATTACTTACCAACACGTTATTGATAATTTAAATATACTCGATTACGATTACTACTTTAAACTTACTGACGCGATTTTTGAGCATAAAATAAGTGAATCACTTCTTATCTTTAATGATGTTTTAAACAAAGGTTTTGATGGACACAACTTCATTAACGGATTAGCCGAACACTTCAGAAATTTATTAATTTGCCAAGATACGGCAACACTTTCCTTGCTTGAAGTAGGAGAAAACATCAAAGAAAAATACAAACAACAAGCCTTAAAAGGCTCAACTCCTCAATTTGTAGATTTCTTAACCACTACATCAAAAGCTGACACTTCTTACAAAAGCAGTAAAAATCAACGATTGCTCGTTGAGGTAATGTTAATGCAACTATGCTCGGTCAACCCTGACCACGAAAAAAAAAAGCCCATAATTTACCTGCCGCTCAATAATACTTCGGCACTTTTACCTAAACAAACTCCAACTATTCCTATTCAAAAAACAGGAGAAACAAATGCTGCTTTACAAAAAAATCTGGTTAACGAAGCTAAAAGCAACAACTTTACAACGGAGGTAGAAAAGAAAATTGAACCAAGAATAGAAGAACCTAAACCCACCGTTTCGTTAAAAGGATTTTCTTCCATCAATTTTTCACAAAGCATTTCGATACACAAAACCACTTCCCAGCAAAAGCAAGAAGAGGAAATTCTCATTCAGGATTCCTCCAACCGACCAACAGAATCTTTTACTGAAGCCCAGTTTCGTGAAAAATGGTTCGTTTACAAAAATCAATTGTTAGAAAAAGGACTCTCCAGTTTGGCTTCAGCTTTTGAAAACTTACCAGAAATTGAAGGAGATGTGATTCACATGACAGTTGAAAATAAAGCTCTTGAGGATGATGTAAATGAAAGTAAGACGGAAATATTAGATTTTTTAAGAAAGGAACTACGCAACTACAAATTATCTCTTACAACAAAAATAAATGCGGATATAAGACAAAAGAAGGCTTATACACCAATGGAAAAATTTGCTAAAATGAGCGAGAAAAATCCTCACCTCATAACATTGGTAAAAACCTTCGATATGGATATCAACTATCCAAACAAATAGTTTACAGTTGCCAGTTCACAGTCAACAAACATCATTTTCAATAAAAAATAATTTAATTTCGCGTAGAAAAATCAATATAAAATGAAAAGAACAAAAATCAGCGACCTGATAAGCAATCCAGAAATTGGAAGCGAAGTATTAGTTAAAGGATGGGTAAGAACATTTAGAAGCAATCGTTTTATTGCAGTTAATGATGGCTCAACCATTAATAATATTCAGGCAGTTGTTGATTTCGAGAAAGAAGATGAAACACAGCTAAAACGAATTACAACAGGTTCTTCTATTGCTGTTGTTGGCGAAGTTGTTGAATCTCAAGGCAAAGGTCAATCTATTGAAATCATTGTAAAATCGTTCGAAATTTTAGGCGATGCAAATGCCGAAGAATATCCACTTCAACCAAAAAAACATTCGTTAGAATTCTTGAGGGAAATTGCTCACTTACGTTTTAGAACCAACACGTTTAGTGCAATTTCGAGAGTTCGCCATGCAATGATTTTTGCTGTACATAAATTCTTTAACGACAAAGGATTTTACAACATCCATACTCCAATTATAACAGGTTCGGATGCCGAAGGAGCAGGAGAAATGTTTAGAGTAACTACATTAAATTTAGAAAATTTACCTAAAGATGAACAAGGCAAAGTTGATGTAAAAGAAGATTTTTTTGGCAAAGAAACCAACCTCACCGTTTCTGGTCAGTTAGAGGCAGAGTTAGCAGCCTTAGCTTTGGGGCAGGTTTACACCTTCGGGCCAACCTTTAGAGCAGAAAACTCTAACACCACTCGTCACCTTGCTGAATTCTGGATGATAGAACCTGAAGTTGCTTTTAATGATCTTAACGACAACATGGATTTGGCTGAAGAAATGCTTAAATACTGTATTCAATATGCTTTAGACAACTGTGCTGAAGATTTAGCATTTTTAGCTTCTCGATTGGAAGAAGAAGATAAATCAAAACCTCAAGATCAACGTTCATTACCATTAATCGAAAAATTAAAATTTGTGGCAGACAATGAATTTGTTCGTTTAACTTATACCGAAGCAATTGAGATTTTAAAACGCTCAAAACCTAATCAAAAAGGACAATTTAAATACCCAATTAATGAATGGGGCGCTGATTTACAATCGGAACATGAACGTTTTTTAGTTGAAAAAGAATTTAAAAAACCAGTGATTTTAACCGACTACCCAGCTAATATCAAAGCTTTTTACATGCGTCAGAATGACGACGGAAAAACTGTTCGTGCTATGGACATTCTATTCCCAGGAATTGGCGAAATCGTTGGAGGTTCGCAACGTGAGGAGCGATTAGATATTCTGAAAGAAAAGATTAAAACATTTCATATTCCGGAAGAAAGCGTATGGTGGTATTTGGAAACTAGAAAATTCGGTACCGTTCCTCATGCTGGATTTGGGTTAGGCTTTGAACGTTTAATGCTTTTTGTTACAGGAATGACAAACATCAGAGATGTAATACCATTCCCAAGAACACCTAAAAATGCAGAGTTTTAACCTCCAAATTTTATTCTATCAAAAGCAATCATCAATACATTTTTCCATACAAAATTTGGAAATCAATAAAAGTGTAGATACTTTTGCTACTCGTTCTTAAAAAGATTAGTTGTGTCAGCTGACACATTATCAAGAAAGGTGGAGGGAATAGGCCCTATGAAACCTTGGCAACCCCCAATTAATGGGAAGGTGCTAAATCCTATCCTGAGCAATTGGGAAAAGATAAGTAGAAAAATAGATGTAAACCCCTTCTGCTTATCAAACAAAAGGGGTTTTTTATTTTAATTATGTGCAAAATAACAGACGAATTAAATAAACGAATTTTAGTTTTAGATGGTGCAATGGGCACCATGATTCAGCGTTATAAACTATCTGAAGAAGACTTTAGAGGAACTGTTTTTAATGATAGCACCATTTTATTAAAAGGAAACAACGATTTACTTTCTATTACTCGACCTGATATTATTAAAGCCATTCATGCCGAGTATTTCGAAGCAGGTTCTGACATTATTGAAACCAATACCTTTAGCGGAACAAGTATAGCTCAAGCAGATTACAAATTAGAAAGAGCGGTTTACGACATCAACTTTCAATCAGCAAAAATTGCTAAAGAAATTGCTGATGAATACACCAAAAAAAATCCATCAAAACCTCGATTTGTTGCTGGAGCAATGGGTCCAACCAATCGAACAGCTTCTATGTCGCCCGATGTAAACGACCCAAGCTACAGAGCCGTAACATTCGATCAACTAGTTGTAGCATACAAAGAACAAGCCCAAGCATTAGTAGAAGGTGGTGTAGATATCTTATTGGTAGAAACCATTTTTGATACTTTAAATGCAAAAGCCGCACTTTTTGCTATCGATACTTACTTTGAGGAAAGCGGAAAAAAGCTTCCTATTATGGTTTCAGGAACCATTACCGATGCTAGTGGCAGAACATTATCTGGTCAAACAGTAGAAGCATTTCTCATTTCCATTTCTCACATGCCTTTGTTAAGTGTTGGTTTTAACTGTGCTTTAGGAGCGAAACAATTGCGACCACACATACAAACGGTAGCAGAAAAAACTAGCTTTTTTGTTAGTGCTTATCCTAACGCTGGATTACCTAACGAATTTGGAGAATATGATGAAGCAGCAAAAGAAACCGCTCGTCAGGTGGAAGAATTTATTCAAGACGGTTTGATTAATATTATTGGTGGTTGCTGCGGAACAACTCCCGAACATATCAAGGCCATTGCAGAAGTAGCAGAAAAATATCCTCCAAGAAAAAGAAAAGAAGCTCTTTCTCTTCCTAATTATAGCGGACTAGAACCATTGTGGGTTCGTCCAGAAAGCAACTTTGTAAATGTTGGAGAAAGGACCAATGTTACTGGTTCGTTAATGTTTAAACGCTTAATTAAAGAAGAAAAATACGAAGATGCTATTGCTGTTGCATTAAATCAAGTGGAAGGCGGTGCTCAAATTATTGATGTTAACATGGACGAAGGCATGTTAGATTCGGAAATGGTGATGACCAAATTCTTAAACTTGATTGCTTCTGAACCTGATATCGCCAAACTTCCTATTATGATTGACTCCTCAAAATGGTCGGTTATTGAAGCTGGATTAAAATGTACACAAGGTAAATCTATTGTAAACTCCATTTCGTTAAAAGAAGGCGAACAAGCCTTCTTAGAACGAGCAAAATTGGTTAGACGATATGGTGCTGCTGTTATTGTTATGGCTTTCGATGAACAAGGTCAGGCAGATACTTTTTATAGAAGAATTGCTATTTGCGAACGAGCATATAAATTACTTACCGAGAAAATTGGTTTCCCTGCTCACGACATCATTTTCGACCCAAACATATTAACGGTTGCCACTGGTTTAGAAGAACACAACAATTATGCAGTTGACTTTATTAATGCAACCAAATGGATTAAAGAAAACTTGCCAGGAGCATTAGTAAGTGGTGGAGTAAGTAATGTTTCTTTTTCTTTTAGAGGAAATGATACTGTTAGGGAAGCTATTCACTCCGCATTTTTATACCACGCCATAAAAGCAGGTATGGACATGGGAATTGTAAACCCAGGAATGTTGGAAGTTTATGAAGAAATCCCAAAAGAACTATTAGAAAGAGTTGAAGACGTTTTATTAAACCGCAGACCACATGCAACAGAGCGTTTGGTTGATTTTGCTGAAACCGTAAAAGGTGTTAAAAAAGATGATGCTGTGGCTTTAGAATGGAGAAATGCTCCTGTTCAAGAACGCCTTTCGCATGCTTTAGTAAAAGGTATTGTTGAATTTATTGATGAAGATACCGAAGAATGTAGACAGTTATTTGACAAACCAATTGAAGTAATCGAAGGTCCTTTGATGGATGGGATGAATGTAGTTGGTGATTTATTTGGAGCTGGAAAAATGTTTTTAC
Organism: uncultured Vicingus sp.; assembly: GCA_964398455.1. Classification (GTDB taxonomy): domain Bacteria; phylum Bacteroidota; class Bacteroidia; order Flavobacteriales_E; family Vicingaceae; genus Vicingus. Next base: position 178,578 of record CAYNMR010000003.1, on the reverse strand, counting down.
CTCAGGTGGTAAAAAGTGCAAGGGTAATGAAAAAAGCTGTTGCTTACCTTCTGCCATACATTGAAGAAGAGAAGAAGAAATTCCCTACTGACCAAGCAAAAGGAAATGGAAAAATATTGATGGCTACCGTAAAAGGCGATGTACACGACATTGGTAAAAACATTGTTGGTGTTGTTTTGGCTTGTAACAATTATGAAGTAATTGATTTAGGCGTAATGGTTCCTGCCGAAAAAATTATTGAAACAGCCATTAAAGAAAATGTTGATATTATTGGTTTAAGCGGATTAATTACTCCTTCATTAGACGAAATGGCTTATTTCGCGAAAGAAATGGAACGACAAGGATTATCTATTCCGTTGTTGATTGGAGGTGCAACTACCTCAAAAATTCATACAGCAGTAAAGATTGAACCCAATTACACTAAAGCCCCAACAGTTTATGTTTTGGATGCTTCCCGAAGTGTTCCTGTTGTTGGCGAATTATTAGCAAAAGACAACACTGCTTTTGTAAAAAAAATAAAAGAGGAATATCAGAACTTACGAGATATACACGCCAAACGAAATGCTACGAAAGAGTTTCTACCTCTTGCTGAAGCACGAGATAATAAATTTAAAATAGATTTTAAAGCAGAACCACCATACCAACCCAACCAATTGGGCGTTCAGGTCTTTAACGATTTTCCTATTGAAACGTTGGTTGATTTTATCGACTGGAGTCCGTTTTTTAGAACATGGGAATTAGCAGGAAGATATCCAAACATTTTATCGGATGAAGTAGTTGGTGAGGCTGCCAAAAAACTGTTTGCCGATGCTCAACAAATGTTAAAAAAGATAGTTGATGAAAAATGGCTCACAGCAAACGCTGTAATTGGCATTTGGGAAGCTAATACCGTAAACGATGACACCATTGAGGTTTATGAAAACGGAAAAAGTATAGCTATTCTTCACCAATTACGCCAACAGGCTAAAAAAGGAACTGGTATTCCAAACATCTCTTTAGCCGATTTTATTGCTCCAAAAACATCTGGCGTAAAAGATTACATTGGAGGATTTGCAGTAACCACTGGTATTGGAATTGAAGAACACATCAAAAGATTTGAAGCCGACCACGACGACTACAACTCTATTATGATTAAAGCCTTAGCCGACCGTTTAGCAGAAGCCTTTGCTGAATGTATGCATCAAAAAGTTCGTAAAGAAATTTGGGGTTATGCGAATACTGAAAATTTAAGCAACGAAGACTTAATTGAAGAGAAATATCGAGGGATTAGACCTGCCCCAGGTTATCCTGCTTGCCCGAACCATACGTTAAAAACCGATTTATTTAACTTATTGGATGCCGAAAAAAATACTGGTATTGAGTTAACCGAAAGTTTGGCAATGTACCCTACAGCAGCAGTAAGCGGAATGTATTTTGGGCATCCGCAGGCTAAATATTTTGGAGTGGGAAAAATTAGTCAAGACCAAGTAGAGGCTTATGCAATAGCTAACAACATGAGTTTTGAAAAAGCTGAACGATGGTTAAGTTCTTCGATGATTTAGATTTCTATCTTAGTAAGGTTAAAAAACCTTTAACAGTTTTTGATTCTCCTTCAACGGTAAGATAATTAATTACATAATAATATGTTCCAACGGGGACTTTTATTCCTGTTGAAGTGGTTCCGTCCCAAATAGTCAGTTGTTTTTTACCATTTGTTGTGGGTAATTTCACTAGGGTTGAAGCATTAAACGCTGTTTCTCTTAAAGAATGTCCCCATCTATTAAACACCTCTATTTTTATATTGTCAAACAAATGAGACCCATTTATATATAGAACAAAATTATCGTTAAACCCATCGTTGTTAGGAGTAAAAACATTGGGAACAATTAATCCCAAACTATCATTTATTGGCTCTTCTTCCACTAATATCTCAGGGCAAAATTCATTGGTAAATCCATCATTAAAATATTGTCTAATTACATCTATTCTGTTTTGCATAATTGGAACTGCTGCAACATTACTGGTATCGGTATAATTTCTAGCAAAAACAAAAGCTAAATCTAATTCTACTGCACTATCAGGCATTAAGGTAAATGGTCCACAAGACCCAACTCCTCTTCTATCTTTACTTGTTACATCAGTCCAATTATTTGGAGTTGCTATTACACCCTGAGTACTCCAAAAAAGTGAGTCAGAATTTCCTGGAAACATAAAACTAGTTGGAATTGTTCCTCCTGTGGAAAAAGGAATTCCATCTCCTCCCCAAGTCATATGTTGCCCATTAAAAAATCTGCCTGTTAAGTAATGATAATAATCCGAAGAATAGGTTAGCTCATCTGTTGGAGTTACAGAATCAATCTCATAAGTTAAAAAATATGTTAATCCAAGATATTCATTATCAATTATCCCATCACCAAAACCAACACCTAATCCTTGATATGGTATTCCAAAAGAATCAATCGCATTTTGTACTACTGTCGTTAAAGGATTATCTATTCCATCACTTGGTTGTTTTGGTCCTTTCAAGAATGTTACACTTTGTGCTGGAGGATAATTCCCATAACCAAAAACTCCTAAATAATCTTCATCAAAACTATCTCTATTATACCCATAAAATGAGCCCCTAAATACGTCCGTTGCAAAATAATCATCATACGAGCCTCCAATATCAATATCAGACCATAAACCAATATAAGTATTATATAATACAGAATCTGAACGATTATAAACCTTATAATTCACGAAAACCGTGTTATTAAGAGCAGAATCACTCGAACAATTAAAGGCATAAGCGATTCCATGGATTTCTACACCAATTCTATTAATATTGGGGTTAACCGTATCTCGTTTGTCATTTTGAATAAAATAAATAGCTTGTTGTCCTTTTATTTTAGGATAGTCACCCATCAAAGGATTATATAGCCCATCATTATCCACATCAACAAAAGGTGCTAAATAAAAAGCTTGTCCTTTTGTCGTATCACCATGAGCTGGCCAGTTTGCTATAACCTCGACAGCTTGATACCCAGTAATATTCCAATTAGATTGATGAAATTCAATATCTGAATAATTAATTTTCCATACTCTATCCCATTCGTAGTTATAATAATCATAATGGATCGAATCCATTATTGGACCTCCATTTCCTTTACTAGTATACTGCTTAAATGTTGTCGCTGAAACCCTTAAATCCCCATTAGAATCTTCTCCAGCTATCCAAAGATTAGACGCATAAATTGTTCCTAAATCTGAATTTTTTGGAGTATTAAACCCTTTTACAGAGTTGTCACTTTCAAACAAAACATCTTTATGAATGGTTGCATTAATGTTATTTACATCCAAATTTTCATACGGTTTTCTTTTAACATAGATATAGATAAATGCAGTGTCGTAACCTGTTGGATTTCCATTATCTGTTAAATAATAGGTTATGCTATCTTTTCCATAAAAATTAACAGGAGGGGTATATTTTATAGTCAAAACTTTTAAAAAAGCATTATAGTTTGTTACTTCTACTAAACCTAACCCAGCATAAGAAATGGTATCAATAATTTTTAAATTATTATCAATATCAAAGTCATTTAAAATAATTTTCGCCCTATACAACAAGGCTTCTTTATTGTAATTGGTGTAAAACGTATCATTTTGTGCCACAGGAACATTCTGTCCGTACCCTTCAACCAGTAAAACGCAACCGATGATAAACAGAAAAAAGCAACGTAATCTCATAAAAATGAATAGTTTAATACAACTTTATTACGCTAAAGTAAAATAAATGTTCTTATTTAACACATTCATTTCATTAAAGGTAGTAAAAAATGAGTTAACGGTAAAATTCTATTGCAATTGAATTAACTTTGCATACAAATTATATTTTTATGTACTGCAACAGCTTAACCCAATATCAGCGTTTTAAAACAAGAGAAGTAAAAGTAGGCAACATTGGTATTGGTGGCAATAACCCCATTCGTATTCAATCCATGACTACCACCGACACCATGGATACCATGGCTACGGTTGAACAAAGCATTAGAATGATTGATGCTGGTTGCGAAATTGTTAGAATTACTGCTCCAAGCATAAAAGAAGCCGAAAATTTAGCCAATATAAAAGCCGAATTACGCAAAAGAGGATACTCTACTCCACTGGTTGCCGATATTCATTTTACGCCAAACGCTGCCGAAGTTGCTGCTAGGATTGTAGAAAAAGTTAGAGTAAACCCAGGAAACTACGCCGACAAAAAGAAATTCGAAAACATTGAATACACCAATGAAACCTACCAGGCAGAATTAGAACGCCTAAAAGAACGTTTTATACCATTGGTAAAAATCTGTAAAGAACATGGTACGGCTATGCGAATAGGAACCAACCACGGTTCTTTGTCAGATAGAATTATGAGCCGTTATGGCGATTCTCCTATGGGAATGGTGGAATCGGCTATGGAATTTCTCCGCATTTGCAGAGAATTGGACTATCATGACATAGTCCTTTCCATGAAAGCAAGTAACACATTAGTTGTTGTTCAAGCTTACCGATTGTTGGTGGAAACGATGATAGCTGAAGGCATGAATTATCCGTTGCACTTGGGTGTAACCGAGGCTGGTGATGGTGAAGACGGTAGGATAAAATCTGCGGTAGGTATCGGAACTTTATTAGAAGATGGTTTAGGCGACACCATTCGTGTGTCGTTAACCGAAGACCCTGAATTTGAAATTCCTGTCGCGGCAGAATTGGTAAAAAGGTATGACAACAGAACCAAACACGAACCGATAAGTGAAATCAGTAACTATCCGTTAACTCCTTTTGAATACAATAAACGTAAAACCAACGAAGTGTTAAATTTTGGTGGAGCAAATGTTCCAAGAGTAGTTACTGACTTTTGTATGAAAGAGAAAATAACCCCAGCATCCTTTTTTGCTTTGGGTTATCAATATTCTGTACCATTAGACAAGTGGAACATTACCGAACTGGCTTGCGACTATGTATTTTTAGGCGATAAAACCATTGATTTTGAAGTACCTGGAACATTGGGTTTGATTTACAACCACAAAACATGGTTAACCGTTAGAAACAACTTTAACAGCTACCCTTTTATTGATGCGAAAACGTATCTTACCACAACTGATTTATCAGACAAACTGAATGTAATTTATGTTACGTTGCCCGATTTAACCCCAGAACTTATAACCAAACTTAAAACTGACGCTGCTGCTGTATTAATGATTGATAGTTACAATACTCATGGTATGGCTGAGCAACGAAAATTGTTTATTGAACTGATAAACAACAATTGTACAACGCCCGTAATTATTGGAAGAGCTTATGGAAATCTAACTCCAGAGCAATTGCAACTTCACGCCTCAACCGACATTGGAGCTTTATTGGTAGATGGATTAGGCGACGGAATTTTTATTGCCGAAGAGAACTGCGGAAGTGACAAAATGGTAAATGATACTGCTTTTGGAATTTTACAAGCTACTCGAACCAGAATTTCAAAAACAGAATACATTTCTTGTCCGAGTTGCGGAAGAACATTGTTTGATTTGCAAGAAACCACAGCAAAAATTCGTGCTGTCACATCCCATTTAAAAGGCGTAAAAATTGGTATTATGGGCTGTATCGTAAACGGGCCCGGAGAAATGGCTGATGCCGACTATGGTTATGTTGGAACCGGGGTTGGTAAAATTACACTCTATAAAGAAAAAGAAGTAGTAAAACGTAATGTTCCCGAATCAGAAGCTGTCGAGGAACTCATCAACTTGATTAAAACACATGGAGATTGGGTAGAAAAAGAATAATTTATGGGTTTAGATGTTGATCCACCAATTCTAATTCTGCATACCACTCTTTACCAAATCTTCTAACCAGAGGTTCCTTTAGAAATTGATAGGTTTTTACACCTAATTCTTTACCTAAATCACAGGCATCTTTACAGATTTCTATTTCTTCGTAGTTTACTGCTGTAAATGACTTAAAATTCTTTAGTCTTACAGGAAAAAGATGACAACTAATTGGTTTTTTAAACGAAATTTTCCCGTCTAAATAGGCTTGTTCAATTGAACATTTTGCGATTTTATTTTCATCAAAAAACACAAAAGCACACTCTTTTCCATTAACCAATTGAGTTACAAAATCCCCATCAGAATCTATGGTATATAAATCAGTTTCTAATGCTTCAATAGATTCTTTTGTTAAATAGGTTTGAACATAGGGGAAAACATTTTCCAACTCTTCTAACTCTTCTTCTTCTAATGGTGCTCCTGCATCTCCTTCAACACAGCAGGCTCCTTTACAAGCATTTAAATTACACACAAACCTCTTTTCCAATAAGAGTTCTGAAATTATAGTATCTTGTATTTGAATCATTTTAGAAATTTAATGTTTTTAATGTTCTTACCGTTTCCGTAATCATATCATCGGTAATGTCCAAATGGGTAACAAAACGAATCTGTTGTGGACCAAAAGCAGCTACTTTTACATGGTTGTTATCTAGTGTTTGAATAACCTGATTTATATCTAAATGAGGCATTATTTCTACAATTAAAATATTAGTATAAACAGGGAAAACTTCTTTAATCCAATCTAGCTTTTGTAGTTCCTCAGCTAAAATCTTTGCTCTTATATGATCATCCTTCAATCTATTGACATTGTTCTTTAAGGCATAAATACCAGCCGCAGCAAGATATCCAGCTTGACGCATTCCTCCTCCTAGTATTTTCCTTATACGTTTTGCCTTATTTATATCCTCTTTACTTCCAATTAATACAGAACCAACAGGTGCTCCCAATCCTTTTGACAAGCAAACTGAAATGGTGTCGAATTGCTCTCCAATTTCTTGCGAAGTATAATCCGATTCTACAATCGCATTAAAAATTCTTGCTCCATCTAAATGCAACTTCAATCCTTTATTTATACAAAGTTTTCTTATCTTTTTTATTTCATTTAAATCATAAAAACTTCCTTCTCCTTTATTGCAAGTATTTTCAAGGCACACTAGCTGTGTTTCAGGAAAATAAATATCATCTGGATTTATTGCCGAAGCAATCAAATCAGCAGTTAATCTGCCTTTATCTCCTTTCAATAATTTTGTTGCTAATCCCGAATTAAAACCTATCCCTCCTCCTTCATATTTATAGATGTGCGATAATTCATCGCAAATAAGTTCTCCTGGTGAATTCGTATGAATTTTAATCGCTATCTGATTTGCCATTGTTCCTGATGGACAAAATAACGCCGCCTCCTTATTAAAAAGGTTTGCTGATAAATTTTGTAGATCATTAACTGTTGGGTCATCACCAAAAACATCGTCTCCAACCTTGGCTTCCATCATAAACTTCAACATCTCATTCGATGGACGAGTAACGGTATCACTTCTAAAATCAATAGTCATATAAAAAAATTAATACACAAAGTTCGATATTAAAACAAGATGGAAATAAAAATAATTGTTAGTTTTGTAAACTCTTTTAAGGGTCGCGTGGCCGAGTGGCTAGGCAGAGCTCTGCAAAAGCTTCTACGGCGGTTCGAATCCGTCCGCGACCTCAAAAAAAAAGTCCTACTCGATGTAGGACTTTTTTTGTTTTAAATTATCTTTTAGAAATGCCACATATCGTGTTCCATGTTAAACATATCTTCTTTGATATTGTCAGACTCCAGTATCAAATCTAATCCTGTTAAATATTCTTTGTTATTTCTATCATAAACGTTAGAACGTTTTGTGATATAACTATTAAATATTCGTTTCCAGAAGATATCTTCATATGTTCTTTTCTCAGCTTCATTCTGGCGATTAAATACATCATAATTAGCTAACACATAACGAGCTTCAGGAAAATAAACCCAGAACATTAATTCTTTACCTTTTGATTCTCCAGTACTCATGTCAATATTATTTCTTGCAGGAGCAATACCAATAATTCTAACATCCATAATAGAACGCTCTCTATCAAAGAACCAATCTTCTTTCAATCTATACTCAACAATATCTTGAGATGAGAAATCTTCATAAATAGAATCTGCAGCACCTAATATCTCCTCACCAAAATCATCATACTGCTTATTTTCTTTCCATCTACCCATCTTATTCTTTGCTTCTGCTTTAGTTAATTGGATAGTGAATTCATCATCAGCATCACTATAAGCTGTAATAGTACCTTCAAGAATTCCTTCTTTTAGAACGTCATACAAACTTTTTCTATCTTGAATTGGAGTAATAGGATAATACAAAGGATGATTTATCTTTTCTCGTAAATCTATAACCCTCCAAATTCTTCTATGCCACATTACGTCAGCTTCTCTAACATGTGTGTATGGAATAACTCGTCTTGTTGGAGTATTCTCTTTAATCCAAGGCTTATCCAATACCTTATTCTGTGCAAACATCGGTATGCTACAAAACAAAACTAAGGATACAACTACTAATTTACGAAACATATAAACCTCCTTTCTTAACTATTAAATAATTTTAATATTAATGTTAGCTAGCTCTCTTGTAGTTCCATCAGGCATTTTAACCTTCATTTTTTCTACATAAAAACGTTGCCCTCTAGATGCTTTATTTATCAATGCCTGGGCAGTTCCATCCATTCTACTTCCATTAACATTTACTTCTTTATAATCACCAGCTACTGAAGTACCAACGCTAAAAGAACTAACCATCACTTTTATATCAAACTCAAATCCTTCCATTTTAGCTTGGATTACACCATTCGCTAAATCTCCTTTAGACATGGTACAAGAACCTGTTTTACCAGCAATATATGGAACTGGATTAGGAATTTTCTTAACTCTAAACTTAGTACTTCCTAAGTTTACTGTTTTACCATTATCATCAGTAGCTGTAACAGAAACACTAACGTCACCAACTTTTGTTGGACGCATAATGTATTGTCCAGCACCACTTCCTGCTCTTAAACCAGGAGCAGAAGCTTTAAAGTTTGGCATTGGAGCAGATACAGATACAGGATTGTCAATACCCATATAAAATACGTTCATTGCAGCAGCAGCAACAGTAGTTGATGGCTTACCAACTTCAAATGAACTACTAAAAGGATATATTTTTGGACCTTTTTTAGTTTTCACTTTAATAATACCACCCCATTCATGTACACCAACTCCTTCTTTAATCTTAAGGTAACCTTTTCCAGCTTCAACCTCTTTTAATTGATACCAACCACCATTTTTAGCTGCAGACCAGCTATCTCCTTTGGTTCCCTTCATTATTTTAGTTTCATCGGTTTCACCTTTAACAACAGCAGCGCTATCATATCCTCCGATAAAAATTTCTGGATTATCTAAATCATTGTAAGCCGCAGTAAATATTTGAGCAGCGAAAGAGTCTCCATCCATTACATAAGCCTTTTTAGCATACGCAAAACCATCAACTTTACTAAATGATACACCAGCAGCATCAATGTTTTCGTATAACTTTGCTACAACCTCAGCCTCAGCATTTCTAACATCAGACTGAATTTTAGATAAAATAGTAATAACAGCAGCTAATGGAACATGGTAAAAGTTTCCTGTTTCCCAAGTTTCATTTGTTCCATTTACCATACCAAAATCCTCAGTATCTAAGATAGATAGAATTTTCTTCATTGACTCTTGTACTTCTTTGTCTTCTTTAAACAAATCCAACAAATCAGCCTGATATTTATTTAATTTACCACGTAACTCAACAGCGGTAAATTCACCATCTTTTGGTGCAGCAGGTTCAGCTAAACCCATTGCTAAAGTAGGGGCATCATAATTATCTTTACTTTGAACATTATTAATCTTGTATAAAGAATCAGGAGAACCATCAGGAACCTTATCTGTAGCAGTAACTACAAACTTCTTAAGATTCATAATATAATCAAACATCTCATCTGACATCTTTTTCACTTTGTCAGCTTTTTCTTTAAAAGGTTTTGCTGACTCACTATCAAGAGCAGCTGCTGCAAACTTAGCATAATAAGCATTGGTTTTATCGCCAAAAGATGCTGTAGAATTCTCGATACCATCATTTACAATAATAAATGCATCAAGAATATCTTTAGAAACGTTCATTGCCAAAAGAGCAAGAAGCACTAAATACATTAAACCAATCATTTTTTGCCTTGGTGGCAATTTTCCTCCAGCCATAATCTAGAATATTTTTAAGTTAAATAAATAATTAAGTTTAAAAGCTCTTATCTTACAGTCATAGCAGTTAACATATTGCCATAAACCGTGTTTAATTTAGCTAAGTTTACTGATAATTCAGAAATATTTTCTTTATAACGTTTAGTATCCTCAACAGAATCAGATAAATTAGTCATTAAAGAGTTTATTCCTTGATACATAGCATTCATTGTTTGAGCTTGTTGCTGTGAACCAGCTAACTGTACTTCATATGATTTATTTAACGCTTCTAAAGTAGAGGCCATTTTTTGTAATTCTTCACCTGTTGATGAACCCGATTGAGCTGCATCAGATAATCCTGTTAAAGCTTGTGAAGCTTGAGCATAGGTATCAGCTAATTCACTAACTTTATGAGAAGCCGATTTTAAACTTGAAGTATATTCTGAAGTTGCAACCGATGCATCTGATATTTCAGATAATTTGTTTGCGTTATCACCCAACTTTCTTAATCCTTGTCCTAAACTCTCAATTAATTCAGGTCCTATTTTAGCGTCAGCTAACATATCATCTAATTGTTCTGTGACTGGTTTATTAGAAATAGCGTGACCATGTCCATGACCATCTTCCATTCCTGCTAATTCTGGATAAACTAATGTCCAATCTAAATCCATGTGTGGCGGTTCAAATGCTGACACGAAGAAAATACAAGCCTCAACACCCAATCCTAAGATAAGGAATAAAGAAGCTCCAGGCCAGTGCATGATTTTAAATAACGCACCAATGATAACAATACCACCACCAACACCATATATAATGGCCATAATGGTTTTTCCTTTTTTTGTTTCAAATAAAAATTCTACAAATCCCATAGTTTTAGTTTTTAAAAGTTAATTATATAGATAGGTTTTAATTAATTACAATTTATTATAAATTATCATCCTTAGCACGACCAAGATAAGTCATTACACATCTAAATCCGATGTAGCTTTTCGCAGTATCTTGATATTCATATGTTCTTGTAGATGTTTGCAGATAATAACCGACATCCTTCCATGAACCACCTCTGATTACTTTTCTTTTTAATACTGGGGGATCATTCTCCTTTGCATCATAGGTATAATCTTGGTTTAAATCATGTGCGAAATTATAAGCTGACTCATCAAACGCATTACTTGTCCACTCAGCAACATTTCCAGCCATACAGTACAATCCAAAATCATTCGGATTATAAGAATTAATTTTTACAGTGTGGAAACCTCCATCATCAATGTAATTACCTCTCATCGGTTTAAAGTTACCTAAGAAACACCCTCTACTATTTCTAATATAAGGTCCACCCCATGGATATGGACTTAAATCCAACCCTCCTCTTGCGGCCCACTCCCACTCAGATTCAGTTGGTAATCTAAAATCGTTTACTATTTCAGAACCCATTTCAATTAAAAAAGTATTCAATAATTGTGTTCTCCAAATACAAAAAGCAGTAGCCTGTTTCCACGAAACACCAACAACAGGATAATCATCGTATGCTGGATGCCAAAAATAATTTTGAGTCATTGGTTCATTAAATGAATAAGTAAAGTCATGAATCCAAGCTAAAGTATCTGGATAAACATTAATTTTATCTTGCATAATGAATTTTGATCTATCCATACTAAATGGGTGATCAGTAGCATCTCTACTTTCTCTTAGTGCAGCTCTTTTATAGTCAATCCAATAGTAATCATACATTAACTTTCTAGCGTCAATCTCTCTTCTATAATTGAATCTTTCGGAAGGAATATAAAACAATGGTTCCAAAACTTCTCTATTTTCAGGTTCATTCCATTTAAGTTTAGCATACCAATTTAAGCCCGGTGGATCAACTTCCTCTCCATATTCATTTTCTGAAATAGAAAATTCTTCTTCATCAATCTCCTCAGCCATAATTCTCCTAGCAAGTGAATCTCGAACCCAATAAACAAACTGACGATATTCATTATTTGAAATCTCTGTTTGATCAATATAAAATGCTTGGACAGAAACTGTTTTAGACTGAGCTGTTAACGCATAAGGAACATCTTGATCAGATGGACCCATATTATAACTACCCATAGGAATAAACAACATACCAAAAGGATCTGGTTGATACCATTCCTCTCTATCTTGAACTCCAATTAATTCGCCATTACCTTTACTACATGAGTAAAGAGTAGCCATAGCAATTGTTAGTAATATTAATATTCGTTTCATTTTACCTCCTTGTTTTACCTACTCTATGTTATATTTTTAAAGAATAGTGTCGTTTAAAGTTGTCGACGAACTGCACTTCAACGTGTATTTTAAATTTAAGTTACGTTTATTATAAAAATCTTACTGAGTGATACACTTCTCTTTTTGGCGGTTTAGATATGTTTGTACAATATTTAATCATAAACTCTAAACTACCATTACTATAATTACTTAAAGTTGATGTAGTAATATCATAAGATGCTCCAATTTTCAATCCTGGTAATTGAGGAATATTAACGCCAGCTAAAATTGCGATTGCATCCTCTACTCTGTAGGAAACGCCTCCCCATAGTAAATTATTGTACATCATTAAAGCATTCACATCCAACTGAGTTGATGCAGCATCTGTTTTTGCTAAAATAGATGGTTTAAGTACCCATTTCTGAGCACCACCAGAAATATCCCAATCATAACCAGCCATAATATAATAATGACGAGATTGTGCATAATTAAGTGCACCTACACCAGCACCACCATTAGCAACATCTTGTAGCTCCGATGCTGTTAAGTGTAATGTAGAAATACCAACATACATTTTATTAGGTATATTATAGTACAAACCAAAACCTAAATCGAAAGTACTAGCAGAAGTTCCTCCATTTGGAATAGAAGGATCTAAAGTTGGGTCATCAACTGCTATAAAATCAGAGCCAAATGACTTACTTAATAATCCTGCATCTAAACCAATACCTAAAGAACCTGGTCCTAATGTTAAGTGATACGAATAAGCTACCTTAGCAACTAATGAACTCTCTATACCTAATTTATCTTGGAAAACAGTTAATCCAATACCATGCTTATTAAAAATCAAACCATCAGCACTAAACAAGTGAGTCTGAGGTCTTCCATCAAAACCAGCCCATTGAGTTCTACTTAATAATGTAAAACACATTCCACCATTAGCACCAGCATAACCTGGGTTAATACTTAATTTATTAAACATGTTTTGGGTAAATTGTGCATCTTGCTGAGCATAAACACCTACTCCAACAAGGAAAAGTGAGAAAGAAAGAATGATTTTCTTCATATTAATTAAGGGTTTTTTTGTTTAGTTTTTATACAAATTAACTCACATTAGTCGGCTAAGATAAATAAAATTTATTTTTCTCCAAAAACTTTTTCAACTTTTAATTGTTAATTTCATGTTGATAACTGAAAATCAGGCTAGTTTTTGAAAAGTTTGCCACCATCTATCGGGCATTTCATCCTCACACGCTGTTTGATAATCTTTATAAGAACATGGAACCAACAAATGCCTCTCGTATTTTATCTTCTGATGAGAGGGATATGGAACATCCATCCACCATCGTTCGCTTTTATCACTCTTATAAAAAATTAGCTCATTTTCTCCATTCTGAATGTTGACTCTATATTTAGTATATGTTTTTCGTGAGCCAACTGGGAAATCTTTCTTCCTATTATTTACTCCATCAATAAAATACCAAATCATTTGAGCAACCAAGTGGGCTGTTTGTCCATTATTATCAAATTCAGGATTTATTTCATAAAATCCGATAGAAGTTAATTTATCACTCAGCCCGGCATAACGTGAAATTTGACAAGCTTGTTCGCCATAAAAGCCATTTGGAGAAGCATTTGCATTGCCTGGAGATTCTGACTGACGAATAGAGGATACATCTATAGATATAATATCTGCATTACGAACAATAGGTTCAACGTCTTCAATATTCTTTTGAACGTGTCCTAATCGATAAACATCAAAAAACAATTTACCCATTAAATCAATTTCTGATGAATCTACAAAATAAGTTTGATAACCTATATTACTGTAGTTAAACAAAAAATTAGGTTGATGTAAAATGATTTTTGTTAAAAAGTTATTAGAATTAATTTCTTGATCAGGTTCTCCTAAGTTAAAATGAGAGTCAATAGAAACTAAATTAACGGTTTGTTCTAAGTTTTTATAGGCCAAAAAATTTGCATAAGTCAAATCCTGACCGCCACCTATTATTATAGGAATAATATTAAGTTTTATTAATTCCTCAATTATTGAGCTTAAAGCAAAGTAAGTGTCGTTTAATGATGAGCCTATTTTTAAGTTACCTAAATCGATAATTTTAGCAGACCCATTTAATTTGTTTAAACGATAGATGTATTTTCGAACGTGGTTTGGTGCTAAAGCAGTTCCGACATTAAACGAACTACCTCTTTCTTCTCCAACACCTATTAGAGCTATAGAGTAATCTGTTAATTCTTGTCCTTCGTAAAATGAAATGGAGTTAACAAAATTATTTGGCAAATAATTAAAATTTAAATCTCCTTGATTAAGATTAATTGGCTCGAAAAAATCAGAAAAATTCATTTACTCAAAGTTTTATTTCCAAATATAGGGCTTCTATTTTTTCTTAGCTTTTTTTGCAGGAGTTTTTTCTTCAATTAGCTTTTTTGCCTTAGCTAAGTCAAACGATTCGATATCGATATCTTTTGGTAATTCAATTTTTGTTTTGCCTTTTATTAAGTCAAATCGTCCCCAACGAGCCTTTTGAACTGAAATACCTTCCGATTCCCAATTGTAAACTACTTTATCAATATCCTTTTTCTTTTTATCTTCAATTAACTCAGCAATATCTTTAGAAGTAAGATGATCGAAATTGTATTTTCTAGTTACACTAATATACATGTTGTTCCATTTGATGAACGGACCAAACTTGCCCACTCCTTTTTGAACTGGTAAGTTTTCGTAACTATCAATTGGTGCGTCGGCTTGTTCCTTGATACTAATTAATTCCAAAGCTCTTTGTAAAGTAACACTATTCATGTCCTCATCTTTTGGAATTGAAACGAAAAGCTTATCATATTTTACATAAGGACCAAACTTTCCAACAGCAACAACAATTTCTTGTCCATTATGACTCCCTAGTACTTTCGGAAACTTAAACAATTCCAAGGCTTGTTGAAGTGTAATATTTTCAATAGTTTGACTAGGTTGAAGGCTTGCAAATTTAGGTTTATCTTCATCATCAGCTCTTCCAATTTGAATCATTGCTCCAAATTTCCCGATACGTGCAATCACCTCTTTTTTGGATTCAGGGTCGATTCCTAAAATACGTTCTCCAGAGGCTCTTTCGGCATTCTCCATCGTATTTTCAATGGTTTTATGAAATGGAGTATAAAACTCTTCAATCATCTTATTCCATTTTTTTAATCCCTCAGCTATTTCATCAAATTGCTCTTCCACTTTTGCTGTGAAACCGTAATCCAATACTTTATTAAAGTTTTCCACCAAGAAATCATTTACTATAGTTCCAATATCCGAAGGAAACATTTTTTTCTTTTCAGCTCCATAGTTTTCTTTCTTTGTTTCATCCTTGATTTGTGCTTCTTTTAAGGTTAGCACACTGTAAGTTCTTTCTTTTCCTTCTCTATCTTCTTTAACAACATATCCTCTTTTTAAGATAGTCGTAATGGTTGGAGCATAAGTAGAAGGCCTTCCTATTCCGAGCTCTTCAAGCTTTCTAACTAAACTAGCCTCAGTATATCTTGGCGGATGTAAACTAAACCGTTGGGCAGCAACAATTTCTCTCAATTGCAATTTTTCACCTTGTTTTAATGGAGGGAGTATCGATTCATCTTCATCATTACTTTCATCATCAGTTGATTCCATATACAACTTTAAGAATCCATCAAAAATTAATACTTCTCCTCTTGCAATAAATTTTTCTTTATTGGTAGATATATTAATGTTTACTGTAGTCTTCTCTAATTTTGCATCACTCATTTGCGAAGCTACTGCTCTCTTCCATATCAATTCATACAACCTTGATAATGAAGGGTCTCCTGAAATGGTGTGTACGTTCATGTATGTTGGACGAATAGCCTCGTGAGCTTCTTGTGCTCCTTTTGATTTTGTTGCAAACTTCCTTACTTGTGAATATTCAGCACCAAATGATTGTGTTATCTCTTGTTTTGCTGCTGCAATTGCATCGTCTGATAAGTTAACAGAGTCGGTTCTCATATAAGTAATTCTACCCGATTCATATAATTTTTGAGCAACTGTCATGGTTTGTGAAACAGAAAAACCAAGTTTTCTACTTGCTTCTTGTTGCAACGTAGAGGTTGTAAATGGTGCCGCTGGAGATTTTTTTGATGGTTTAGTTTCTAATCCTTCAATAACAAATTCAGCATTTGCACAACTTTTCAAGAAAGTTTCTGCTTCTGCTTTTGTTGAAAATCGTTTTGGCAATTCAGCTTTCAAAACCGTATTTCCAGCAACAATAAAATTAGCAATTACTCTAAATGCTGATTCGCTCTCAAATCCTTGAATCTCTCTTTCTCTTTCAACAATTAAACGCACAGCAACTGATTGAACTCTACCAGCAGACAATGATGGTTTGATTTTTTTCCATAAAACAGGAGAAAGTTCATAACCAACTAATCTATCCAACACTCTACGTGCTTGTTGTGCATCAACTAAGTTTCTATCAATTTTACGAGGATTTTCTACTGCTTTAGTTATTGCATTTTTAGTTATCTCATGAAAAACAATTCTTTTGGTTTTGTTTTCATTCAATTCCAACGCTTCTAATAAATGCCATGATATGGCTTCTCCCTCACGATCCTCATCGGAGGCTAACCAAACCGTTTCGGCTTCTTTTGCTAATTTTTTAAGTTCTGCAACAAGTTTCTTTTTATCTACTGGAATAATGTATTGTGGTTCAAACCCATTCTCTATATCCACCGATAGGTTTTTTCCATGTAAATCTCTGATGTGACCGAAACTCGACCTAACCATAAAGTCATTGCCAAGAAATTTTTCTATGGTCTTAGCTTTTGCTGGTGACTCTACGATAACTAAATTTTTAATCATTATATATAGGTTAAGTTTAGTTCTATGCTGAAAAAATATTCTGCAAAGAAATAAAATAAAATGGTTGATTTCCAAATTATTGAAAAAGGTTTACTTATTTATATTATTTTATAATATAAAAAAACTGAAAAATTCTCTATTTCCCATAATCGGCTCAAAAACATAATAATCGTGTCATTTTGTCATTAAAAACAATATTTGATTAATTTTGTATCCCTTATTAGAACAACATGGAAGATATTAAAAAAGTTATTGACGAATCAATTCAGGGAAGTGCTTTAGTTCTTGAACCAAGTGCCGAAGGAAAGAAAAAATTATATATTGAAAGTTATGGTTGTCAGATGAATTTTTCTGACAGCGAAATTGTTGCCTCTATTTTAGCTGATAATGGTTTTAACACCACTAAAAATATAGAAGAAGCTGATGTTGTATTTGTAAACACCTGCTCTATTCGAGAGAAAGCCGAATTAACTGTTCGAAACCGATTAAAATCGTTTAACAAATACAAAAAGCAGAAACCTGAAATGATTATTGGTGTTTTGGGATGTATGGCTGAACGAGTAAAATCTCAATTGTTGGATGAAGAAAAATTGGTCGATATTGTTGTTGGTCCTGATGCCTATAGAGATTTGCCCAATTTAATTAATCAAGCTGACGAAGGTAAAAAGGCAGTAAACGTAATCTTATCAAAAGAAGAAACCTACGCAGATATTAGCCCTGTTCGTTTATTGAGCAATGGTGTAACTGCTTTTATATCCATAACCAGAGGTTGCGACAACATGTGCACCTTCTGTGTTGTTCCATTTACTCGTGGAAGAGAGCGAAGCAGAAATCCAGAAAGTATTTTAAACGAAGCTCGTGATTTATTCGAAAGAGGATATAGAGAAGTAACACTGCTTGGACAAAATGTTGATTCTTATTTGTGGTACGGACAAGAAGGTCTAAAAAAAGAAGTCGAAAACCTTACGGATGAGGAAAAATCGAAGTGTGTAACTTTTTCACAACTCATGGAACAAGTTGCTTTAATTAGCCCTTTATTGCGAGTGCGTTTCTCTACATCACACCCTAAAGACATTACTGATGAGTTTTTACATGTAATGGCAAAATACGATAACATTTGCAATTACATCCATTTACCGTTTCAAAGCGGAAACTCAAGAATATTAGAATTGATGAACAGAGGATATACCTCAGAATGGTATAAACAACGTATCGATGCAATTAAAAGAATAGTTCCTGAAGTTTCTCTATCAGCAGATATCATTGCTGGATTTTGCTCAGAAACAGAAGAAGAGCATCAAGATACATTAGCCATGATGGAATATGTAAAATTTGATTACGGTTACATGTTCTCTTACTCAGAAAGACCAAACACACTGGCTCAACGTAAATTAAAAGATGATATACCTGAAGAAGTAAAGAAAAGACGTTTGGCTGAAATTATTGCTTTGCAAAACAAACATTCGTTGGAAAGAAATAAAGGATACGTTGGTAAAACCTTTCAGGTATTGGTTGAAGGAATATCTAAAAAATCAGCCGATGAATTACAAGGTAGAACACCTCAAAACACGGTAGCAGTATTCCCAAAAGAACATTATAAAATTGGCGACTATGTAAATGTGCACATTCATAGTTGCACTGGAGGAACATTAATAGGTAAAGCTGTTTAAAATGGACGCTCAACAAATAAAACAACGATTCGGAATAATTGGTTCTTCGCCTGCATTAAACAGAGCAATAGATATTGCCACTCAGGTAGCTATTACCGATTTATCTGTTTTAATAAGTGGAGAAAGTGGAACTGGTAAAGAAGTAATGCCACAAATTATTCACCAATTAAGTGCACGAAAACACAATAAATATATTGCAGTAAACTGCGGCGCAATACCTGAAGGGACTATAGATTCAGAACTTTTTGGACACGAGAAAGGTGCTTTTACAGGAGCCCATGATGCACGAAAAGGTTATTTTGAAGTTGCTGATGGTGGAACTATTTTCTTGGATGAAGTTGGAGAATTACCGATGTCGACCCAAGCTCGTTTGCTCAGAATTTTGGAAACTGGCGAATTTATTAAAGTCGGCTCATCAAAAGTGCAAAAAACCAACGTGAGAATTGTTGCGGCATCAAATGTGAATATTCCAGAAGCAATTACCAAAGGGAGATTTAGAGAAGATTTGTTCTACCGACTAAACACGGTGCCTATTCATTTACCTCCATTACGCGAACGAAAAGAAGACATTCATTTGTTGTTTAGAAAATTTTCAGCCGATTTTGCTGCAAAATACAGAATGCCCACTATTGTTTTAGAACAAGATGCCGTTGATTTAATTACCAATTACCGTTGGCCAGGAAATATTCGTCAGTTAAAAAATGTTGCCGAACAAATATCGGTAATTGAAAACAGCAGAAATATTACTGCGGAAACCATTATTAAATATTTACCTACCAACAAGACAAGCAACTTACCTGCATTATATGATGGAGCAGATAAAGGCGAGCTATCGGAACGTGACATTTTGTATAAGGTGCTTTTCGATTTAAAAAGCGATGTAATTGAACTAAAAAAACTTGTTTTTGGCATTATCAACAACCAAGATGCTGCAACCATTGATACTGAAAACAAAAGCAACTTGCTAAAAAGCATGCAACAATTGTATGCTAAAACCGAACATATTGCAGCAGATAATACCGAGCAAGAACAAGTTTATAAACCACAAATTATTCGTCAGCAACCTGATAATATTACACAACACGAAGAGGTACTTGAAGAATCGTTATCTTTAGCCGATAAAGAAAAAGAGTTTATTATTAAAGCATTAGAAAAATACAACGGAAAACGTAAAAATGCCGCCACAGAGCTTGGTATTTCTGAACGAACCTTGTATCGAAAAATTAAAGAATACAACTTAGACCATTGATAAAAAAAACTAAATACATCCTTACGTTGGTTGTTTTAACAACTTTAATGGCGTGTAAAGTAAATTATTCGTTTACTGGGGCTTCTATTGCCGAAGATGTAAAAACCATTTCAGTTAAGCAGTTTCAAAATTTTGCTCCTTTGGCTAATGTAAACTACAGCCAGACTTTTAGCGAAGCTTTAAAAGACATTTTTATTTCTCAAACCAACCTAAACTTGGTTACTTCAAATGGCGATTTACAGTTTGAAGGCTCAATAACCAATTACCAAATAACATCGGTTGCCATACAAGGAAACGAAACTGCTGCAAAAAACCGATTAACCATTACGGTAAAAGTAAAGTTTACCAATACGAAGGATAAAAAACAAAATTTTGAAACCGACTTTACACGATTTACCGATTACGACAGTTCCGTAAACTTGTCGTCGATTGAAGATGGTTTGATTAAAGAAATAAACGACCAGTTAACTCAAGATATTTTTAATAAATCAGTTGGAAGTTGGTAAAATGCAAACAACCCATTTTATAAAATACCTTTCGTTGCCCGACACCATTAAACTGATGCCCGAACAAGATGCATCATCATTGGTTAAGGAGTTTCCTTATTGCCAAAGCGGACAACTTTTGTTGGCTTTGCAAATGAATTTTTCCAACCATTTATTGTTTGAACAACAACTAAAAAAAAGTGCTGTTTATTCATCCGACCGAAAGCGTCTTTTTGAGCTTATTAATTCACCAACTGCACAACAAGAAAAAGAGGTTGTTGTAGCTCCTATTGAAGCAGTTAAATTGGAAGAGAAAACTCCTGTAATAGAAGAAATATCTACGACTGAAGAACCAATACCTGTTGAAGTAAAACCAACCGAAGAACCCATAAAGGATTTGGAATTGGAATATCTAAATGAACTTATTTCAAGTTCATACACTTACGAATTGGAGGGTTTGGAAAAACTAGAAGTTGGTAGTCAGAAGACCGAAGAGGCTTTGCCTATTGAAGAGAAAGAAGAGCAATTGGACGAAAACACTGAATTAACCTTTACAGATTGGTTAAAAAAAGTACAAAAAGGCGGCTTAACTTCTGTAACCGAAGAAAAACCAGAAAAGCAACATAAGTTTGATTTAATTGACAAGTTTATACAAGAAGATCCGAAAATTAAACCAAAAAAGACCGAATTTTACTCTCCAATTAACATGGCTCGCTTGAGTGTGGTTGACGATTCGGAGTTGGTTAGTGAAACGCTAGCCCTTATCCAAGTAGAGCAAGGTAACTATCAGGAGGCGATAAAAACATATCAAAAATTAAGTTTGAAAAATCCAGAAAAAAGAACTTATTTTGCAAACCAAATTAAAATTTTAAACCAAAAAATAAAATAGATGTTTACATTAATCACCGTTTTAGTAATAATAGTATGTGTGTTGTTGTTACTTATTGTATTAGTTCAAAATCCTAAAGGTGGATTAGATTCTGCTTTTTCTACCAACAACCAAGTAATGGGTGTTAGAAAAACTGCCGACTTTTTAGAAAAAGCTACTTGGACATTGGGTATTGCTTTAGTAGTGTTAAGTATTGCTTCTGCTGCTGTTAACCCTGCAAGAACTTCAAGTGACGAAGAAACAACTACTCAATCGAAAATTCAAGAGCAAATTGACGAAAAAGCATTGCCTGTACAAAATGCTCCTCAAAATGCTAGTGGTGCTCCACTTCCTGCAGAAGGACAACCTGCACCTGTTGAAGAAGGAAAGTAAAATTTTCTTTATAATATAAAAAAGCCGCTGAGTTCAGCGGCTTTTTTGTTTTTATATTGTTTGATTCAACTATTTTGTATCTTTGAATAACTATTCTTAAAAGAAACTTACACGACTCTTTTTTAAAAAAAGATGAAAAAAAGCACGATTATACTACTAACTTTTTTAGTTACCATATTTGCTTGTAAAAAGGAAAGTAAAGAAGAAATAGAGGCACGAGATGATAAATTAACCTTACAACGAACCAATTATACGGGCAATGAATTACGTATTGATGGATATTATTATAGTGTTTGGAATGGCGGATTTTATGATATGCGTATATTCTATGGAAATGGGATAGTTAAAAATATAGGTTCGCGTACCAATGGGACTACCTTACCAGAAGCCGACAATTATATTTCAGCTATGCGTGCAGAGATAATAAGTAAAAAACATGGATGGGGTGTATTTATTATTAATGGGGGTAATATTATACTTGAAGAGTGGAGACAGGATAATACTAAGTTGATTGCATTTACAAGAGAAGGCACCATATTAAATGATACTACTTTTAAATTTATTCAAGGTTATCGTATGGTTGGTGGAGTTAAAACGGAAGTGTCTGCTCTAGATGAGACGTTTTATTTTAGGCAATATAGCCCAAAACCAGATAGCACCAACCAATATATACCATAGGTAACTAAACCTTTCTTTTCAACTCAAAATGTTTACCCAAATATACTCGGCGTACTTGTTCGTCGTTGGCTAGTTCTTCGGCAGTTCCTGCTTTTAAAATGCTGCCTTCAAACAACAAATAAGCACGGTCGGTAATGCTTAAGGTTTCTTGCACGTTGTGGTCGGTAATTAAAATACCTATGTTTTTATCTTTAAGTTTAGAAACAATAGCTTGTATATCTTCCACAGCTATGGGGTCAACACCAGCAAAGGGTTCGTCGAGCAAAATAAAACTTGGGTTAGAGGCTAAAGCACGGGCAATTTCGGTTCTTCTTTTTTCTCCACCCGATAAATTGTGTCCTAAATTTTTTCGTACGTGGTTTAAGCTAAACTCATCAAGCAATTCTTCCAAACGTGCAGCTTGTTCCTCTTTGCTCATGGGCATCATCTCCAAAATGGCTGCAATGTTATCTTCTACACTCAATTTTCGGAACACCGAAACCTCTTGTGGCAAATAACCAATGCCCATTTGAGCACGTTTGTACATCGGAGCATCGGTAATTTCTTTGTCGTCTAAAAAAACCTTTCCTTCGTTGGGTTTTACTAACCCAACAATCATATAAAAGCTAGTAGTTTTTCCTGCTCCATTCGGACCAAGCAAACCAACAATTTCGCCTTGTTTTACGTCGAAAGAAACACCCTTAACTACTTCTCGTTTTCCGTAACGTTTTCTGATATGTTCTGCTCTTAAAATCACACCTTAAATTTAATGCTTATTTTGAGTTTACCACTCGCTTTGAAACAAAAATGCTGAACTCGTATAAAATTAACAACGGAATAGACATTAAAATTTGGCTCATTACATCTGGTGGGGTTAAAACCGCTGAAACAATAAGCGTAACAACAATAGCATGTTTACGGTATTTACGCATAAACTCTGGAGTAATCAACCCTACCTTTGATAAAAAGTAAATAATCAATGGTAGCTGAAAAACTAACCCACAAGCCAATGTAACAGTGGTAACGGTAGAAATAAATGAGCCTAAAGTAACTTGGTTTTTAACCAATTCACTTACTTGGTAATTACCTAAAAACTGCACCGAAAACGGAGAAATTAAAAAATAACCGAAAAGAATACCTATAGCAAATAAAATTGAACCAGAAAAAATTAATCGTTGAGCGTATTTGCGTTCCTTAACCGCTAAGGCTGGGCTAATAAATTTCCATATTTCAAAAAGTATGTAAGGGAACGCAACAATTAACCCACCGATAAGTGAAACCATAATGTGCATGCTAAACTGCCCGCTCATAGTAATGTTGATGAGTTCAAAATTAATGTCGCCCATACACAACAAATCACCTTTTCCTAACCACTCAGAAAAATCGCAAAAAACACGATAAGTCCAGAAGTTCGAATATTTCTGAGCTAAAATAATTTCATTGAAAACAAACGAAGGAAACGCAAAAATTAAAATGGAAAACAACACGACAACGATAGATGCTCTAACCAAATGCCAACGCAACACCTCTAAGTGTTCCAAAAAGGACATTTCCGCTCTATTGTTGTTTGAATTACTCATTTACGGTGCAAATGTACTTCTTAAAAATAAAAAAGATGATTAATAAAACGAATCGTCTTTAATTAACTTGATATCATTTACAAACTCTTTGATTTTTTGTTCGTCTTGTTTTTTGCAAACCAATAGAATTTTGTCTGATTCCACCACAATAAAATCGTCTAAACCTTGCAAAACTACCAACTTATCTTTTGGTACATTTACAATGTTATTAGATGAATCATACATTAAAACAGATTCGCCAACAATAGCATTTTTGTTTTCGTCTTGCGGAAGATGTGTATAAATAGAACCCCATGTTCCTAAATCTGACCAACCAATATCAGCACTAATAACAAAAACATTGGTTGATTTTTCCATAATTCCGTAGTCGATGGAAATATTTTTGGAAAGTGAATAGGTTTTATTGATAAAACTTTCTTCTTCAGCAGTATTGTATTTATCAGCTCCTTCTTTAAAAAGAGAATTAACTTCTGGCAGTAGTTTATCAAATGCCTTATCAATGCTTTTTAAACTCCAGATAAACATACCTGAATTCCAGCAAAATTCACCGCTTTCAATAAATTGTTTTGCCAACTCTAAGTCGGGTTTTTCGGTAAAAGTTTTTACCTTCTTTATTTCATCTTCTGGTGTTGAGAAATTATTGTCGTACTGTATGTATCCATAACCAGTATCGGGTCTACTTGGCGTGATTCCTAAGGTAACTAAACAATCGTTTGTTTCGGTATAGCTTAACGCTAAATTCATTACTCTAACAAACTCATCTTCTTTTAAAATAAGGTGGTCGGCAGGAGCTACAACAATGTTAGCATTCGGATTTTTTAAAGCAATTTTTTGGTTGGCATAAGCAATACATGGTGCAGTATTTTTCCTGCTTGGCTCACAAATTACTTGTTCAGGTGTTAAGCCTGGCAACTGAGCATTTACCAAATCTCTGTAAATATCATTGGTAACAATATAAATGTTTTGCTCAGGACAAATGCGTTTTAACCTTCTAAACGTTTGCTGAATAAGGGTTTCACCTGTTCCTAAAATATCTAAGAATTGCTTGGGCTGAGAAGTTCTGCTCATTGGCCAAAAACGGCTTCCAATACCGCCAGCCATGATTACACAGTAGTTATTTGGGTTTAGCATGTTTACTTTAATTTAGATAATGCTGCCTTTAACTGAACGAAAAGCCCGTCAATTTCTGATAAAACTGCTGTTCCTACAGAAAGTCTGTACCAAGTTGAATCTTTAGAAGAACCAAAAGCATTAAATGGAACAATAGCAATTTTAGCTTCATCTAGCAAATATGCAGTAACATCAGCTGTTGAAGCTAACAATTTACCATCAGCAGTGGTTTTACCAACCAAACTAAAATTTACTGTTAAATAAATTGCTGCTTCTGGAGCAATAGCATCAACATTAAATCCTTGGTTTCTTAAGTCGATTATTCCATTATAGAAAGCTACCAAACGCTGATTTACTTCATCTTTGAATGAAGTTAAGTAAGTATCAATTGCTTTATCATCTTTTAAGTATTTTGCTGTTGCAACCTGTTCTGCTTTTGGCGACCAAGCTCCAACATGACTTAAAATTGATTTCATTTTGTCGATAATTTTTTGTGGACCAAAAGCCCAACCTACACGAACTCCTGTTGCTGCAAACGATTTAGAAATACCATCAATGTAAATGGTGTAGTTTTTCATGTCAGGACAAAGCGTTACTGGGTCAACATGCTGTGTATCACCAAAAGTTAATGTCCAGTAAATTTGATCATACAACAAATACAACGGCTTTCTAGATGCTCCTCTCTTTCTGTTTTCCTCTAAAACCATTTCGCAAATTTCTTTTAAACCTTGCTCGGTAAAAGTAGTTCCTGTTGGATTTAGTGGTGAACAAACTGCCAATAAAGACGCATCACTAATGAACGGTTTTAACTCCGCTGCAGTTGGCATAAATTTATTTTCTGGAGTGGTTTCAACAAAAATTTGCTGACCTCTAGAAAGATGTGTATAGTGATTGTTGTTCCATGATGGAACAGGAAACAACACTTTATCTTGTGGGTCGAGTAAAGTTTGGTAAACCGCATAAATTAACGGACGAGCACCACCAGAAATTAAAATTTGGTTGGCATTGTATTCCAATCCTTCACGCGTATGCAAAAAGCGAGAAACAGCTTCTCTTAATTCCTGAATTCCATTTGCTGGAGGATAATTGGTTTCTTCGTTTTGATAAGCCTTGATAATTTCATTCTTCAATTCGGTAGGAATTGGGAAAATTTTAGGATTAAAATCACCGATGGTAAGGTTGTGGATTTTTTCTCCTTTATCCATTTTGGCTTTAACTTCGCCAGCAAGTTTAATAATTTCTGAACCGATTAAATTTTCGGCCATTTCGGAAACTTTCTGATTGATGATAGGGTCGTGTAATGAAATACTCATGGTTTAATTTTTAACATTGCAGCGAAGTTAATAAAACCGACTTCCCTATAAAATTTTTAAAGATTTATTTTTTCAACAAAAAAAGGGTTTTTGGTTTCAATTTAACAAAACAAATTGGTAGGAATTTAGTTAATTACAACTACCTCAGCAGCACCGTGTATCAAATATTGCTTTTTGGTCGATTTTTCTTGACACAAAAACCGCGTTCTTCTTTTTTGTCCTTTTACAAATATTCTGTTGTTTTTTAATGAAAAGAGAGTACCTTCTTCCAACTCTAAGAGATGAATAGCAGAAACATCATCTGTATCGTACTTTTTTAGTTGTTGCGTAAGCTTCATGTCTCTTACCGAAGATGCTGCTGGATTTTTAACGTGTTGAAACAAAATTTCTTCTAGATCAGCTGGAAAAACCTTATTCTCCAACAAAATTAAGAGTAATTCGGCAAACTGATTTTTCCATTCCAACCCATGAGGAGCAACCTTGTTTTTGTATTTTTCAAACACCAACAAATGAGCAAATTCGTGAGTAAGTGTAATCAAAAAAGCATATTGATTTAGGTTATGGTTTACCGAAATTCGATGAGGTAAATGCATTCGTTTTGCACGATAGTCACCCAACTTGGTATGACGAGTTTTGGAAACTACCAGCAGAAAAGTATAATCGCGAAACCAACCTTCTAGGATAGATAAACTGTTTTCTGGCACTCTATTTTTTATAGCTGCAAGTATTTTCTCCATTTAAGAAAACAATTGATACACAATAAAACTAGAGGCATAAGCTAGAACACCCATGTAAATCAACTGAATTATTGGCCATTTAATGGATTTTGTTTCGCGATAAACTACAGCCAATGTTGCCATACATTGCATAGCAAAAGCATAAAACAGTAATAGCGAAAGTGTAGTTGCTAGCGTATATAATTTTTCGCCTGTTTGCGTATTTTTTGCCATCATCATTTTTTCACGAATGGAACTGGTATTGTCCTCATCTCCAACACTGTACAATGTTGCCATAGTACCAACAAAAACCTCTCGAGCAGCAAATGATGTTACTAATGAAATGCCTATTTTCCAATCGAATCCAATAGGTTGAATAAGCGGTTCAATGGTTTTACCAATTATTCCTGCATAAGAAGCTTCTAATTTTTCGGCAGCAATTTGAGATTGATGGTCATTTGTATTTCCTTGAGCATATTTTGCTTCAATTTGTTCAAACTTTCCACTTGGAGCATACGACGACAACACCCATAAAACAATGGATATTGCTACAATAATTTTACCAGCATCAAACAAAAACACGTTTACTTTACTGAAAATAGACAGCCCTACATTTTTCCAACGAGGCATTCTATAAATAGGCATTTCCATAATAAAACTGCTTCGTTCTTTCGATTTGATGAGCATTTTCATTACCCAAGCTGCCGCTAATGCAGCTATAAATCCAATTAAATACAATCCCATCATCAGCAATCCTTGTAGATTAAAAAATCCAAGTGTTTTTTCTTTAGGAATTACTAGTGCAATAAGCAAAGTATAAACAGGAATTCGGGCTGAACAACTAATGAGTGGGGCAACCATAATAGTAATAAGTCGCTCCTTAAAGTTATTAATTGTTCTGGCACTCATAATGGCAGGAACGGCACAAGCAGTACTACTTAACAGAGGAATGATGGATTTTCCATTTAAACCAAATTGACGAAGAATTCTATCCATTAAAAAACTTACTCGCGACATATAGCCTGTATCTTCAAGAATGATGATAAAAGCAAATAGAATGGCAATTTGAGGGACGAAAACAAACACCCCACTCAATCCTGCAACTATTCCATTTACAATCAAATCATTTAAAACACCCTCAGGCAGAGTTTCTCCCAACCATTCGCCCAATGCTAAAAATCCGTTTTCAATAAGTTCCATTGGATAAGACGACCACGAGAAAATTGCTTGAAAAATGAGCAACATCAACGAAATAAAAATCAAGTAACCGTAATACTTATGCGTAATAATGTTGTCAATTTTTCTAGTCAACCCAACATTTTTATCCTCCCCTTTCGTTACAATACATTGCTCAACAATTTGATGAAGCTTTTGATACCGCAGCATGGTTTCATCTACAGCACTTGACTTGGTTTCTTGTATAAATTTTATTGAACCAACTTGAGCATTTAAAACAGCTTGCTTTAATTCCTCAATGCCCTTTCCTATTCGTGCATTGATTGGAATAACTTGTATTCCGAGTAATGAGGCTAATTTTTCTACATTTATCTCTTGCTTATTTTGTTGAAGCAAATCCATCATGTTAAGTACCAACACTACTTTTTTACCCAAATCAATAACCTGTGTTAAAAGCAATAGGTTTCTTTTGAGATTAGTAACATCAGCAACTACAACAACTACATCATCCTCAGTAGCAGTTTTTATATATTCTTCGGTAACTTTTTCATCCTCCGAATTTGGAGTTAGATTGTATGTTCCTGGTAAATCAACTACCGTAACAAGAGCATCACTAACCTTAAAAGTTCCTGATTTTTTATCTACTGTTACACCTGGAAAATTACCTACTTTTTGATGTAATCCAGTTAAAGCATTAAAGAGCGTACTCTTTCCTGTATTGGGATTTCCTACCAATAAAACATTCAACTGATTATTTTTTGATGTACTCAAAGAAGTTAATTTGTTATTTCTATTTCTATCAATTTAGCTTCATTTTTTCGAATACTTAGGTAATTAGTTCCCGAAGAAACGATAATAGGGTCATGAAAAGGTGCAACTCTTTCTAATTTAACTTGCTCACCTAAAATAAAACCCATTGCCAACAACTGAACTGCCAATTGCTCATCACAAATGTTTAAAATGGTTCCCGATTCGTTTTCTTTTAATTGATCTAACGTAGTCATTATTTTTTGGCTTATTTAGATTAAATCTAAATAAAGGTCAAAAGTAATTTTATTTTCACATTAAATTAGTGATTAATATCAGAATTTAGGGAATTAAACCTGACGAGAATCTACGGTAGTATTTTTGCTCCATTTTGGACAAGTATTGCACTTACTTTTTTTACCGCCAGAGCATGCTGATAACATTCCGAGAGCAATTATAACAATCAATACTATTTTTGACGTATCTTTCATGTGAAACAAAGTTACCATTTGTAATTAATTATTTTTATTTTTTGTGGTTTTAACTTACTTTCTAAAAAACAAACTCGAAGAGTTTTTAATAAATAATTACTTTTATCGATTATTTAAAAGATGTTAACCGCTTTACATAACATAGGACAATATTTTTTGTTGCTTCATCGGATTTTTAAGAAGCCCGAAAACTTCAAATTATATTGGAGACAAACCCTAGCTGAAATGGTAAGTTTAGGACTTGGCTCATTAGGGTTAATTGCTATTATTTCGTTTTTTATGGGTGCTGTTGTTACGCTACAAACCGCGTCAAACATTGATAGTCCATTAATTCCCGACTATGCTATTGGGTTTGCTACCCGACAATCGTTTATTCTAGAACTCGCTCCAACCATGATGTGTTTAATATTGGCTGGAAAGATTGGGTCTAACATTGCTTCAGAAATTGGTACCATGCGAATTACAGAACAGATTGATGCCTTCGAAATTATGGGAGTAAATTCGGCTTCTTACCTTATTTTACCAAAAATTGTTGCTGCATTAATGATTGTTCCAATTATCATTATTTATAGTATGTTTCTTGGAGTTGTTGGCGGAGCTGTTGTTGCATCTTATTCCGATTTTTCATCAATGGACAAATACCTTATTGGAATACGGTGGAATTTTACCATGTTCAGTATTGTTTATGCCTTAATTAAAACATTGTTTTTTGCTTTTATCATTACCAGTATTCCTTCTTATTTTGGTTATTATGTAAGAGGTGGTTCATTAGAGATTGGTAGAGCAGCAACAAAATCAGTTGTTTATAGTAGTATTGTAATTCTGATAGTAAATTATATTTTAACCGAATTACTATTAATGTAAGATGATAGAGGTAAAAAACATAATTAAATCTTTTGGTCCAACCAAGGTATTAGATGATATCTCTGCTTCTTTCAAACAAGGAGAAATGAACTTGATTATTGGTGCGAGTGGTTCCGGAAAATCTGTTTTAATTAAATGTATTGTAGGTTTACATGAAGTAGATAACGGAAACATTGAATTTGACGGACGTGATTTTACCAAAATGGGATTTATGCAGCGTAAGTCCATTCGATCAGAAATTGGCATGTTATTTCAAGCATCTGCTTTGTTTAATTCATTATCTGTTGAGGACAATATCTTGTTTCCTCTTCAGATGTACACCAAAATGTCTCAAGAAGAGATGTTGGATAGAGTAAACTTTTGCTTAAAACGAGTAAACTTAGAAAATGTTAACCAACGTTTTCCTGCCGAGTTGAGTGGTGGTATGCAAAAACGCGTAGGTATTGCTCGAGCCATTGCATTAAATCCAAAATACTTATTTTGCGACGAACCCAACTCAGGATTAGACCCTAGAACAGGAATTGTAATTGATAACTTGATTATGGAATTAACCAAAGAATTCCAAATGACAACCATTGTGGTTACTCACGACATGAACTCTGTAATGGAAACTGGAGAAAACATTTTGTTTTTACACCAAGGAAAAAAATGGTGGGAAGGCGACAATCACGAGATTCTTAGAACAGACAACCAAGAATTGTGTGATTTTGTTTATGCCTCTAAGATTATGCAGAAGTTTAAAAACCACTAAACAATCTTCAAAAGAATTTAAGATTTAATTACTGAAACAGTTGTAAACTCTGTTTCACGGTATGTTTCTCTCCATCAGCACCAACGGCCACAACCACAAGATAATAAGTTCCAGCAGGCATCAAACGATTTCCGTTGTCTCTACCATCCCAGAAGCCTTCAATGGTATCCCATTCAAAAACCACATTCCCTTTTACGTCTCTTACCACAGCATTAAATTGGGTAATATGCTCTCCTTCAACTTTTATTACATCATTTAAACCATCTCCATTAGGCGAAAATACCGTTGGAACTGCTGCTAATTTTGAAGTAATGGCATTTTCAACCGTTATTATTTGAACAGCAGTTTTAGCATTGGCATTTTTATCAATTGCAGTAAGTGTTACTTTGTATTTTCCTGGTTTTGCAAACGTGTGGAAAGGATTTTCGAGGCTCGAGCTTGGTGTTCCATCACCAAAATCCCATAAATAGCCTGCTGCATTTCCATCTAAATTAAATTCAACATCAAGCGGAGCTTTTCCTTTTGTAGTGCTCGACTTAATTCTAGGGTTAAACTCAACCACCTCTGTTTTTACTTTTTCGTTTGTTTTAGGTGAGGTTGATTGATTTGTTGCAGTTGTTGTTGCATTCGTTTTATTTGCCACTTCAATCGAAGTATTCGTATTGGTTATCGTAACCACATTACTAGCAGATTTTTGGTTGCTTGAAATTTGTTTTTCGTTAGTTGAAAGAGTAGATTTTTTCTCTAACTCATTTTCTGAATCCACTGTGTTTTGAACAATTTGTGCATCAGTACCAGCATTTGTTGTATTTTCAACAGTTTCTTCTAAATTAGTTGTTACATTTTCAATAGAAGTTGAGTTATCTTCAGCAATTTGTTCGGTTGGAATAGTTGATTGGTCGTCTTTTAAAATAAAATAAGTAGTAGTTGCTAAACCCGAAGTAATTACAATACCTGCAACCAATTTGGTTAACAACGCTTTTGAAGAACCCACAACAGCAGAACTTGGATTGTTTTGGGTAACACCATTTGAACCCGCACCAATGTTTTGTTGAATGTTGCTCCACACCGATGGATCAACATTTGCCTCAAAGCCATCAAATGCTTCTTTAAAAATATCCTCTATGTTGTTAAAATCTTTACTCACTGTTATAGTATCTTTTCTTCTAAAATTATTTTTTGTAAATAAACCCGTGCTCTTGAATATTGTGATTTAGAGGTGTTTATCGAAATATTTAACTGGTCTGCAATTTCTTGATGTGAATATCCTTCAATTGCATAAAGGTTAAAAACCGTTCTAAAACCTGTTGGCATGGCTTGTATAATTTTCAACAAATCGTTTGCCGACAATTGGTCTAAAACATTTTCGTTTTCGGTAGCCATGCTGTAATCCACTTTACTTAAATCAACATTATCGTCAAACTTTTTGTTTTTCCTAATTTGATCTAAAGCGGTATTAACCAACACTTTTCTAATCCAACCTTCTAAAGAACCTTCGTTATTGAATAAATGTAATTTTTCAAAAACTTTTACAAAACCAATCTGCAAAACATCCTGAGCTTCTTCTACGTCTTTTGTATAACGCAAACAAACCCCCATCATTTTTCTTGAAAAAGAATCAAACAACTGCTTTTGAGCAAGCGAATCTTTTTCAAGACACTTTTTTACCAGCTGCTCGTCAGTTAATTTCATCTACTCGATTTTTAAGATGCATTATTTATAAAAAAGGTTGCATTAAACTTTTATAAAGTTAAACATTTTAGATTGTAGCGTTTATCTTTACACTTTCAATTCATAAAAAAACATGTCAAAATTATACATCGTACCTACTCCTATCGGTAATTTAAACGACATTACATTAAGAGCATTGCAGGTGCTAAAAGAGGCTGATTACATTTTAGCCGAAGACACCCGCCAAAGTTCTAAACTATTGAAACATTTTGAAATTGATAAAAAATTGGTGTCGTACCACCAGCACAACGAACACAAAAGCATCGACCGCATTATTGAAGATTTAAAACAGGACAAAACCATTGCTGTGGTGAGTGATGCAGGAACTCCAGGTATTTCCGACCCAGGTTTTTTAATTGTTCGGGCATGTATTCAAAACGAAATTGCGGTAGAATGTTTACCCGGTGCAACCGCTTTTGTTCCAGCGTTGGTTAACTCTGGTTTTCCGTGCGATAAGTTTGTGTTTGAAGGTTTTTTACCGCACAAAAAAGGGCGTCAAACCCGATTAAATCTATTAAAAGAAGAAACTCGAACAATTGTTTTTTATGAATCAACCCATCGATTATTAAAAACATTAACCCAATTTGCTGAGTTTTTTGGTGAGGATAGATCCGTTTCTGTTTCGCGTGAGTTAACCAAAATGCACGAAGAAAACATTAGAGGAACTGTTAAAGAAGTTATAGAATACTACAAAATCCATGTAATAAAAGGTGAAATTGTTATCATTGTTCATGGGGTTGAAAAGTAAATTCACGTCATTCATTTAATATTGAAAACAGAGCTTAAAATAAAAGATAAAACAAGCTTAACAGAAGGTTTGAAGGTAGCTCCTTTTAGGAAAGATATTAGAGTAACTTCTCCACATAAGCACAACAGTTATTTTGAAATTATTTATTTAACAAAAGGAGAAGGTTCTCATACCATTGACACCAAAGAATATAAAATAAAAGCACCTGTATTGTTTACTATTCGTAAAGAGCAAGTTCATTTTTGGGATATTAAAACAGAACCCGAAGGATTTGTTCTAATTATTAAAAAATCATTTATCGACAATTGTCTAGATAAAGATATAAAACTGTTGATTTCTGAACTGAGTGCACACAATTGTCTTTATGAAAAAAATAGCTCGGTAGCTAAATTTTTCATTTTTTTGGTTGAGGAATATGAACACAAAACCTCGTTTAACAAATTAATTGTTGAAGGATTGTTAAAAGCAATTTTAGCTAAACTTCTTGAATCGGTAAAATCATCTAAAAGTAAAAATAGCAACAACAGTGTTTACCAAAAATTTGTCGAATTATTAACTCAAGAAAGCAAGTTAACCAACAAAGTGAACAGTTATGCTAAGTTATTGAATACAACACCTCAAAATTTAAATACCATTTGCAGAAAAGAAGCAGGACATTCAGCATCTGAAGTGTTGTCTGAACACATTATCAATGAATCGAAAAGACTTTTACTTTATACTGATTTTACTGTCGGAGAAATTGCAGAGAAAGTTGATTTTAAAGATAACTCACATTTTTCGAAATATTTTAAACGATACGTTGGAACTACACCTCTTGAATTTCGAAAAGACAATAACTAAATACCGTACTATTTTCAAATAGACCAATGATTATTTTTTTTGTTGTATATTTTTACAAAAAAAATTAATCCAAAATGAACAACAATTTAAAAGAAGTTGCAACAGTATTTTTTAAAATGGGATGCTTTGCATTTGGTGGTCCAGCGGCTCACATTGCCATGATGGAGCAAGAAGTGGTAGAAAAAAGAAAATGGATGACCAAAGAACATTTTCTTGATTTAATTGGCGTAACCAATTTAATTCCTGGTCCAAATTCTACCGAAATGACCATGCACTGTGGTCACGAAAGAGCTGGTAAAGCTGGTTTATTTGTTGCTGGATTGGCTTTTATCATTCCTGCCATCATTATTACCGGAGTGTTGGCATGGGCTTACACCACTTATGGCGAATTGCCTAACATCAAGCCATTTATTCAAGGTATACAACCAACTGTTATTGCTATAATTTTAGCTGCAGTAATTACGTTGGGTAAAAAAGCATTAAAAACCATCGAACTTGGTGTTATTGGCATCATTACATTGGCATTGTGTTTAGTTGGTGTAAATGAAATTATTGCACTAATTGGTGTTGGTATTTTAGGTGGATTGTACTTTAATCTCAAAAACAATACTTCAACCACCAACAAAAAAACGGTATTCCCTTTTTTACTGATACCATTTACAACGGCTGCGATTACAAAAATAACATCGTTAAAATTATTTTTTATTTTTTTAAAAGTAGGAGCTGTATTGTATGGTAGCGGCTATGTGTTGTTTGCCTATTTGGATGCAGAACTGGTAACCAAAGGTTATTTAACCCAACAGCAGTTAATGGATGCTGTAGCTGCCGGACAATTCACTCCTGGTCCTGTTTTATCTACCGCAACATTTATTGGCTATCAAATCAATGGAATATGGGGTGCTTTAGCAGCAACAACGGGTATATTTTTACCTTCGTTTTTGTTTGTTCTTCTGCTAAATCCAATCATCCCTAAATTAAGAGCATCGAAGTTTTTTGGGCATTTTTTAAATGCGGTAAATGCCTCCTCAATAGCTGTAATTGCTGCGGTTATGGTTACCATGAGCATAGAATCAATAACCAACTTAAACGCTACTATTATTCTAGCCGTTAGCTTACTGCTCACTTTCGTAGTAAAGCTAAATGTAATGCTCATTATTTTGATTGGTGCTGTTTTGGGTTTTCTACTTCCGATGGTTATTTGATAAAAATTGTTAAATTTAGCCTAACCTATACTTTCTTTAAAAGAATGAAGTTATGGGTAAAAACTAAATTTAATCTACATGAAATTACCTTCTATCAATTACTTGTTTGCACAAGCAAGAACTGCAGCAGTTCGTTATCCGCTTACTTTAATTAGTGCTTTAATAGGCGTAACCATCGGGATATATTTAGTAGAATACGAAAGTGTTACACCTAATATTTTTCCGTTAATTAATGTCATGCTTTGTTCAGCAATAGGCATTCCATTGTTTTTCTGTATTGAGGTTTTTACTGATAAAAACAATTACAACAAACGTTTCCGATTATTTTTTAATCTCGGAGGAATTATCCTTCTAGGGCTGCTTTTCCTAACATTGCCAACATCCGAACAAACCTTTAACACTTCTGTTCCCTATGTGAGGTATGCCATTTACAATCTGGCTATTCACTTGTTGGTGTCGTTTGCTCCGTTTATTAAAAGTAAAGAAATTAATGGGTTTTGGCAGTACAACAAATTGCTGTTTATCCGATTATTAACATCAGCTGTTTATTCAGGTTTTTTATTTGTAGGAATTGTATTGGCTTTAGCTTCACTAAATATATTATTCGATGTTAAAGTGAACGAAAAGCTATATGCAGAGATTTGGATTTTTATTGTCGGCTTTTTTAATACTTGGTTTTTTGTTGCCGGCATGCCTAAAAATTTTAATGAATTAGATCAAGTAGAAGAATATCCAAAAGGGCTTAAAATTTTTACTCAATACATTTTACTGCCGTTATTAGGTCTATATCTTATTATTCTTTACAGTTATGGAATTAAAATAATTTCGCTGTGGGATTGGCCAAAAGGCATTGTTTCTTACCTCATCACATGTGTTGCAGTACTTGGTATATTCAACTTTTTATTGATGCACCCTTATGCAAAACAAGAAGGTAATGGTTGGATAAAATGGACAACTAAAGCCTATTATTTTATATTAATTCCGCTAGTAGTGATGCTTTTTATTGCTATCAGTATGCGATTAAACGATTACGGAATTACTATTAACCGTTATATTATCTATTTACTAGGCATCTGGCTAAGTTTGGTTTGCATCTATTTTATTATCGGAAAAACCAATATCAAATTCATACCCGTTTCGTTGTTTACGGTAATTGTGTTGATGTCGTTTGGCCCATGGAGTATGTTTAGTGTGAGCGAAAAAAGCCAATCAAACCGACTAAAACACATTTTAGAAGAAAACAACTTTTTAAAAGATGGAAAACTAGTTAACGAACAAACTATAACTATCGACACCAACTACAATAAAGAAATTTTCACACCCCAAAACCAAGAACTACTAAACGATTCATTGAAAAATGAGATAAAATCCATCTTAGATTATTTAGACGACCATCACGGCTTCAATTCAATAGAAGAATGGTACACACAAGATTTTGACAACCAGATTGAGGTTCACAACCTAAAAAAAGAACGTTGGCAGCGAATCAACGAAGCAGAAGTTTACATGCGTGCATTAGGTTTAGATTACAGACACTATTATACTACAGACAATAACTACATTTCTTATTCCACCAACAGCCAAGACCAGTTGATTAATATAAAAGGTTACGATTATGAAACTAGGATAAATGGGTATTACTACAACCGAAATGAATTTAATAAAGATGAAAATTTGGTTACTCCATTTAGTGTTGATAGTAACAGGTATGAATTAAAAGCCAATCTTAAAAACGAAAACCTGATTACCGTATACAAAAATAACGAGGTATTCTCAACTATTGATTTAACTATATTAAGAGAACACTTAGTTAAAAAATATGGAATGGAACAACGATACGATTTACCTCAAGAAGATCTTACAATAGTAGATTCAACAACACCTTTTAACTATAAATTAGTTTTAGAAAACATTTCGTTTAACAACGAAAAAAACAAGCTAGAATTAAACACTTACAACGGCGTAATTTATTTCAAAATAAAAGAAGAATAAATTTTTATAAAAAAGTTTGCAGTAAATTAGAATAAGTATATATTTGCAGCCGCTTTCAAAGAAAGTAGGGCGATTAGCTCAGCTGGTTCAGAGCATCTCGCTTACACCGAGAGGGTCGGGGGTTCGAATCCCTCATCGCCCACCAAAAATTAAAACCGATTGAAATTCAATCGGTTTTTTTTATTTTCAAAAAATTGAAGAACAAAAAAAGAGACTATCATTTCTGATAGCCTCTTTTTTTACTATAAAAATCAAAGATTAACTTTGAGCTTGTAACTTAATTAGATTTAATGCAGAACCTGCTTTAAACCACTCAATTTGTTGGTCATTATAAGTGTGATTTAATTTAATCGACTCTTTAGTTCCGTCAGCATGAGCTAATTCTAAAGTAAGTTGTTTGCCTGGTGCAAAACTTTCTAAATCAATAAAATTAAGCGTATCGTCTTCTTTAATTTTATCATAATCAGCTTCACTAGCAAATGTTAACCCTAGCATTCCTTGTTTTTTTAGGTTGGTTTCGTGAATACGAGCAAACGATTTTACAATTACCGCACAAACACCCAAATGACGAGGCTCCATTGCTGCATGTTCACGAGAAGAACCTTCGCCATAGTTATGGTCTCCTACCACAACCGAAGGAATTCCTGCTGCTTTATAAGCTCTTGCTGTAGCTGGAACTTCTCCTTTTGCGCCTGTTAATTGATTTACCACACTATTGGTTGCTCCACCAAAAGCATTTACCGCACCAATCAACATGTTGTTAGAGATATTATCTAAATGTCCTCTGTATTTTAACCAAGGACCAGCCATAGAAATGTGGTCGGTTGTACATTTTCCTTTCGCTTTAATCAACAACTTAGCACCCATAATGTTTTTTCCATTCCAAATCGGAAAAGAATCTAACAATTGAAGTCTATCCGATGTTGGGCTAACAGCAACTTCTACTTTACTTCCATCTTCTGCTGGAGCTTGATATCCATTATCTTCTACTGCAAAGCCTTTTGATGGTAATTCATCTCCTTTTGGTTCTGCAAGTTTCACTTGTTCGCCTTTTGCGTTAGTTATAGTATCTGTAATCGGATTAAAATCTAAACGACCTGTAATAGCTATTGCAGCAACCATTTCTGGCGAAGCAACAAAAGCATGAGTATTTGGATTTCCATCAGCACGTTTAGCAAAGTTTCTGTTAAACGAGTGAACGATAGAGTTTTTCTCTTGTTTTTCAGCACCTGCTCTATCCCATTGTCCGATACATGGTCCACAAGCATTGGTAAATATTTTTGCCGATTCAAATTTGTTAAATGTAGCTATCAAACCATCACGTTCAGCAGTATATCTCACTTGCTCCGAACCTGGGTTAATTCCTAAAATAGCTTTTGGTTTTACACCTTTGCTAACAGCATCTTCTACAATAGAAGCCGCTCTACTTAAATCTTCATAAGAAGAGTTGGTACAAGAACCTATCAATGCCCATTCGATATCTAAAGGCCATCCGTTAGCTGTAGCTTTTGCTTTCATTTCAGCAACAGGAGTAGCTAAATCTGGAGTAAAAGGTCCATTTAAATGAGGCGAAAGTGTAGATAAATCTATTTCTATCACTTGGTCGAAATATTTTTCAGGACTTGCATAAACTTCAGTATCACCAGTTAAATGTTCTGCAACTTTATCAGCTAAAGCCACTACATCTTCTCTTCCTGTAGCTTTTAAATATCTTCTCATCGAATCATCGTAACCAAAAGTAGAAGTAGTTGCTCCAATTTCAGCACCCATATTACAAATGGTTCCTTTTCCAGTACAAGACAACGATACTGCTCCTTCACCAAAGTATTCGACAATAGCACCTGTACCACCTTCAACGGTTAAAATACCTGCTACTTTTAAAATCACATCTTTTGCAGATGTCCATCCGTTAAGTTTTCCAGTTAATTTAACACCTATTAATTTAGGAAATTTCAACTCCCAAGCCATACCTGCCATCACATCAACAGCATCAGCGCCACCAACACCAACAGCAACCATACCTAAACCACCCGCATTTACAGTATGTGAATCCGTTCCAATCATCATTCCACCAGGGAAAGCATAATTTTCTAATACCACTTGATGAATAATTCCTGCTCCTGGCTTCCAGAAACCAATACCATATTTATTACAGATGGAACTTAAGAAATTAAAAACTTCATTGTTTTTGTTAATACCGTCTTGTAAATCTTTGTCAGCACCTAATTTCGCTTGAATTAAGTGGTCGGCATGAGCAGTAGAAGGTACTGCAACTTTTTTCTTTCCTGCTTGCATAAACTGAAGTAATGCCATTTGAGCAGTAGCATCTTGCATAGCAACTCTATCTGGAGCAAAATCTACATAAGATTTACCTCTTTCATAAGCAGTTGTTGCTTCCCCTTCCCACAAGTGAGTATAAAGTATTTTTTCTGACAAGGTAAGTGGACGTCCCACAACTTTACGAGCTGCTGCAACTCTCGAAGGAAATTTTGCATAAACAGCTTTAATCATTTCAATATCAAATGCCATAACTTAAGTTTTTAATTTTTTATATTTAGTTAAGAAATACTTAGAAATAAAAAGCAATTACCTTTTATCGTTACAGTTAGGATAAATGCTCTTGCCAACGCCCTCTATTAATCCGAATGGATATCCAACAAACTGTTTTACTACTGCGAAATTAATCCTTTATCTGATTTTTACAAATTAGATTTTGTTAAATTTTAATTATTCTAAGTCGATTTTCGAATCTTTCGCAAAATCAATTCATTTTCAGCAAATTAATTTTATTTTTGTTTTCATTCTAAAATTTAATCTCAATTATGAAATATCTTTTCTTAACCTTAATTTCCGCAACACTTCTTTTCTCTTGTAGTAAAGATAGTGACCCTGCTACTCCTTCAACAACCATTGGAGGAGGAGGATCAACTGGACCAAATTTAATTTTCAAGTTTAAATTTGATTCTACATTGGCTCGACTAGACAATTTTGGAAATCCTGCAACAATACCGGTAGGCAACTCAGCTCAGTCGCCTGTATTTCATAAAATGAGTGCACACTATATAGAATTTGCTGCCGATAGTCTAACTCAATTGGGAAGCGGTGTAATTGTTTACCACGGTCCAGAAACAACTGCTGGGGGAAGTACTGCTGTAAATTTCGACCAAGCAATTATTGTTGGAGAAAATGTTGCTTTTTACTCCAAACCCTTATCGCAAATTGCAGCAGGAACTTACAAATGGTTAAGAGTTTCTTTAACATACCAAAACTACGATATACGCTTTTTATCAAATGGATCACACCTTACTGGAAGATTAGCTTCATTTGTAGGTTTTAAAACTTACATTAATAACTATGTAATAAACACAGAAAGTGTTACTGTAAATGCCAATAAATTACAAGGTTATTGGGCGTTTGAAACATCTGTTTTAAGCACAACTTATGTTTCAGAAGGACAATCGGCAGGAACAACTGTTCCAAACCCAATTGCATCAACATCACCAATACCAAGCGGAAGCTGTGTAGTTACAGGAAACTTTCCTACTCCACTAACAATTACTGGTAGCGAAACACAAGACATTGTAGTAACCATTAACCTTTCAACCAACAATAGTTTTGAATGGAAAGATTTAAATGGCGATGGTTTTTTTGAACCAACAGATGGCGTAAACCCAGGAGACACAGTGGTTGACATGGGATTAAGGGGTTTATTCCCAACTTATCAGTAAAAATGTTTTGATACTATAAAAAAAGGCTGCCGCATGAGCAGCCTTTTTTGTTACTTTTGTCGCTCAAAAATCTATATCATGTACAGATCGCATACCAACGGAGAATTAAGAATAAATCATGTAAATAACGAAGTAACCCTTTGTGGATGGGTGCAAAAAACCCGTGAAATGGGAGCTATGACCTTTGTAGATTTACGCGACCGTTATGGCATCACTCAACTTGTTTTTGGTGAAGAACATACCAAAACAGCAAAATCGTTGGGTCGTGAAGATGTTATTCAAATTACAGGAAAAGTAATTGAGCGTGAAAGCAAGAACAAAAATATTCCTACAGGAGAGATTGAAATAAGCGTTACTCAACTTAATGTTTTAAATAAAAGTAAAACTCCACCTTTTACAATCGAAGATAATTCCGACGGAGGAGAGGAATTGCGAATGCAATACCGTTATTTAGATTTGAGAAGAACTCCGTTGAGAAAAAATCTGGAGCTTCGTCACCGTTTATCCATTGAAGTTAGAAAATATTTAGATTCGTTAAATTTCCTAGAAATTGAAACTCCTTATTTAATAAAATCGACCCCCGAAGGAGCAAGGGATTTTGTTGTACCAAGCCGAATGAATGCTGGACAATTTTACGCTTTACCACAATCGCCACAAACCTTTAAACAATTATTGATGGTTAGCGGCTATGATAGATATTATCAAATTGTGCGTTGTTTTAGAGATGAGGATTTACGTGCCGACCGCCAGCCTGAGTTTACACAAATTGACTGCGAAATGGCTTTTGTAGAACAAGAAGACATTTTAAAAACTTTTGAAGCATTAATGGTTCATTTGTTTCAGGTAAGTAAAGGAATTGATTTTGATTCGTTTCCACGAATGAGCTATGCCGATGCCATGCTAAACTATGGTTGCGACAAGCCTGACATCCGTTTTGGAATGAAATTCAACTACATTACAGACATGGTGAAAGGAAAAGGTTTTGCTATTTTTGATGATGCTGAAAGTGTAATTGCTATAAATGCTGAGAATTGTGCTTCATTTACCAGAAAGCAGTTGGATGAGTTAACCGACTTTGTTAAACGACCTCAAGTTGGTGCAAAAGGATTAATTTATTTGCGTTGCAACGAAGATGGAACGTTTAAATCGTCGGTTGATAAATTTTACAGTGAGGAGGAATTAAAAAAATGGGCAGAGAAATGTAATGCAAAAGCTGGTGATTTAATTTTGGTATTATCTGGTGAAACTGCAACTACTCAAGCCCAGCTGAGTGCCTTACGTTTACATTTAGGAAATCAATTGGGTTTAAGAAATCCTGATATTTATGCTCCGCTTTGGGTGTATGATTTTCCTATGTTTGAGAAAATTAAAACCCCTGAAGGAATAATACAGTGGCATTCCATTCATCATCCTTTTACAAGTCCATCGGAGAAATTTAAAAATCTAACTAAAGAAGAAATTTTACAAATTAAAGATTTGAATACATTTACAGCTCAAGCTTATGATTTAGTTATAAATGGAACAGAGATTGGCGGAGGATCTATCAGAATCCATGATAAAAAGACACAATCAACAATGTTTGAATTACTTGGATTTAGTGAAGAAGAAGCACAAGCACAATTTGGGTTTTTAATGAATGCTTTTGAATACGGTGCTCCTCCCCATGGTGGTATTGCTTTAGGTTTTGATAGGTTGTGTGCGTTGTTTGGTGGACAAGAAACCATTCGTGACTTTATTGCTTTCCCAAAAAACAACAGCGGCCGAGATGTAATGATTGATGCTCCTGCAACAATTGACAAAAAACAATTGGATGAACTGAATATTAAAGTAACTTTATAAAAGCAAAGAGTCCCGCAATGTTGCGGGACTCTTTACTTTTATTGTTTAATCAACTTCTCTTTATAAAGCTGATCTCCTTCTTGGTCTTTTATTATCAGAAAGTATAAACCACTTTGATAGTTTCCAATATTAATTTGATTGGTAAAATCTTGTAAAAGTAATTTTCCATCAATTGAATAAACTTCAACAAATTGTTGTTGGTTTCCAATATTTACTATTCCTGTTGTTGGATTAGGGTAAACAGTAAAGGTTGATTTATCCAACTCAGCAACAGTTGTTAATCCACAAAAAGTGATTGTTGCATCTATAGTTCCAAGGTTCCAATCAATATAAGGATACGAAGGCGGTGGTGTTTGGTCACAGAAATCAAAGCTACCTGTCATTGTTCCTGAATTATATGAAGAATCTTGAACAGTAAAATCTCCTGTACTTGAACCTGTTACTGAATTAAAATTATAGAAACTATCGCCAATACCAACAAGTCCATCATTATTAAAACTAGCCGTATTTGCTATACTATCAGCATTTAGAAAACTATTCATTAATGTAATCTGACCTGTACTAGTATTGTTAAATACTTCATTGTTCCACATACTATTTGCTCCAGTCATTATAGCATTATTGATAAAATTACCCATATTGGTTAAATCATCAAAGCTCAACGAATTGTTATTTGTA
This sequence comes from uncultured Vicingus sp., assembly GCA_964398455.1. Classification (GTDB taxonomy): domain Bacteria; phylum Bacteroidota; class Bacteroidia; order Flavobacteriales_E; family Vicingaceae; genus Vicingus. Next base: position 134,571 of record CAYNMR010000003.1, on the reverse strand, counting down.
AATGTTCCACTAACAAAATTGGTAAATTGGAAATATTCTATAGTTCCTCCGTTTGTAAATGTTCCATTATTGGTTGCACTATCAGCTTTTAACATAGCCCCAACATCATTTAAAAATGTCCCTTCATTCCACATACTATCAACAACAGTTGTTAACCCTTGTATTGTTCCATAATTATTCATTATGTTATTGTTATAAAAAGTCATGATATTGATAGTTCCATTATTATTAATCGTTCCATCATTATATAAACTGTCTACCCCAACAAAGTTGCCTGAATTATCCATGGTAATAAAATTTGCAAACGACTTGATATTAAAACTACCCGTATTTGTAAACGAACCAGAATTTAGCAACATATTTCGCATTGTTATTGTCCCATGATTTGTCAGCGAAGCTCCTACTCCATTTAACCAAATATCTCTACCAGAGGCATCCTGTGTTAAACTAGCTCCCACATTCACAGTAACAGAACCAGAAGTGTATGCCAAGGCTGTATCCATCACCACATTATGATTAATAATAACTATATCTCCTGGAATAGGAACACCAAAAGGAGACCATGTCATAAAATTCATCCAATTTCCATTCGCTGCAGATGTATAGGTTGTCGAATAACTGTTAACAGTTAAGAAAGTTAACATTAAGAAAGTAAAAAAGTATTTTCTATTCATAAAATTATATTTTAAAATTGAACAACGAAAATAAGAAAACTATCTGATTAATAGATGATTATTATACTCATCTTTCTTTAGAACGATTCTAAATAATAAAGTAGCTTTAAATAAAGTAAAAGTAAAAACTTGTAACTTCGCGTTTTACTTTTTATAAAGATGAGCAAACAAATTGAAATAATGGCTCCAGCTGGTTCTTTTGAATCGTTGATGGCAGCTATACAAGGCAGAGCAGATTCTATTTATTTTGGTATTGAGCAATTAAACATGCGTGCCAAAGCTGCGAACAACTTTACCTTCGACGACTTAGAAACCATTGCTAAAATATGTAACGAAAACAATGTTCGCTCCTATTTAACCTTAAACACCATAATCTACGACCACGATTTATCATTGATGAAACGTATTGTAGATAAATCAAAAGCTGCTGGAATAACCGCTGTTATTGCTTCCGACCAAGCCGTAATTAATTATGCTTCTTCGGTTGGTTTTGAAGTACACATTTCTACTCAAACCAATGTCACCAACTTAGAAACCATTAAGTTTTTTGCACATTTTGCTGATGTAATGGTGTTAGCTAGAGAATTGAGTTTAATTCAAGTTAAAAGCATAACAGATGGTATCAAAAAAGACAATGTTAGAGGTCCTTCGGGTAATTTGGTTGAAATAGAAATATTTGCTCACGGAGCCTTATGTATGGCTGTATCAGGCAAATGTTATTTAAGTTTACATACCAATAACTCTTCGGCTAACCGAGGTGCTTGCGTTCAAAACTGTCGAAGAACATACGAAGTAAAAGACGAAGAAGGAAACGAATTATTGATAGACAATGAATACATTATGTCTCCAAAAGATCTTTGTACCATTGGATTTATTGATGATATTATTAATGCTGGCGTTAAAGTATTAAAAATTGAAGGAAGAGGTAGAGCTCCAGAATATGTAAAAACAGTTACTGAATGTTACCGTGAAGCTGCTGATGCTTTTTTAGATGGGACATACAACAAAGAAAAAATTGAAGAGTGGAATAAGAAACTGGCAACAGTTTATAACAGAGGTTTTTGGGATGGTTATTACCTCGGACAGGAATTAGGCGAATGGTCGGAAGGACATGGCTCACAAGCCACCACTCGTAAAAAATTCTTGGGACAAGGTGTAAAATACTTTCCTAAAATAAATGTTGCTGAGTTTAAAATGGAAACCCATTCATTAAGTGTGGGCGACAAGGTATTAATTACTGGACCCACAACTGGTGTAATTGAAATGGAAATCAAAGAATTGAGAGTTGATGATAAATCAGTAGAAAAAGTAGAAAAAGGAATTAATTTCTCTACACCAATTGACCAAATCATACGTCCATCTGACAAACTTTACAAAGTAATTGAAGCGTAAAGATGATTAGAATAATTCATCAAAGAGACAAATGTATTGGCTGTAACTATTGTGTTGAGATAGCTTACGACCGTTGGCGTATGTCGAAAAAAGATGGGAAATGCACGTTGATTGAAGGCAAAAACAAAAAAGGATTTTATACGGCTGTAGTTGGCGACGATGAATTCGAAGCAAATGTTAATGCTGCAAAAGTTTGTCCAGTAAAAATAATTAAAGTAGAGAAAGTAAAATAGCTTGTTAATCTAACTTTATTCCCTATTCAGCTAAAAGCAATTTTAAAACATCAACTTTTTATAAAGTTTTAATACTTTTATAAAAACTTTATTAATTGGTATTTATGTCAAAATCTATTCTAGTTATTGGTTCATCAGGGCAAATTGGAACCGAGTTGGTTGAAGAACTCCGTAGGATTTATGGAAACGCTCACGTGGTTGCTTCTGATATTAAAAGACCACAGACTGAGCAAACTGGACCATTCGAAGAATTGGATATACTAAATAAAGAACAACTTATTTCAATAGTTAACAAACATAATGTAAAAGAAGTATATCTTTTAGCAGCACTTCTATCTGCAACAGCAGAAAAAAATCCAGCTTTTGGTTGGGAACTCAACATGAACAGTTTATTTAATGTGCTAGATTTAGCAAAAGATAAAATTATAGACAAAATATTTTGGCCAAGTTCTATTGCAGTTTTTGGACCAACGACCCCAAGACAAAACACTCCACAATTTACTGTAATGGAACCAAGTACGGTTTATGGCATAAGCAAACAGGCTGGGGAAAGATGGTGTGAATATTACCACAACAAATACAATGTAGATGTTAGAAGTATTCGTTATCCTGGATTAATTGGATACAAATCGCTTCCAGGAGGTGGAACAACCGATTACGCAGTAGACATTTTTCATCAAGCTATAAAAACAAATTCTTACGAGTGTTTTTTGTCAGAAAATACAGCCCTACCAATGATGTATATGAGCGATGCAATAAAAGCAACTATACAAATCATGCAAGCACCTAAAGAAAACATTAAAATTTGGTCAAGTTACAATTTAGCTGGAGTGAGTTTTACACCAAAGGAAATTTCATTAGAAATAAAAAAACATTATCCTGAATTTAAAATTTCTTACAAACCGGATTTCAGACAACAAATTGCTGATAGTTGGCCTCAAAGCATTGATGATTCTAGAGCAAAAGAAGATTGGAATTGGCAAGCAAATTATTCATTAGAGAACATGACAGAAGATATGTTGAAAAATTTGGAACAATTATTGAAACAAAAAAATTAAAAATAACGTAACAAGCACTTAGCATATATTTATCGACAAAAAAGTTAAGTTCAGCTAAATTTTAAAAACATTAGGTAATTTAATTTATATTTTTATTTTTGTAACCTGATTATCCCTTAGACTATGAAAAAGATTTTATACATTCTAATCCCAATATTTATCTGCAGCATTAGTTCTGCACAGTCTTTTACTATAGACAAGGGCGATACCATTAATGTTATTGACGCCAACAATCTAAAACAAGGTTTTTGGAGAATTTTTGGTAAAATGAAAAAATTACCAGAATATCAGCCAGACCAAGTTGTTGAAGAAGGAAATTATGAAAATAGCAGAAAACAAGGTATGTGGAAAAACTTCTTCCCTAATGGGAAAATAAAAAGTGAAATAGCATACGTAAATAGTAGACCAAACGGAACATATAAAACTTATTTCGAAAATGGACAAGTTGAGGAAGAAGGAAGTTGGGAGAACAACAGAAACACAGGAGGATTCAAAAGATTCCATGAGAACGGTCAAACAGCTCAACAATTTGTTTTTAATGAATCAGGCAAAAGAGATGGGAAACAAGTTTACTTCTATGAAAACGGACAAGTAATGATTGAAGCTGATATTGTAGGCGGTAAAGAGAAATTTGTTAAAGAGTTCTATGAAGATGGTTCTGTGAAAGCAGAAAAACATTTTATTGATGGTGAAATTGACGCAACGAAAACCAAGGTTTACGAACCAAAAACCCCTGTTAAAAACAAAGAAGATAAAGAATTGGCTAGTTCTCCTGTAAAGGTTATAAAAGCTGATAAAAATGATGTTGTGAATGTTGGCTCTTTTAATGGAAATGGTCAACATACGATGTACAACAAGGACAAACAACTTTCAAAAGTAGGTTTCTTTGAAAACTATAGATTAATGGAAGGTTTGCTTTATAAATATGATGCAAATGGCATGTTAATAGTTATAGAAAAATATAAAGCAGGAAGATATATTGGAGATGCTCCTCTTCCTAAGGAATAAAATCTTAAACAAACAAAAAAACCCAGCAAAATAACTTGCTGGGTTTTTTTGTTTATTGAATCCACTAAAAAATTTACTTTTACAGAAAATTAAAAAAATGTCAAATAACCCACTATACATTTATAACAGTTTATCAGGGAAAAAAGAAGTTTTTGAACCAATTAATCTTCCATTTGTAGGGCTTTATGTATGTGGTCCAACGGTATATAATGAAGCTCATTTAGGAAACATCCGAACATTTTTAACTTTCGACATTGTTTATCGTTACTTAACACATCTTGGATACAAAGTAAGGTACGTTAGAAACATTACTGATGTTGGTCATTTAGTTGATGATGTAGATTTTGGTGAAGATAAAATTGAGAAACGAGCTCGTTTAGAAAAAATTGAGCCAATGGAAATTGTTCAGAAATACACCAATAGTTTTCACCACACCACCCAATTATTCAATCTAATAAACCCTAACATTGAACCCACCGCAACTGGTCATATTATTGAACAAATAGAAATGATTCAGAAGATTTTAGCCAATGGATATGCATACGAAGTAAATGGATCTGTGTATTTTGATGTAAAAAAATATGCCGAAAAGTACAATTATGGAGAATTATCTGGTAGAAAATTAGATGAACTTCTTGAACAAACAAGAGAAAATTTAGAAGGTGGTGATGAAAAACGTTTTTTTGCCGATTTTGCAATTTGGAAGAAAGCTTCTCCAGAAACCATTATGAAATGGAATTCTCCATGGGGTGTTGGTGTTCCAGGATGGCATTTAGAATGTTCTGCAATGAGCACAAAATACTTAGGACAAACTTTTGATATACATGGTGGCGGAATGGATTTAAAATTTCCTCACCACGAATGTGAAATTGCACAGTCAGTTGGCTCAGAAGGAGTATCTCCTGTAAAATACTGGATGCATGGAAATATGCTTACTGTAAATGGGTCAAAAATGAGTAAATCTCTCGGCAACTCGTTTCTGCCTTTAGAATTAATTACAGGAAACCACCCATTATTAGACAAAGGTTATTCGCCAATGACGGTAAGATTCTTCTTCCTTCAAGCCCAATATAGAAGTACTGTTGATTTTTCGAATGAAGCACTACAAGCATCGGAAAAAGGATTAAAAAGACTACTTTCAAGCATTGAGCTATTAGAACAAATAAAACCTTCTGAGAAGAGCTCTTTTGATGTGAATGCGATGATAGAAAAATGTCAAAAAAGTATGAATGATGACTTTAATACGCCAATTACAATTGCTCATTTGTTTGATGGAATCAAGTTCATCAATCTGCTAAAAGAAGGTAAAGAGACCTTGACAAACGATGACTTAATAACTTTAAAGAATCATTACAAGACTTATGTTTTTGACATACTTGGCATAGTAGCAGATGAAGAAGAAGCTAATCCTGAAATTCTATCTGATGTAATGGAAATCGTTATCTCTCTTAGAAAAAAATCAAAAGAAAATAAGGACTATATAACATCGGATTTCATAAGAGATGAATTAAACAAAGTAAAAATTACATTAAAAGACACAAAAGATGGAACAACTTGGGAAATGGAAAATTAACCTACTTCTGCTAATGTTTGGTTCTATTCTATTCTCGTGTGAGAATGAGAATACAAAAAAAGAACAAAACGATAACATTATACCTAAAGAAGTTATTAAAACGAATATCCAAAGACCAGATTTCAATGCTGATTCTGCTTATTCTTTCATTCAACAACAGGTTGATTTTGGACCCCGTTTCCCAAATAATGAGGCTCATGGAAAATGTGCTGAATTTTTAAAAAACAAACTGATTTCGTATGGTTTACAAACCAATATTCAAATTGGCAAAGCAAAAACATTTAACAATAAGGATATTACCATAAAAAATATTATTGGAGAATACAATCCTGATGCAGAGAAAAGAATTTTACTTTTTGCTCATTGGGATTCAAGACCTTTTGCCGACCAAGATACTAAAGACATGACTAAACCAATTCTCGGAGCTAATGATGGAGCTAGCGGTGTTGGAGTATTACTAGAAGTTGCTAGACAGCTGAGTATACTTAAACCAGCCATTGGTATCGATATTATCTTTTTCGATGCTGAAGATTACGGGCAACCTTCATCAGCAATGTCTTTAATGGATTCTGATAGTTGGTGTTTAGGTTCTCAATATTGGGCTAAAAACCTACATAAACCAAATTACAAAGCCAACTTTGGTATTTTATTAGATATGGTTGGTTCCGAAAATGCAGTATTTACCCAAGAAAGTATTTCAATGCAATATGCATCGAATGTAGTAGCAAGAGTTTGGAGTGTGGCAGCAAGACTTGGTTATAGCAATTATTTTACAAACGAATTAACCTATTTTGTTGGAACTGATGACCATAAATATGTAAATGCCATTGCAAAGATTCCTAGTATAGACATTATTCATTATGAAAGAAGTTCTGGTAATTTTCATCACAGTTGGCATACTCATAACGATAACATGAATGTTATTAGCAAAACTACCTTATCAGCTGTAGGAGAAACACTTATTGCAGTAATTTTAGAAGAAAACAAATAAAATTCACCTAAAGTTTTCATATTTAATATATTATATATACATTTGTGCTTTAATTTTGTAATCAATAACCTAATAAATAACTAATTAAAATGAAAAAATTACTTGCAATGATTATGGTTGCGTCTATGTTTAGCTTAGTTGCTTGCGGACCATCAGAAGAAGAAAAAGCTGCTGCTGAAGCTGAAGCTGAAGCTGCTGTTAATGAATTAATGAACACTTTAGACGAAGCTGCTGAAGAAGCTACTGCTGAAACTGCAACTGAAGAAGCTGCTACTACTGAAGAAGCTGCTACTGAAGAAGCTACTACTGAAGAAGCTGCTAAATAATTAAGCACTTTGTTCAATAAAAAAGGGAATGATTAAATCATTCCCTTTTTTTATGCAGTATATTTTTATAAAACTTCAGCAACAACAAAAGTGCTACCTCCAATAAACACTAAATCATTTTTTGAGGCATCTTCTACAGCTTTCTTTACTGCATACTCAACAGAACTGAATTTAGCACCTACCAAGTCGAATTGTTTAGCTTTTTCATAAAGAATATTAACATCTAGTGCCCTTGGTATCTTAGCTTGGCAGAAATAATAAGTCGCATTTTTAGGTAACATACTTAAAATTGAATCTATTTCTTTATCGTTAACCGCTCCAAATACAAAATGTAGAGTTTCATGTGGCGTTAATCCAATCTGTTTCAACACCTCTTTAATTCCTGATTCATTATGTCCTGTATCACAAATTGTTAACGGACTTTCCGATAAGGTTTGCCACCTCCCTAACAACCCGGTATTTTTAACAACATTTAATAATCCTCTTTCTATATTGTTTTCAGAAATAGTAAAACCACAAGCTACTAATTGTTGAATAGCGACAAGCACAGTTTTTTTATTTTTTTCTTGGTAAATTCCTTTTAAATCAGAATCGGGAACAGAGTCAATTAGTTTATCCGCAAAATAGATTTTAGAATTACACTGCTTGGCTTTATCTATAAAAACTTGATGTATTTCTTGTTGCGTTTCACCTATTACAACTGGAACATTATTTTTAATAATACCTGCCTTTTCAACAGCAATCAACTCTAGTGTTTCACCTAAAAACTGAGTATGGTCCTTTCCAATATTTGTTATGACAGAAACCAATGGCGTTATAATATTTGTCGAATCTAATCTACCTCCTAAACCAGTTTCAACTACTGCTATATCAACGTGTTGTTTTGAGAAAAAATCAAAAGCTAGTCCCACTGTCCATTCAAAAAATGAAAGATTGATTTTTTCAAATGCTGATTGATGTTTAGCTACAAAATCAGTTACATCTTGTTCACTAATCATAACACCATTAATCTTGATTCTTTCTCTAAAGTCTTTTAAATGTGGAGAAGTGTATAATCCTACTTTATATCCAGCCTCTTGGAGTATTGATGCTAACATGTGAGATGTTGACCCTTTACCATTTGTCCCAGCAATGTGGATTGATTTAAAGTTATTCTGTGGATTATTGAGTAACCTACAAAGTTCAATAGTATTATTTAAATCTGCTTTATATGCTGATGCACCTACCCGCTGAAACATAGGTAATTGACTAAACAGATAATTTAATGTACTTTGGTAATCCATTAATTAATTAAGTAAGAAAACAAAAGTCATCGTACCTTTTTGGTCAGAAACTAAATCGGGTTTAGCATTAAATTTTGTTCTTAAGGCTGCTTCAACCGCTTTTTTGTATAAAATAGGGCTTGTGGTAGTTGAACCTCTAGAACCAGGAGTCGCCTTAATTACTTTTCCATTTTTATCTACCACTATATCTACAACAACGGTTCCTTGCTCTTGAGAATTATCCTCTATTTTTGGAAGACTAAGCGGAGTTCTTCCTGCTAAATTCCATTTAACTCCATCACCAGACCCTCCACCAGTATAATTATTACTATTAGGATCACCATTTAAACTACCTTGGTTACCAGGATTACCTGTTGTTCCATCACTCGTTGAGGCACTTCCCGAATTATTAAAAGCATTTAATGCTTCAGATAAATTTTGACTGGTAGATTGTTGTGAAGTTGTTGTTTGTTGAGTTGTATTTTTTGGCTGAGCAGTATTATTTGAAGCATTTACATTAACCGTTTCTGTTGTGTTTTGAGTAGTCAAATTAGTCTCTGCCGATGAACTTGTTGTATTCGGATTAACAACTTCTTCGGTTGTGGCATTTGATGAACTAGACAACTCCTCTGTTTGAGTTTCTCCCATTCCTTCATCACTATCGCCGAAGTTTATGGTTATCCCCTCTTCTGGTGGCGGTGGATCAGGGTATGACATTCCAACAAATAAGAATAAAATAAGCAACAATGCATGAAACAAAATTGTTCCAATTAAACCTGCTCTATTATTTTTCTCTTTTAAGATTTGCATTTTTATTGAATGGATGGAATTAACTCCATAATTCCATAAATTATTCAGGGGCTGTAGCTAAAACCAGCTTATATTTATTTCTATTGGCAATATCCATAACCTTTACGGCTTCTTCAATAGGCACCGATTTCTCTGCGTGCAATATTATTCCAGGTTCCTCTTCATTAGCCAATTGTTGTTTTAAAATGGACTCAATATTTTCAAAAGCTACTTTATCTTGATTAATAAAATAGTCTAATTCTTTAGTAATTGACACTGAAATAGTTTGTTTACTTAATGTTTTACTAGAACTTTTAGGTAATAATAATTTTAATGCGTTTGGGCTTATTAATGTAGAAGTTATCACAAAGAATATGAGCAACAGAAATACTATATCTGTCATGCTCGCCATATTAAAATTGGTGCTTACTTTATTTTTCGATCTTAATGCCATATTATGCAGCTGGTTCGTGTAAAATATCTAAAAATTCAGTTGTTCTAGCCTCCATCACAAAAACAATTTTTTCTACTTTAGCAACTAATATATTATAAGCTACATAAGCAATAATACCAACTATTAGACCTGCCACCGTTGTAATCATTGCTGTATAAATACCTTCTGATAACATTTCAACATCAATATTTCCACCAGCAGCAGCCATTTTATGAAACACTAAAATCATTCCTATTACTGTTCCTAAAAAACCAATCATTGGGGCTGCCCCTGAGATTGTAGCAAGAGTAGAAAGATTTGTTTCTAGTTTATTTAACTCCAACTTTCCAGTAGTTTCTACGGCTGTACCGATATCACTCAACGGCTTGCCTATTCTACTTATACCTTTTTCTACCATTTTAGCAACAGGAGTCTGATTCATTTTACATAAACTTTTAGCCGCATCAATTTTACCATCTAAAATAAAATCTTTAATCTGGTTCATGAAGTTTGCATCTTCTTTACTGGCTTTTTTAATAGCTAAAAATCGTTCTATAATAATATATACGGCAACTATAGATAGAACCAACAGTGAAATCATAATGATTGCGCCACCAACACCTCCTGAAGATACTAATTCCCATATAGATAAAGTTTTCTCTGTTGTTACAGGGTTTTGCATTGGTTGAACAGGAGTATTACCAACTGTTATTTGAAGTAAAAATTGATTGAACATAATTTAATTTTTAGATAAGCTAAAATACAACAATGATAACCCTTGATGATTTAACTGAAACTAAAATTGTAAACAGTGTTTTGTTAGCTTTTATTGTTCAATCAATAATAATAGCGACTAATTTTTCTGACCAAATCGTTTGGCAATAAAAACCTTAAAACTTCCCAAACCTGGTTTAAATTCAAAATGCTCTATTGCAATTGTTCCTTGACTACTATGAAATGTGGCTCCCATAAGAAAAGTATTCCTTTGATAACCCAAAGAAGCTCTAAACATAACCCGACCCGATGCTCCACTTGAAGTTGAAACAGCATTGGTAATAACCTTTCCATTTTCAAATTTATAGGTCTCCATACTCACATTCTTTAATCCAAAGCCAGGCATCAAGGTAGCGTTAAAAAAGAAACTAGGAGAAATAACTAAAGTGTATGAGTAACCAAAAGACAATCCAAATGAAGAGGAAGAGTATGCATAAACAGGAAATGAATCTCTCAATGTTAAAAGAAGGCTATCAAATGGAACGAATCCACCATCTACAGCAGCTGCATCGAGATTAAAAAACAATCCTCCCAACCAACTCCCCGCACTTTTCATCTGAATAGTGTTTCTAACATATGGTGCTTGATACGAAAACTTTTTATGATTAAAAATATAAAATGCAGTTGCTCCAACTGCATATTGCTGCATTTTACCAAGCTGCGGAAGTGTATCCGATTTCCAAGTATTTCCTGGATTAGACAAATGAAATCCATTGTAATTTTGAAAAAAGACATCTCCCCCAAACTTTTTGGTGTAAAGATTAAACTGCAAATCCAATTTTGAGGTATTTCCTTTTTTATCTTTTTCTAATTGGTTTGGTGGCAAGCCAATACCAACACCTATTCCAAACCATTTGTAATTTACCGCAGCAGCCAAACTTACTTGTCCAAGAGGCTTTATAATTAACTCTCCGTTATCATGAGTATTTTTAATAGTAAGATTAGAGAATGATGAATTTATTCCAATCTTTACCAATAATTGATTGGACAAATCTCTATAATAAACAACAGAATCGCCTTCATTTTCTTGCTCCAAATTGGCAGCACTTAAAAATGAGGAGAAAAGAATAAAAAATAAAAAAAGTCCGTTTTTCATTACCTAAACAAATACATCTTACCAAAACCCTTTTTAAAATAATTATCTGCTCCTGTTTCTCTTAATTCAACATCGTCGTCATTTATCTTGGTAAAAACACGATACAAATACAACCCATTAGCCAGTCTATCACCATAGGTATCGGTTCCATCCCACGTAAACTCACTAATATTTCTTCCTATTTTAATTGCTCCAAATTCATCTTTATGAATCTCTCTCACCACTTTACCTGTAATGGTCATGATTTGAATTTTGAAAATTTCAGGTATGTGGCTTCCTGTTAATGTAAAAACAAATTTTGTTGCTGTAGAAAAAGGATTAGGGTAGTTTAATAAATTGGTAATTGTTGATTTATTAATTACTTCAAAAGCTATTCTGAAATCGTTAGCACCCGATTGATTATTCGATTTATCACTTCCTTGAACTCGAAGTTGATAAGTTCCATCAACAAAGAAGTTTTCCTTAAACACAATCTTTGCTTTATTTTTTGGTAATGATGCTGGGTAAAATTGAATATCATTTACTCCTCCTGAATTAAAGTATTTTCTTTGTTCAGAACCGTCAGGATATTTTATATAGATAGCATATTGAGAGGTATCATCAAGTGCTAAATATTTATTTTCATCCGTCAGTTCAATCACAATTTCGGGTTTTGGAGAAACAATATCTCCATTTAAAATATGAACTCCGTCAAATGTTACATCTAATATTGGATTGATTTTATCTACCCCAACATAAAAAGGCAATTGAGCAACATTATTAAAATGATGTTTTTCTAATTGATCGTTATTTGGATTTACATCAACCAACAAGTAGTTTAAACCTGGATAACCATAACTGGAGAATTCAACCTCAGCAATTAATACACTATCTGCTAATAGCGGTTTTTGACGGGCATAAGGTATGATGTGCATTTGATTGTTTTTATCTAAAACAGTAAACGAAATCAACAAACTATCCATATCATATTTACTGATGTTTTTTACCGCAATTGCAAGTTTTACTTTCTCACCTTCTTGTAAGGTATCATTATAAAAATTAAAATGAATATTAGGTTCTAAAGCACATTCTGGTATATCTTCATAAGTAATTTGCCAACGCTTGAGTTGTGGAGAAGTAAAATCTGTATTGTCTGATAAATAAGCGTTTAACTTCATGTAGGGATAGGTTGCCGCATCAATCCTATCGGTAAGCCTGATATCCATAGAATCTGTTGGTAAATTTTCTACTAATAATGTTTCGTTACCCAAATTATCAACTCCATAAACATTTAATATGGTGCTATCTTGAGATGGGTTTTCTAAATGTGTTGTTTCCCAAGAGAGTGAATCCCAACTTCTAACAGGCCCTAAAACCTCAGAATAAATATTGGCATAATTTGCTACCGAAGATAATGTTGTTGTAAGCGTTAATGCCTTATGTTTTATCGAATCGCCAATTACCTCAATTGCTGAAGTAGGATTTCCTTTTTGAGCAAAGAAAATAAAAGGGATACTGTCTTGAACTATTGGAAGGTTCACTCCTCCTAAATTCTGAATAGCGTTTCTAACATTGTTTGATAATGGTGCAAAAGCCCTAAATCCAGTATAATACCACGTCCATATCAACACATAATAATCGTTTGGCACACTATCGTTAAGCATATCTGCCAGTGCATCCATTTGAGTTAAATTTCCTTGCCTGAAAATAAAAAATGTAGGCTTTTGGTTAGTGCCCGCAACATTTGACTGCCCCATGTTAAGTTCATCTGCCATCCAATTTTTAAATGTCATGTTATCTAAAACAGCAACATGAAGAGTAGCTGTATCACTCCAACCAGCATAGCCAATTCTATCAGCGTCTAAAGAATATTTCACATTAAACCCTTCTCCACCTGGCGCTATCGAACCATAAGTTTCGCACCTCAACTGCTTAACATTTGGTGTAAACTCAAATCTTCTGGTTACTCTGTTGTGTTTTAGGAATTCGTAGTTGTTGTAATCGAATTGAAAAAAATGAGCCTGTTCCCATCCTTCTTTTCCATTAATGTATTGAAAAGAACTGTTTCTCCATTTATAACCTGTTGCATCTACCGAATCTTTTCCTACCCTCCAAAAATAAACCATACTATCTGACATGTTTTGCAATAAATTTGGTTGCCAAGTCAACACTCCTCCAGCACTAAAAATGGTTGTTGATTCTTTTATTGGACTATTAAAATAATCCGTTGTATCTATCTCAAAAATGTAGTTTTTAGCTGGCTCGAACGGAAATGCTGTAGAAGCTTTTAACTCAACTCCTTGATTTGGAACTATTGCATATTTGTAAGGATACACTGGAATAATTTCTCCCGAAGTAATTTCTAATGGTATCGTAAGTTGGTTGTTTGATTCGTAAATTTCATCAACTTCACTTAAAGCATCAATATAAATACTTAACCCATTTGTTCCTAACCCTCTTATTAAATCTACAGGAAGTGTAAAACTTATCGTATCCTTATATTTTGGAGCTGTAATAAATTTAACATAAGTGGTATCGCCAAAATTTAAAACATTTGAAGGAAAAACTCTATTCAATTCCACTACAATTGTTGTATCAATGGCTTTTCCAAGATTTGCTATTACAATATTAACCTCAAAAGAATCTAAATCGGAAGTAACCACACTCGGATTAATATAAACCGAGGTGTTCTGAATCATGTAATCAGGTTTTTCGTATGAATTAAGTGAAATGGAAGGATCTCCATGAAGTGTCATCCCTAACGTAGTAGAAGTGGTAAAAATATTTGAACCAGAACCTTGAATAGCTTGAATAGTGTTTTTAATGTGTTTTCCAACACTTCCTCCATAGTTCTTAAAAGATATATTTTTGTAGAATTCTGATGAATATAAATTTAAGTTTCCAGGCAACCCAAAATCGACCGACGCAAGAAAACCTATAACTCCTTTGTCTTCTATTAGCACATGTGTTTCACTCACACTATTAGCCGTAGGTAAATGGATGTCTCCAGCCAAACAAGCATTACCCAATAAAAAAGGATATTTTCCATTCTGATTTGGCCAATCGGCAGGATTATCAATATTTTGGTCGAAACCACCTGTTGCAGAAGCATGACCAAAAAAGGTCATTAAGGCTACACCATTTCCAATTGCTTGTCGGATAGAATCGGACATAGTTGTTTGAATTGGTGCTGTTGATGTTTTTGCATAAGAACGAACATTTCCACCAAAATAATCATCCTCTAATGTGTTCTTATAACCATTCAAATAAGACATAAAGAGATTTGCCGAACTTGCATCATCTCCGCCAGCAAAATGCAAAGCTTGTTTCATCCAATCGGTTTCGCCATAAGGTGATGAAGAAGAGTTTGGAATTGGATTTTCATATTGCATTACTTTATTTAAATACCAATTTACATGAGTTGGATTTGTAGCAGCTATTCTTCCCATAGGAATTGGAGATTCCGTTATTGTTCCATTTAATCCTGCTGTTAGCATTAAATCGGATGCTGGATTTCCATAGGAAGGAACAAGGTTTTGATGAAAGTTCGCACCACTTCTAGCCAAATCGGCTTTTACAGATTTACCTAATAAGAATAAATAATTAGGCTGGCTCGTCCAATTGTCCATTACATAATCAACAAACCCTCTTATAGCATAAGGATGTTTCTCAATTCCATAGGCAAATTGATCGTAGAGTTCCTCAATATTTACTACAAAACTATTCTGTGGGTTTCTAAAACTAGATAATCTATAGTTAGCGTAGGCATCTGCTTCAGCCATTAAATTAGGATGTGTAATAATGATAAAAGCAGTATCCATTGTTACGCTATAATCGGTAAAAAATCCAGATGTATTAACTGGAACTATATTGGATATTGATAAGACTTCTGATTCACGGTAAACTACACATTCCTTTTTATTTCCCGTATTTGGAATTAAGCACTCAAAATTAACCCCACTATCTACAACCTCTATTTTTTTGCTATTCGTTAAATCATAAAATCGGACAGCCCCGCTACCAGAAAAGTTAGAAAATTGAAAATAGGTTTTCGTTTGAATTAAATCATCATCGACAAAGATTTTCTCAAACTTTGTCAAACCTTCTAAATCGGTATTGTGTGGATAAGTGATCTTTATAAAAGATACTGTTTGCCTACCTACAGTAGAACCCAAATCATTTATACTTGAATACAATACATTTGTAGCAGGACTAGATAATTGATTAATTGGAATAGCTAATTCCAGATCTATTTTTGAATAACCTTCAAAAACACTATCAACAGTTACTGAACCCAATTGCAATCTTAGGTGTTGGTCATTATTTACTGTAGCAAAATTTGATTGACCTAATACCGTGGTTTTTAACATCGCATCTCCTGCTAAGTTATATATATTAGGGGTTGATAAAGAATATGTTTTAGAACCTGATAAGTTATACCCTCCATCAAACCAACCTTCAGCAGGGTCGTAACCAAACATCTTTTCTGATGTCGTTCCAATAAGAAGTGTTTTACCTGTAAAATAGGAGCTTGAGTAACTATTCACTACTTCTTTCTCAAAATAATTCATTGGAGTATACAACGAAAAATTGGTGTCATTTTCAACCAAATACCTCAAATTGTTTAGGGAATTATTCCATGTAAGAAAATAATCAATAGTGTCATTAATTAAGCTGTAATATGGATTGGGGTGAAGATTTGATGCCCCATAAAACCCCTCATCAAACCAACCGTTATTTTTTTCTGCATAAAATTCAAGATAATCAACACCATTCAATACACCATCATTTTCTCCTTCAATATACAAGGGTATTTCTTGTCCGCGAGCGAACAATTGAATATTCTTGGGGTCGATAGTATTGATAGGAAACCCTGCATTATGAAGCGTTAGTGAATCTATGCGATACAATCCATTTTGAGCAATCTTAAATTTAAAGTATTGTTGATTATAATTAATCCAACTGTTGTAATATGGCTGAGAAAATGTTGATAAGGACAGAAGAAACAATACAATCGTTAAAGCCCTACTATTCAAATAATATTTATAGAAACTTTGTTTCAATCAACTTAAAATTAAAGTAGAAAATTACACAAATTTTGGAAAATAAGCTTAACGAGTTTGTTCTTTTGATTGTTCAATTTTATTGAAATCAAAACGAAGAGAAAAGATATTGGAATATAGAGCTTCCGATTGGTCTCCAATATCTGACAATGCATAATCTAACGAAATTCCTTTAAACTTAATTCCTATTCCAAAATTTGGCTGATACGACATTTTATCATTTGCATAGATATCTGTTACTTTTTGAAAGTTTCCAACTCCCAATCTAAGAAAAACTAAGTTATCATACCCAACCTCAACACCAGCATGAGGATCAACACTAACAGGGTCGCCTGTTATCAATACATTTCTCTTGCCGTCAGTAGATAAATCAAAATTTAATTCTCCTAGAAAATTAAACTTTCTGCTAATAGCTATATTTTTTCCTACACCAACAATAACTTTTGGTAAAGTAACTTCCGTTGAATTATCAGGAATTTCATTTCCTGTAGCTTCAAATACATCAACTGTGTTTTCATCAAGAGTAAAACTCCAAGCATTAAATGTAGAAGTGACATCACGAGCCATAAGACCAAAATTCCATCCTTTAAAATCGTATTGCCCACCTAAATCAACACCAAAACCATAGGCCTTTGCAAAATCTCCAACTTTACGGTAAATAATTTTAACATTAGCCCCATATCGTAATCCAGGTATGGTTGATTTACGAGCGTAAGAAAAAAGAAAAGCATAATCGGCAACAGAGAATGAAGAAATTCTATCGTAATTAATATTACCATCAGCATCAATCAACTGCGTGGTGTTTGGAATATCATCTACACCAAATCGAATTACAGAAATCCCAAAAGAACTTACACTATCAATTTTTGCAGCAAAACCAGCGTAATCATATTTGGCTATTCCAGCAAAATATTCGGCATGCATTAATCCCAAAGAAAAATCTTTTTCAACTCTTGTTAATCCCGCAGGATTCCAATAACCTGCTGTTACATCGTTAACTGAAGTGACATAAGAATTTGACATGCCTAAAGCTCTTGCTCCAACACCTATAGACAAAAACTCATTACTATATTTTGGTGCAGAGGTTTGAGCAAACAATCCAATCGAAACAATTAGAAGTAAAAATGTTATTTTTATTTTTAGCATGTACAAATTAAACAGGGTTGAAAATTAACAATTTTTTATTATTTCCCAAGGCAATCCATTTCTCTTTCAACCGTATGATAAACTTTATAATTGGAAAATTATTGTAAGTACTAATTGAATTTAGAAAAACAATTTATCTAAAGTATTTCTTAAAATCTAATACCTTTCTCTCAAAAAGATTATAGCTTAAATAAGCAATAAATATTAGCAATATAAAGTTGAACACAGTTATGAGATAACTATTAGAATACCCTAAATACTCTACTATAATTTTATTACCAAAAGTTATCACCAATCCCTGAAAACAGTACATACCATAAGAGAATTGTCCTAATTTTTCAAAAAATCTAAGAAAAATGTTCTTTTCATTAATCTCAACAGAACAAAGAAAGAGTATAATAAAACTGAATACTACAGAAACTAATGGATTATCAAAAATTGACCAATAGAACCCAGAAAAAATTGTAGTTAACCCTAGAA
This sequence comes from uncultured Vicingus sp., assembly GCA_964398455.1. Lineage (GTDB taxonomy): Bacteria > Bacteroidota > Bacteroidia > Flavobacteriales_E > Vicingaceae > Vicingus. The sequence continues at coordinate 116,294 of CAYNMR010000003.1, read as the reverse complement.
ATACAATTGATAAAATCAACATAAATAAATTAATAGCTCTTTTAACATTAATTGAATATCCTGAGAGAAACAAATTGGCAGATAAGATGCCTATACCAAATGAAGAAAAGTGATTTAATGTATGAGCATATATTTTAATATTATTAATCTCTGCATAAATATTATATACAATAGAAATTAATATCATAAAAACCGCAATCGGATTTAGAAACTTATAGAAGAACTTATAACAAAATGAAATAAATAAATAAAATTGTTCTTGAACAGCAACAGACCATAATATCATTAAAATGAATACATGATTTACCGAATAATAATTAGAAGTAAGTGTTAAATAATAACCAATAGGTGCTAAAGTTATATGCTGCGAAGTAATCTTTGGTATTAAAAAATAACTTATAAAAACAATTAAAAAATATAACGGAAATATTCTCAGTATTCTCCTCATAGTAAAATTAATCCAACTAAACCCTGCAGTTCTTCTATACTCATTGTTAGCCTGATATGTCAATACAAATCCTGACAAGACAAAGAAGAAAGTATGACCATGTAAGAAGAAAATGATTTCAGAATGATGAAGAAAAGAAATAAAAATTGCAACAAATCGCAATACATCTAAAAAATGAAAATATTGATCTTTAATTTCTTTACTCATTATAAACCACTAATCAAAAGAATAATTATTAATGATTAGAAAATCATTTTTCAAACTTAAGTTTAAGTTTTATACTTTTACACGACTTTAAACTCATTTTATGAAAAAACACATCCCAAATGCAATCACCACATTAAACTTAGCTTGCGGTTGTTTGGCTATAGTTAATGCTTTTACTGGTGAATTATATATCTCCTCTATTTTAATTTTTATTGCGGCAATACTTGATTTTATGGATGGTGCAGCAGCAAGATTATTAAGAGTGTCTCATCCATTAGGAGAGCAATTAGATTCTCTAGCTGACATGATTTCTTTTGGATTAGCACCAGGTATCATTCTATTTCAATTTGTAAAACACTTAAATACGGTAAATGAATCTAGTATTTTAACAGAAAATCCATGGTTATTTTATGTTGCACTTATTATTCCAATTTTCTCAGCATTTAGATTAGCAAAATTTAATATAGACACGCGTCAAACTGATGGTTTTCTAGGATTAGCTACACCCGCTAATGCTGGTTTCTTCATTTTTATAGTATTAGTCTATTTTTACCCTGATTTACCTCAACTAATTAATACTAAAAATATTATAATCCCTATTATTTCAAACCCATTAACCATGCTGGGTTTAGGAATAATTTTCTCGTTTTTATTGGTTTCAGAAATTCCCATGTTTTCATTAAAAGCAAAGTCATTAAAATGGAAAGGAAATGAACTTCGTTTTACCTTTTTAGGTTTATTTTTCTTGCTTCTTGTGTTATTAAATATTACCGCTTTCCCATTAATACTCATTATTTATATTATTTGGTCAGCAATTTCCTCGTTTAGTGCAAAAAAGTCTTTAAGCTAAAACACATGCTTACCATTTTCACTGATGAGTATTATATGAAAGAGGCTCTCAAAGAAGCCCAAAAAGCCTTTGATGAAGATGAAGTTCCTGTAGGTGCAGTTGTTGTTTGTGATAATAAAATTATTGCTCGTGCACATAACATGACAGAGAAATTGAATGATGTTACTGCTCATGCAGAAATGCTGGCGATTACATCCGCGACCAACTTTTTAGGCGGAAAATATTTAAACGAATGTTCCTTATATGTTACACTAGAGCCTTGTATTATGTGTGGGGGAGCTTTGTATTGGAGTCAAATAAAAAAAGTAGTTTATGCCTCTTCAGATTTAAAAAGAGGATTCAGCAATATTGAAAAAAATATACTACACCCAAAAACAGAGGTTATTAGAGGAATAATGCAACAAGAAGCTTCTGATTTAATAACTTCTTTTTTTAAATCAAAGAGGTGAAAATTTTAATTATTGGATATATTTAGTATATTTGATTCCTAGTATATCAAAAGTTGAATAGTTTAACAAAATCGATAAAAAGGGTTTTATTTTAGATAAAACCAAAAAAAAATTTTGAAATAATTAAATAAGGCTTTAATATTGCACATTAAATTACTTATAATTCTATATTATCTACAATGAAACGAATTTTAACCATACTAACAACAGTAGCTTTAGCATTTAATGCAAACGCTGGTGTTATCGTTTTAGAAGGTCATTATCAAGGTAAAAACCTTTATGTTCAAAATCCATTTGCTGGTAGCGGTGTTGGTTTTTGTACTTTCGAAGTAACCATTAATGGTGATGTTACTACCGATGAGGTTAACTCAAGTGCCTTTGAAATTGATTTTGCAAACTTCCAATTAAAAGTTGGTGACCCTGTAATTGTTAAAATCAAACATAAAGACGATTGTAAGCCAAAAGTTTTAAATCCAGAGGTTTTAAAACCAAAAAGCACATTTGAAATTGTTTCAATGGACATTACTAAAGATGGAAACTTTACTTGGTCAACAAAAAATGAAACAGGTAAATTGGCTTACGTAATCGAGCAATACAGATGGAATAAATGGATTAAAGTTGGTGAAGTAGATGGAAACGGTTCTGCTGACGATAATAAATATGAATTTAAAATCACACCTCACTCTGGTGAGAATAAATTTAGAGTAAAACAAGTTGACTACTCTAGTAAACCAAGATACTCTCAAGCATCACGTTACATTTCAACTTCTGGAGAAATTTCTTTCAGCCCAATAAAAGCAAAAGACATTATTACTTTTACAGGAGAAACTCTTTTTGAAGTTTACGATAGTTTTGGTAACATCGTTAAAAAAGGATTCGGAGAAAAAGTTGACGTAACAAACCTTAAAAAAGGAATCTACTACTTAAACTACGACAACAAAACGGATACTTTTGTGAAAAAATAATTCAACCTAGTTGAACAATTAAAAGTCCCGAAGCTAATTCGGGACTTTTTTTTATCCAAACTGCACATGAATAAAATTGAACATATTGGAATTGCTGTAAAAAATCTGGAAGAAGCAAACGCCATCTACAGCAAAATATTTAATCAGGCTCCATATAAAACAGAAGAAGTTGCAAGTGAACATGTAAGTACTTCTTTTTTTAAAGTAGGTGAAAGTAAAATAGAACTACTTGAAGCAACAAATGCTGAAAGTGCAATTGCAAAGTTTATAGAAAAGAAAGGTGAAGGAATACATCATATTGCATTTGATGTTAATGATATTTACGCCGAAATGGAGCGTTTAAAAAACGAAGGATTTATTATATTAAATGAAAATCCAAAAAAGGGTGCTGACAACAAATTGGTTTGTTTTGTTCATCCAAAATCGGCAAATGGGGTTTTAATTGAGCTTTGCCAAGAAATTATTTAGCTAAATATTTAAGAATTGTTTCTCCTGCTTCATCTAAATCTTTTCCAAAAACTATAACTCCTTCATCATGTCCAGCCATAACTATTATTTTATCTTGGCTAACCGATGTTTCCTTAAATAATCTAAAAATTTCGTTCGCCATTTCAGGCGTTCCGTATGGAACCTCACCTCTTGTTGTAGGCACTTTATCCATTAATTTTACCCATAATTCTTTGTTGTGAATATGAATAATGGCTTTTATGGAAGAATCTGCTTCATATATTGCAGCATGTGTCATTGATTCAGAAGACGCCTTAATCGGACCTTTACAAACAACACTATTTTTATTAATATCGTAATGAGTAACTAACGTAAAATGTTCATTTCGTATAGGAAAAATATCTCCTGTTTGAGTTCCAGAGATTATCATTCCATCAGGGATTTTTACACTTATGTTTCCATATCCAATATTTATCTCAGCATAATGCCCAATCTGTTTCAACTCGTGCATCTTGTCTCGCCAAACTTTTAATTCTAAAGGCACTTTAACTGCTAATGGTTGATTTATCCATTCGCAGTTAAACTTTATATAACCTTCATCAATATTGAATTTATTATTACTCATGATTAGAATTTTTCCGGAAATAATTTTCGAATCCCTTCTTCAGAAGCATTACAAATACCTCGTTCGGTAATCAAACCTGTAACCAATCGTGCAGGTGTTACATCAAAACCATAATTTATTGCAGGAGTAGATTCAGGACAAATTAATACAGATTTTAATTCCCCATTTTCTAATCCTTGAATGTATTTTACCTCATTTTCATCGCGGGTTTCAATAGGAATATTTTTCACACCATTACTAATACTACAATCTAAAGTAGATGAAGGTAGAGCAACATAAAATGGAATATTATTATCAAAAGCGGCTAATGCTTTTAGATAAGTACCTATTTTGTTGGCAACATCTCCATTTCGAGTGGTTCTATCGGTTCCGACAATTACCAAATCAACCATTCCATGCTGCATCAGGTGACCACCTGTATTATCATTAATTAAGGTATGCTTTACTCCTTGTTGACCTAGCTCAAAAGCTGTTAAACTAGCCCCTTGATTTCGAGGTCTGGTTTCATCTACCCAAACATGAATGTCTACCCCCATTTTTTGAGCTTGATATATTGGCGATGTTGCTGTACCCCAATCAACTGTAGCAAGCCAACCAGCGTTACAATGAGTTAAGATATTAACTGTTTCACCTTTTTTATCCTTTGCTATTTGCTGAATTAACTGTAAACCGTGTTGTCCGATATGATAACAAATGTCAATATCTTCTTGTTTTATCTCCGCTGCTCTCTTTAAGGCAATTTTAATTCTTTCTTCTGCATCATCAACTTTAATAATTACTTCTAGCATTTCTGAAATAGCCCATGCTAAATTTACCGCAGTAGGTCGAGTTGAATTTAATTTTTGAGCTACTTCATTTAGGTATTTTCTATCATCTAATTTTTCTTTAGCTTCAACACAAGCTAAATACATTCCATAAGCAGCAGTAACTCCAATTAAAGGAGCCCCACGAACCACCATTTCTTTTATTGCATAAGCTGCATCATCGGTAGTTTTAATTGAAAAAACTTCAATTTTATGAGGCAAAACTCTCTGGTCAATAACCTCAACAATGTTAGTATTTGCTTGATTTAGCCAGATGGTATGATGATGTTTTCCGTTAATATTCATTAAATAATGTTGTTAATGATTGCTGTTGATTTAAATTGAGATGAATGGCTTTTATGCCCATAGCTTTTGCAGTTTGGATATGTTCTAAAGAATCATCTATAAATAAGGTTGCAGAAGGATTAATCTTAGCGTCTTTTATTACCTCTTCAAATATCTCTCTATTGGGTTTTCTATGTCCTATCTGGTATGATAAGTAAGCTTTTGAGAACAAAGATGAAAAAGAAACATCTTTATATTGACTTCTGTAATAATCCTCAATAAAACTGTAGTGAATTTCATTCGTATTACTTAACAAAAATAAATTATGCTTTTTTGAAAGTTCTTTAATGAGCATTATACGTTCCTTAGGTATATCAAGCAACATACTATTCCATGCAGCTATAATATTTTGCTTATCAATCGTTTTAACTGAGGTGCAAAAGAAATCGAAAAATTCATCAGAAGAAACATGACCCGTTTCAAATCGTTCGAGCAACATTTCTTCTTTTAGTTTAACTAGCAGATCGGAATAATTTTCTGGAAAATGCCTTTGAAAAGCTTGCCACGTTAATTCGTGATTCAAGTTAATGATAACACCACCTAAATCTAATATGATATTTTCTATTCCTTTTAACATTTGTAGAAATGTGTTAAAATTAAAAAAGTCTTGTGTATTACAAGACTTTTTTTTGTGGAGTCAGGGTCAGATTTATCGAACTCATTGAACAAAGATATTTTAAAACTTTCTAATTTCAAAATGTAGAGATACCAAACCAAAGATTGACTTATCTAATCAAAGATATTAGCAATATTGACTAGTTTCGGATAATCTAAGATTTTAATATCCTTACCAGTTAGTTCAATAATGCCATCTTTATAAAATTCGGATAATATTCTTATTGAAGTTTCTGTTGTTGTCCCTGCAATATTTGCAATTTCTCGTCGAGTTAAACTAGAATCAATAGTTTCCTTATCTTCTTTTAATCCATAGGCTTCATGAAGAAGTAATATAGCTTCAGCTATCCTTTCTCTTACATGCTTCTGTGCCATATGAGTAATCTTCTCTTCCGCTCTTTTTAAATCGTCAGATAATAAATCGATTATTGAAAGTGAAAAGTTGAAATTAGATTTTATTAAGTTGGTAATAGTTATCTTCGAGATATAACACACTTCTGTGTCTTCCAAGGCAGTTGCAGATGCATAATAACAATTGTTCTTAAAAATTGAACGGTAACCAATAATGTTTGATGTTTTAGCAAGACGAACAATTTGTTCTTTACCCTCATCTCCAAGCTTATGTATCTTTACTTTACCAGAATGTATACAGAAAATACCGTGGGGTTGATTGCCTTCACTAAAAATAATTTGACCCTTTTTGAACATCATGTTGCGTTTAACGCTAGATAGTGTTTTTAGTTCATCTTTTTCAAGACAACAAAAGATGGATTTTCTATTCTTATTATTTATGCAATTTTCACAAGAATCAGGATTATTTATGTTTTGTGTCATTTTATTGTTTAAGTACATTCAAAATTTGACCTTTAATATCAATTAAAAACTGATTTAAATCAGTTTTTAAGAAAAGATAAAAAAATACCTTTACTAAAAAAATGACCATATGATTACTGTTGAACGAGCCCAAGAGTTAATCTCAAAGAATGTAAGAAAGAGCATTGTAAGAAAACAATCAATTGATAATGTAGTTAATCTTTTTTTAGCAGAGGATATTATCAGCCGTTTTGATATACCAATGTTTAATCAATCAGCAATGGATGGATATGCATTTAAGTTTGCCGATAAAGATGAGTCTTTAACTGTGATTAATGAAGTTGCTGCTGGAGATGTAGATATTATAGGTGTTGAACATGGTGAGGCTGTGAGAATTTTTACAGGGTCTAAAATACCCGATTCTTGTGATACAGTGGTAATGCAAGAGTTAACAGAGAGAAATGGAAACAAATTAAAGATGACAGATAGTGGACTTAAATTTCAAGGAAATGTTCGTATAAAAGGGAATCAACTAAGGAAAGGTGATGTAGCATTGAAAAGAGGTACAAGATTAACTCCTGCGTCGATTGGTTTTTTGGCAACGATTGGTGTTCAGGAGGTTTTAGTATTTCAAAAACCATCAGTTTGTATTATCGCAACAGGTAATGAGCTTATGTCTTTAGGCAGTTTGTTAAAGGATGGGCAAATCTTTGAGTCTAACACTTACATGTTAAATGTTGCGTTGCAAACTTTGGGAATCGAGCCCACTATTACAGTGGTAAAAGACAATAGACATGCTACGGAAAACACTATTAATGATGCTTTAGAAAGATATGATTTAATAATAATAACAGGAGGGATTTCGGTGGGCGATTATGATTTTGTTAAAGAGTCATTGCTATCAAATCAGGTAGAAGAAGTTTTTCATAAAATAAATCAGAAGCCAGGAAAACCAATGTTTTTTGGTGTCAAGGGAAATAAAAGTGTATTCGCATTACCTGGGAATCCAGCGGCGGCTTTAAGTTGTTTTTATATGTATGTATATCCATATATTCGATTAACAATGGGAGCCGAAAAGCCATTTTTACCTTTATTAAAGCTTCCATTAATGGATAAATACATTAAAAAGGAAGGTAGAGCAGTCTTCTTAAAAGCAATCATAAAAGATGATAAAGCAGTTGTTTTAAATCTTCAAGAATCTGATGCATTACAGTCGTTTTCAATGGCTGATGGATTAATATATCTGGCTGCTGAGATAGAAATTGTTGAGCAAAATACATTGGTCGATTTTTTTCTCTTGCCATAGACTTCTTGTTTCTTAACTTGTAGGGTGAAATAGATGAGTATTTTTAGATATAATAGTAGACATAAGGTTGTTGTTGGGTTATTAATAATATTTTATGCTGCTTATTCATTTACAGGAGAAAGAGAGCCAGATGTATATGATGAAAAAGGAAATCTAAAACAAACTGGAAGTTTTAGGAATGGTAAAAACCACGGTAAATGGGTATGGTACTACGAAAATCGAATTAAAAAATTAGAAGGTGTTTTTGATAATGGTGTAAGAGAAGGATGGTGGATTACCTTTGATAAAAATGGTGATACCTTAAATAGGAGTTATTATAATAATGATAAACTAAATGGTTTATCCATTAAGTATGATTTAAATATACCAAAGGATACTATAGTTTATATCAATGATATTGAGCTTAATTAAAGTGGTAGTTCAAATCTTGTTTCCCAAATATCTTTAGAAATATTTTTCTCCAATTTTAATTTTAGATATGGAGTATCAATATCCTTAAGTATAGACCTGTCAATTATACGGCTAATTACCTGAATATCATTTTCTTTATTTGTGATTTCATCTCCTAATCTAGGTAGAAATGGATATTGGATAGTTATTTTTTCATCATCTGTAATTACTAGCTCCAAAGCTGTTTCAAAGATTATTTCCTCAAATCTTTCTGCAATCATTTCATCATTAACTTCTTCTTTTGCTTTTGGGTTTAAGCCTGATACCCATTTAAAAAAAGAATTGACTGCTTTTTCTTTCAATATTGGACGAATATAATCAGGGAATGGAGAACGAATGTGTTCATTGTCTGAAAACCAAAAGTTGAAAGTCTGTTCAACTAACTCGCTACTCTCTATGGTGTTTGGTTGTAATATGTTCATTTGAGTTGTTTTTATTTCAAAAGTACCAACATAAACATCAGCAATAAATGATTTAAATCATGAAAAAATATTGATGTAAGTAATTTTTATGAGCATAATCATTATTTAACATGATTATAGTCATTTTGTTGTTTGTTTTCACGGATTACCTTAGCCGTAAATTTTAAACTAAATGAATATGGAAAATACAGACTTAAAATTATTCGATTTTTCTAAGGAGCCTATACGAGTACTTCATTATACTTGGATAGCCTTTTTCTTAACATTTTATGTTTGGTTTAATATGGCTCCACTAGCTACAACTATGTTAGACACACTTGATTGGTTAACCAAAGCACATATCAAGGTGTTGATGATCTGCAATGTTGCGTTGACTATTCCTGCACGAATTGTTGTTGGGGCAATGATTGATAAATATGGACCTCGAAGAGTTTTCTCAATACTTATGGTTGTAATGGCTATTCCTGCTATTTTCTTTGCTTTTGGAAATTCCTTTATGCAATTAATGATAGCTAGATTAATACTTGGTTCAATTGGAGCGGGTTTCGTTATAGGAATTAAGATGGTTGCAAATTGGTTTCCTGTTAAGATGGTTGGTCGTGCTGAAGGTCTTTATGCAGGTTGGGGTAATTTTGGTTCAGCAGCAGCAGCAGGTAGTTTGCCATTTTTCACGATACACTTAATGGATAAATGGTTAGGATTTGGAGATGATAGTTGGAGATGGGCGTTAGCATTAAATGCAATTATCTGTATGATTTACGGTGTGATTTATTGGTTTATTGTGAAAGATAACCCTGAAGGGAAAAAGCAACATTTGGCTAAGAAAACCACGCCCATGATGGTAACTTCCTATAAGGATTTGGTTCAATATATTATTTGGTCTTTTCCGTTAGTTGGGGCAATGGGGGTTTTGGCATGGAAAATACAGACTGTTCAAATTGAAACGGATGGAGTTCTACAAAACCTATATTCAGAAAATATATTATACATTATTTATGGTGTACTTACGCTTCTTTACATTGCACATGTAGTAAAGACTCTACAAATAAATCTTCCTTATCTTAAAGCTGGAGTCCCAGAAGAAGAAAAATATAATTGGGGGAGTGTTGCAGCTTTAAATAGCACCTATTTTGCCAATTTCGGAGCAGAATTAGCAGTTGTTTCAATGTTACCCATGTTTTTCGAAACAGTATTTTCTCCTTTAACGAATGATGCTGGAGAGAAAATTATGACAGCAGAAATGGCTGGTCTAGTTGCTGGTTCATTTGCTTTTGTTAATCTGATTGCTCGACCCCTTGGTGGTTTGTTGTCAGATATGATGAGTAGTCGAAAAAGAACAATGCTTATTTACATGTTAGGAATAGCAATCGGGTTTTTAGGAATGGCATATATTGGCAAGTATGATGTAATGGTCGATGGAGAACAAACTATAGTACCAATGTATGGCGGTATGTGGTGGTTAATAGTTTCAGTAATAATTACCATTTGCTGCTCATTCTTTGTTCAAGGAGCAGAGGGAGCCACTTTTGCAGTAATTCCTATGGTAAATAAAAAAATGACAGGACAGATTTCTGGAATGGCTGGAGCCTACGGTAATGTGGGAGCTGTAATTTATCTTGTTATCTATTCACTAGTTGATCCAAAAACTTTTTTCTTCATTGTTGCAGCTGGAGCGGCAATTAGTTTTGTGTTCTGTTGGTTAATGCTAGAAGAACCAAAGGGTTCTCATGGAGAAGATGAAGACAGTATTTAAAATAATCAAAACATAACCTAACTAAATAAAAAAAAGATGAAAACATGGCTTGATAAATGGGAACCTGAAAACAAAGAATTTTGGGAGTCTGAAGGCAGTAAAATTGCTTGGAAAGTATTAACTGTTACAACACTATCTTTAATATTATCATTTGCCACTTGGTTTATGATGAGTGCAATAGTTACAAAATTACCTGGCATAGGTTTTAAGTTTGATAAAGATCAATTGTTCTGGTTGGCAGCAATGCCAGGATTGGCTGCTGGTTTACTTAGAATCGTGCATACATTTTTATTGCCAATTTATGGCTCACGCCATGTTATTAGTATATCTACTATTATAAAATTGATACCTGCAATAGGATTAGGCTTAGCAGTAATGAATACTACCACGCCTTTTTGGGTGTTTATGGTTATAGCCTTTACCGCTGGGTTTGGTGGTGGAGATTTCTCATCTTATATGCCAAGCACAAGTTTGTTTTTTCCTAAGAGATTACAAGGTACTGCCCTAGGAATTCAAGCAGGTATTGGAAATTTTGGTGTGTCTGTAGCTCAATTCATGACTCCTGCAATGTTAGGTGTTGCAACTTATGGGGCAGCAGAGATTTTTACAAAAACAGATTCAAAAACAAAAGAAGTGTTAGGGACAGAAGAAATCTATTTACAAAGTGCTGCTTTTTGGTATGTGCCCTTGTTAATTATTCTAGCCATAGCTTCATGGTATTTAATTAAAAGTATTCCAGTAAAAGCTTCATTCAAAGAACAATTAGATATTTTTAGCGATAAGCACACCTGGTTCTGTACAATAACTTATGTTATGACTTTTGGTGGATTCTCTGGTTTAGCAGCAATCTTTCCACTAATGATTAAAACTGTTTATGGTGATTTTCCAGATGCACCAGATGCTTTAAAGTATGCTTTTTTAGGTCCATTAATTGGAGCGTCTAGTCGTGTGTTGTTTGGGTTTATTGCTGATAAGGTTGGGGGAGCTATTCTAACAACGCTTACAGGTATTGGGTTAATCATTGGCTGTGTTGCTATGGTTCAGATGGGCTTATTAACACCAACTTCGGTTGATCAATTCCCTACTTTTCTTTATTTAATGTTGTTCTTATTCTTTATAACAGGAATGGGTAATGCAGCGACATTCCGTCAATATCCTATTATTTTCGGACACAATCCTCGTCAGGCTGCTGGTGTAATTGGGTTTACTGCTGCGATTGCTGCATTTGGTCCATTTATTTTTGCTACTTCAGTAAGTGCATTTTTAACTAATACAGGTAATGCAAATGGGTTTTTCTATTCAATTGCAGCTTTCTTTGTAATAGCAACACTTATCAATTGGTGGTATTATAATAGACCTGGTTGTGAAAGACCAAGCTAAAAATTAGCTAAAGGGGGGGGGATTTGTAAATCCCTCCTTTATAAAAAATAGAAACTGTGTTTTACTATTTATAATGAAAAGGAAAGTTGAATAATTCTCAATAAATCTTTTCAATTAGGAATCCTATTGACTAATAATTAAAACTTAATAATATGAAATTCTCAAAAAAAATATTAACAGGAACAATGTTATTCTTAAGTATTCCTGTGTTTGCTCAGTTCACTCTCGATGGTGAGATTCGTCCACGATTTGAATATAGACATGGATTTAGTACTGTTTCTGACTCGGCTCAAGATGCGGCTGCATTTGTGAATCAACGGACTCGACTAAATTTTGGGTATAAAACCGAAGGATATATTTTTAAAGTAGCTGTCCAAGATGTAAGAACATGGGGTAGTCAACCTCAAACCGTTGGCTCAGCTGCACAACAAAATAATGATGGAGCTTACATCTCAGTTCACGAGGCTTGGGCTGAAGCATTTTTAAATACAAAATGGTCTATTCGATTTGGACGTCAAGAAATTGCATATGATGATCATCGAATATTTGGCGATCTTGGTTGGGCACAACAAGCAAGAGCACATGATGCTGCATTATTAAAATATAAAGGAGAAAAAACTTTAGTTGATTTAGGTTTTGCTTATAATCAAGATAAGCCTGCAAATTTCGGCAGAGATGCTCAGTTTGGAACATATAAAGCCATGCAGTATTTGTGGTTAAATCAAAAATTCTCTGAAAGTTTTTCAGCAAGTGTTTTGTTCTTAAATTTAGGTAAAGAGCAATTGAATTATGATAGTTCTGTAGTCGCACCAGCTGTACCTACTCCATTTTATACAGATAATTATTCACAAACCCTAGGAACACGTTTATTATATAAAAAAGAGAAATTTAGTGTTGCAGGTGCGTTTTATTACCAAATGGGAACAGATGCTAGCAGAACAGTAGTTTATAAAGATAAAGATGGAGAGTATAATAAGCAAGTAGAGGCGATGAATTATAGAGTTGATTTAACATACGACATCACGAAAAAGATAATTCTTTCAGCAGGTTATGAGTATTTAAGTGGACAAAGTCAAACAGACACATCGTTCTCATATAGAACTGTAAATCATTCTTTTAATCCATATTTTGGAACAAACCATAAATTTAATGGTTTTATGGATCTTTATTATGTTGGAAATCATATAAATAATGTTGGATTAAATGACCTCTTTTTTGGCTTAAAATATAAAGTAGAGAAATTTTGGATAGCTGCTGACGCTCACTTGTTCTCTGCACCAGTTGATGTATGGGATGGATATAAATATAATAAGGAATTAGCAGATGCTAACAAACTACTTGTGGCGGCAACTACACAGGCTCAAATTGATGCAGCTAATGCGTCAATAAAATCAATAAATGACAGTAAATATTCCAAATACAAAATGGATAAAAATTTAGGGACAGAGATTGATTTTACTTGTGGATTTAATTTAGCAAAAGGTGTTGGAGTGCTTGCAGGTTATTCTATATACATAGACACCGAAACATTAGCATACTTAAAAGGAGTAACATATAAAGCAAATAACATTAATGCTGGTCAGGGCAGAACAGATCAAATGAATTCTTGGGGTTGGGTAATGGTAACTTTTAAACCAAAATTTATAACTGGAGACGAGAAAAAATGATTTTTTAGTACGCAATCTAATTCTAGTTGGATTGCTCTTAGTTAGGTGAAGGAAAAGGAGGTGATGACATACCTCCTTTTCTATTTCTTAAATATTGTGATACAAATCATTTTTATTATAATCCTAAACATTGAACCAACTACCTGTAATTCTTAATTTGTTGCTGTATATGGGGTTTTATTCTAGTTGTTAGCAAATATTATTTTCTATTAATTCCTCAAATCATGATTTATATCATTTTATTGAAAAATAACCTATCGTAATTTTATCTAAAATATAACGAAACATATAATCCATGAAAATAATTGATAGAGAGTCAGGAAAAAGATTAAAAGAGGTTGACCCAGTTAAAGCAATTGGAGAGAAAGATATAGAAATAGATAATCAAGAATTATCTCCTATGGATCCTCCAGAAGCATACTCTTCATATGCAACCATAGAAGTTAAAGATGGTGAATTAAATGAAAGTTTAATTGTTCTTAAAAAAGAACACGAAGAGTTAATATTGGTATTAGAAGATTTTGAGAAGGCTTTGGCAGAATTTAAAGAGTTGGGTTATGTTCTAAATAATGAGGTAAATGAGAAATTTAAACGCTTTTACGACTTCTTTGATAATGACCTTTTGCCACATAACAGAAAAGAAGAAAAAACACTGTTCCCAATACTGCAAAAAGCTCTTTTGTTAAACAACGAACATGGAACTGGTCAGAATCCAATAACAGCAGTAGATATAATGGAGGATGACCATGTAAAATTTATTCAATTGGGTACTTTAAGTTTTAATCTACTTGGATTAGCACCTCGTTTAAGGGATGAGCAATCAAAGATGTTTACTTATGATGTAGCATATAATAATGCAAAAGAATTAGTTGAGCTGATAAGATTGCATGTATTTAGAGAGGATAATACATTGTTCCCATTAGCACAAAAATATCTATCCAAAAATCAGTTTGATGAAATTTTGACTGAAATGAATGCTATGGTTAAAGTTCAAAATGAGATTGAAGAGGAAGAAGGTCACCATCATCATTAATCAAATGCAAAACACACAACATATTATCGACCAGTTTGGCAGAGCCCATGATTACCTTCGTATATCATTAACTGAACGATGTAATTTACGTTGTTTTTATTGTATGCCAGAACATGGCATCACTCTTTCAGAGAAATCTACATTAATGACTCATGAGGAGGTTGTTTATATTGCAAAGCAATTTGTAGAGATGGGTGTAAAAAAGATTAGACTAACTGGAGGCGAACCTTTACTTAAAAAGAACATTGAAAAAATAATTAGAGACCTAACTGAATTGCCTATAAGTTTAGGAATTACCACTAATGGTGTTTTGCTCGATAAATACATGGGTTTATTTCAGGAATGCAATGTGAGTGATATCAATGTGAGTTTGGATACTTTGAATAAGGAAAAATTTAATGTCATAACAAGAAGGGATTATTTTGATATAGTTACCAAGAACATTGAAAGCTATATAAATCATGGGTTTAACTTAAAAATAAATTGTGTGCTAATAAAAGGAGTAAACGACAACGAATTACTTGATTTCATTGAGTTTACTAAAGATAAGAATACATCAATTAGGTTTATTGAATTTATGCCGTTTGATGGCAATAAGTGGGATTTAAGTAAGGTAGTTGAATTTGATTACATTATTAGAGAATTAGAGGGTAAGTATGGAAAAGAAAACCTCATCAAGTTAGAGGATAAAAAAAACGATACCACAAAAAATTATAAGATTAAAGGTTATAAAGGTTCTTTTGGGATTATAAGTACCGTTTCTAATCCTTTTTGTGATAGCTGTAATAGAATCCGTTTAACAGCAAATGGTTGTATAAAAAATTGTTTGTTTTCCTCATCAGAAACAAATTTACTTAAACCCTTAAGAGAAGGAGAAAATATCAAATCTTACATATTAGAGGGTGTTTATAATAAGAGCAAGATTCGCGGAGGAATGGTTGCTAACAAAGATTTTTTTGATAAAAAGAATTTCTCAAAAAATAGAACAATGACAGCAATTGGTGGTTAAGAGCATAATTTTATTTTGCTGCAAAAAATCATTTATTCATTTCTTTATTAATTATAACTTTACTTCAAAATTAAAAGTAAATAGATGGATTCTTTTTTAAAACAGTATTGCTCGAATGAGTGGCAGCAATTTGTTGATTTTCACAAGTTGGAGTTCGAATATGATGCGAATGGATATATTTTTAAAGAAGGAGATCCTGTAAAGGGATTGTACATTGTTAGTAGTGGCAAAGTAAAGGTGTATAACACAAGTGCTGATGGAAAAGAAACATTAATACGGTTAGCTTCAGATGGCTCTATTATTGGGCATAGGGGTTTTGGAGGTGATTGGTGCTATCCTGCTTCTGCTTTCACTTATGTAAAGACGAAAGTGATATTCATTCCTTTAGATATTTTTAACATTGTTGCGAAAGCAAATGCCGAGTTTACTTATCAATTAATGATGTTTTTTGCTGAAGAATTACGTGAATCTGAAGAAAAGAATACTTTAGTTGCTATAAAAAATAAAATCGCGAAAGCAATTCTGAATAACTATTCAGTATTTGGAGCAGACCCTAAAGACCCTTCTAAATTAAGCTATACTATAAGCAGAAAAGATTTTGCTAGCTCTGTAAATACCACATATGAATCAGTTATTAGGGTATTAAGCGAACTAAATAAAGAGAACATCATAGAACTTCAGGCAAAATCTATTCGAATTGTAGATTTTAACAGATTAACTGAATTAGCCTCCTTGGCTTAAGCTTTTACCCATTTTTCATGTTTTAAATCATATTAATAAAATATGATTTTAATAAATCGACCATTAAATAAGATTATTTATGATATAAATCATGTATTTGTATGATTTGAATCATTTTTAGTTCGTTGAGTCTTTATGAATTTTATATCGTTGAAAAGAATATAAAATTAAAGTCTGATATAAATCAATAAAAGCTCAATGAAAATGAAACTAAAATTAATCGGAGTTACCGTTTCTATGGCATTGTACAGTTTCACAATCAATGCCCAAGATGGAGAAGCATTATTTAAACAAAACTGTAGTGCATGCCACTCAATTGGAAAAGGTAAACTAGTTGGTCCAGACCTAAAAGGGGTTAATGCCAAAAGAACAGAAGATTGGATTATCAATTTTGTGAAAAATGCACAAGCTTTTGGCGAAAAAGATGCAGATGCTAAAGCAATTATTACAGAATATGGTTATCCAATGCCAAATCAAAATGTATCTGATGCTGATATAAAAGCAATTATCTCTCATATTTCAGCAAATAGTCCATCGGAAGCAGTTACAGAAGTTGTTGCAACTGAAGCACCAGTTGAACAGACACCAGTTGATCCAGCCTTAGATCCTGCAAATGCAACTAAAGAAGATGTATTAGCAGGTATAAATCTATTCTCTGGTAAACAACAATTTAAGAATGGTGGAGTGTCATGTATATCTTGTCACAATGTAGATTATGATGAATTGATTGCTGGAGGTTTATTAGCTAAGGATTTAACAAAGGTATATGAGAGAATGGGATATGCTGGTATAAGTGGAATACTAAGTTCCCCACCTTTTCCAGCTATGAATTCTTCTTATAAAGACAACCCACTAACTGAAGAAGAGATATTTCAGTTATCAGCATTCTTTAATAAAGCAAGCACAGAAAATATCTATCAACAACACAGGGTATACAATCAACATTTATTGATATATGGAGGCGGTGGAGCCTTTCTGATTATAGCTACTATTATTTTATTGGTATTTATCGAACGTAAAAGAAAGTGTGTAAAAGAAGATATCTATAAAAGACAAATTAAAGCATCAAGTTCTAAATAAAATTAATGACTAATAAATTAAACTATAAATTATGAGTTGGATTGAAGATATAATTTCACCGAAAACCAGAAAATGGGAAGAATTTTATCGTAACAGATGGCAGTACGATAAAGTAGTACGTAGTACTCACGGTGTTAACTGTACAGGTGGTTGCTCATGGGCAATTCACGTTAAAGATGGAATTGTTGTATGGGAAATGCAGCAGCTAGATTACCCTCAATTTAATAAAGAAGTTCCTCCTTATGAGCCAAGAGGTTGCCAAAGAGGTATTTCATATTCTTGGTATCTTTATAGCCCGATTCGTGTTAAATATCCAATTATGCGAGGAGCATTATTAGATTTATTTAATGCTGAAAAAGAAGCCGCTGGAGGTGATTTAGTAAAAGCTTGGGAAAATCTACAAAAAGATCCAGTAAAAAGAGCAAGATATCAAAGAGCAAGAGGAAAAGGTGGTTTTAGAAGAGTTAGATGGGATGAAGCCTTAGATTTAATTGCTGCTGCTAATATTTATACCGTTCAAAAATATGGTTCCGACCGAATCATAGGTTTCGCACCTATTCCTGCAAAAAGTATGTTAAGCTATGCTTCTGGTGCGAGATACCTACAGCTTATGGGAGGTGTAAATTTAAGTTTTTATGATTGGTATTGCGATTTGCCAAATGCATTCCCAGAGATATGGGGTGAACAAACTGATGTTTGTGAAAGTGCTGACTGGTTTATTTCGAAGTTTATTGTTTCCATGGGAGCAAACTTAGGGATGACAAGAACTCCAGATATTCACTTCTTTTCAGAAGCTCGTCACAATGGAACAAAAACCGTTGTAATGTCTCCTGATTTTAGCATGGTTACTAAGCATGCTGATCAATGGATTCCTGTTCATGCTGGTTCTGATGGTGCATTCTGGATGGCGGTAACTCATGTTATTCTTCAAGAATATCATGTAAACAAGAAAACACCTTATTTTATTGATTATGTGAAAAGATATACCGATTGCCCTTTCTTAGTTAGATTAAATAAAGATGGTGATAAATTAGTTCCAGGAAGAATGGTTAGAGCTAATGAATTGTCTCAATACAAGGATATAACAAATGGGGATTGGAAGTTCTTAAACTTTGACACCAAAACAGGAAACTTGGTTGTTCCAAAAGGCTCTATGGGTCAGCGTTGGGATGATAAACAAGGAAATTGGAACTTAAAATATGAGGATAGTGAAACCAATGCTGAATACGATCCAGAGTTAACCTTTATTGATAAACACGATGAAGTTGCTCAAGTTGAATTTATTGAGTATGGTTTAGATAAAAAAGCATTACGAGGAGTTCCTATCCGTTATATCACATTAGCTTCAGGAGAAAAGGTGCCAACAGTTACTATATATGATTTAACTATGGCTCAATATGGTGTTGGTAGAGGTTTAGCTGGAGATTATCCTACGTCTTACGACGATAAAGACCAAGCTTATACACCAGCATGGCAAGAGATATTTACTGGAATAGGTAAAGACACAGTGCTTCAGTTGGCTCGTGAGTGGTCAAATACTGCGGAAATTACAGAAGGTAAATGTATGGTTATTGTTGGGGCAGCTATCAATCACTGGTTCCATGGTAATTTAATGTACAGAGCTTCAATTATGGCTCAAATGCTTACTGGTTGTAATGGTAAAAATGGTGGTGGAATGAATCATTATGTTGGACAAGAAAAATTAGCTCCAATGGATTCATGGTCAACTATTATGAGTTCTAAAGATTGGGGAACTATTCCAAGATTACAACAAGGACCTATCTGGCACTATATCAATTCATCTCAATGGAGATATGATGGTAACCAGAAATTTTATAATTCAGTACCTGAGAATAAATTAGCTCACATGCATACTGCTGATTGGGCTGTTAAAGCTGTTCGTAATGGGTGGATGCCATATTATCCT
Organism: uncultured Vicingus sp.; assembly: GCA_964398455.1. Classification (GTDB taxonomy): domain Bacteria; phylum Bacteroidota; class Bacteroidia; order Flavobacteriales_E; family Vicingaceae; genus Vicingus. The sequence goes on along the minus strand of CAYNMR010000003.1, from coordinate 96,959 downwards.
CAATACAACAAAAACAATTTTGAGATTGTAAAAGAAGCTCAAAATGCAGGTTGTAACACTGATGATGAGATGAGAAACTACATTGTTAAACAACTTAAATCAGGAGAATTAAAACATGCGGTAGTTGAACCAGATGAAGAAATTAACTTCCCAAGAAACTGGTTTATTTGGAAAGGTAATGCTATTGGAACATCTGCAAAAGGTCATGAATATTTCTTAGATCATTATTTAGGAACTCACACCAATAAAATTGCAGATGAGGTTGCTGGTGATATTGTAGAAGATATTACTTACAAAAAAGAAGGTGCAAGAGGTAAAATGGACTTAGTGGTAGATATTAATTTCCGTATGGATACATCTGCACTTTATTCAGATATAGTACTTCCAACCGCATCTTGGTACGAAAAAGCTGATATCAATTCAACAGATATGCACTCGTTTATTCATCCACTTTCTGCTGCTATTGACCCAGTTTGGGAATCGAAAACTGATTGGCAGATATTTGAAACACTTGCTGAGAGAGTGAGTTCTATGGCTCCAAAATATCTACCTGGGGTGATGAAAGACGTTGTGAACTCACCTTTACAACATGATTCTAAAGATGAAATTACTCAACCTCGCTTACAAGATTGGAGTAAAGGCGAATGTGAAGCTATTCCTGGAAAAACTATGCATAAAATAGCATTTGTAGAGCGAGACTATTCTAAAATCTACGATAAATTCATTTCACTTGGAAATGGAGTAGCTAAAAATGGTTTAGGAGCTCACGGTAACCACTACAATTGTGAAGATGTTTATGGTGAAATGCTAGAAAATAGACAACACATCACCAAATGGAATGATGGAACTGAATATCCTTCATTAAAAGATGATGTAGAAGCTATTAATGCAGTATTAAAGTTATCTACTTTAACAAACGGGAAATTAACCAAACGTGCCTACGAAATAATGGGTAAAAAGATTGGTGTTGAAGCTGTAGAGAGGTTAGGCGATGGTTATGAGCAAATTGAAATGGAATACCGTGATTTACAAGCTCAACCGAAAAGATACAATTCTTCACCACTATGGTCAGGGTTAATGCACGAAGGTAGAACATACGCAGCATATACTTATAATGTTGATATGTTGGTTCCTTGGAGAACATTAACGGGAAGACAACATTTCTATCTTGACCATGATGCTTATATCGCTTTTGGTGAACATTTATCAACTTATAAACCATCTCCAACACCAGAAGCTTATGGTGATTTAAGAGTTACTATAAATGATGGTAAGGCAAGAATGTTAAATTGTTTAACACCTCATGGAAAATGGCATATTCACTCTACTTATGGTGACACACTAAGAATGTTAACCTTATCAAGAGGTGGCGAACCATGTTGGTTAAGTGAGAAAGATGCTGAAGAATTAGGCATTAAGGACAATGACCATGTTGAGGTATATAATGACCATGGTACTTATGTAACACGTGCATGTGTTAGTGCTCGTATTCCTAAAGGTGTTTGTATCGTTTACCATGCTGTAGAAAGAACGTATAATATCGCGAAATCTCAGGAAAGAAAAGGTAAAAATGGAGAAGCAAGACGAGGTGGTATGAATAACTCTTTTACAAGAGTTCACTTAAAACCAAACTTAATGTGTGGAGGATACGGACAATTCTCTTACCACTTCAACTATTGGGGACCTGTAGGAGTTAACCGTGATACGCATGTATTGGTTCGTAAAATGACAAAAGTAGAATACTAAAATAAGTTCAAACTACCCTCGCAAATACGAGGGTAGAATAAACCTTAAAAATAAAAAAAATGAATGTAAGATCTCAAATATCAATGGTTTTTCACCTCGACAAATGTATCGGTTGTCACACTTGTTCTGTTGCATGTAAAAACATTTGGACAGATAGAAAAGGTGCTGAATACATGTGGTGGAATAATGTAGAAACTAAGCCAGGTACTGGTTACCCAACTAAATGGGAGGACCAGGATATTTACCAAGGTGGATGGGTAAAAAATGGTGATACAGTATCATTAAAGGGTGCAGGAAAATTAAAAGGTTTAAAAAATATTTTCCATAATCCAAATATGCCAGTTTTAGATGATTACTATGAGCCTTGGGCTTATCGTTATCAAGATTTGTTTGACGCTCCAGAAGGAGATGATCAACCTACAGCAAGAGCTGTATCTCTAGTAACTGGTGAGCCAATGGAGATTCAGGCAGGTCCAAACTGGGATGATGATTTATCAGGGACTCCTGACTATGCTCGTAAAGATGTTAATTTCAAACATCTAAGTCAAGCAGAACAAGAAGCAATGTTCCAATTGGAAAAAATGACATTCCACTATTTACCACGTATCTGTAATCACTGTTTAAATCCTGCATGTGTTGGTTCATGTCCTTCAGGGGCTTTATACAAAAGAGGAGAAGATGGGGTAGTTTTAATAAATCAAGAGAGATGTAGAGCTTGGAGAATGTGTGTAACGGCATGTCCTTACAAAAAAAGTTACTACAACTGGAATACAGGTAAATCTGAGAAATGTGTACTTTGTTACCCACGTTTAGAATCAGCACAAGCTCCAGCATGTATGCACTCTTGCGTAGGTCGTATTCGTTACTTAGGAGTAATGTTATATGATGCAGACCAGATTCATGCAGTTGCATCATGTGATGAATCACAAATAGTAGATAGACATCTGGACATCTATTTAGACCCATTTGATCCAGCGGTTATTAAAGCAGCTAAAGAAAATGGTATTGCTGATTCAACTATTAAAGCGGCTCAAAATTCACCTGTTTACAAATTCGTAAAAAAATGGAAAATAGCCCTGCCTTTACATCCAGAATTCAGAACATTACCAAACTTGTTCTACGTTCCACCATTATTGCCTGCAATGGCATCAGTGAGTGCTGATGGAACTTATGATACTGTTTCTGAACATTTATTAGCTGGAGTTGAAAAATTAAGAGTTCCAATTCGTTACTTATCTTCCTTATTTACCGCAGGAAACGATAACAAAGTAATTGAAGTGTTTAAAAAACTTCATGCAGTAAGGGTTTCTAGAAGAGATACTACTGTAAAAGATGTTACAGAGAAGCAGTTGAATACCGTTATGAATGAAGCAGGTATGGATGTACATACAGCAAATGAGATATTTAGATTAACATCTTTAGCAACATTCGAAGAACGTTTTGTTATTCCAGCTGCACACCGTGAAGAAGCAATTGAAATGCTTGAAAATACTGGTGATTATAAAGGAAGTACAGGATTTGGATTTAAAGAAAAACCAGCAAGAGGAATGTAAAAAAGGGTTTAAATCTCTTATAGATTAGAAATTATGAAAAATTTAGAACATTATACATTGCTTGCCGAGTTGTTTCGATATCCAAATCAGGATATTAAAAGCACTGTAATTAAAATTCAACATTTCTTGAATGATAATTATCCATTAGCTGGGGTTGAGTTTAATCGATTTTCTGAATTTATCGCCAATTCGACCTATCCTCAGATCGAAGAGATTTTTCAAAAAACGTTTCATATTCAGGCAATCTGTTTCCTAGATATTGGCTATGTGATTTTTGCAGAAGATTACAAAAGAGGTGAGTTTTTGGTAAACATGAAAGCTGAACAAGAAAAGTACAATAATAATTGTGAAGGAGAATTAGCCGATAATTTACCTTACATATTAAGATTATTGCCAATACATAATGATGAAGCTTTTATTAATGAATTAGTTGTAATGGCATTAATACCTGCTTTACAAAAAATGCTCTCTGAGTTTGATGCTGCAAAAACTCAAATCAGAGAAAAGGTAATGAATAAAAAGCAGAAAGTTATTATAATGGAAGGCATTAAAGATGGTAACATTTATAAAAATGCCTTGAGTTCGCTAATAATGTTACTCAAAAAAGATTTTGAAGAGGTAACATTTGAACAAGAGGTTGAATTTATTCCAGCATATGCAAAAGCTTTTTTACATAGTGATTGCAATGATGGCTGTACTGCTACTGTTCCAACGCCAGATGAAATTAAACAACGTTCGCGTCAAATATTGAACAACGCAAATTAAAAATTATAAACTAAAACTATAAAATTATGTTAGATTATTTATTATTCGGAGCATTACCTTACGCGGCATTAGCTGTGTTTCTAATAGGTTCAATATACCGTTATACCAAAAGTGGATTTCAGGTATCATCATTGTCTTCTCAGTTTTTAGAAGGCAGACAGTTATTCTTTGGTAGTCAGTTTTTTCACTGGGGTATTGTAATGTTGTTTTTTGGTCATCTTATCGGATTTCTAGTGCCAAGTGCTGTTATGGCTTGGAACGGATCTCCTGTTCGTTTATTAATATTAGAGTTTACTGCTTTTGGGTTTGCAATTTCCACTTTCATTGGTTTGCTCCTTTTAATTAAACGTAGAGCAACTACAAAAAGAATTCAAATGGTTTCTAATTATATGGACTACGTTGTTTACTTTGTATTGTTTGTTCAAATAGCAAGTGGAATGTTAATGGCTTATTACGGCAGATGGGGTTCTAACTGGTTTGCATCTGTAATGACTCCTTACTTGCGTTCGGTTTTTGCATTTAACCCAAATGTGGATTTAATTGCTCAATTATCTACAAGTAATACAATAGCATTATTGATGGTAAAAACGCACATCGCATCAGCATTCCTAATCATCGGAATTATTCCTTTTACTCGTTTTGTTCATTTTTTAGTTGCTCCAATAGATTACATCTGGAGAAAATATCAATTAGTTATATGGAATTGGAATAGTAAAGAAATTAGAAATTCAAGAAATTACTTTCCTGGTAAGAGTAGAGATTTTAAAAACAATTAATTGATTAAGAAGAAACCTTTAAATAGGTTTTTTCTTTGGCTTCCGTTATATTTTTTTTTATACAACCAACTAATTATGAATTATAGAATCAAAAGTCGAATATGGATTGAAGGTGCAAATGGAACTTATTTGGCTGAAGGAAGAATTGATTTGCTAAAAGGCATAATTAATACAGGATCAATAAGTTCTTCCGCAAGAGAAATGAAGATGAGCTACAAAAAAGCTTGGGAAATAATAGATGGAATGAATAAAGAAGCTAAACAACCTTTAGTTATAAGAGTTTCTGGTGGTAAAGGTGGTGGTGGAACAAAGGTAACGGAAGAAGGATTAAAGGCAATAGCACTATTTGAGGATTTAAATAAAAGATGTAAACTGTATTTAGAAAAAGAACTTGTTAAACTAGAACTATGAATTTGTTTGAGATAGATTATGTTTGGATGTTTTTACTTGCTTTACCTATAGTGGCATTTATGTACTCTGCTGTAGGACATGGTGGAGCTAGCGGATATTTAGCTTTAATGGCTTTATTTGGATTTGCTCCAGAAGTAATGAAACCAACTGCGTTATTACTAAATCTATTTGTAGCAGGTATATCATTTATTCATTATGCCAAATCAGGTTTTTTTAACAAGAAACTCTTTTTATCATTTGCAATTACCTCAGTTCCTCTTTCTTTTTTAGGAGGTTTAATAGAAATAGATGCAACTATCTATAAAAAAATATTAGCTATTTTATTGGTCTTTTCAATTTTAAAGATGTTAAACATATTTGGTAAAGAGTCGGACCAGATAAATCAAGTGAAATTTTGGCAAGGGTCTAGTATAGGAGCTATAATAGGTTTCTTCTCTGGATTGACTGGAATTGGAGGAGGCATCATTCTTAGTCCAGTTATCTTGCTAATGAAATGGGGAAGAATGAAAGAAACAGCAGCAGTTTCAGCATTATTTATCTGGGTAAATTCAGCATCAGCAATGGGAGGTCAGTTAAGTAGAGGCGTAAAAATAGATGCTCAAGCTTTCTTGTTAGTTGCAATTGCTGTAATAGGTGGTTTCTTAGGTGGTTATTTAGGTAGTAAAAAAATGAATAACAATACATTAAGATATCTATTAGCTATTGTGTTGGCTGTAGCCTCATTAAAATTAATCTTCACTTAAAATATTAAATTATTATTAACTCAAATTATAACATTATGGAAAATTTAGAACAAAAAACGGTTGCAGATATTGTAACAGAAAACATTAATACTGCACATATTTTTAAGAAATATGGTATTGATTTTTGTTGTGGTGGAGGAATCTCTGTAAAACAGGCATGTGATAAAAAGAAAGTAGATTTCGAAACATTGAAACTTGAACTAATTAAAGTTGATGCTCCTAAAGAAAGCTACAACTATGACAACTGGTCTATTGATTTTTTGGTTGACCATATCGTTAATGTTCATCACTCATATGTATTAGATGCTATCCCTATTATTAAGCAATATGTAGATAAGGTTGCTAAAGTACATGGACATCATTACACACAAGTTGTTGAAATTCAGCATCTTTTTTATCAAGTTGCAGATGAGCTTATTTCTCATATGCAGAAAGAAGAAAATATCCTTTTCCCATATATTAAAGAAATGAGTTCCTCATTTAAGAAAGGTGAGCCTAAACCATTATCACCTTTTGGTACAGTAAAAAATCCTATTAGAATGATGATGATGGAACATGATGTTGCAGGAGAATTGATGAGAAAAATTAGTTCATTAGCAGAAGGTTATACCCCACCTGCTGATGCTTGTAATACATTCAGGGCTTTATATGCAAAACTTGAAGAATTTCAAGAAGACTTACATCATCATATCCATTTAGAAAACAATATATTATTTCCAAAAGCTATCAAATTAGAAGATTGATTTCTTTTTATGTAAAAATTTGATTTTATAGATTTTATGCTTAGTAACCCTAAAATATACCTACTTACAATTTTTATCTGCTTTAGTAGATTTATTTTCGCTGTTGAGTTAGAGAATTCTAATCAACAATGGTTTCAATACTATAATCAGATTAAAATAAATAAAGAGGTCTCTCTATTTTCTGATATTGGGATTCGATGTAAAGAGAACCTAAATCATAAAACTCAATTTTTAATTAGAACAGCAGTTAGGTATTCAATAAACAATAAAATAGCTTGTTCTTTTGGTGTGGGTAATTTTAATTATTATGGTTCGGAGCAAATAAAAAGGATTGAATTTAGACCTTATCAAGAACTAACTATTAAAAAGTTATTTACCAAAATCGAATTAAACCACCGAATTAGAACAGAACAACAAATCTTCAGTAATTCGGACATGAGATTTGAGAAATTTACAAATAGAATTAGGTATAGATTGATGATGACAATTTCAATAATTAAGTTTAATCAATCTGAGAAAACAGTGGATTTGATTTTTGGGGATGAACTGTTTTTAATAGGTAAGAATAATCTTTCTTCAGTTCAAAATAGAATATTATTGGGAGCCTCTTTTAAGTTAACTAAGGATTTAAGTACTTCACTCATCTATAATCGACAAAATCTTACTCAACTTAAATCAGAGTACAACAGATTAGACCATATCGTTTGGTTGGGTATAAGCCATAATTTGGATTTTAGTAAATCAAACAAAATTGAAAATTGAAAATAGGAGCCATTATATTAGCTGGTGGAAAAAGTTCACGAATGGGGCAAGACAAAGGATTGTTGTTGCTTCATAATAAACCCATGATTGTTCATCTGTTAGATACTGTGAGAAAGCTTACAGATGATGTTATTATTATATCAAACAATAGCGATTACCTAAAATTTGAATTGCCTGTTTATGAGGATTTAATTAAAGATGCAGGTCCATTAGCAGGAATTTACACTGGACTAACCCATTCTAAACATAACAAAAATATAGTGCTAAGTTGCGACGTGCCTTTTGTAAGTATTGAATTATTGAATCATTTAATTGAAAGTAGTAAAAAAAGTGATGTTGTTATTCCAACAAACAACAACAAAACCCATCAGGTTATTGGCATTTATGATAAAACATGTATTCCAATATTTAAAGAAGAATTGGAAATCAACCAACGAAAGATTAAAGAAGCTTTAAAAAAAGTGAGATTAAATGTTGTTGATGCCAACCAATTTTCACCTAAAGATTTTGTTAACATCAACACTCCAGAAGATCTAAGAAGAAATGTTATGGAATTTAAAGTTATTTATTTTGGAATGATTGCGGAAGCTATTGGAAAAACGACTGAAGATATACAATTTTCACAAGAGAAAATTACGGTTAAGGAGATAACGGAATTACTTTTAGACAAGTACCCTAAACTCCAGAATTTAAGTTTTAAAATTGCTATAAATCATACCATTGCAAATGAAAATGAAGAATTTAAAATAAATGACGAAATAGCACTTTTACCTCCGTTTGCTGGAGGTTAATTCAATTAATAACGCAATGCTAAACGAAAAAGAAATACATAGATACAGTCGCCATATTTTGCTCGACAAGGTTGGTTTGCAAGGGCAAGAAAAACTAAAATCTGCCAAAGTATTAGTTGTTGGTGCTGGTGGTTTAGGATGTCCAGTATTGCAATATTTAACTGCTGTAGGAGTTGGAACTATTGGGATAATAGATTTTGATAAGGTTGATGAGACCAACTTACAACGCCAAATTTTATTTACAACGCATGATATTGGAAAGAACAAAGCATTGGCAGCTAAAGAACATTTAGAATTGTTAAATCCTTTTATTACTATTCAATCTTATACCGAAAGGCTTACTAACCAAAATGCATTAGAATTATTTCATGATTTTGATATAATAGTTGATGGAACCGATAATTTTTCAACCCGATATTTGGTAAATGATGCTTGTGTTATAACAGACAAACCTTTAGTATATGGTTCTATTTACAAGTTTGAAGGTCAAGTTTCAGTGTTTAATTACAAAAACGGACCAACTTATCGCTGTTTGTTTCCCGAACCACCAAAAGCTGGAAGTGTACCCAATTGCTCACAAATAGGAGTAATTGGTGTTTTGCCTGGATTAATAGGAACTCAACAAGCAAATGAGGTTATTAAAATAATACTAGAAATTGGTAGTGTGTTATCGGGTAAATTAATGATCTATGATGCTTTGAGTGGAAATTCTACATCCATAAAAATTAACCGTTTTGAGGAACAAATTAGTAAAACTAAAGCTATGAAAGCTCATTTTTCAAGTTTTAATTACGATGTGTTTTGTGGAGTAGAAACCATACAATCAATTGATATAAAAACGCTAAAGAAAATGTTGGATAATGAAGATATTCAGGTTGTTGATGTTAGAGAAGAATGGGAACAACCAAGAGTAGCAGAATTAAATGCATTAATTGCACCATTAGATGAATTAGACAATTCTATTCTTCAGATAGAAAAAAACAAAAAAGTTGTGGTGGTTTGTCAACGTGGAGCACGTAGTATACAAGCCATTTTACACCTAAAAAAAGAATACGGATTTAATAACCTTATAAACCTCGAAGGAGGATTACTAAACTGGAAATAACATGAATGAAAAGAAAGTAAAAAATGTTTTTGTTGAAGGACCAATAACTCCCGAAAAGATTGCAAATGCTATAGCACATCATCAAGTTAAAACGAACATTGGTGCTCATGATATTTTTTTAGGACAGGTACGAGCAGATGAGATTGATGGAAAAATTGTTCAAGCTATTGAATATTCTGCTTATGAAGAAATGGCAAATAAAGTATTTGATGAAATTAGAGAATCGGCATTTAGCAAATATGATTTAACTTGTGCTCACATCTATCACAGCAAAGGAGTTGTAAAAGCTGGCGAGTTGTGTTTGTTTGTGTTTACCTCATCTAAACACCGAACCATGGCTTTCGACGCTTGTCGTTACATTACAGAAGAAATAAAAGCTAAAGCTCCAATTTTTGGAATAGAATTGTTTGAAGACAACTCTCACGTTTGGAAAGTGAATAAATAAATTAGTTTAAAAAATACATTATGGTAGATATAACCACAAAAACATCGACACTTAGAATTGCTACAGCTCAGGCAATTGTAAAGGTAAGTAAATATGAAACAATTGATGCAATTATTAATAAAACTGTTCCTAAAGGAGATGTTTTTGCCATGAGCAGAGCTGTTGGGTTGTTGGGAGTAAAAAACACAGCCATGATTTTAGCCGATTGCCACCCTATGCCAATTGAGTACACCAGCATTGATTATGATATCAAAGGATTGGAAATAACCGTTACCATGACGGTGAAAACCATTTATAAAACAGGAGTAGAAGTTGAAGCCATGCATGGAGCAAGTGTAGTTGCACTAAACATGTACGACATGCTTAAACCAATTGATAAAGAAATTGAAATTCATCAAATTAAATTGGTAGAGAAAAAAGGCGGAAAATCTGATTTTATTGACAAGTTTAGGAAAGATTTAAAAGCAGCAGTAATTGTATGTTCTGATACTATTTCAGCTGGACAAAAAGAAGATAAAGCAGGAAAGGCTATTATAAAAAAATTAGAAGAGTGTGGTGTTGAAATTATGGATTACATTATTATTCCTGATGAGATAAAAGACATACAAGATAAGGCAAAACACTATGTAAAACAAGGTGCAAATATGATAATATATACAGGCGGCACAGGTTTGTCGAACCGAGATGTAACACCAGAAGCTTTAATACCATTATTTGAACGTGAAATTCCTGGAATTGATGAAGCCATCAGAAGATACGGACAAGACAGAACTCCTTATTCAATGCTTAGTAGAAGTGTTGCTGGAGTAATAAATGAAACTTTGGTGCTAGCATTACCAGGTTCAACAAATGGAGCAAAAGAGAGTATGGATGCTGTATTTCCATCCGTTCTTCATGTGTTTAGGATTCTAAAAGGAGCTCAGCATAATTAAAAGCTATTGAATAGTAAATAAGAAGCCAAACAAAAGAATCAATTAGACAAGTAAATTTTGCCAACTTTATAATTAATGTTGGAATTTTCCATAAAAAATTGCAGGTGTAATAAAATTGGCTTATTTTTGTAAGTGAATATTCACTTACGTTTAAAACGCAAATAAAATGAACGGTAAAAACAACATAGCAATAGGCTTCCTAATAATGGGATTATTTATGGCTTACGGTTTTATATTAATTTACCTCCGTGACTTTGCAGAAGACAAAGAAGCTTGGGTAAATTCTTACAGTATAGGTAAACATTTTGAGAGCAGACTTGCACACGTTCACGGCAACTTATTTGCATTCTTAAATATTCTCATTGGTTATCTCTTAATTCATTTCAGAGACAAACTTAAAAATGTGAAAGCTATTTCTTGGTTGGCATTGACAGGATTGTTAATGCCAATAGGAATATTAACTGAGGTGTATTTTGGCTTGCCTCCTGCATTAGTATTAATTGGAGCTATTGCAATGACTGCTTCTGTAATTTGGTTAGGTTTCTCGTTTCTTAATTTAAAGCTAAACAATGAAAAATAAAGATTATACCGAAAGGCAAATAGAAATAATGGAAGCCGCTACGCTTCGCATTGATAAATTCGGAATACAGGAATTAACAATAAAAAACTTAGCTTCTGACCTGAGTTTATCCGAAGCTGCATTATATCGCCATTTTAAAAGTAAAAATGAAATATTACTGGGACTATTGACCTATTTTATTTTAGAAATGAACGAGCGACTTGCCTTGATAATAGAAGATAAAGAAAAAAATCCTTCTGAACTTTTGAAAAAAGTATTTGTGTCGCAACTGAATACATTTGTTCAAAAACCTGCTATAGTTAGTGTGATTTTCTCAGAAGGAATATTTCAATTTAATAAAGAATTAAGTGATAAGGTTTCTGCAATGATGGCTCTAATGCAAAATAACATTAACGCACTTATTGTTAGAGGACAAGACGAAGGTATTTATGGAAAGCTTTTGGGTGCTGACACGATTACAACAATTATTATGGGTAGTATGCGAATGGTTGTTTTAAAATGGAAGCTTTCTGGTAACAAATCCAACTTAGTAAGTGATGGCAAAAATGTATTAAACGGGCTTCTAAAGATGCTAGAAAAATGAAAAAATATATACCATATCTTTTAGCAACAATCATGGCAGGGTTTGGCTTGCTTACTTTATTTCTTAGCACATCTGTAATTTTTGATTTGTTTGATATCAGAGCCAAAGAGGGCAATTATGTACTGTTTGTGGTTTGGTCAAATTTCATCAGTAGCATTCTTTATCTTTTTGCAGCTTATGGTTTTGTTAAAGTCAGAAATTGGACTGGTATACTTTTAGGATTTTCAACACTCATACTGATAGCAGCTTTTATCGGTCTTAAAATTCACGCAAGTTCAGGTGGAATTTATGAAACAAAAACTATCGGAGCAATGGTATTTCGAATTTCTGTGACAATTATATTTACTATCATTGCCTATTTCACAATAACAAAAAAGAAAATATGAAGCCTTTAGCAATTTCAATTACAGTAATCAGTTTATTACTTTTCAGTTGTGGCGACACATCAAACGAAAAATCAATAAAGCAAACCGAAACTGTTACTCTCGAAGAACACCATCACGATGAAGAAAGTGAGGTGATTGAGTTAAACAATGGTGAAAAATGGGTAGTAGATACGAATATGATAACCCATATTCGCAATATGGAAAACGATGTTATTGCTTTTGCTAAAGCTGAGCAAAAAATCCACAAATCTTTAGCTGAAAAATTACAAGCTAACATTGATTTACTTACATCTAATTGCACAATGGAAGGCAAAGCTCACGATGAACTGCATAAATGGTTATTGCCCTACATTGATATGGTAAAAGAACTTTCAGAAGCTGAAGACGAAACCGAAGCATCAAAGCAATTTGAAAACATTCAAACTTCATTCAAAACATTTAATCAATATTTCCAATAAAATTCTGAAACAATATGAGCTATTTTAATTCAAAAAATATTACAGGAACAACAGTAATGGCAATTCGATCAAAAGTTGAAGAAGCATTGAAATCTGAAGGGTTTGGCGTGCTCACTGAAATTGATATACAAGCAACCATGAAGAAAAAGTTAGATAAAGATTATTTACCCCATCTTATTTTGGGAGCATGCAATCCTATTTTTGCTGATAAAGTTCTTTCAGTTGACCAACATATCAGTTTGATGCTGCCTTGTAATGTAACTATCCGCCAATTAGAAAATAACGAAGTTGAAGTAGCAATTATTAATCCTTTAGAAGCAATGAAGACTATTGGCAATTCCATTATAGAAAATTATGCTAACGAAGTAAACGAAAAATTAAATCGTGTTTTAGCAATCATTTAATCAATACTTCCAATGAACATAAAAGACTTACACACACAAGAAAAACCAGTTTCAGCAACTTCTCTTTTTAAAAGTGAACTTGGCAATGCAACGGCAATAAAAATCTTGAAAAGCGAAAAATTAAAAGAACATATCACCAAATCTCCTGCACTTTTGATTTGTATAGAGGGGGAAGTGATTTTTGAAAACGAAAAAGGCATTAAAGAAACACTAATGTCAGGTGATTATGTGAACATTGAACCAATGGTAAAGCATTGGGTTGAAGGAACAATTGAAAGTCAATTAATACTCATCAAGTAAAAAAAATTTGACCAATGAAGTTAGTAAACATTCACAAACATACGTTATTGATGCTATTCTTTTTAATAGAAGTTTATACATCTCAAGCCCAAGTCTGGACATTGCAACAGTGTATTGATACAGCACAGGTTCATAATAAAAACCTGCAAATGAGTAGAAATAGTATTGAAATTGGTGAGCAAAAGGAAAAAGAAGCAAAAGCCAATTTAATTCCGAAAGTAACAGCCAATGCCGATTATAAATATTTTACTAATCTACCTTACCAGTTAATGCCTTTATCCACATTTAACCCGACAGCTCCTGAAGGGCAGTTTAAAGAAGCACAGTTTGGCGTCCCTCACAACATTAATGCAAACTTACAATTATCAATGCCTTTGTATAATCCGCAAATTTACGGAGCTATTCAAACTACTAAGATAGCCTCGGAATTGACCGAATTGCAATACAAAAAAACAGAGGAGCAAATCTATTTTGAAATTTCCAATCTGTATTACAATGCACAAATTCTTCATTATCAGTTGGCTTTTATTGACAGCAACTTGACAAATGCTGAACGACTACTCAAAAATATGCAATTGCTCAATGAACAATTGCTTGCCAAAGGAACAGATGTAAGCAAGGTAAAATTGCAAGTATCACAATTAAACACACAAAAGGAAAATTTAAACAGTAAATATGAGCAAGTTCTAAATGCTTTGAAATTTTCAATGGGCATTTCCATTGAACAAAATCTACAAATTGAAGCGAACATTCAATATCAAAACACAAATGAATATACACCTTCATCAACCTTAGATATTCGAATAATAAAAACTCAAAACCGCTTATTGTCGAGTGAACTAAACACACTCAACAAATCAAGGTATTTGCCTTCGCTAAATCTGGTTGGAATGTATGGAACAACGGGCTTTGGTTATAACGGACAACCTGCTTCTTTCCTTGATTTTTATCCGATTGGTTTTGCAGGTGTTCAATTATCTTATCCATTATTTAATGGAACAGTTACACTGCGAAAAATAAATCAGAAAACGCTTGAACTCCGAAACAATGAACTTCAATTTGGAATGCTTACCGAGCAAAACAATATGCAAGTTGAAAATGCCAAACTACAAAGAGAAGTCGCTAAAAAAACCGTAGAAACCACAACAGAACAAATTCAATTGGCTCAAACAATCTATGAGCAAACCGTTCTTCAACAGAAACAAGGAACGGCAAGTTTAACAGATGTTTTACTCGCAGACAATGCCTTGCGTGAAGCACAACAAACTTATCTATCTGCTGTAATTGATTACCTAAAAGCAGACTTAGAACTTAAAAAACTCACTGGAAATATTTTAATAATCAAATAATTATCACAATGAATACAAAATCATCAATCCTAAAAAAAGTGCTATACGTCATCATACCGTTGGCGATAATTGCCATTGTGGTAATTAAGTTGAAAACAAACAAGGAAATTACGCAGAGTAAAGTGTATCAATACGATAAAGAACAAGCTATAAATGTTCAAGTAGATACATTGCAACTTGAAAATGTGAATGCAGAATTTTCTTATTCAGGTACATTTGAGCCCAACAAGGAAACAAAAATAAGTGCCGAATTACAAGGGAAAATTAACACCATTTTAGTTGATGCTGGAAGCGTTGTAAGTAAAGGTCAAACTTTAATTCAATTGGATAATTCATTGCTGAAATTGCAACTGCAAACTATTGAAGTGCAAATAGAAGGATTGGAAGCAGATGTAAATCGCTATACCATTTTGGCTAAAGCAGATGCCATTCAAGGTGTTCAATTAGAAAAAGCAGAATTAGGTTTGAAATCTGCAAAAGTTCAGAAAGCAACTTTGTTGGAGCAGATAAACAAAACCACAATCAAAGCACCTTTTAACGGAGTTGTTACTGCAAAATTAAGTGAAGAAGGAGCTTTTGCTGCACCAGGCGTTCCATTGCTTCAAATAACGGACATTACAACTTTAAAATTCACCGTAAATGTTCCAGAAAAAGATTTAAGCCAGTTCAAATTAAATCAAAGCTATTCTCTTTCGGCAGATGCTTATTCTGAAATTTTATTGACTGGAAAAACTACTATGATTGGCAGTAAAGCTAATATGGGCAGTAGTTTTCCTATTCAGTTTACGGTAAATAACACATCGGACTTGAAAATAAAATCTGGGATGTTTGGTAAAGTTTTACTCAAAAGTGAAACGTCTGGAAAGGGAATTATCATACCGTCATCTGCCATACAAGGCACAGATAACCAACCACAGGTTTATGTTGTGAAAAATGGCAAAGCCCTTTTGCAAAACATCACTATTTCAAAAAAGACACAAAACAAAGCTGTTGTTTCAAATGGATTAAATGAAGGTGATGTAATTGTAACGAATGGCTTCATCAATCTTTTTGATGGGGCGAATGTAACTGTTAAATAAAATCAGCGAAAAATGAATATTACAGAAATATCAATCAAACGTCCTTCGCTGATAATAGTGCTTTTCAGCGTATTTACTTTATTAGGATTTATCGGGTATAAAAATTTGAGTTACGAGTTAATGCCCGACTTTAATCAGCCCGTAGTTGTAATTAAGACTGTTTACCCTGGTGCCGAACCAAACGAAGTAGAAACATCCGTTTCACGAAAAATAGAAGATGCTTTATCCAACTTGGAGGGTGTAGATTACTTGGTTACAAAATCATTGCCCAATGCTTCTATCATCATAGCCAATCTAAAATATGGGACAGATTTGGATAAGTCAATGCAAGATGCACAACGCTACATTGACAACATTCGCAAAGATTTACCACAGGATATTTTAAGTCCTGTAATGAGTAAAGTTTCGCCTAATGATTTGCCAATAATGTCGATCAGTGCAACAAGTGATTTGTCTGCCACCGAGCTTTATCAAAAAATGAAAGATGATTATCTGCCCCAAATTCAACAAATTAAAGGAGTTGCAGAGATTACTGTTTTAGGTGGAGAGGAAAGAGAAATCCAAGTAAAAATAAATCAAGACAAACTGAAATTGTATAAAATTTCAATGGTTCAGGTTGTTGAAGCAATTAATCGTTCTGGCTTAGACTTACCTGCGGGAAAGGTGCAAACGGATAAAGAAAGTAATTCAGTTCGTTTAACGGGAAAATTCGCATCTATTGAGGATATTAAAAATGTTCAGGTGGCATTGCCTGTAATGGGAAGTCCTGTTTATGTAAAAGATGTGGCAGATGTTATTGACGGTATAAAAGAAACGACTTCCATCAGTCGCTACAACGGTAAAAACGGCATTGGTTTAATGCTGAAAAAACAGGGTGATGCAAACGCTGTGGATGTTTCAAAAGCCGTTCGAGAAAAATTTCAATCCATCGAACAACAAAATACTAGTTCGGGTGTGAAATTTATTATTGCAGACGATAGCACCGATAACACGATTGCAGCCGTTAACTCCGTTGTTTTTGATTTAATCTTAGCGGTGTTATTGGTATCGTTGGTGATGCTTTTATTTCTGCGAAGTTTTAGAAATTCTTTAATCGTTTTGGTAGCTATTCCAACATCTTTAGTTACTGCATTCGCTGTGATGTGGCTTTTGGGTTACACCTTAAACTTAATGACCTTACTGGCAATGTCTTTAATCATTGGTATTTTGGTAGATGATGCTACCGTAGTTTTAGAAAACATTCAAAAGCACTTGGATAAAGGTAAAGACAAACGATCTGCTGCAATGGATGGCAGAATGGAAATTGGCTTTGCTGCTTTATCCATCACCTTAGTTGACGTTGTAGTTTTTTTACCTATTCTTTTTCTACAAGTGTTTGTTGCTGATATGCTCAAGCAGTTTTCGGTTGTTGCAGTAACTTCTACTCTCACCAGTTTATTGGTTGGTTTTACTTTAACGCCTTGGATGGCTTCTCGTATCGGTAAAAAAGAAGACTTGCAGCCAACTAATTTTTTCAATCGCTTTTTACTTTGGTTTGAAATTCAATTAGAAAACTTTAATGAATGGTATGGTCGCAGATTAGAATGGGTATTGAGCCATAAATTAGCTTTTACAGGTATCGTTATTGTGCTTTTTGCAATGACTTTAGGCATTATGAAACAAGGTATTATTGGTAAAGAATTAATTTCAACAGGCGACCAAGGAAAATTTAGAATGGCATTAGAATTTGATAAATCTACTTCCATTCAACAAAACAACTTAATTGCTCAAAAAATTGAAACATACATTATTCAACAACCCGAAGTAGCAACAGTATTCAGCAACATTGGCGGACCAAGCACTGGGATTGGAAGTTTGGGTGTGGGTTCAGCTAATAAAACGGAATTTACAATTCAACTAAAATCCAAAAAGGAATTGGATAATTTACCTACCGAAACATTTATGAAAAATCTTCGGGAAGAACTAAAGTCAAAATTTCCGAGTATCAATTATTCAATGGCAGCATTGGGTTTAATTCCACGTTCTGCCCCTATTGAAATTACATTAAGCGGTAGCAATTTGGATTTGGTGATGAAAACAGGCGATGAACTAAAAACGGTAATTGAAAAAATTCCCGGTGCGGATAATGTTCGCTTATCTGTTGAAGCAGGTAGTCCCGAATACAAAATAATTCCCGACAAGGATAAAATGCAACGATTGAGTTTAACAACCGCTTATGTTGGATTGAACCTAAGAACTGCCTTTACAGGAAATGACGATGCAACCCTAACCGAAAACGGAACGGAATATCCTGTGCGAATTTGGTTAGATGAATTTAGCAGACAAAATTTTGAAGATGTTCAACAGCTTACCATTATTAACACAATGGGAATACCAGTTGAAGTTTCACAATTTGCAATAGTTGAACAAGACAATTCTCCTTCATTGTTAGAAAGAAAAGACCGCCAACCAGCAGTTACACTTACTGCTGACGCATTGGGAAGACCATCAGGAACTGTAGCAGATGATGTAGTAGCTTATCTAAAAGAGAATCCATTACCTAAAGGAATACAAATGACTTGGGGTAGCGACATCAAAAGGCAAAATGATAGTTTTGGAGCATTGGGCTCAGTATTGCTGATTTCTTTCCTGCTTATTTACCTGATTATGGTGGCACTTTATGACAGTTTTGTTTATCCATTTGTAGTTTTGTTTTCTATTCCAGTAGCGGCAATTGGGGCATTTTTTGCATTGAATTTATCTTTAAGCAATTTGAGTTTATTCGCTTTACTTGGTTTAATTATGTTGATGGGGTTAGTTGTAAAAAATGCTATTCTAATAGTGGATTTTGCTAATCAATTAAAAGCAGAAGGCAAACATTTTAAAGAAGCGTTAATTATTGCAGGAAAAGGTCGTATGCGACCAATTCTAATGACGACGCTTTCAATGGTCGTTGGTATGCTTCCAATTGCAATGGCAACAGGAACAGCAGCAGAATGGAAAAATGGTCTTGCTTGGGTAATCATTGGTGGTCTTCTTTCTTCTTTAATTTTGACCGTGTTTTTAGTTCCGATGATCTATTACTTAGTTGACACAGCGAAAGAAAAAATAAGTCGTAAAAAATAATTGAAATGAAAATAGCAATCATAACACTAATCTTATTTGCTTTATCACTTACATTTTATTCATTTGCCAATCCCATGGACAAAAAGAAAGTATGGATGCTGTATTTCCATCCGTTCTTCATGTATTTAGGATTCTAAAAGGAGCTCAACATAATTAAAAGTTATTGAATAGTAAATAAGAAACCTTTCAAAAACATAAAAACATAAAAATCAAACATGTTTTTTTATAAAAACAAGTCGTGTAAACTCGTGTACATTTGTGTTACCTTGAGTTACCCGGTGTAAACGCGTGTAACTCGGTGTTACAAGCGTTTTAAACATAAATTTATGTTTCAAAAACATAAAATGATTAAACTAAGTTTATGTTTTCACAAACATAAATTATAAGAAAAAAAGTATTGAAACTAGCTGCTCAAGACCAAAAAAGAAACTGGAAAAAGAAACAAGAAAAACTATCTCCAAGATATACCACCAACCTAAAAGAGATTCTTGTCGTAAAAGCTTAATTTTAGAATCATGGAACATTATTTGTTTCGTTGATTGATTCTAAATTAGAGTAAACAAAATCTTTTTATGTCAACCATTATCAACCTTTTTGGAACAGGTATTAGGTGTTGGATATGCGAAATACCCATGCACCGATACAACCAACTAAAAGAGGTTGCAGCGTTCCATGAAACTACGGTTGACAACATCCTGTTCGATTTGGAAATTTTGCAACGCTTGGGCTACAAACATTGGAAGAAAATTTTTGCCATTGAAGAAATAAATGGCTTTTTAATAGAACCCAAAAACAAGGTAGAAATTAAAAACGGAAACCGAATCATTACAAAATTTACTGCAAATGAAATACTGGGCAACGAATCATTTTTCAAATTATACTCTACCAAAGAAGTAGATTTTAAAATAACCAACCGACCAGAGCATAAATATTTACTGATAGGGCAGAAGGAGATTGGTTCATTCAAATATAGAGTAAACCTCGATAATTTTGAAATTGAGAAATTGTGTTTCTCTTTTTGTAAGGGCATCAACAACGAAAATTCGGTAGTAACCATTTCATACAATGGAGTAGGATTAAAGCCAATAAAAACTGACACCATCATCCGATCTTTTTTTGTAAACTACATTAGTTTTAAGTGAAAAAAAACTAAAAAAAGTGTAAAAATTAGTTAAGTAGTTTACTTAATGACAATAGTATATCTATCCTCCTATTGATAGAGACGAGGTATACAAAGAAATTTTTGAGCAAGCCGAGAATTTTAAAAAATACAGCAACAACAAGTAATGCTATATTGCCTAAAATTCTTTATGATCAATTATCTTTACTGTTCTGAGAGATATAATAGCCAATTGCTACTCCAATTATCAGACAACTGCAACCAATGATAAACTCTTTATTAGTTAAAAATGGTTTTGGTGCAATAGGTGAAAAACTGCTTATTGGTTTTACTCCAAAAAGTTCCTGTAGGTGATTAATGTTTGTTACATCCATTGTATATAAGATTTAGTTGGCGAGATTAATAATTTATCCACACCGATCCAGAATATACCGTGATCGCCAAATTCCAGGTACTTGTAAGGTGTGTTTTTAATTTGTTTTTGAGCTATATAGCAATTTAGGTTTATTTTAAGTTCTTCAATTTCATGCAGTCTAATCACTATACCAGCGTCTGGTATGTTTAAGTTTGCAAGTATTTGTTGATTGTCTGCTAAATTGCTTTCCTTTTGCATTTGAAGTCGTAAGTTTTCTTTTATTTTTTCTTCAAGTCTCTTATTAAGCTCTTCTTTTTTTAGTTCGCTAACGATGTACTCCATCTCTAATTTGTTCTCCTTTTTCCTAGTGTTATGGTAACTGTTTTTACAGTTTTCCGAGCAAAATTTCTGAAGATCTAAGTTGGTGATAAATAGGTTGTTGCAGTTTTGACATGCCTTATTAGTTTGGTTAATTTCCATTTTAATTTTTTTTAAGTAATTTTAATTTAAGCAAATAAAATATGTATTTTTGACAAATATACTAATATTACACATATGTCACAAAAATATTTTTTATCGAGTAAAGAAAATAAGTATTACCTTGAAGGTGGGTATAAAGATGACTTTAAACGATTGGATGATACATTGGATGAACCACGCTTTGTTATTTCTCAATTAGGAATTACTGCTAGAGATGCTTCCTATTGGGATAAACAGGGTATATTGCCCGAATTAAGAGGTAAAGGTTCTCGAAGAAAGTATGATTTGATACAAAGTGTATGGATACGTTTAATCCCTCAAATGAGAAAATTAGGAATAGGAACTGCAACTATAAAGTTGTTAAAAGATTCTGTCTTTGATTCTTCAACTTCTTTTGAAGTAGCTCTAAAGAATGAAGCAGTTGTTGAGCAATTAAAGAAGTTAATGAGGGAAAAATTGGATGAAGATGCAATTGAAAAGTTATTAAGTTCTGAATCCATTAAAAATGCAAGTAGAAACGTGAGCTTTAATTTGTTTAAATATGGGCTTATGATGGTGATACTTTTTAAAAAGAATATATCACTACTAGTTACAGAGAAAGGTTATTTTACGTTGTATTCATTAGAACGTCACAACGAGCTTATGGGAAATGATCCTGTATTTAAACAAATTCTTAACTCACCACACTTTTCCATTTCATTATCTGATGCATATGCTGACTTGGTAAAAAGCTGGAAAGAAGAACCATTTTTTGAGCAGATTACAATAGTTTCTGATGGGGAACTAAAGATACTTAATGCATTAAAAGAACCTGAATTGAAATCGGTAACCATTAAATTTAAAGATGGTAAATTGGATTTAATAGAGAAGGTAAAAGAAAGCGATGTTGACCTAGGTTCAAGATTTATGGATGTAATTTGCAAAAACGGTTACCAAACCGTTACCATTAAAACTAGAGCAGGTAAAATAGTAAATTATGAAAATAGAATCTTAGAGAAAATATAAAGTACCAAACAAATTGGACAATTGATTACCTGTTGCTATCACCGAATTACGGACACGCAACACATTGGTAAAAAACATTGAAAAAAGTTAAAGTATGTAAAAGACCAACAACAGATAAGATAATTAATAAACTCGATGGAAAGATTACAGAATTTCAGGCTGATAAATTACTCGATCAGATGGAACAATTGTGTGAACTCCTTCTAAAAAACATAAAATAATGGATAAACGATTTGATAAATTCGTTAAAGGTAAGAGTGAAGAAATAAGCACAAGATCAGATGCTGTTATTTATACTAGGGTAAGTACTAAAGACCAAGCTGATAATAATGCAAGTTTAGACACTCAATTAAAATACTGTAAAAATTACGCTAAAGAAAATAACCTAACTGTAGTAGAATATTTTGGTGGAACTTACGAAAGTGCAAAAAATGATGAGCGTAAAGAGTTTCAAAAAATGTTAACTTATGTAAAACGATCAAAAACAATTGGTCATGTTATAGTTTACTCGTACGATAGGTTTAGCAGAAGTGGTCCAAGTGGTGCATTTATTTCTCATGAGCTTAAACAAAAAGGTATAAAAGTAGTATCCGCTACACAATCGGTAAATCATTCTGATCCTTCAGGCGGTTTTATGGAAGGTATTTATCATTTGTTCAGTCAGTTCGACAATCAGCTAAGAAGAAATAAGTCTATGACTGGAATGATAGAGAAACTTAAACAAGGTTACTGGACTTATATGCCCCCCACAGGTTATGATAATATTAACCACGGAAAAACAGCTGACCAGCATAAATTGGTTATTAACAAAAAAGGGGAACTATTAAAAAAAGCCTTTGAATGGAAAGCAGAAAAAGATTGGAGTTTAGTACAGATTGAACAAAAGTTACATGCATTGGGTTGGGATATTCCTGCTAAACGATTATCGCATTATTTTCAAAACCCATTCTATTGTGGTTTTCTTGTGTCTAGCTTAATACCTGGTGAGATGATAGAAGGAAAACATCCACCTCTTGTGAGTAAAACTACCTTTTTAAAAGTACATGAAAACCTAACCAAATTTGGTTCAGGTTACAATATTGTTCAAGAAGTTGACGATTTGCCTTTAAAACAATTTGTAAAGTGCGATTGTTGTGGTAATAGTATGACGGGGTATTTGGTTAAAAAGAAAGGATTGCATTATTATAAATGCAATCAAATAGGTTGCAAGAAAAACAGAAGCCAAAAATCAATGCATGAAAAATTTGAAGCATTATTGGAAAATTTTAAGATAAACCCATTGTTAGCCGACGAAATGGAGCAAATGATGATGTGTGTGATTTCAAAAAAAGTTAATGACTCTCCAAATGATGTTAAGGCTATTCAAATGAAAATTGCTGAATTGAAAAAGAACTTAACAAAAATTGAAGAACGATTTGTTGTTGGAGAAATTGATCAAGATCTTTTTGTAAAATATAGAGATAAATATAAGGTTGACATAGCAAAATTTGAGGAGCAATTGTCTGAGGATACAATTACATTATCGAACCTTGAAAAAGCGGTTAAAAAGTGTCTTAATTTAGCCTCAGAACTACCGTCGTTGTGGAGAAGAGCAAATTATTCAGGAAAGCAAAAAATTCAATATTTGTTGTTTCCAGAGGGTATTCGGTACAATCGAGAAAAAGACGATTATCGAACCACAAGAATTAATTTATTATTTTCAGGAATCCCAGATATAGCAAGACTTTTGGAGGGAAAAATAAAAGGGGATTTGACCGAAACCGACCAAATCCCCACTTGGGTGGGCCCACTTGGAATCGAACCAAGCACCTACTGATTATGAGTCAGTTGCTCTAACCGAATGAGCTATAGGCCCTTTTCTATTTACATAGAAAATTAAGGGTGCAATTTTACGTATTTGTTAGTTAATTACCAATAAATATCAATACTATTTTAATTTTTTAAAAACTGAATCAATTTCTTTGTAGCAATTGCCCTATGGCTGATTTCATTTTTCAACTCTAAACTCATTTCTGCATAAGACACATCATATCCTTTAGGTTTAAAGATAGGATCATAACCAAAACCTTCATTACCACTTTTATCGGTTGTTATTTCTCCCTTAACAATTCCTTCAAAACAAGTTACCTTTCCATCAACAATTAGGGTGATAACTGTTTTAAATTGTGCCGAACGATTTTCCACATCTTTAAGCTTGGTTAATACCTTCATCATATTATCTTCTGCATTTTTCTGTTCTCCAGCATATCTTGCAGAATATACACCTGGTTCTCCATTTAGAGCATCTATTTCAAGACCTGTATCATCTGCAAAACAATTGTAACCATATTTTTCATAAACATATTGAGCCTTTTGAATAGCATTTCCTTCAATGGTATCGGCCGTTTCGGGTATATCTTCTAAACACCCGATATCTTCTAAACTCAATAATTCCAACGAATTGTTTAACAATTGCTTTATTTCTTTAATTTTATTTTTGTTATTTGTAGCGAAAACCAGTTTTATCATTTTGAAAATTCCTTTTAATATACCTTTTATTTCAGGCAACGAAGTTACTTACATTAATGAGGTAATTCATGAAAAAGTATTTTCGTCGCCAGGAAAATTTGCCAAGAAGTGTGAAAATGAGTTGTCAAAAATTACTGGCTGTTCGGATATCCGACTAACAACTAGTTGCACATCGGCACTAGAATTAGCGGCTTTGGCTATTGATTTAAGAGCTGGAGACGAAGTTATTTTACCTTCGTTTACCTTTGTTTCCTCAGCCAATGCTTTTGCTCTTAGGGGAGCTAAATTGGTTTTTGTAGATATTAACCCTAAAACCATGTGTTTAGATGAGAACTTATTAGAAAGAGCTATCTCACCAAAAACAAAAGCCGTGGTCTTAGTTCATTATGCAGGATTAACTGAAAACATTGAGAAAGTTGTTGAATTTTGCAAAACACATCAACTATTTTTAATTGAAGATGCTGCACAAAGCATTGATTCCTACTACAAAAATCAACACTTAGGAACATTTGGAGATTTAGGTTGTTTTAGCTTTCACGACACAAAAAACATTCATTGTGGCGAAGGTGGTGCTATTTTGGTAAATAATAAAAACTTAATAGAAAAAGTTGATATAATTTTAGAAAAAGGAACCAACAGGGCTGAATTTCTAGCAGGTAAAATTGACAATTACATTTGGAAAAATCTTGGCTCAAGTTATGGATTGAGTGAAATAAATGCCGCTTTTTTATTCGCACAACTTCAAGAATTAAAGACCGTAACAAAAAAACGTAAAGCAGTATACTCATTATATCAAAACCAGCTTAAACCACTTAAAGAAAAGGGATTAATTGATTTTCCAGAAACGGACAATAATCATAATGCTCATATTTTTTTCATTAAAGTACAAAATGAGTCCACAAGAGATGCATTAATTAATCATCTTAAAAAACAAGGAATCTCTGCTTACTTTCATTATTCTCCTTTACACTTAAGTGGAATGGGAAAACATTATCTATATGTTAACTCTGGAAAAGATTTTAGTTCAACAGAAAGTAAACGGATTGTGAGGCTGCCTTTGTTTTTTATGATTACTGATGAAGATATAAAGAATATTTCAATAGCAATAAATTAAGTATGACAATTTTTAGATGATATCCGAATTAGAATACTTTGATTTAAAACTTGGACTTTATGATACGCTAGTATCATTACTTTACTTCGGTATTGTTTATATTCTTGCCTATCATTATAAAAGAAAAAAAATCAACACCAATCCTGAGTACAAATACTTTATTTTAGGATTAACCTCAAAAGTGTTTGGCGGTCTTATGTTTGGATTTCTTATCGTATATTATTATAAAGGAGGTGATAGTTTAGGTTATTATAAAGCTTCACTTGAGTTCTCCCATGTATTATTTAATGACCCAATCAAAGCCCTTGATTTGTTTTTTACCAATGGAGACAATCTAAATCTTGCAGGAACAACCTTTAATCCTTGGGCTTATGAATTTATAAATGGAGAAGAGGTTTTTTTTCTAGTAAAAATAACCACGTTACTAAATATCATAGCTTTACATTCTTACGGTAGCACTACTGTTTTATTTGCTTCTATTTCTTTCTTAGGTTTATGGTTTGCTTTTTCCAATTTATGTAAGATTTATCCGAGATATACCAAACATTTATTTTTAAGCTTTTTTATGTTACCATCAATCATGCTGTGGGGATCTGGAATTCTTAAAGATACGGTCACACTAGGGTGTATAGGTTGGTTAATTTATTCTTTTTCTAACATATTTATCTTTAAGAGAAAGATTCTTATAAGCATCTTAATCACAATCGTTGCAATTTTTATGATAAAAACATTAAAACCTTATATCTTATACATCTTACTTCCTTGCTTACTTATTTGGGGTCAAACTAATTTAAGAAATTTAATTAAAGGTAGTTTTATCCGAATTATTTTAATACCATTAATTATTCTAACAATATCTATTGGAACTTTCTTTGCCCTTCAAAGTATTTCATCTGGAGCAGGTAGATACGACATTAATAATCTAGAACATACTTTAGAAGGGTTTCAATCATGGCATGGGTACTTAGCAGAAACTAGAGATCAATCTGGTTACACTTTAGGAGAGATTGAATTTACTACAATAGGATACTTAAAAATTGCTCCTGCTGCTTTTAATGTCACTTTCTTTAGACCATATTTATGGGAAATACGGAATGTGGCCACTCTTATGGGTGCTCTCGAGAGTTTATTTGTATTTCTATTCTGTATGTATCTAATACTCAAACTTCGGTGGCAATTTTTCAAAATTATATTTAAAAATAAAGACATCCTCTTCATGATGATTTTCTCAACCTTGTTTGGAATATCAGTAGGAATAAGTTCCTATAATTTTGGTGCCTTATCAAGGTATAAAATGCCTGCACAACTGTTGTTTGTGTGTGCGTTACTCCTAATATACAACATTGCTAAAGATAAAGAAAAAGGTGTTACAAGGTTGTAAAGACAGATGTATAGTTCTTCATATTCGCATCAATTGAATAATATTTCTGAACAGTCTCTCTTGCTTCCTTTCCTAATCTTTTTCTTAGTTCTTCTGATTCAATTAGTTCCGAAATCCTATCAATCCATTCTCGTTCAGTAGATGCAAGAAAACCATTTTTACCCTCTTTAATTATTTCTGAATTAACCCCAACAGGAGACATAATGGTAGCAATCTCTAATGCCATGTATTGCAATCCTTTTAAACCACATTTTCCTTTTGCCCATTCATCGTCAGGCAATGGCATAATTCCAATATCAAAAGAAGACATATCCTGTATTTCCGTTTGTTTATTCCACGCTATACCTTTAATTAACAACTCCTCATTAACATAACTTGAATCTCCAATAACCCTAAACTCTACCTTATCTTTATATTTGTTCTTAATTTTTCTAAGAAAAGGAATAGCATACTCAAAATGTTGAATAGTTGTTATGCTTCCGCTCCACCCTATAATCACTTTTTCATTTTTAGGAGATGGAATTTTATTATATTCATTTGTATCAATAGTTGTTGGGATAATAACAACATTTTTGTTATACCTCAATGCATAATTTGCTAAGTATTCGTTTCCTGCAATCACTAATAACGAAGACTTGATAATCTTAGAGGTTTTATTAGGATTCTTTAGCCAAACGAAAGTTTTATTGACTTCTGAAACATTTTGAAGCCATATAGCATCATCAAAATCAAATATTACCTTAGCACCTGATTTTGCAAATCGACGTTCAAAAAAGCTAGTGCCTAACATAAAACACTCTCTCTGAATAAAAACAATATCGTTTTTTTTTATTTGATTTAATTCTCTTAATCGCTTAAAGAAACTCTTTAGAACGATATATACCTTTGCAAATAATTTTCCTTTTGAGTAAAAAACTTTATCGTCTTTCTCATTTAATAGATAAGAGAAATTACAATCAAATCCTTCATTTTGTAGCAATCTTATATATTGTTCAAACCTGAAGCGTTGGCTTGGTGAACGGTTTGGGCGGTGTACACAAAGAAAGTTTATTTTTTGCATGATTTCTAAAATCTAAAGTTGTTTTTCATCTTAAGAAAGGGGGACTCTATAAATCGATAACTAATCTTACCTAAAATCAATGTTAAAACAAGAGCAATAATAGTATCTAGAAAAATTACCTGCCATAAATTTGGTGTATAGATGAGTTTATTTGTTAATGTTACACTAATTAAAATGCCAATGAAATGTAAACAATAAAATCCATACGACATTTTACCAAATTGAGTAATTAATCTATAATTAGCAAGTTTAAAAAAAGAATTGTGTGAATAATTTTGTTCTAAAATTACCAAAAGAAAAATCACTGCAATAATAATACGCTCCGCTATTTTTAGTAAAAAATTCTGTTGCAGCAATTCAATTCTAAATAAATAAACCATTAATACTAAAGCATAAATTAGAAATATATAAACTTTATTAAGCTTTTGAAATTTTATTTTAACCTTATTGTTTTCTAATATTACCCATGCTCCAAATGCACCTACAGCCATATCACCAATACATGAAAGAGTATGTATTTCATAAATAATATCGTTATTATTGAAAAACCTAAAGATCAAACTCAGAACTATAATTGAGGAAAAAGGAACCCAGTATCTTTTGGTAGGAAATATCAGCAAAATGAATGGCCAAATAAGATAAAATTGTTCTTCAATAGCAACACTCCACAACACTGCCAAAATAGAGGAATCTGGTTGTCCATTGTTTATATTATCAAAATTATTCAGAAAAGAAATATAATAAAAAGGGTTAGCTGTTTCATTTGGAATTTGACCTAATAGGGTTTTTAAGGCAGGGAATATTAGAAACCCAAAAGCTACACATAAATAAAACAATGGCCATATTCTTAATGAACGCCTGATAAAGAAGTTTTTAATATTAATTTTTCCTTTATCTTTCTTTTCTTGAATAAGAAGAAATGTGATTAAGAAGCCACTAAGGACAAAGAAAAAATTCACTCCTAAGTTACCATTACCAAAAATATCGTTTTTTATAAAACTATATATTGGAGAGTTTTTGACAGTTTCAGAATTGGTGTGGAAACTATGATAAAAAAACACCGAGAGAAAACAAATGAACCTAAGTCCATCTAAATTTTCGAAATATTCTGATTTTTTCATCAATTACTGTTCCACCCAAAAAGGAGGTAATTTTTCTGTAATCTCAATATTTTTAAACCGCTCGCTCTTTCTTGAGCCAACCTGTTTAGCCCAATTTGCCATTCTCCCAACTCCATCTTCCAAAGAAGTAAAGTTTTTTAATTCAAACACTTTCTTAGCTTTTGAATGATCTGCATGAGCATGAATAACTTCATTTCTTGGATCTAGATGCATGACAGGCTGATTAATTCCCATAGCCTTTTGTATCGTTTCCGCTAGTTCTAATATAGTATATTCTTGGTCTGCTCCAATATTGAAGATTTCGTTTTCAGCATCTCTAATATTTACACAATTAGCAATATAAGGAGCAACATCATCAATATAACTAAACGCTCTTGTTTGAAGACCATCTCCAAAAACAGATAGCGACTTACCTTGCATTAATTGATTCATGAAGATTCCAATTACATTTCTGTATTTATCTCCAATATTTTGGAATTCCCCATACACATTGTGTGGTCGGAAAATGGTGTAGTTTAAGCCAAATATCTCATGAGCAGTTTTTAAGTCCAACTCAACAGCATATTTAGCCACCCCATAAGGGTCTTCAGGTTGTGGATTCATATCTTCTTTCATTGGAGGTATTAATGCCCCATAAACAGCAATCGAAGAAGTAAAAACAAATCGCTCAATTTTGTATTTTATAGACTCATTAATTAAGTTAATACTACCTATTAGGTTGTTATTATAATTAAATCTTCTAATAAAATGGCTCAACCCTTCGGCTGCATAAGCAGCTAAATGATAAACATAATTGAATTGGTGCTGCTCAAATAATTTCGAAACTAGTTGTTCATCAGTTATCGATCCCTTTATAAAAATTGCTCCAGTTGGCACAAAATCTTCAAAACCACCACTTAGGTCATCTAAAACAACAACTTGGTGACCCATTTCTAATAAATGTTTTGTTACGTGAGCTCCAATAAACCCGGCTCCTCCTGTTACTAATGATTTTTTCATTGTTTTTTTATTAATTGTTCACAAAAGTATAGAAATCAATTTAGTTAATTTTTCAAATTAATAAACTGGCGATAGGTTTGGTATAAGAACTCTAAGAAAACTTGATTATTTGGGTAATCTTTATGTGTTTTCTGAGGTTCTTTCATCATCTGATAAAAATATTCAACGGAGATACTTAGCTTTTTACAAAAATAATTTACCTCTTCCTCAATATTTAAATCTCTATGAGGTTCTAATTTTAACTCATTAATAGCCTCATCTTTTTCAACTTCTCCCGCACAAATCTGCGTGGCAAAGGTTGATCTGCGATAATCAATATTAAATTTTTCCGGCAATATATAAGACTGTACGAGCTTTGTATACCTCGACTCATAATGTTTACCCCCATAATACTTCCAATCTAGTTCTTTTTCTAAAATCTCAATAGCGCTCTTTTTAGAAAAAGGTACATAATTAAGTAAATATACAAATCGAACCCCTTTAAAAAACTTGTAATAGATTTCTTTTACATATCCAAATGTTGGGAATGTTTTGAGTTTTTTTGAACCAAATTGTTTGTGTATTGCCTTTAAAAATTTTACATCTTTACGATCATAATGCCAACTCTCTGGTAAAATACCTTCAGTTGCATAATTACCCCCACTTATAATGTATTTTACATTATGTTTAGCAGCTTGTTGGTGTAAAACTGCTGGAATAGCCATGTCTGTTGGAGTTTCTATCTCGGGAATAGATGCTTTTAAGAATGAGAGTTGTAAATCTTTAAACTCTTCCCAATCTAAAACATGAGTGTATAGATCAATCTCAAGTAAGTTGAGTATTTTCTCGATATTACTAACGGCTAATTCCGAATTCCAACCATTATCTAAGTGAACTGCTAATGGTTTTAAGCCCATTTTTTTTGCCAAATAAGCCACATAACTACTATCAATACCCCCACTAACGCCAATAATACAATCGTACTTTTGATTTTTTCCTGATTTCTTAATCTTATCAACTATTCGTTGTAGTTCTTTATCACTACTCTCTCCCTGATAAGTTAGATTTTTGATTCTAAAAAAATAATCTGAACAATGATTACAAAAACCTTGCTCATCAAACATAATTTCAGGGTCACTCGTATCCATAACACAGCGGGTGCATTGTCTATAGCTTATTTGACTCATTAATCTTAGTTTGATCAGTTGGTAATCTTAAGCGAAGATAATTGAAAAATTGATTTAAAATAAACTTTATACTTAGAGTCTGTTATATTTGTAAATATAATAACTGTTTTTAAGTATGTTTGTAATACCTATTAGATGAACAAAGATAGCATACATATTACTAAAATTTCAGCATCAGATTCAAATCTAAGGCTTAACTTAAGAGAACTTTTCAGTTACAAGGATTTATTTTTTGTTTTAGCTTATAGGGATCTAAGGGTAAGATATGCACAAACATTTCTAGGTTTGCTTTGGGCATTAATACAACCCCTTACCACATTAATTATCATATCTGTTGTTTTTGGAAGATTTGTAAAAATAGACACTGGAGAAATCCCTTATCCTGTATTCGCTGTTACAGGAATAGCGCTGTGGACTTATTTTTCATTTGTTCTAAGTCAATCCGGAAGTTCTATAATTGGATCCCAAGAAATGGTAAAGAAAATTTATTTCCCTCGTTTAGTCATTCCTTTATCTAAAGCGGTAGTGGGCTTTGTTGATTTTGGGGTGGCTATTTTACTATTGATTGCTTTATTTATATATTATGAAATTATCCCATCTAGTAATATTGTATTCCTGCCACTTTTTATAATACTTACTATTGTTTCCTCTCTCGCTGTTGGTATTTGGCTAAGTGCTTTAACCATTCGATATCGAGATTTTCAATATGTAGTTCCATTTTTTGTTCAATTTGGTCTATATGTTACACCAATCGCATATCCTTCAGAAATGGTAATTGAGAACCTACCTTCATGGGCTACTTTTTTATATCATTTAAATCCAATGGCTGGAATTGTTGAGGGGTTTAGGTGGTGTTTGTTTGGTGGTGAGTTAGCGACGGGATATTTTATGATCTCTATAACTTTTGTTTTCATCATTTTTATTGGTGGTATTTATTATTTTAAGAAAATAGAAAGAGTAATGGCTGATATTTTATAGAATGAGAGAAAAGGCAATAATAGTAGATGGACTATGGAAAGGCTACCAACTTGGTTCAAAAAAATCAAGTGAGCTTAGGGATTCACTTATGCAAATTTTTACAACACCTAAACAAAGCGGAGATTTCTTTTGGGCTTTGCAAGATATAAACTTTACAATTAACCAAGGTGATGCAGTTGGAATAATTGGAAGGAATGGTGCAGGGAAAAGTACATTACTCAAAATATTAAGCAGAATTACAAGTCCGACAAAAGGAAGCTTTCAATTAAATGGAAGAGTGTCTTCATTACTAGAGGTTGGAACAGGATTTCATGCAGAACTAACTGGGCGAGAGAACATTTATCTAAATGGAACTATTCTTGGGATGTCGAAAGCTGAAGTAAAAAGAAAATTTGACGAAATAGTTGCTTTTAGTGGTATCGAAAGATTTATTGATACTCCAGTAAAAAGATATAGCTCAGGAATGTATGTTCGACTGGCATTTGCAGTAGCGGCACACCTTGAACCAGAAATCCTTATTATTGATGAGGTACTTGCTGTTGGTGATGCGGAGTTCCAAAAGAAATGTCTTGGAAAAATGAAAGATGTTAGCTCAAACGAAGGAAGAACGGTAATATTCGTTAGTCACAACATGGGGGCAGTTAAATCGTTATGTAACGTCGGAATTGAATTTAACAAAGGGCAACTAAATTTTATTGGAAGAATTGACGAAGCAGTTTCAAACTATTTAAATACCAATATTGATTCTGGGAAATATATTCCATTATTACCCAAACTAGGTGTCGACATTTCATTTAAAGAAATATTCTTGACAGATACTACATCGAAAGAATGTAATGAATTTAATATTCAAGATGACATCATTATAAATTTCAGGTTTAACATTAACAACTTATCTAGTGGCTATAGTATCTTTTGCACAATAAACAATAGATATGGCAATCCTATTTTTTCTGCTGAAAAGATAATTGATAAAGATGAAATGAAGCTACAAATAAAATCGAATTTTCTGACAAGAGGAACTTACTCTATTAATACACGTATTCACATACCAAAGGTTCATCAAATTGACAAAATTAGTGACGTTTGTAGCTTTAGTATTGTAGATACTAATTCAAGCTTTGTTATTCATGGAGATTATGATTATGGAAATGTTTTTGGAAATTATCAATGGAAATAAATCATGGTTAAGAAAACACTAAGAAAAATATTACCTGTTAAAACTTTTGAGTCTATTTTAGATGAAAATGAATTCTATAACAATGGGGTTAAAATTCATGATAAAGAAACACAAAAAAGACCCTTTAGATATGACCTTATCAATTACTTACTAAGTTTAAAAGTTGATAACAATTCGACTTATCTAGAAATAGGTGTTAGAAACCCATCTGTAAATTTTAATAAAATAAACTGTAAAACCAAGTATAGCGTTGATCCAGGTATAGAGTTCAAGGAAAATCCAGTTGATTTTAAATTTACTAGTGATGTTTTTTTTCAAAAACTTTCAGAAGGAGAAATTCTTTCGAGAGATATAAAATTTGATGTGATTTTTATCGATGGGTTACACTTAGCTGAGCAAGTCGAAAGAGATATAATAAATGCCTTACGATTTATTAAGGATGATGGATTTATAGTTCTTCATGATTGTAATCCACCTTCAGAATATCATGCTAGAGAAGAACACACGTTTACTCTATCTCCTGCAAGAAACACATGGAACGGAACAGTCTGGAAGGCCTTCTATAAAATGAGGTTTAACCAAGATATATCTTGTTTTTGCATTGATTCGGATTGGGGGATTGGGGTTATTAATAAAACGAAAATAGTTTCCCATTTAACAGAAAATATAAATCCTTTCTTTGAGTATAAGACTTTTGAAAAGAATAGAAAAGTAAGTTTGAACTTAATGAGTTTTGAAGAATTCAAAGAATTGATAAATAGTATATAGATGAAAGTTGCCATATTAGAAACAGTACATTTCCAGTACGGATTAACACAATCTGAACTATTTGAAGATCACGAAAAATATTTTTTTGTTACCCAAGAAATGCATGATAAAATGCACGAGTATAATAAGAGCTTATGCGTCGGAAAATTTATCGTTATTCCAAGTGTTGATATAAGTTGCAATCAAATTATAGATATCTGTAAAACTGAAAAAATAGACCTGTTTTTAATAAGTCCAATTTTTGGTAGTTACGCTTCCCTTTTAAAAATAATTAGAAGTATTGATGCTAAAGTTGCAATAACTATTCATAACTTAAATTTTTGGTTAGACTCACGATTTAGGACTTTAAAATATTATAAAGAAAGAAGGTTAAAACAGGCTATTGCTAAAGAATCTGACTATATTATTTTAGAAGATTTTATTTATAATTATGTAAAAAATAATAGAAAGGAATTATTTAATAAGTATCATTTTTTATATGTTCCTTATACCATCTTTCATAAACGAGAAGAAAAAAAACACATTAAAGAAGGCACTAAATTAAAAATTGTATTAACTGGTCAAATTCATAAAGAGAGAAGAAGGTATGAGGAAATTATAGAGGTAATAAACTTCTTTGCTCAAAAAAAATCGAACATTTTATTCTCCTTTGCCGGAAGACCAATAGCAGAATATGGTAAGTGGGTTGTAAGTGAGTTAGATAAAGCAAATGAAATTTGTGCAGGAATAGCAACTTACTTTCCAATTGAAGGAACTATTACCCCTGATATGTTTCTTCATGAGATGGAAACTTCGGATATAGTAATATCTACAAGTACTAAAGTCTTTGACGCACTGGGCACAAAAGAATATATTGGTAAAACAAAGCCAACAGCTGCCATTCATGACATGATGAGTTTTCAACTACCTGGGCTACTTCCTAGTCATTTGAAGGTTCCTAAGAATCTTGAAGGTTCTGTTTTTAATTATAGTGGAGTTGAGAATTTGAAGAGCCTAATCCAAGAGCTTTTAGATAACCCTGAGAAACTAAAAGAGTGGAAAACTAAAGCTGAGTTAAGTTCACTACATTTTACTGCTGAAGAAATCAGAAAGGGGCTACCTTTCTTTAAAAATGACTTTATAAATGCTTAAGGTATTTTTCGGACATCATAAATGTGCATCGCAATGGATAACCTTAGTTATTGAACGAATATGTAATGAATTAGGCTTGAAATCAGTTTGTGCTTTTCAATATACGATTGATAATTATGGAAGTCTGCAAAAGCTTATTGATATAGAAAGACCTGATTTTCTTATCCTACCCGAATCAAATCATAAAAGAACCCAAGAAATACAGGTTGAATATAAAGGTTTTCATATCATTAGAGACCCGAGAGACATTATTGTTTCGTGTTATTTCTCCCACAAAAAATCTCATAAAATTAGTAGATTCATCCCTACAGCTGAGCACAGAGAAAGACTTCAGTCGTTACCAAAACAGGAAGGATTGGACTATGAAATCTCAATAAGTAAGGTGTTTATCGAGAATTTATATGAATGGAATTATAATTACAATAACATCTTTGAAAGTAAATTTGAAATTATTACTAATTCACCCAAAAATGAACTTATTAATATCTTTAGTTTTTTAGATTTCTTTGAAGAAAATACCTCTAAATTATTTAGCTTACTATGTTATTTTAATAGAATTATGCAAAAGCTAAGACTGAATTTTCTTAAAATAAGACTCGAAAAGTATACTACAAAACAATTAGAGAGAACACTAAACGATTTATCATTCGAAAGTTTAAAGGCTGGCACGAATAAAGGATTAGGAAAAACATCATCTCATTACAGAAAGGGTAGCTCTGGAGACTGGAAAAATCATCTAACAGATGAGCAAGAAAAGAAAATCCTAAACTATTTTCCTAATATTCTTAAAAAATTAGGTTACACAAAATAATGAACAAGAAAAATCCAATAACCATTCTAATTACTTCAAATGAACCTTGGGGCAACATCTGGTTTTCCAAACAACATTATGCTAATGAATTAACCAAACTTGGATTTACAGTCTATTTTATTAATCCCACATCAAAGTGGAATCTTAAAAACATATTTTCATTCAAAGCAAATCTATCTCAAACAGCAGAGAATATAACTTTAATAAACTACCAAAATACTTTCCCTCAAATCATCTTCAAAAGTTTCTTTACTAAATTAAATGACAAAATCAATCTTATTAAAATCAATCAAATTGTTAATCTTAACAATCCAAATTTAATTTGGTGGAAATTTGAACCATATCGATTCTTAAATACTTATCCGTTTAAGAAATGCAAAACTATTTATCATGCTGTCGATCCTTATAACTTTCTTTGGCAAGATCCCATTCAAGTGAGCAATGCAGATTTGGTTGTTTGTACAAACCCAAAATATTATGAATATTATCGAGAAAATTATAAAAGTAAAGAAGTAGTTTTAATACCTCATGGTATTTCTGAGGATGAATTTGAAAATGATTCTGAAAAAATTTCAGCTATAAAAAATCGTTACGGAAAGTTCGTTATTTTAATTGGAAGCATAACTGTTGATATGAATTTTGACTTACTTAAAATAATAGCTGAGCATAACATTAAATTGATTATTCTTGGGCAAGAAACTTCCAAAATTGAGAGTTGGGAGAAGCTAAAATCACATAAGAATATATTATATTTAGGAGAAGTTCATGCAAAGGAGATTAAAAATTACATCGCAGCGGCATCTGCTGGTTTAATAGCATATAACTTCAATAATACTGTTACCAAAAACAGTAGAACTCCTCTGAAAATCATGAACTATCTAGCTCAAAACAAACCTATTATTACATCAGTAAAAACAACTTTAAACACCTTAGAAAATCAATGTATCTATAACGCTAATAATTCTGATGAATATTTATTACTTCTCCAAAAAGCACAAAACAATGAGCTCAAAGTTAATACAGAATCAATTAACATGTATCTTAGCAATCATAAATATCCCATTTTAATTAAACAAATTCTAACCCAATTAAACTAACACTTTGCATATCGTCTTTATTATATCAAACGAATCTAGTGTCCCTTATTTTAATTGGTTTGCCAAAAAAGCTGCAGAACAAAATAAACACAAATTTACATTCATAACTCTTTATACCGAACGTCCAAAAATGATTGAAGATGTTGGGCAACATGGGTGGGATTGTTATTGGTTTAAATTTGATGATAATAAAAGAAAACGAGGAATGATATCTGCGTCGATAAAATTATTCTGGTTGTTCTTAAAAATTAAACCCGATGTTGTTCATTCCCATCTATTTGATGATGCAGTACCAGCATTATTTGCTGCAAGACTAGCTAATGTTCCTATTCGAATTATTACAAAAGCAGACACTACATTTCATTATTTCTACGCTCCTAAATGGATAATAGCAGATAAGTTCAACAATCACAATGCTACCAATATTATTCCCCCATCTAAAGAGGCTGAAAGATTTATTATAGAAAATGAAAATGCCCCAATAAAAAAAATTTCCATGATACATCATGGTATCCCACCTGAACTATTCACCAATCAAATGGATTCGGTAAAATCAATGTTAACTAAAAAGTATGAGTTAGAAGGAAAAAAAGTAATTGGTACTGTTGCTAGATTCATCGACTGGAAAGGATATAAATATATTATAAAAGCTATTCCATATATTATTAAAGATTTTCCCGACGTTATATTCTTATTTGTTGGACAAGGCAATCAAAAGGCAGAACTCGAGCTACTTGTTAAAGAATTAAATGTGGAAAAATATGTTGTATTTACAGGCTGGATAGAAAGAAATCACATTCCTTCTTTGTATGGTTTATTGAATGTGTATCTTCATGCTGCAAATTTTGAACCTTTTGGGTTTGTGATACCAGAAGCCATGATGAATGGTGCCCCAGTAGTTTCGACACCAACAGGCTCAGCATTAGATGCTATAAAACATAAGGTAAACGGATACTTGGTCGAATATAAAAGCCCAAAATCAATTGCAGAAGGTGTTTGTTACACGCTAAAGAATGAATCAGAATTTAAAGAAAAAGGAAGGAAAACCGCTTTAGAAATGTATAACTTTGACTTAATGTATAAAAACTACATCGATTTATATGAAAAACAGTACAAGTCAGATAAATAAATGTAGAATCTGTGGTTCTATTGACCAAAAAAAGGCGAGTTATCCTGACGTTCATTTTAACAACAAAGTGTTTTCTTATTATGCTTGTAATGATTGTTATTCTTATAATGTATTTCCAAGCCCTACACCATCTGATTTAGAATTAATTTATGGTGAAACTGACCATAAATACTTTAATACTATTCCAAATAAAATAAGTTATCCTGAAAAGTACCATTTTGCTAATCACCAAGGTTATCAAATTAAACTTCTAAACGAAATCGGCGACAAACTTTCAAATAAAACTTTATTAGATTTTGCGTGTGGAAGTGGTTTTTATCTAAACCACGCAAAAAAATTAGGAGCCAAAGTAGTCGGAATTGAATTCAATAAAGAATTTGTAGAATTACTAAATCAAAAAACAAGTTTCGATATATTTACTTTGGATGAAGCTTTATCAAAGTTTAAAGACAAACCTTTTGATTTTATTCATCTCGGACACATCTTAGAACATCTTACAAATCCTATCGAAACTTTTAATGAAATAAAAAAATTAGCACATAAAGACACTGTATTTATTATAGATGGCCCATTAGAAAGAAACCCTTGTTTGTCAAGATTCTATATTGATTTTGGGTCTAGAATTAAAAATAAACCATACAACACCTTTGCTCCACAACACTTATCCTTAACCACTAAAAAATCACAACTATTATTTTTCGAACAAGTAGGAATAGAACCACTAAAATATAAAATAGTTGAACAATACTTTCCACTTCCTTCTGGATTTAGTAAATCAGCAACAAAGAATTTCAACTTTATTATTGCATACATTTCTATTCTAGTATCATTAATGATACCCTTTAGTGGAAATGTATTTCATTACAGAGGAAAATTGAAATAATGCTTATGAAGAAATTTTTAAAATATCTATACGAAATTGTCCCTTTTAAAAATAAAATTTTCTTCGTTGTTAAGAGTATTATTCCTATACCTGAATCTATTTATAAACATCTACATTTCAAAGGTGTATTTACACTAAAAGTTGACAAAGCCTTAAAATTCAAAATGCATCATATTGGAGTTGCTGAAGAAAATGAATTATTTTGGGGTGGTTTAGAAAATGGTTGGGAAAAAACTTCACTAAATCTTTGGATGAAGTTATGTAGATTTAACACTAATATTTTAGATATTGGAGCAAATACGGGTATATATTCACTTGTAGCTAAATGTGTTAATCCTTATAGTAATGTTGTTGCCTTTGAATGTCTTCCAGGAGTTCTACAACACTTATCAAACAATATAAAATTGAATGACTACAACATAAAAATTATTCCTTACGCATTATCAAACTATGATGGAAAAGCTAAAATTTTTATTACAAAGGGGATGTCCTACGACAACTCTGTTTGTGTAAACAAATCATTACTTCCAAGTGAAGTGGAAACCGACGAAATTGAAATTACAACAATCACTTTAAAAAGCTATATTGAAAAAGAAAAAATTACTAACATTGACTTAGTTAAAGTAGATGTAGAAACACATGAGCCAGAAGTAATAGAAGGATTAAGTTTATACTTAGATGAATTTACTCCAGATTTTTTAATGGAAGTTTGGGATGAAGAATGTGCCATTAAACTTAACCATTTATTCAAAAACAAAGGTTATTTATATTTTGATATAAACGATAAAAATAACATTATAACCCAAAAAGAAGAAATTACAGTTTCAACCTATTGGAATTATTTAATTTGTAAGCCAAATACAGCAAGAAAAATTGGATTAATTTGACCCCTTTAGTTTCTATAATAATACCTTGTTTCAATACTGAAAAGTTTATTGCTGAAACTATTCAATCAGTCATCAACCAAACCTATTCAACCTGGGAATTAATAATAGTAAATGATGGATCAACAGATAACTCATTCTCTATTATTGAAGAGTTTGTAAAACAAGATAGTCGAATTACATCCATTAATAAAAAAAACTCAGGAGTATCTGACTCAAGAAATACTGGAATTTCCAAATCTAAAGGTGAATATTTGATACTTCTTGATTCGGATGATTTGATTTGCCAGAATTTTATTGAATTAGGTCTACTAGAATTTAAAAACGATGTGACTATAGGATTAGTTCATTTTGACAACCAATTGATCGATAAAAACTCTAATAAACTAAATATAGTAAATAAAAGCTTTGAGGGTCATGTTCTTGACAAACTTTTATTGTTAGGCGATGGCGAATATATTTTTGGTATTAGTAGTTGTATTTTAAAAAAAGAAGTTTTGGATATTATTGGCTTGTTTGATATAAAATTATCAAACAGTGCTGATCACGACCTGTATTTCAAAATTGCAAAACACTACAAAATAAAGCGGATTCCACAAGTTGGAATGCTTTATAGACAACACACCAATAATATGCACGCTAATTTATTTTTGCACGAAAAAGACTTATTAGTTCTTTTTAATAATGCAAGCAATAGTAAACTTTTCAAGTCTTCTTGGTTTAAACAAAAATGTTTCTCAAACATGTATTTAGTCCTTGCCGGTAGTTGGTGGAAAGATGGAAAAAACAAAACAAAAGGAATGGTTTATCTTATTAAATCAATCTTTACTTACCCTCCTGTTATTTTTAGATTAATTAAAAAACTAATTTAGCACAAATGAGCAACCTTGTTTCCATAGTAATGCCCTGCTACAATGCTGAACGATTTATTGAAGAAACCATTCAGTCTGTTATTAATCAAACTTATTCCTTTTGGGAACTTATAATTGTTAGTGATGGTTCTACTGATAAATCAGTTGAGTTAATTAAAGAGCTAGCTAAAAGTGAATCGCGAATATCATTGTTTGAGAAAAAAAATACAGGGGTCTCCGACACAAGAAATTTTGGAATAGAAAAATGCAAAGGAGAATATATCGCTTTCTTAGATGCCGATGATACTTGGAAAGAAACTAATCTTGAGGATAAAGTTAACTTGTTATCAAATAATGAGGTAGATTTTGTTTATGCCGACATGGAATTGGTAGATGAAAAATCAAAGAGTTTAAATGTTATTGTTGAAGGTATGGATATTGGTGATTTGAATCATTATCTATTATGGGATACTACTGTGATTCCAGCTCCTTGCAGCAACATTATTATAAAAAAGAAGTGTTTAGAAAATGGACTAAGATTTGACCCCTCCTTCTCGACAGCAGCAGATCAAGATTTTTGCTTTACACTTTGTAAAGAATATAATGGTCGTAGAGTACCAAAGGCTTTATGGAATTACCGTCAAATTGGGAATAGTATGAGCAGGAATATTGCAGTAATGGAAAAAGATCATATAGCTGTGTATAAAAAAGCTGGTCAAAAAGGATACTTCCATTCGTTTTGGTTTAAACAAAAATGCTATTCAAATCTGTATTTAATTCTTGCTGGTAGTTGGTGGAAAAATGGTAACAATAAACTACTAGGGATATATTTCATACTTCTTTCTATTTCAAATTATCCTCTACAACTTATAACCTTAATAAAAAAGGGGTTAAGAATTGAGTAACTTAAAAAACATATTAGTTATTACCTATTGGAGTTATAAAGACGCCCTTATACAAACCTATACCCTTCC
Organism: uncultured Vicingus sp.; assembly: GCA_964398455.1. Taxonomy (GTDB): domain Bacteria; phylum Bacteroidota; class Bacteroidia; order Flavobacteriales_E; family Vicingaceae; genus Vicingus. The sequence goes on along the minus strand of CAYNMR010000003.1, from coordinate 54,948 downwards.
GTATGTAAAACTTATAAACAAACAACTTACAGCAAATCAAAAAATATTTTTGGTTTGCTTAGAGCAAGAAAAATTCAAAATGACTCCTTCTGAATGGGAAGAGGAGAAAAATAAATTAAACCAAGAAAACATTTATTTAATCCGATTCAATTATTCCAGTTTTGGGCCATTGATGATGCTCAAATTTCCGTACATTTTTATTAATCTTTTCATACTCTTACTCTCCAAGAAAATTAGTCACATTCACACTTGGTGCACTCCTGCCGGTGCTATTGGTTATATTTTATCTCTTTTTACAGGAAAAAAATTAATACTAGATAGTTATGAGCCACACGCAGAACCTATGTTAGAAAGTGGGACTTGGGGAAAAGATAGTCTAAAATTTAAGCTGCTTTTTTGGCTAGAGAAAAAACAACTTCAACGAGCTGTTAAAGTGGTAACGTGCGTGAAGAGTATGAAAACCTATGTAAATGAGAAATTTAATTTTACATTAGAAGATTACTATTCCAAACCTGCATGTGTTGACTTTAACCTGTTCAACCAAAAGGTTTCTAAAGACAAAGAGCTTCAAATCAAATATGGGTTAGAAAACAAAATTGTAGGAATTTATGCTGGAAAATTTGAGGGAAGTTATCTAAAGGAAGAAGTTTTTGAACTAATAAAAACAGCCGAAAATTTTTGGGGAAAAGATCATTTTAGATTCATCATTTTATCTGGTCATTCGTCTGATTTTATAAAAAATTTGGCTCAAGAAGCTAAAATAGACAAGTCAACCATCATTCATCTTTTTGTGCCTCACCATGAAGTTCCAAAATACATGGGTTTGGCGAACTTCGGAATTTCGCCTTTCATTCCTGTACCTTCAAAACGATACGGCTCTCCTATTAAGAATAGTGAATATTTGGCTATGGGATTGCCAATTATTATTACAAAAGATATTTCTGATGATTCCGAAATTATCAATAAAAATGGATTAGGACATGTGTTGCAAAATCTTTCTAAAGAGGAGTACTTCACTGCCTGCAAGAAAATTGATCATCTTTTACAGGATAATCAGTTATCAGAAAAAATAGTAAACTACGCATTGAGCAACAGAAATTTTGAAATTGCTGAAACCGTTTATAGAGACATTTATAGTAAAATAGCATTAGAAGAAAATAATACAAAAGGAAATGTTTTAGTGCTGACTTATTGGAGCTATAAAGATGCTTTAATTCAAACCTACACATTGCCTTATGTTAGAATAATTCAAAAGAATTTAGGAACAAACAACAAAGTATTCCTGCTCACTCTCGAACAACCTTTTTATCAGATGAAGGAAGATGAATGGTTAGTTGAGAAAAATAAATTATTAAAAGAAAACATTCATCTCATCCGCTTCAAATACTCCAACTTTGGTATTAAAATGCTCTCTAGAATATGCATGTTGTTAGTATATCTTTCTACTACCATTTGGACAAAAAATGTGAAGACAATACATGCATGGTGCACTCCTGCTGGTGCACTGGGTTTTTTGTTATCAAAAATAACAGGAAAACGACTTATTCTTGATAGTTATGAGCCTCATGCCGAAGCCATGATTGAGAATGGAACATGGGAGAAAAAAAATTGGAAATTTAGAATGTTATTTTGGTTAGAGAAAAAACAAAGTCATCGAGCAAAAACTGTTATTGCATTAACCGAAGGCATGAAACATTATGCAAAGAATAAATACCAAGCTACATTTCAAAACTATTATGTTAAACCAGCATTAGTGAACTTAAACAAATTCTTCTGGGACGAAGAGAGATATAAACAACTAAGAAAAGAACATGAATTACAAGATAAAATTGTTTGTGTTTATGCAGGTAAAATGGGTGGTATTTATTTAAATGAAGAATTTTTTGATTTTTTTAAAATTGCCGACGATTATTGGGAGAACAAATTCCATTTATACTTACTTACAGATAAAAATCAAGATGAAATACGAGAACAAATTAAGTCAAAGAACATATCGAAGAGCAAAATAGAAGTATCTTTCGTATCCCATTCTCAGGTAAATAATTATTTACAAATGGCCGATTTTGCCATAAATTTTGTAAAACCTGTTCCTTCAAAAAGATATTGCACATCCATAAAAGATGGCGAATATTGGGCATTAGGACTTCCAATTGTAATCACCAAAGATATTTCTGATGATTCCGATATTATTAAAATCAATAATATCGGAAGTGTTTTAGAAAACTTAAATAAGGAAGGTTACTTAAAATCAATTGAAGAAATTGACCACTTGCTTTCTCAAAACTCAAGACGAGAAATCTATCAAAAAATAAGACCTGTTGCTGAAAAGTATAGAAACTTTGAAATTGCTGAGAAAATTTATAGTAAAATCTATTGTTAATAATTACTCCTTAACATACCAAGCCTTCAATGAGTTTCCTAATCCAAAAACATCTAAGAAGAAATTAACTATTGTTTTAATATGCTTTTTATACCCTACTTCTAAACTTTCTCTAAGAGCCTCATCGGTATTAACATATTCAATGCTTTGTTTATTTTTCCGTTTAAAACTACGTTTAACCCTTGCAATACTTATTCCTGTAGTGGTTAATTTTAGTTTCTTAAATCCTTGTTGTTTTAAAAGAAGATTAATTGTTGTTTTAGTGTAATAGCATAAATGATTGGGATATTCTATGATTTCATAATCACCTCTCAAAAGATATCGTTCAATGGCATTAAAATTTGGGGTGGTAATGTAAACCAACCCGCCTTTTCTTAACATCCTATTAAAATGATTAAGTTCTTCTACTGGATTGTTTATGTGCTCTATAACTTCACTAGAAATAATTACATCAAACAATTCATCTTCAAAAGAATCCTTAGTCAACTTTCCTTTAAGGGTTTTTATACCTTTATCATTAAGATAAGCTAATTGATTATCCGTAAACTCAGTTCCATATACTTCCCAACCTCTTTTCTTTGCTTCAATTAAAAATAATCCTGGTCCACAACCAACATCCAACATTTTATTGGTTTGTCTAAATTTTTCAAATCCATCTAAAACCTCATTTATCCTGATTTTCGTGATTTCCGATTCGACATTGTAGCCAATTGGATAATTTGAATAATAAGCGATAAGCTCTTCTTCTGTAGGAATTCTTGAACTAAAAACAAACCCACTCGATTTACTTTTAACTAAATAATCTTTTTCATACCCTTTTAAGGAATACAAATCTTTTGCATTAGTAATTAGGCACTTTTTATGTTTTTCGAAATTCATTGATTAGTATTTTATGGATGAGTCTGTTAACTCATTGAATTCTTTGTTATATGGTTCAAAATAGTTAGAGAGGAATTGCTGCATTTCATCAGAAATTTTCTCAACATTCTTATTAGACTTGTTGCTCTCCACAATAAAACTACCCATTTTACTAAACATAGAGTATGGTAAAATTGCCTTCACAATCTTTTTAAGAACATTATCCTTCTTTCTCATCGAAAGAATGAGTTTTGCAAAGAACTTAGACTTCGGTTGTTTGGTGGCATTATGTGTTTTTTCAATTGATGGTATATAAGCAGAAGAGACTCCTAACCAATCAAAAATTTCAGTACAAATTTTTTCTGGATTAGATTTAAAGTCGTTAAAGGAATACACCCGCACCTGATTTTTTGGAAAATATTTGTATATTAACTTTATATGATTGGCATACAAACTAGGTTCAATAAAGAACTTATACATTGAATCATTAGTTTGGTTATTGATAATAACCTCTTTTAAGTCCTCAAATTTTCTATCCATCCATCCATTAAACACTTCCATAGTGTATGAAGAGTATGTTCGTGAAACAGGCTCTCTAACAACAAATATGAGTTTGCAATTTTTATTGTGTTCAAAAAGTCTTTTTATTGACTGTTCATTATTATAAATACCTACATTTTTTGCAACAGTTCTTGCTTCTCCTATAATTTCTTTTTTATCAAAGGCTTTGTTAAACTCCAAATCATATCCTTTTTCAAAAATAGAATCATCTCTAAAATAAGCAAATTCTTTTTGGATTGATGCATGACCGAGTATTTGAGGATGCTCACATAAATAACTATTTAATGAAGTAGTTCCTGCCTTCTGGGCTCCAATAATCATCAAATCTATTTTCTTAGCATTACTCATTTCCCTTATTTAGTAAACAAATATAGGGAGTAAACTTACAATTTATAACTTTTTAATCTGATTTAAATTGATAACTTTACGCTACATATTTCATTTATGAAAATACTCATTACAGGCGGAGCAGGTTATATTGGCTCACACACCATCATAGAAATTTTAGAGAAAACCAATTGGGAAGTTATTTCAATTGACAATTATTCATCTTCTTCTGAAAAAACTTACCAACGAATTGAACAAATTACTGGCAAAAAAATAAATTATTACAATATTGACCTAACTGATTTATCGCTCACCGAAAAAGTTTTTGAAGAAAATACGGCTATTGTTGGAATTATTCATTTTGCTGCTTTTAAATCGGTTCCCGAATCGGTTGAAAACCCGTTATTGTATTACCACAACAATCTCAATTCGTTGATTAACATCTTAAAATGCCAAAAAAAATACGGTATTCCAAACCTTATTTTCTCTTCATCTTGTTCGGTTTACGGAAACCTCGATGAACTACCTGTTACCGAAAACACTCCATTAAATAAACCTGAATCGCCGTATGCTTACACCAAACAAATTGGCGAAAAAATAGTGGACGATTTTATTAAAATAAACACTACGTTAAAAGCTATTTCATTACGTTATTTTAACCCTGTTGGAGCTCACAAGAGTGGATTAAATGGCGAAGTTCCTATTGCTCGACCAAACAACTTGGTGCCTTACATCACCCAAACTGCTATTGGAAAACTAGAACAACTAACCGTTTTTGGTGGCGATTATGCCACGCCAGACGGCACTTGTATTCGCGATTATGTACATGTGTGCGACATTGCGGCTGCTCATGTTCAGGCTTTACAGAAACTTGTTGATGAACCCGATTTTGAAAACCATAGTATTATCAACCTAGGAACTGGTGTGGGAATTAGTGTATTAGAAGCTATCAATGCATTTGAGAAAGTTTCTAACCAAAAATTAAACTATAAAATAGGTCCACGAAGAGCCGGCGATGTTGCGGCTATTTATGCCAACAACACTAAAGCGAAAGAATTGCTTAACTGGACTCCGAAATACAACATTGATGAAATGATCCTCTCTGCTTGGCTTTGGGAGAATAATATGAAAGAGGAGAAATAAAAAAAGCCTCAGATTTCTCTGAAGCTTTTTTCTAAGTAGCGGGGGCCCGACTCGAACGGACGACCTTCGGGTTATGAGCCCGATGAGCTACCAACTGCTCTACCCCGCGATATATTTTAAGAACTATACTTTCGTTTATTGGGCTGCAAATATAATATTTAGTTTCTTTGTATTCAAATTTTATACATAAATAATGCACAAATCAGGTTTTGTAAACATCATTGGCAACCCAAACGTAGGTAAATCAACACTTATGAATGCTTTGGTTGGCGAACGTTTATCCATTATTACTTCAAAAGCACAAACCACTCGTCACCGAATTTTAGGAATTGTAAACGATGAACATCATCAAATCATCTTTTCTGATACTCCTGGCGTTTTAGAACCAGCTTATAAAATGCACCAAAGCATGATGACTTTTGTGAAATCGGCTTTAACCGATGCCGACATCATTCTGTTTATGGTTGAAGTAAAAGAAAACCGATTTAAAGACGACGATATTTTAAATAAACTAAAGAAAACTTCTACTCCTATTTTATTGTTAATCAACAAAATTGATGAAGTTGACCAACAATTTTTAGAAGAAAAAGTAGCCTTTTGGAAAAAAGAAATTCCACAAGCACAAATCTATCCTCTTTCGGCTTTACACAATTTTAATATCGACAACATTTTTGAGCGTATAAAAGAGTTGTTACCCGAAGGCGAGCCTTATTACGAAAAAGATGCTTTAACAGATAAACCTGAAAAGTTTTTTGTTGCTGAAATCATCCGCGAAAAAATTCTATTGAACTACCAAAAGGAAATTCCATACTCATGCGAAGTGGAAGTTGAGGAATACAAAGAATTTGCAGACATCATAAAAATTAGAGCAAACATCATTGTTGCACGTGATTCTCAAAAAGGAATTATTATAGGTCATCAAGGTAAAGGATTAAAAAAAGTAGGTACCGAAGCTCGTAAAGACATTGAAACCTTCGTTCAGAAAAAAGTTTTCTTGGAGCTTTATGTTAAAGTAAGTAAAGATTGGAGAGATAACGATAACCAACTCAAACGATTCGGATATAATCAGTAACTTCGCAGCTTAATATTTTTTGAAATGAGCAACATTGTAGCAATAGTAGGACGTCCAAACGTTGGAAAATCTACCTTATTTAACAGATTAACCGAAAGCAGACAAGCCATTGTTGATGAAGCAAGTGGTGTTACTCGTGATAGACATTACGGAAAGGTGGATTGGAACGGTAAAGAATTTACCCTTATCGATACTGGAGGATACATCAAAGGTTCTGACGATATTTTTGAAGAAGAAATCAGAAAACAAGTACTTATTGCTATTGATGAAGCTGACCTTATTATTTTTGTAGTTGATGTAACCATTGGCATGACTGACCTCGACCAACAGGTTGCCAATATTCTTAGAAGAACAAAAAAGAAAATTTTATTGGTTTCTAATAAAGTAGATAATCATTCTAGAATTGCTGAGTCGGGTGTATTTTATGCTCTTGGAATAGTTGACCAAATTTTTAATGTTTCCTCATTAAGCGGAAGTGGTACTGGTGAGTTGCTTGATGAAATTGTTGCTAATTTAGACGACAAACCTGTTAGCGAGGATCAAGAAGATGGTGTATTAAAATTAGCCATTGTAGGTCGGCCTAACGTTGGAAAATCATCCCTAACCAATGCTCTATTAGGAAAAGACCAAAATATTGTAACTGATATTGCTGGAACAACAAGAGACGCGGTTGCAACTCGTTTTAATGCATTTGGTTTCGACATGCAAATTATAGATACCGCAGGATTAAGAAAGAAAACCAAAGTTGAAGAAGACATTGAGTTTTATTCTGTAATGCGTTCGATAAGAGCCATCGAAAATTCTGATGTTTGTTTGTTAATGATTGAGGCTAATGAAGGAATTATGGCTCAAGATTTAAACGTGTTAAACCTAGCTATAAAAAACAAAAAAGGATTAGTGATTGTAGTAAACAAATGGGATATTGTTGAAAAAGAAAGTAATACTGCAAAAGCCTATGAAGAAGCTATAAGACAGCGTATTGCTCCGTTTACTGATGTTCCAATCGTGTTTACTTCAGTACTAAAAAAACAGCGTATTCTCAAAGCACTTGAAGAAGTGGTTAAGGTTTACGAAAACAGAACCCGAAAAATACCTACATCAAAACTCAACAATGTAATGTTAGATGTGGTTGCTAAATATCCACCTCCAGCTATTAAAGGAAAATACATTAAAATTAAGTTTATTAGTCAACTTCCAACACTTGCACCAACTTTTGTATTTTACTGTAATTTACCACAGTACGTTAAAGAGCCTTATAAGCGATTTCTAGAAAATAAGTTGAGAGAACACTTTGACTACACTGGTGTTCCCATTCAAATTTTTATGAGAAAAAAATAAACATTCTCTTTAAAGTATGAAGATCTTCGCTACTGTTTCCATGCTTATTGTTTCGAACATCTTTATGACCATTGCTTGGTATGGTCATTTAAAATGGTTTAACAAATGGAATTTGGTTTGGGTTATTTTAATTAGTTGGAGTTTTGCTTTGGTTGAATACATGTTTCAAGTTCCTGCAAACAAAATTGGATTTGAAGGAAACGATGGTCCTTTCAGTTTAGTACAACTAAAGGTTATACAAGAAGTCATTACTCTAGTTATTTTCTCTGCATTTTCTGTAATTGTATTCAACTCAAAAATTACCACCAATCACATCATTGGCTTCTGTTTTTTAATTCTGGCAGTTTATTTCATCTTTAAAAAATAGTTTGTATTAGCTTACGATTATTGAATTCTTAAACAAATTCATTTTCTCAATCACAATCAAATAAAAGTACACCGAACGTATTTCTAAATAGAGTTTGGGTACCTTTGGTAAACTTGATATGCAAACAAAACTTTACCATTATCATTTTTTCAGTCTATTTTTCTTGGTTGTTGTGCTGTTATCATGTAGCTCAACAAAAGATGAAGCCAATAGCATTGGCGGAGAATGTAAAACTGAAAAGATAAAGTTTAAACTGACCATGTTTGACAAACAAGGTTTATTAAAAGAGGACGATTTAAAAAATCCTATTGATTATGAGTTTTGTGTTCCAAATACTTCAGAAGTATTAAATACAATTAAGGAAATTGATTCCAGCATTAAACCAACTAAAAGTAAAGGCAGAACAAAATGTAAAGAAGGTTATGTGTTAATGATGGGAAACAGCTATGGAAAAGACATTAAAAAGATATTATGCAATCTATCTCAACTAGAATATGTGACCGAAATCAATCGGGTCTATTGGGAATAAATTAAAAAAAATGACGAAATCAATTTTAATCGCAATTCTAATTTCAATAACTACAATTGCAAAAGCACAACAAACCGAAGTTTATAGTAAAGCCCGAATTTATTATAACTCTCCTGAAGAGTTTCAAAAATTAATGCAAAGTGGAATTGCTATGGATCACGGAAGACACAAAAAAGGTGTTTTCTTTGAAAGCGATTTTTCTGCATCAGAAATTAATATCGCTCAAACACTTGGTGCAACAGTTGAAATTCTTATTGATGATGTTCAAAAATTTTACGTTGAACGAAACAAAAACACCACTACATCTACTTTAAAAAATACCACCTGTTCAAATTCAGGCGGAGGAACTCCTTCTTATACCAATCCAACCAACTACAACCATGGCTCAATGGGAGGTTTTTTAACCTATGCCGAAGTAATGCAAGAAATTGATAGTATGACTTTATTGTACCCAAATTTGATAACAGCAAGAGCACCAATAGATACCTTTACAACCCATGAAGGAAGAAATTTGTTTTGGGTAAGAATGTCGGATAACGCCAACACAAAAGAAAGCGAACCTGAAATTTTATACGATGCTGTTCACCATGCCAGAGAAGCTATTTCTATTCATCAAATGATTTATTACATGTGGTATTTACTAGAAAACTATGCTACTGATGCAAAAATTCAAGCTATTGTGGATAATACCGAGTTGTATTTTGTTCCGTTTGTAAATCCTGATGGATTTTTATACAACGAATCAACCGACCCAAACGGAGGCGGAATGTGGCGAAAAAATAGAAGAGTTCATGGAAATGGTGATTTTGGTGTAGATAACAATAGAAATTATGACTACACTGATGGAGCGAATGGTCCAACTTGGGGAACAGTTGGTATTTCGCATGCTACAAATAGCGATGTACATTGCGGCCCAAATGCTTTTTCAGAGCCAGAAAACAATGCAATGAAATGGTTTGTAGAACAACATGATTTTAAATTGGCATTGAATTTCCATTCGTATAGCAATTTGTTACTTTATCCATTCGGTTTTGAAACAGGAAGACAATGCCCTGATTCTTTAACATATAAAGCTATTTCAGACGAAATGGTTGCTGAGAATAATTTTTCTAATACACCAGGTTGGGCTCTTTATGAAACTTCAGGGGGGTCTGACGATTGGATGTATGGAGAAACACAAAATCACAATAAAATATTCTCCTTTACTCCTGAAATCGGTTCAGCATATCAAGGATTTTGGCCTGTTAAAGCAGATATCGACCCTCTTTGCGAAGGAATGATGCACCATAATTTAACAGCTGCACATTTAGTAAACAATTATGCTGTAGCAGAAGATTTACAACCACTGATGATTGAAAATCAAAATGGATTTTTGTACTACAATATCGAACGATTAGGATTAACAGGTTCAGGAGATTTTACCGTTTCCATTCTACCTGTTTCATCAAACATAATGAGTGTCGGTAGCACAAATTCGCACACAGGAATGAGTTTACTACAAATCGATTCCGATTCGATTAGTTATTCTCTAAACCCATCTATTAACATTGGTGATTTAATCACGTATGTTCTTTCAGTTGATAATGGTTTGTTTACATTAAATGATACCATTACTAAAACGTATGGAACACAACAAACTATTTTGGCAGACAATGCAAATAACCTGACCAACTGGGTGGTTTCTCAAACATGGAATACTACTACTTCAGCATTCTATTCTCCATCAAGTTCTATTACCGATTCTCCTTCAGGAAATTATAATGATGGCATTAATAAAACCATTACGCTTACTAATGCGGTAAGCTTAATTAATGCTATTTCTGCAAATCTTTCTTTTTATGCCAAATGGGCTATTGAAGCTGGGTGGGACTATGTTCAGGTTGAAGTTTCAACAAACAATGGAGCTAGTTGGGAGCCACAATGTGGAAAATATACTAAACTAGGGAACTCCGACCAAGATTTTAATAAACCGCTGTATGATGGCTTTCAAAACACTTGGGTTATAGAAGAGATTGATTTGAGTCAATACTTAGGTCAAACCATTAAAATTCGCTTTCAAATAGTCTCTGATGGAGGCGTAACAGAAGATGGTTTCTATTTCGATGACCTAAAAGTAAATGTTGTTTATGGTTCTACTGGAATTGAAAACTTAACAGAAAATGGAGCTTTTCTTGGAGAAAGTTATCCTAACCCAACAAGAAATAATGCTACCATAAATTACCTGTTGAAGAAAAATGTAAACTCAGCAAACCTAGTTTTAACAAACACTTTAGGGCAAGTAATTAGCAGAACACCTATTTCTTCTGAAAGAAATAAAATAACCATTTCAACACAGTCACTTGAACAAGGTGTTTATTACTATTTTATTGAAGACGAAAACAATAAGACCTCAAGTAAAAAAATGATGATATTAAATTAATATCGAGTAATCATTTAATATATCACTGATTTTTTTACCTTTAAAAAATGAAAAAGTTTATTGCTTTAAATCTTTTTTTATTGGTTTCTTTAGTTGCTTTTGCCCAACTACCAGCAGAACAGCAAAGATTAGTTGATTCTCTTTATCATGAAGTAAAAACTTCTAAGTACGATACCACCATTGCTGCTTCATTGGTTTCAATGTCCGAAGCAATGTACGTTCATTATGTCGATACTCTTATTCCATTATGCAATAGAGCGATAGAAATATGCGAACGAAATCTAAAAAAGAAAAATCTTACAAAAAGAGAAATTCATTCATTTAAGCTAACTCAAGCTGGGGCAATAAACAACATTGGTTATGTATACGGTAATTACGGAGACCTTAACAAAGAATTAGAATACTTTGAAAAAAGCCTAAAAATACGAGAAGGATTAGACGATAAAAAAGGACTGGCTTCAACACTAAATAATATTGGTTATGTTCACAAAATTTTAGGAAATTATAGAAAAGCCATCGAATATTATGATAGAAGTTTAAAGATAAAAGATGAAATTGGAGATAAAAAAGGAGTCTCCTCATCATACCTTAATATTGGCTCGTTATATGAAAGTCAGGGAGAAATTGATAAAGCACTAGAATATTACCAAAAGGTTTTAATTATTCAAGAAGATTTGAATGACTTACAAATTAAAGCTATAGCACTCAACAATATTGCATATGTGTATTTTCAAAAGAATGAGTTGGAAAAATGTTTTGATTTCAACTTCAAAAGCCTAAAAATAAGAGAAGAAATACAAGACAAAAGAGGTATTGCAAACTCCTACCATAATATAGCTTTGGCTTACAAAGAATTTGGGAAGCCAGATTCATCATTAAAATACTATCGACTTAGCTTGGAGATGAAAGAACAACAAAAAGACCTCTTTGCTATTCCTCCCACCCTAACAGGTATTGGCCATATATGGTATGAGGCTGGTAACATGAAGAAAGCAAAAGAATATGCAAGTAGAAGTTATGAAATAGCTAATGAAACAAAGGTAAATCATAATATTATGAGAGCCGCCAAGTTATTACAAATGATTTATAGTAAAGAGAAAAACTATGAAAAAGCTTACGAATTCACAACAATTTTCTACCATTTGCAAGATAGCTTAGTAAATGAAGATAATAAAAAGGCAGCACTTAAACAAAACATGCAATACGAATACGACAAAAAAGCTGCAACCGATAGTATTGCTTTTGCTAAAGAAAAGGAAATTAAAGAAGTTGAAATAGCCAAACAAAAAGCCGAGTTAAAAGCAAAACGAAATCAGCAGATTGGATTATATGGAGGACTTCTGTTAGTTCTTTTATTTGCTGGATTCATGTACAACCGTTTTAAGATTACTCAGAAACAAAAACAAATTATAGAAGTTCAAAAGCAAGAAGTTGAACAACAAAAACATCTCGTTGAGGAAAAAAGTAAAGAAATAACCGATTCTATTAATTACGCCAAACGAATACAAGAAGCAATTCTACCTTCAAGAGAAGCTTTAAACGAAGCACTAAAAGATGGATTTATTCTTTACAAACCAAAAGATATTGTAGCTGGTGATTTTTATTGGATGGAAACAATAAAAAGTGATGAGTCAAAGGTGATGAGCAATGAGAACCCTTCACCCAATACCCATTACTCACAACTGATTTTATTCGCAGCAGCAGATTGCACAGGACATGGTGTTCCTGGGGCAATGGTAAGTGTAGTTTGCAACAATGCCTTAAATCGTTCGGTACGTGAATTTGGTTTAACCGAACCGGGCAAGATATTAGATAAAACCAGAGAATTAGTAATTCAAGAATTCTCTAAAAGTGAAGAGGATGTAAAAGATGGAATGGACATCTCATTATGTGCTTTAAACACCAATGAAAAAACCCTACAATGGTCGGGAGCAAATAACCCATTATGGATTATTAGAAACAATGAATTGATTGAAATCAAACCCGACAAGCAACCCATTGGAAAATCAGAAAATCCTAGTCCATTTTCTACTCATTATATTGAAATTCAGAAGGACGATACTATCTATATTTTTACCGACGGGTTTGTCGATCAATTTGGAGGTGATAAAGGCAAGAAGTTTAAATCTTCACAACTAAAAGAATTATTACTATCCATTCAGAACCTAACCATGGATGAACAAAGATTAGCTCTCAATACAAGTTTCCATAATTGGAAAGGAGAATTAGAACAAATTGATGACATCTGTATTATTGGCGTTAGGATTTAACGAAGACTTTTCTTTTTATATTTTTTAAAACATGACACAAATCATTTTTCAATGATTTGATTACAAGTAGTTTTACTCCACTAAATTGTTACACAACTCTTCGGATTTTGATTAAAAATAAATACAATAAAATAAACACCTTATCAATGGATTTAATCAACAGAATAAAATCCATTGCTAAAAATGATACTTCCTTAACCAAAGGTGATTTGTTATTTAAAGAAGGTGATAAAAAGGAGTACGTCTATCTTATCGAAAAAGGAGAAGTTGCTATCATCAAACAAAATAACGATAAGAATGTTGAAATTATGAATCAACACGGTGGTGAGATTGTTGGTATAGACCTTATTTTTAACGATAACGAATGTGAATATTCGGCTGTTGCTACTGAGCCAACAAAACTATATAAGGTATTAATTTCCGATTTTAAAGAATTCTTGTCGCTCAACAACAGTTCCTCACTAGAGTTGTTGAAATACATCAGCTCGCTAATCAATAAAATGGAAAACCAATCGGTTGGTGGTTAATTTTTTTGATTAAACGCAACATCAATTACATCATTAAATAAATCTTTTAAAGCAATACCTTCATAGGCTGCTTGTTGAGGAATGATACTTTGTGCCGACTGACCTGGAACAGTGTTTATTTCAATTAAATGAGGCACATTGTTAACCACAATATAATCTATTCTACAGATACCCGATAAATCAAGAATTTCGTAAGCCTTTTGGGTGGTATTTTTTATTTTTTGTTCAATTTCGGAAGTTAAATTAGCAGGTGTTACTTCTTTCGATTCTCCAGCATATTTGGCATTAAAATCAAAAAACTCATTGTTAGAAATAATCTCTGTTATTGGCAATACCTTAATGCCGTTTTTCCCCTTAAAAATTCCATTGGTAAACTCTCTGCCTTGCAAAAACGATTCTATAATAGCCTGTGAACCGTGTGTTATTGCTAAATGAATAGCTTCTTTTAACTGACTTGCTTCTTTTACCTTTGTTACTCCAAAACTACTTCCTCCATCAGCAGGCTTAACAAAGCATGGCAGCCCTACTTTAGCTAAAATCGCTTGTTCATTTATTTCTTCATTTTTTCTTATCAAAACAGCCTCAGCAACTGGAATATCAAAGTTTTTTAAAAATTGATTACAAACAAATTTATTAAACGTAACGGTTGATGCCAATTGGCTACAAGTAGTATAAGGAATATTTAACATATCAAAATAGGCTTGCAATTTTCCATCTTCACCTGGAGTTCCATGTATTACAATAAAAGCCAACTCAAATGTTATTTTTTTGCCATGATGTGCAATCGAGAAATCGTTTCGATTTACCTCAACCTTCTCTCCATCAACAAAAGCAAACCAACCTTCTTCATCAATTCTAACTTTTACAGGATGGTATTTTTCTCTATCAATATGTTGAAAAACGGTTTCAGCACTTCTTAATGAGATTACTTTTTCGTGGCTGTAACCACCTTCTAATACAGCTATATATTTTGTCATTGTTTTAAAAATTGATGAATCAAATGTATTTAGATAATTGCATGTTCTATCAATTAAACAAAATAAATATTCATACTCCAATGTTGATAGATTTAAGATATTCGATTAGCTTTACATTGATTATGAGCAAAGGCAAAATAATAGTATCTGTTACCAACGATTTAGTTACCGACCAACGGGTGAATCGTGTCTGCACCTCATTATTAGAATTGAATTATGAGGTAGTATTAGTTGGAAGAAAACTCATCAACTCTTTACCTCTCAACCGAAAATACCAAATCAAACGTTTCAATTTATGGTTCAACAAAGGTTTTTTGTTTTATGCCAATTACAATATTCGATTGTTCTTTTTTCTACTTTTTTCAAAATCTACTATTTTGTGGAGTAACGATTTAGATACCTTACCTGCCAATTATTTAATTTCAAAACTGAAAGGTGTAAAATTGGTTTACGACAGCCACGAATATTTTACTGAAGTACCTGAATTAGTGAATCGTCCGAAAATCCAAAAGATTTGGTTAACCATTGAGCAATGGATTTTTCCTAAGTTGAAAAACGTAATAACTGTTAGCGAGGAAATTGCAAAAGCTTATACAAGTAAATACAACACAACCATTACTGTGATTCGAAATTTACCTTTTAAAACCAAAGAGTTTTTTCAGGTAAAAGATATAAAAAAAGAAGGTATTAACCTTATTATTTATCAAGGTGCGGTTAATGTAAACCGAGGCATTGAACCCTTAATAGAAGCTATGCAATTTGTAGAAAACACAACCCTTTGTATTATTGGTGATGGCGATGTTTTTGATGATGTGGTTCTAAAAGTTAGAGCTCTTAAACTAGAAGACAAAGTAACTTTGTTAGGAAAAATTCCGCTTGAATTGTTGCCGCACTACACTTTTCAGGGTAGTTTAGGGGTGAGTTTAGAAGAAAATGTTGGTTTAAACTACAAATATGCTTTGCCTAATAAATTGTTCGACTACATCAATGCCGGGTTGCCAGTGTTAACATCTAATTTACCCGAAATGCAAGCCATTGTAAACAAGTACAACGTTGGAGAAACGCTGAGCGAAATTACTCCTAAAGCCATTTCGGAAAAACTAAATGAACTTTTTAGCAACAAAGCTAAACTTGCAACTTATGCAAAAAATAGTTTAAAGGCAAAAGAAGAGTTGTGTTGGGAAATCGAAAAGCAAAAACTTTACGCCTTTATTAAAGAGATTAAATAACCCAATTTATATAAATCGAACCACCTTAAGTTGGGTTTTTCTTTCTTAAACCTTTCCTCCATTTTGTGTTTGTTCTTGTTATAATAACGTTCAATGTTATTTTCCAAACCTACTTTTTTTGCAAGTTCGTAAAAACGATAGAGTTTTACTGTTTTATCTACCTTACCCGAATTTATTAATTGGTGCAGGTTTTTTATTCCTTCTTTTGTTTTATTAAGGTAGTCTTCAACGCTTTCTAAACCGATATGACAAAGCGGATTGTTGATGTGGTGGATAACAGTATTTTTTTTCTTGAGTTCAATTCCGAACAAGGTATCTTCGTGTCCGTAGCCTTTTAATTTCTCATCCAACTTTATGGAAAGGAAAAGTTGCTTTGGTATCAAAAAATTATTGGTCATAAAAGAGTGATAAGGAGCTACCTCTCTTTCCGCTACTGAAATGGTCTCGCGGTTTACACCATACCACCACCTAAAAAACAATTCCTTTTCTTTTGGCGGTTTTGCTTCATAATTTCTACCCCCGTAAACTACCACATCTGGTTTTATTTGTTTGATGTAGTTAGCAATAAATTGGGAGGAATTGGTTTTAGAATCACAATCTAAAAATAGCAAGTTTTCATACGTGGCTTTTTCTGCTAATAAATTTCTAATCTTTGAACGACCGATGTTTTCTGGCAATTCATTATAATTAACTTTTGGAATGGTATTCAACGAACGATTTTTTACCCTAAATTCCTCAGCAGAAGCATCATCGAAACACAGGATTTCATAATCAATACCACACGTTGTTGCTTGCTGAGATAAATCAGTAACAAAATCAACTACATTAAAGTTGTATATTGGAATAAGAATAGACAGCATAAAGCTAGTTACAAATTCTCTCCACCCGCTCTTTCTCCATCCTGAGCCAAATCAGTTCTTACAGCAGCTCGTTTAAGGTGTGCATTAGGTGTATCTATAACAACTCCATTTTCGCATTTAAGCGTTCGTGATGGAAATTTTTCCATTAAATGAAAATCGTGAGTAGCCATTAAAATTGCTTTGCCCTTTTTGCTAATATCAACCAACAACCTCATGATTTCTTCAGAAGTTTCCGGATCAAGATTACCAGTTGGTTCATCAGCTAAAATTAAATCGGGCTCGTTTAACATTGCTCTTGCTATTACCACTCGTTGTTGTTCTCCTCCTGATAGTTCGTGAGGAAACTTAAATCCTTTTGTTGCTAACCCAACACTAGTTAGCACCTCATTAATTCGTTCATCCATTTTCAACTTATCGTTCCAACCTGTAGCGGTTAAAACAAATTTCAAGTTATCAGAAACATTTCTATCAGTAAGCAATTGAAAATCCTGAAAAACGATACCTAATTTTCTTCTCAAAAAAGGAATCTTATTTCGTTTTATGGTGTTCAAATCAAAATCAACTACCGTAGCATTCCCCTGTTTAAGAGGTAATTCGCCATACAATGTTTTTAGTAAACTACTTTTTCCAGAACCCGTTTTTCCAATTAAATAAACAAATTCACCTGAGTCTATTCTAATATTTACATTTTGCAATACTTGATTGTCTTGCTGAAAAATGGTTGCTGAGGAAATATCTACTATCATGCTTTTTGATTTACAATGCCTTAAACGTTAAACAAAGATATCATATTTTATTCCTCTTCAGGTATTAACCTTTTTTGTATTACAAAATAATTTCAACATTACCACGTTGAAAACTTGACAGTATTATAATAGTACGTTGGTTTTATCATTCTAATTTTAACCAAATTAATAAAAGAGCCTTAACTCACATTGAATTTTAAAAATTCCATATTCATTTTCGTTTTATTACTTGTTTTTAGTGTTTCGCTAAAAGCTCAAAAAACCACCATTTATACCCACCAAAATGTTGATTACAACAGTGCATTAGAATTATTTGACAAAGAAAAATACAGTGCTGCTCAAGAAAAATTTGTGATGGTTTACAAATCAACTACCGATAAAAAATCGGAAGTAGCTGTAAATGCTAAATATTATATGGCATTATGTGGTTTAAACCTATTTAACACTGATGCTGAAAATCTGTTTGTTGAATTTATCAACGATTATCCAGATAGTCCGAAAACAAAACAAGCTTATTACCATTTAGGAAATTATCACTTTAGAGGAAAAAAATACGAAGAAGCTATTGCTTGGTATAGCAAACTCGACCCGCTAGATTTATCTGCTGACGACTTGGTAGAATACCGTTTTAAAATGGGTTATTCCTATTTTTGTCTGGAGCAATACGAAAAAGCATCAAGCTATCTTTACGAAATAAAAGACAGCGATAACCAATACACCTCTCCTGCACGTTACTATTACGGTCATATTGCCTACCTGCAGAAAAAATATGAATCGGCATTACAAACCTTTCTGTTGCTAAACAACGACGAGAAATTTTCGCCCATTACACCATACTACATTGCTCAAATCTATTACTTGCAAGGCAAATACGACCAAGTTATTGAATATGCTCCTGCATTATTAGACACTGCAATGCCAGCACGAAGCCCAGAAATTGCTCGTATCATTGGAGAATCATATTACCGAACAAAGAAATACAACCAAGCTATTCCTTATTTGTTAAGATTTAATAAAGAAAAAGCTTCGTTAGCAACACGTGCAGATTATTACCAATTGGGTTATGCTTACTACAAGTCTGATAGTTGTTTAATGGCTGAAGATTGGTTTAAAAAGTCGATTGGAGATGCAGATAGTATTTCGCAAACAGCCCATTACCATCTAGCGGAGTGTTATGTAAAACTTAACAAAAAAGCTTATGCCCGCAGTTCTTTCCGAGAAGCATATAAGCAAGATTTTGATGCTCAAATCAAAGAAGATGCCTTATTTAACTTTGCTAAAATATCTTACGAATTATCGCTTCATCCTTTTAATGATGCTATTGTAGCTTTTGAAGAATTTATCAATACCTATCCTAATTCTACAAAACTCAGCAATGCTTATGAATATTTGGTTGCTGTATATTACACCACAAAAAATTATGAAGCTGCTTTAAAATCGTTAGAAAACATCAAGATTTTGGATGCTAAATTGCAAGAAGCGTATCAAAAAATTGCTCATTACAGAGGTTTAGAGTTGTTTAACAACCAGAAATTTGCTGATGCTATTACCCACTTTAACAAAAGCGACCAATACATTATCAGCAAAAGCTTAAAAGCCGAAAATACCTACTGGAGAGCAGAAGCCTATTATCGTTTAGATGATTTTCAGAAAGCTATTGGGGAGTATAAAAAGTTTATTTTCGAACCAGAAGCTACTGCATCAAAAAATAGCAACAATGCCAATTATAATTTAGGATATTCCTACTTTAAACTAAAAGAGTATGAAGATGCCAAAAACTGGTTTAGAAAATATACTCAAAATGCTCCAGAGGAAAACTCGAAAGTTAAAAACGATGTGTTGAACCGAATTGGCGACTGTTTTTTTATTCAAAAAGAATACAAAGGAGCAATTGAATTTTATGATAAAGCTGCTATGATGGGTGTTTATCAGCCTGATTATTCGCTTTACCAAAGTGCAATTTGTAATGGTGTGATTGGAAACTACAACGATAAAATTGACTTGTTACAAACATTGCTTGCTAGAAAAGAAAAATCACATTTATTGGACGATGCTTATTTTGAATTAGGTCAAACCTATCTAATACAAAACAATAACGAAAAAGCACTTGCCAACTTTAAACAACTTACCAAAGATTATCCAAACAGTCCATACATGAGTAAGGCGTTAGTTAAAGAGGGATTAATTTATTACAACAAAAAACAAGATAGCGAAGCTCTTATTGCATTTAAAAATGTGGTGGCTACATACCCTGGAACGGACGAATCAAGAGAATCGTTGGAGAAAATTAAAAAGATTTACATTGACAAAGGTGATTTAGCAACCTACGAAAGTTATTTGAGTTCGGTGGGTGGAGCAGATTCTTCGGCTTTAACTTTAGATACCGATTATTATGAAGTTGCTGAAAATAGTTACATGGATGGCAACTGCGATAAAGCTGTTGGAGATTTTACACGTTATTTAGAAAAATATCCTAACGGAACATATACCATAAACGCTCACTTTTATAAGGCTGTTTGTGAACAAAAAGCAGGCTTTAACAACGAAGCTTTAATTGATTATAATAAAGTAATTGCTCTGCCTAAAAATAAATTTACTGAAATAGCCTTAGTAAATGCTGCTAAAATAAATACAGAATTAGGTAACATCGAAGCCGCATTAAACAATTACAATCAATTAGAATATCTTGCTGATGTTCAAACCAACATATTTAAGGCACAAACTGAGCAAATGCGTTTAAATTTCCAGTTAAACCATATCGACAACGCTATAAAATATTGCGAAATTGTTATTAATAAAGATGCTGTTGATGCTCAGCTTCTAGCCGAAGCACACTTGATTTATGGCAAATGTTTAATGACAAAAGACGACTATAACATTGCCTTAAAAGAATTTAAAACTGCGTCAAGTTCAATAAATAAGTTTGGTGCAGAAGCCAAATATTTTGTAGCATACATTTTAAACTTGAGAGGCGAATACGATAATTGCGAAGCGGAAATATTCAGCTTAATTAAAAAATTTGCTGCTTACGATTATTGGATGGGAAAAGCATTAATAATGCTAAGCGACAATTATGTAGCTAAAGAAGATTTCTTCCAAGCAAAAGTTACCTTGAAATCGGTTATCGACAACAGTAAACATGCTGATTTGGTTGCTACAGCAAAAGATAAATTAAGAATAATTGAAGAACAAGAAGCTGCCAAAAGAGTTGCTCCGCAAACCGAAGAATTGGATATTAATTTAGGCGATGATTTAGATGTAGATAAATTGTTTGCAGAACCCGAAAAAGCCGTTGAAGAAACTTTACCAACACCTCTTGAACCTGAAGAAAAAGAAGAAGAGTAAAATGAGAAAAAATACCATCCATATCTTGTTTACACTTACCTTGTTGCTACTTGGTACAACTACAGCTTTTGCACAAAAGTTAGACACCACAACCATTGTAACCGTTAAGCCTTACGACCCTGTTTTGTCGGACGCCTTTAAACTGAAAGACAATCCAAGCATTCAAGATACCGACAAAGTAATTCCAACTTTAAATTACACGTTTATCAACAAACAAGTTCCTGTTGAATTTGTTGTAGAACCTATTTTACCTGCAAAAATTAAAGGAGAACCTTTAGTAAAATTATATAGAGGTTATGCTAAGGTGGGATTTGGAAGTCAAAACACTCCTTTAGCCGAATTGTACTTTAATTCAACTCGTTCAAAAGACTATTCGTTTGGGTTTTACGGAAAACACCTTAGTTCAAAAGGTGTTTCTAATATCGACTACAGTGGCTATAGCGACAACCATTTGAGTTTATTTGGAAAACGATTTTTAAAAGATTTTACGCTAAGCTCAAAAATAAATTTGGATAGGAATGTGGTTCATTATTACGGATTTCCAAAAGCTACCAAACCAGAAATTAATAGCCAAGTAGATATCCGTCAACGGTTAACTAAAATTTCTGCCAATGCTGGGTTAACCCGAAATTTTACCGACTCAGCACAATTCGATTATCATTTCGATATCAACTACCACCGCATTACCGACCTTTATAAAGCAGAAGAAAACAATATTAAAGTAGACGGTAGTTTTAGCAAATACCACAAAAGAGAATTGTACGCCATTGGTACTGAGATAAACTACAACAACCTAAACAATGTTTCTAATTTAGGGCATAATTTAGTTGTTGGTTTGCGACCACACATTAGCACTACTGCAAAAAGCTGGCAATTTAAAGTGGGTTTAGGTTTGTTTATCAATCAAATGAACAACGAATCGAAATTCCATTTTTACCCTGAAGCAGAATTTAAATACAATGTGGTAGAAAACATTATTATTCCTTATGTTGGAATAAAAGGTGGTGTTTTGGCAAACAACCTCAACTCGTTTTTTTACGAAAATCCATTCATCAACACACAAACGCTTGCCGTTACCAACACCAATCAGAAATACAACATTTACATTGGTATTAGAGGTAGTTTAAGTAAACATCTTACGTTTAACACCAGTTTCAGTAAACAAAAGCTGGAAACCATGCCACTTTACACTAAAGACTTTAGTAACGTGCTCGAAAACCAGTTTACAGTGCTTTACGATACTGTTGGCTTAAACCAAATTAGTGGTGAATTGGCTTACCAAAAACTGGAAAAATTAAAAGTGTTGTTGCGAGGCGATTATTTTGCCTACAGCCCAAGTAATCAGTTAAAAGCTTGGCATAAACCCGACATGAAAATTAGCCTGTCTGGAATTTACGACCTTGGCGACAAAATTATTGTTCGTGCCGATTTGTTCTTCATCAACAAACAATATGCTCAAGCGTTTAAAAGCATAACCGATGTAAATGGAGTAATTACTACCACCGAAGAAGCCAAAGAACTCAAAGGAATTTTTGATGCCAACCTTGGTTTAGAATACCGTTACACCAAAAAGCTATCGGCATTCATCAACTTCAACAACATTGGTGCAGTGCGTTACCAACGCTGGGAAGATTATCCAACTCAACGTTTTAACGTATTGGGTGGGTTGACGTATTCTTTTTAAGATTTCTTCAATTCCTATAACACAATCAAATCATTACATTTGTGTTATGAAACCTGACATCACTTCCCAAACAGACATCAAGGTATTGGTTGATACTTTTTACAACAAGGTACAGCAAAATAAAGTGTTAGCTCCTATTTTTAATGATGTGGCGAAAATTAATTGGGATGAACATTTGCCAAAAATGTATTCGTTTTGGGGGAGTTTATTGCTGCAAGAACATTCTTACAATGGCAACCCAATGAAAATTCATGTGGAGTTGAGTAAGATAACGCCCATGAGTGCAGCAGAATTTTCGGAATGGATAAGCCTCTTTTATCAAACTGTTGATGAATTATTTGAAGGTACTACTGCCGAAGAAGCAAAAACCAGAGCCGGCAACATTGCTCGGTTAATGCAACTCAAAATTGAAAACACACAATAAAAACCACCTTTGCTTAAACTAAAATTACATACCGAAGTTGTTTTAACATTCCTTGTTTTTATCCTCCTTCTTTTTATAGGATTCAATACCGATACCACTGGAGATGCAGGCGATAGCATTGTTCATTATTTATATTCGCACCATTCGTTTACCTACCCTCAGTTTTTCTTTCACCATTGGGCAAAACCTGTTTTTGTATTACTTACTTCTCCTTTTGCCCAATTCGGTTTTAAAGGTATTGTTGTATTTAACAGTTTGTGTGCTGCACTTACTGCTTTGTTTACTTTTTATACTGCCCGTAACCTAAAAATTAAAAACGCTTACCTTGTATTTGTTTTTATCTTTTTTGCTCCGTTATATTTTAAACTCATCTTTTCTGGATTAACCGAATATTTGTTTGGGTTGTTCCTTATTTTGGGCATCTATTTTTACACTCAGGCTAAGCCAATTAATACGCTAATTCTTATTTCTTTTTTACCTTTAGTTCGCTCCGAAGGGCTACTCATTTTAGGTATTTTTGGATTTCTCTTGCTGTTAAAAAGAAATTTTAGGCTAATCCCATTTTTAGCTACTGGTCAAATGTTGTATGCTTTTGCTGGAGCTTTTTATTACCATGATGTGCTTTGGGTTTTTAATAAAATACCTTATGCCAATTTAGGTAGCCCTTATGGTAAAGGTGAATTGCTCGATTTTGTACACCGACTAAATTATGTAGTTGAAAAACCAATCTACCTATTATTGGTTATTGGGAGTGCGGCAGTTCTTTTTTCGTTGGTAAAAAGCCGATTAAAAGCCCTAACCGACGAAAAAGCAATATTGATTTTAGGTTCGTTTGTGGTTGTTTTTGTTGCTCATAGCATCTTTTGGTGGTTGGGCATTTTTAACTCCATGGGGCTACCTCGTGTGCTAAATGGAATAATACCTGTAATTGCTATCCTTGCATTAATTGGAGTAGAAACCATTTCTTCTCCAATAAAAAATAACATCCTTAAAAATAGCCTTTTGGTAATTGTTGTACTGGTTGTTTGTTATTTCCCTTTTACCCAACGCCCAGAAGGTGTAGTTTTTAATAGCGAACTATTTACCATCAACGAAAACAAACTCATTGATGAAGAAGTGCTACCGTTTCTTAAAAAAGAATTTCCAGCTGATTTAAAAAAACCTGTTTATTTCTCGCACCCTTATATTTCGCTGGCTTTAGCTATTGACTATTTTAATCCCAATACTCACCGAGAAATGCAGCATGTATTTACCGACACTATTTTACCAGAAACAATTGTAATTTGGGATGAATGGTATAGTGTAATGGAAGGTGGTGTGAGTTTAGAACAGCTAAAAGCCGATAAGCGGTTTACACTATTAAACACCTTTGAACGACAAGAACAAAACCGATTAATAACTTTTGCCGTGTTTAAGAGAAATCATTAAAACTTAGTAAATTTACTTCATGTCAATTCGTTGGGAAATAAAAGAAAAAGCTAATGCAGAAGCTATAAAAAAGCTATCGCAAGAACTGAATAACCTCAACGAAACGCTTGCAAATATTTTACTTCAACGAAGTATTTCCGATTTAGAAAAGGCTAAAACTTTTTTTCGTCCTGATTTAACTAATACACACCATCCTTTTTTAATGAAGGACATGGACAAAGCAGTTGAACGACTCGATTTTGCCATAAAAAACAACCAAAAGATTTTAATTTTTGGCGATTACGATGTAGATGGCACAACTTCGGTGGCGTTGGTATATTCCTACCTCAGCAATTTTTATACTAACTTGGGTTATTACATTCCCGATAGATATGCCGAAGGTTATGGCATTTCTTATCAAGGAATTGACTTTGCAGCAGAAAACAATTATGCACTGATTATTGCTTTAGACTGTGGAATAAAAGCAAACGATAAAATGGATTATGCCAATCAAAAAGGTGTTGATTTTATCATTTGCGACCACCATCAACCTGGAGATGAGATACCAAATGCTATTGCTGTTTTAGACCCTAAACGAACCGATTGCGATTATCCATACAAAGAACTGTCGGGTTGTGGTGTTGGATATAAACTGATGCAAGCATGGAGTATTAAAAACGAAAAAGACAATACCCTACTTTTAAGCTACTTGGATTTATTGGCAGTAAGCATTTGTGCCGATATTGTTCCTATTACCGACGAAAACCGCGTTTTTGTTTCTTACGGATTACAACAAATTAATTGTAACCCCAGAGCTGGAATTAAAGCCATGATTGATGTTGCTGGATTGAAAAAAGACAAAAAACTTAACGTAATGGATGTGGTTTTTACCATTGCTCCACGAATAAATGCCGCAGGAAGATTAGAAACAGGAAACAAAGCCGTTGAGTTGTTAATTGCTCCAACTTTTGAGGAGGCTGAAGAGGCAGGGAAATCAATAAACATACTGAACACTGATAGAAAAGATATTGATAAACAAATTACACAAGAAGCTCTTCAAATTATTGAAGGCGACGCCTTATTTGAACAAAAGATAACTACCGTTGTATTTAATAAAGATTGGCACAAAGGAGTTATTGGAATTGTTGCCTCACGATTGATTGAAACACATTACCGTCCAACGGTAGTGCTTACAGAATCTAATGGAAAGGCTACTGGTTCGGCTCGCTCAGTTAAAAATTTTGACTTATACCAAGCCATTGATGCTTGTAGCGATTTATTAGAACAATTTGGAGGGCACAAATATGCAGCAGGATTAACCTTAAAACTGGAAAATGTAACTGCTTTCTCAGAACGATTTAACGAGGTAGTTCGTCAACAGATTGAGCCAGAAATGCTGATTCCTCAAATTTCAATTGATGATGAATTAATGCTTCACGAAATTGACCAGAAATTTGTGCGTGTATTAAACCAATTTGCACCTTTTGGTCCGGGAAATATGCGACCAGTTTTTGTTTCGCATCAAGTGTTTTGTGAAGAAAATGTATATACGGTTGGCGACAATCATCTAAAAATGACCGTTTTTCAAGAAAATAACCCAAATAAAAAACTTTCCTGTATTGGTTTTAATCTAGGAAAATATGCCGAACAATTAGCCCAAGGAGTTCCTTTTAGTATTGTTTACAACATCGAAGAAAATACGTGGAACAACACCACTACCATTCAACTCAATATTAAAGATATTCGGGTTTAGAAACTTATAATTTTATCTTGCATTCTCCACACTTTTCTTATTCATCCTTGGCAACAAAATAGAAGAAACCAAACCTGCAAGAACTAGCATAATGGTTTGACCAGTCCACACCACCCAGCCAAAAGCATAACCTTGGCTTTGAGTAACTCCATACAATGCTAAAACTCCTGCAATAGCTAACGGATACGCTCCTATTCCTCCATTAGTTACCGTAACAGCTATTCCTCCCATAACAAAAGCCGTAACCACCCCTGTTAATGGAACATTTTCTACTGAAGGTAGGCTAAAGAAAGTAACATAAAACATAATTACATATAAAAACCAAATAAGCAATGTATGGGCTATGTATAGCCATTTGTCTTTCATGGTTACAATGGTTTTTAATCCTTCGTATATACCCAACAAAAACTCTCGAACTTTTATTGCAAACTTGTTTCTAGAGCGTTTTAAAATCAGTAATCCTACTACTCCTAACAACCCTAAAATGAGTAAATACGTAATTATTTTTTGAGGTGAAAATTTATCTGCTAATCCTATTTCAACTGCGTAATTGGTAAGTGTTTCTAATTGAATAAGAAAAACAAGAAAGATACATGAAACCAAAATGATTAAATCGGCAACGCGCTCTGCAATTACAGTTCCTACTAATTTATTAAATGGAATGTCCTCGTATTTTGCCATCAATCCGCATCGCATAATTTCACCACTCCGGGGAATGCCCATATTGGCAAAATAACCTATCATAATGGTATGATAACTATTCCAAAAATTGGTCGTGTATCCCATCTCTCTTAGTGGATATCTCCAACGCCAAGCCCTACTGGCATGACTTAACAATCCAATAAATCCTGATAGAATGATAAACAAATAGTTCATTTCCTTAAATGCCAATTTGATATCAGCAATATCTTCTGGGGTAAGGTCTTTGTAAACCATCCAAATCAGAAACACTCCCAAACCTAATGGAACAACTATTTTTAGGAATGGAACCAGAAATTTTTTCAAAAAATTTATTTTAATCGATTGGTATTTTCGTCGGGGAAAATAAGTGTTGGCTTAAATTTTTTAGCCTCTTCAAAATCTAAAATACAATAACAAATGATGATGATGATATCATTTACAGCTACTCTTCGTGCTGCAGGTCCATTTAAGCAAATTTCTCCTGAACCTCTTTTACCTTTTATTACATAAGTTTCTAATCGCTCACCATTGTTAATGTTTACAATCTGAACCTTTTCCCCTTCAATAATATTAGATGCTTCCATTAAATCTTCATCAATGGTAATGCTCCCAATATAGTTTAAGTCAGCTTCTGTAACTCTAACTCGGTGTATTTTTGATTTTAAAACGTGTACCTGCATAACGGCACCAAAATTAATTAAATATTGTTAAATTATCTATCAACCTCACTTTTCCAACATTTACAGCGACAAAAGCCACGCAATAATTGGTTTCATTCCATTGTTTTATGGGTTGCAAAGTATTTCCGTCAGCAAATTCAATATACTCCAAACTCATTTGTTCACTCTCCACAGCAGTTTTGAAATTTTCTTTAGCTTGCTCAATAGCAATTTTTGTATAATTGTTTTTAATTTGAATCAACGAACGATAAATGATGGCTGCATGAGTTCTTTCTGCTTTTGTTAACCTTTCGTTTCTAGAACTCATAGCCAATCCACTTTCTTCTCTTAAAATAGGACACCCTATTATTTCTGTTGATAAGCCAAGTTGCTTGGTTAAAGTTTTAACTATAGCCAATTGCTGGAAATCTTTTTCTCCAAAAAATGCATAAGTGGGCTTTATAATTGCAAAAAAACGCTCGATAACATTAGCAACGCCATTAAAATGACCTGGTCGATGCTCTCCTTCCATCACGGTTGCCAAACTTCCAAAATCAAAATTTTTATATTGTTTTGTTGGATACATTTCTTCAACAGACGGCAAAAACAACACATCACAAGCCACACTTTCTAGTTTTTGTATATCTAAATCAATGGTTCTTGGATAATTCTCCAAATCTTCTTGTTTGTTAAATTGAATGGGATTTACAAAAATGCTACAAATGGTCAACTCAGTTTTTTCTTTTGATTGGTTAATTAACGACAAATGACCTTCATGTAAAGCCCCCATAGTAGGAACAAACCCAATGGTTTTATGCTTATTCTGAAGCAGAAATTGCGTTAACTCATTAACGCTTTTATAAACAAGCATAACAATCCATTTTAATTTTCGGGGTACAAAATAAATAATTTATTTAGTTATTCGTTTAAACAAAAACAATTTGCTTGACTTGCACGTAAAAAATTAGTAAATTTGTGTTCAATTCATAACAAATACTTTATGATAATTATGTGTAGTAAAATTTGTAATCCACTTCAACAAAAAACTACAGGCTTTTAATCAAGGCAAATCTCAATTAACCTCAACATCAATTAACTCAATTATGAAAAAGACCAAAGTTTTATTTATTTCCCAAGAAATTACCCCTTATTTAGAAGAAAGCGAATTGTCGAAAGTTGGTAGAATGTTGCCACAGGGCATACAAGAATCGGGAAAAGAAATACGAACTTTTATGCCAAAGTTTGGTTGTATAAATGAAAGAAGAAATCAACTTCATGAGGTTATTCGTTTATCAGGTATGAACTTGATTATTAACGATACCGATCATCCTCTAATTATAAAAGTAGGCTCAATTCAGCCTGCTCGTATGCAAGTCTATTTTATTGATAGTGAAGACTTTTTTAACAGAAAAGGAATTATAAACTGTAATGAAACAGGAAAGTTTTTTGAAGATAACGACGAAAGATCAATCTTTTTTGCAAGAGGTGTTTTAGAAACAGTAAAAAAATTGGGTTGGGTTCCAGATATTATTCACTGTCATGGTTGGATGACTAGCCTAGTTCCTCTTTACATCAAAACATCATACAGTAAAGACCCTATTTTTGAAAACTCAAAAGTGGTTTATTCTGTTTACGATAATGAATTTGATAAATCGTTAGACAAAAAATTTGCTGAAAAAGCAATTATGGACGGAATTTCTAGTGATGATGTTGCAGATTATAAAAACACCTCATTTGTGGATATTAATAAAGCTGCAATGAATATTTCTGATGCTGTTATTAAAGCAAGTGAAAAAATTCACCCAGAATTAGAAAGTCATTTCAATAAAATAAACAAACCAAAATTAAATTATCACGATTTTGAATCTTTTGTTAAAGCTCATTCTGACTTTTACGACGAAATTTTAGAATCTGCAACCGTATTACAGGACTAATCAATGACTTCAAACCAATTCATGTTATCTATTACACGGAAAGCACTACTGCTTTCCGTTATCTTTTCTATAACGTTAGTATCTTGTAAAAAAGAAGGCGAGCTATTTCCAGAATTTAATGATGAAAATTTAACCATTCATTTTACAGATTCTTTTAACATCTTAACCACTGTATTAAAAGACGACTCTATCCGAACAGACTTTGCTGGAGTTAACTTACTAGGCATATTCCACGATAGTATTATGGGAATTGCAGCGTCTTCATTTTACACTGAAATAACCTTAGCTGGTGCAAATGTAGATTTTGGAGATAATGCAGTTATCGACTCTGTTATTCTTTCAATGAAATATTTAGATGCTACAGCCTTTTATGGAAATGTATTTGACCCTATGAGTATTGACGTTTATCGTTTGAGTGAAAAACTTACTGCAGAAGAATATTATTCAAATGAAGATATTAGTTTTAGTGGCTATCCAACTCCTATCGGTTCATTAACTTACACTCCTTTTATGAATGACTCTGTAACAGTTATTCAAAATGGAGATACCACTACACAAGCTCCTCATCTTAGGATTGCATTAGACAATGCTTTTGGTCAAGAAATACTTGATGCTGGAAAAAATGGAAATGTTATTGCAACCAATAGTGCATTAAAAGATATTGTTAATGGCTTACACATTACTACATCAACCAACGTAAATAATACAACGCTAAATAAAGGTAATGGTGCTATCATTTCTTTTGATATGGATGCTTCATTATCAACAGTAACTCTTTTCTACCACAATGATTCAGGCCCAGAAAAATCATACAGTTTCATTATCAATTCTGAGAGTAAAAAATACAATCGATTTACGCATAACTATACCAATACGGATGTTGAAAAACACTTAAATGGCGTTGGTTTTGATTCTACCGTTACCTATGTCCAAGCAATGGGTGGATTAAAAACAAAATTGACTATCCCCGACATCAAGGACTTAGGTAAAGATGGTAAAATTATTATCAATAAGGCAGAATTAGTGTTATCAATTAATGATGGTTCTACCTCTTCATTAAAAGCTATTCCAACCCTATCATTAACAGGAATAAATTCATCAGGTGAGGCAACTTTCTTAATCGACTTTTTTGAAGGTTCAACCTATTTTGGTGGCACTTATGACGAAACCAATAAAACTTATACCTTTAATATTGCTCGTCATTTACAAGACATTATTAATAACAATACAGAAGATTATGGATTATACTTGGTTGCATCTGGCTCTTCGGTTACGGTTAACCGTTCCATAATCAACTCATTTAAACATCCTTCAAACAAAATTAAATTA
Organism: uncultured Vicingus sp.; assembly: GCA_964398455.1. Classification (GTDB taxonomy): domain Bacteria; phylum Bacteroidota; class Bacteroidia; order Flavobacteriales_E; family Vicingaceae; genus Vicingus. Next base: position 24,129 of record CAYNMR010000003.1, on the reverse strand, counting down.
AATATTACCTATTCTAAATATTAATTCAAATGTGTGGAATTGTAGCATATATAGGACAAAAAGAAGCTTACCCAATTTTAATTAAAGGGTTACAACGATTAGAGTATAGAGGTTATGACAGCGCAGGTGTTGCACTTCTTCATGACAATGATATCCATTTATTTAAAAAACAAGGAAAAGTTTCTGAATTAGAAGCATTTACAGTAGGTAAAGACACTTCAGGAAAAATTGGAATTGGACACACTCGATGGGCTACACACGGTGCCCCAAGCGATAGAAATGCTCACCCACATTATTCGGGAAATAGTGATTTAGCTATTATCCACAATGGAATTATTGAAAATTATGCTTCTTTAAAAGCAGAATTAATACAACGTGGACATGTATTTTCAAGTGATACGGATACCGAAGTGTTGATTCACCTTATTGAAGATATACAAGACAAAACTGGAGCAGGAATAGAAGAGGCGGTGAGAATTGCTTTAAACGAAGTAATTGGTGCTTATGCTATTGTTATTGTTTCTAAAAAAGATCCTGATTTATTAATAGCTGCTAAAAAAAGTAGTCCATTAGTTATTGGTATTGGCGAAAAAGATGAATATTATATTGCATCAGATGCTACTCCAATTGTTGAATACACTAAAAATGTAGTTTACTTAAACGACGAAGAAATAGCCATCTTAAAACGTGGTGAAGAATTGCGATTGATTAACATTAAAAACCAACCGAAAGTTCCTTATATTCAAGAACTTGAAATGCAATTAGAAGCCATCGAAAAAGGTGGTTTTGATCATTTCATGCTTAAAGAAATTTTTGAGCAACCTCAATCTATTAAAAATAGTATGCGAGGTAGAATTGATTTGAATAAGGGTATTGTTTCATTAGGCGGAATTAGAGAATACAAACAAAAAATTATTAATGCAGAACGTATTATTATTGTTGCTTGTGGTACTTCCTGGCATGCTGGTTTAGTTGGTGAATACCTTATTGAAGATTTAGCTAGAATACCTGTAGAAGTTGAATATGCTTCAGAATTTAGGTATCGAAACCCTATTATTACTGAAAGTGATGTGGTTATAGCTATATCGCAATCAGGAGAAACAGCTGATACGCTTGCTGCAATCAACTTAGCTAAAGAAAAAGGCGCTACTATTATTGGTATTTGCAATGTTGTTGGTTCATCGATATCAAGAGCAACTGATGCAGGTTCTTATACTCATGCTGGCCCTGAAATTGGTGTTGCATCTACTAAAGCTTTTACAGCTCAAGTAACAGTGCTTACATTAATGGCTTTATCATTAGCTCAAGCAAAAGGAACATTGTCCGACTCAAAATTCCGTCAGTTGATTGTAGAACTAGATGCAATTCCTGATAAAGTTGAAAAAATGTTGAAATCGGAAAATCAGATTAAAACAATTGCTGAAATATTCAAAAATGCTCGTAATTTCTTGTATTTAGGTCGTGGATATAATTTCCCTGTTGCATTAGAAGGGGCTTTAAAACTAAAAGAGATCTCTTATATTCACGCTGAAGGTTATCCTGCAGCTGAAATGAAACATGGTCCAATTGCTTTAATCGACGAAGAAATGCCAGTGGTGGTTATTGCAACTAAACACGGTAACTACGAAAAAGTGGTAAGCAACATTGAAGAGGTAAAAGCTCGTAACGGAAAAATCATTGCCATTGTTACCGAAGGCGACACTGCTGTTAAAGCCATTGCCGACTTTATAATTGAAGTCCCAGAATCGGAAGATGCGTTAAGCCCATTATTAACAACTATTCCATTACAATTGTTATCGTATTACATTGCTATCATGAGAGGATGTAATGTAGATCAACCTAGAAACTTAGCAAAATCGGTAACTGTAGAATAACTTTACATGATATTAGAAAATAAAAAAGGGCTCGAATGAGCCCTTTTTTGTGTTTTAAATTTTAATTCCCATAATACAGATATCATCTATCTGCTCCAATTCACCTTTCCAATCGGAAAAAACCTGTTCCATTTTATTGAACTGAGCTTGGCAGTTCAGTTTAAAAATTTCATTAAACAAGCCTTTCAATTTCTTGCTTTTAAATTTTTTCCCATTCGGACCACCAAATTGGTCAGCAAAACCATCCGTACACAAATACAGCATATCACTTTCTTGCAACTCAAATTTATTGATAGAAAACAAGCTGTTATGAGAGTATGAAGCATTTCCAATAATAAACTTATCTGCCTTTAGTTCTATTAAAGTATGGTCTCTTATTATCAGCAGCGGATTGTATGCTCCCGAATAATGCAACTCTTTGGTATTTTTATCTATAGAACATAACGCCACATCCATACCATCTTTTCCTGAATCAGTAACTCTTTTGTTCAACGATTGAATGATTTCTTGATGAACAAACGATAAAATTTCATCAGTGCCAACTAATTGTTGTTCGTAAACGGCTTTATTAAAAAGGTTGTTGGCAATTATACTTAAAAATGCACCCGGAACACCATGTCCTGTACAGTCAATTACAGCAAAATAAATTCTACTATCGTTTTCTGCAATCCAATAAAAATCACCACTAACGATGTCTTTTGGTTTAAAAAAAACAAAGTGTTCTTGAGCTACCAAATTCAACAGATGCATTTCTGGAAGTATTGCATTTTGTATTCTTTTAGCATAAACTATGCTATCGGTAATTTCTCTGTTTTTGGTTAGAATTTCTTGTTTCTGACGTTCAATCTCATTATTTGCAGCAACCAAGTCGATGTTTTTTAAACGATACAATTCTCCCTCTTTTTTTGCTTCATCTACATCATATTTCAACTGAAGTCCTTTTAATTTCACATCAGTATTGGCTTGCTTTATTTCTTCATTTAGAGTAAAATAGGTTTTGAAATATTGATAAGCTTTATCCAACTCTCCTTTCTTTTCTAGGGCATCTGCCATAAATTCATTGGCTTTCATTAAAACCGTTTTCAGGTTCAACTCTTCTGAAATACGAATGGCTTCAGATAAAACCTCAATGGCTTTATCCAAATTTCCCATAATAATATGGAGATTTCCTAAGCTTTTAGAAATGTTTGCAATTAACTGATGGTCTTTTGCTGCTTTAGCTTCAGCCAATGAAAGCTCAAAAGTTGAAAGGGCTTCATCATTTCTTTCTTGTTTGGTATATAAAATGCCCAAACTGGCGTGCGACCAAGCATTATAAAATCCTTCTCTCTTATTTATGGCAATGTTTTCGAGTAAAAACTTTTCCGATAAATCCAATTCTTCATTCCAGTTGTAAGCGTTTCCAATCTTAAATAAAGTTTCAGAATCTTGTTTTACATTTTTAAGTTGCTTTGCTATTTTGTTTGCTCTGGTATAATTGGCTATAGCTTCCTTAAAATTATGTGTATTTTGATAGATATTACCCAATTGCAAAAAAGCATCCAATAGTTTTTCTTTGGGTTGTTTTGAGTCCTGAATTTGTTCGATGTACTCCAAACAATTCTCAGCTGCAGCAGTATAGTCTGCTATTTTTAAATATAATGAAGTAAGTAGTTCTAAAGAGGCAAGTAGTTTATTGGTTTCAGCTAATTCAACAGCACTTTTTTTGGCAAAAATTAACGTAGCTACTGCTTCTTTGTAGTTTTGAGAAACCAACTGATAATGCCCTAAAAATAATGCATTATCCAATTCAGAAAACTCCTGTTGTTTCTGCTCATAACTATGCCAAGCCTCCTTTGGCATTTTATCCAAAAGATATTGCCAGGCTTTATTTAATTCATCGGAGGCAAAAAGGTGCATTTAAAAACAAGTATTTATAAAGTAAAGATAAGTATTTTCTAATCAGCAATACAAACAATAACTTGCTTCATCATCATGTTCAAAAACCAATTCGGGGTTAGCAATTTCAGTTAGTAGTTGTAATAGAAGTGTTTCAAATTCAGCTAAAATGGTTGGTGTAATCGTTTCATTTTTATTAATGAGCAATGGCATAAAACCGTTACTAGGTTTCTTTAGCGAAACTATTCCTGAAGTTAAAACCTCATGAACCAACTGATGTTCTTTAGCATAAAGGTAGGCGTAAAACAACACTTGAAAAGCTTTTGGTTTTTCTAACACTTCAGCCACACTTTCAATTTTTAAATCCTTTTCATCAACACTGCCCGTTTTATAATCAACTATTCGCAATTGGTTATTGCAAACGTCTATTCTGTCGGCTTTACCCTTTAAAAACACCTTGTTTCCGTTTACCGATACATCAACACCAAGTTGTTTCTCAAGCAATTTAATGTGCAGTTCGGTTTTAGTATTTTCTAGTAATTTTATTTCCTGTGTTAGAAAATTGTCAACGTAATTTAATGCCATTTTAAGGGTAATCAGGTTTTTGCCCGACTGCAATTCTCTCTCACTAAACTGTTGCCTAACAAATGCTGCTTTGGTAAGGTCTTCAACTTCTCCTTTCATTTTTTTTATGTCTTGCGAGGTAACCAAGAGGTTGTTCTCAGCAAAGGGTTTGTATAATTCTTCCAACACATCGTGTATAACTGTTCCAAAGGTGCTGCTTTCCACAGTTTCCTCTACTTCATCTACTTCATTTATTCTCAACACGTATTTATTGTAAAAATCCAACGGGCAATTCATGTAAGCATTTAGTGCAGATGGCGAAACTCCTGTTTGAAAAAATTCGTTGATTTTTGAAATTACCTTTTCCGACTTAATAATTTTATTTACAATAGGTTTGTCAGTTAATGTGGGATAGGTAACTATTTTGTGGTTAATATCTATATTCGGAAAAAGAGTTAACTCGTTTTCCAACTGTGTTACAAAACGACTTTTTTCGCCACTTCCAAATTCGTTTGTTTCGGTGTTATACAAAATGTAAATGTTCTCGGCGTTTTGTACTAAACGGTAAAAATGGTAGGCATAAACGGCATCTTTCTCAATGTGTGTAGGCAAATTAAACTCTCTTTTTACATCAAAAGGAATAAAGGAATTAAAGGTTTTCCCTGCTGGCAAAATGCCTTCGTTTATCGAAAGCATCACCACATTTTTAAAATCAATGTTTCGAGTCTCTAGCATTCCCATTACTTGTAAGCCTTGTAGCGGTTCTCCATAAAGTTCAATGGATAAATTGGAGAGTAACTGTCGGTAAATGGTTACAAACGTTTTTATTCCATCCATAACTGGATAGGAGGTATTGAGTAACTTAAGTTGATTAAATAATTTAGAGAAATGAAACAAGTATTCTACCTCCATTTTTGATGAAATTGCTGAACTCTCATTTTTAGTAAAATAGGTTTTTCCAGCCTCAATAAATGCTAACGACTGGTCTAATGCTGAATTAATATCAAAAGTTTCGTGTAGTTTGAACGGCAATTTATCGTTGATGTATGCTAGTTTTTCTTTATTAATAAATACCCAATTGTGTTTTACAATATGCTGAAGCACTTCTCGGATACATTGCTCTCCAAAAATGAGTTGGCTTATTGGTAATTGCAGCAATTTGGAAATGTCTTTGTAATGATAGGTTAATTGTTTTCCCTTACCAAAACGATTGGCATTGAGCAACATGTTAAAGTAAATTTCAAAAAAATTACTCAACGGAGCATTTTTTATAGGATAACCCATGGTTACATTTATGCTGCTAATTTCAGTAGGTATCGATTCCAAAACAGGAACCAATATACTTTCTTCGGCCAAAACAACAGCGGTATCTTTATATTGGTTTTGGCTATTTAATTGCTTAAAAATGGTGGACAAATACTTTGCCTGACCAATGTTTTGAGGAATTCCAATAACGTTGATTTGTTTCTTCTCTGTTTTAAATTTATCCGATACCCAATGAAAAGGGGTAAAAATAGATTTTTGTTTAAAAGCCCTTAGAAATAATCCACTTTCTTGAATTTCATTATTCAAATAATATTCATCAGCATCCCAAAGTATTTCGGCTTTTCCATGCTCTTTTAATTTTGTAATTATGGTCTCTTCGGCAAGCGTTAAAGCATTAAAACCAACAAAAATCAGTTGCTTCCATTTGATTTCTTTTTCAATAAATGTTGTTGGATTATATCTAAGTTGTTCAGCAACAATCCGAAACGCTTTTCCTTGGTAGGCATTATTGTTTTTTAATAAATGCTCATGAAAAGCATGGTAAAGCGTTCCCATTTGTTTCCAAAAAGCCAGATAGTCCTGCTGTATGGTGGTCAGTTCTCCATCGCCCAAATTCCAAACTTCAATTGCCCGAACATTGTTCATGGTGGTAAAAAAGGATTCGGTAGGAATAAGGTAGCGATCAATTTCATTAAAATCGTGCAGCAGAATTTGCCCCCACTTACTAAATTCCTCAAAAGTTTCGGGATTTGACGTTACTTGTTGATACACCTCATAAAGTTCAAACAACTGAGTTAAATTATCTATTACTTGAGTGTTCGATAGTTTCTCAATCAACTCTTCGGCGCCCATAATTGGAGGAAGCCAAATGGGTTTATCAATAAGTTTACTCAGCTCTTGCTTTAAAAACAAACCTGCTCGTTTGTTTGGCAATACCACGCAACAATCACTTAAACTATTGCCATAAGTTTGTATAAGATGCTGGGCTGTTTTTGCTAAAAAGGTCGTCAACTTGGATAGTTTATTTAGAAACCTCTAATTTAAAACCCACTCCATGAATATTGATGATTTGAATTTTCTCATCTTCAGCAAGGTATTTACGAATTTTAGAGATGAACACATCCATACTTCTGCCGCTAAAATAATCGTCGTTACCCCAAATGTTTTTTAAAATCTGTTCACGGGAAGCAATATCATTCATGTTTTCGCACAAAAAGGTGAGTATTCGAGTTTCCTTTTTAGTTAATTTTTGCTCGACATTTGCTTTCTTCAGCACTTGATTTTTGATGTCGAAATGATATTTTCCTATTTCATAAGATAAAATGGCTTCTTCTACTTTTTCACTAATTAATTTACTTCGCTTTAAAATGGCATTGATTCTTAAAATAAGTTCTTGAAAATCAAATGGCTTGGTAATGTAGTCATCCGCTCCAACGGTAAACCCTTTTACTTTATCCATTTGCATAGTTTTGGCTGTCAAAAAAACGATTGGAATTTCCTTGTTTAACTCTCTAATGGTTTCTGCCACTGCAAACCCGTCTTTTCTTGGCATCATTACATCGAGCAAACACATATCAAAAGTGTTGTTTGCAAATGCTTTTAAAGCTTCCTCTCCATTCGGACAAAGTGTAACATCAAACCCATTTGATTTTAAGTTATCTTGTACTACAAAGCCTAAATTATTGTCATCCTCGGCTAAAAGAATATGTATTTTCTTTTCTTGCATGGTATTATGTGTTAAATGGAAGTTTTACAATAAAAGAGGTTCCCTCATTCTCTTTACTTATCAATTTAATTTTACCGTTGTATGCCTCCACAATGGTTTTAATGTAATTCAATCCTAGTCCAAAACCTTTTACGTTGTGCACATTTCCTGTTGGAACGCGGTAAAATTTCTCAAAAATATGTTTTTGATGTTCTTTTGAGATACCAATTCCATTGTCTTTTACTGTTATTTCGATACCAGAAAAATAATTTTCTGTAGAAATTTCAATGCGTGGATTATTTGGAGAATATTTTATTGCGTTATCAATAAGGTTATATAAAATGTTTGAAATATGCACTTTATCTCCAATCAATTGTGTTTTTTTAGCTCCCAAATAGGTAGTAATTTTCCCATCTTGATGTTCAATAATTACTTCGAAGCTTTTTACCGATTCGTTAATAAGTTCATGAATATCAATTGGTTCGTTCTCTAATTTCAACTTATCTATTTCAAGTGTTGCCAGTTGCAATACTTTATCAACTTGATTTTTAAGTCGATTATTTTCATCTTTAATAATATTGGCGTAATTAAACAAGCGTTCTGGTTCATTCACAATATTAGGTTGCATCAACACCTCTGCAGACAATGATATGGTTGAAATGGGTGTTTTAAATTCGTGCGTAATGTTGTTGATGAAATCGTTTTTTATCTCCGACAACCGCTTTTGTTTAAGGATAACATTAATGGTATAAGCAAAGAAAATTACAATAATTAGGATAATTGAGGAGGAGAAAACCCAAATCCCCATTTCATTCATGATATAAGTTCGTTTGGATGGAAAATAAACACCAAAATAATGACCATCTCTGTCCCATTTCATTTCTTGTGATTGCGATTGCAATTCATTTTTATCCTCGGTTTCTATGGCGACATAATCATCAAAAACAATAGAATCGGTAAAACAATCGTAAATTACATATTCAAAATCAATGTTGATATTTCGTGCATTAAACTCCTTTTTCAACAATGTTTTCAGTAAAAAGGGGTGAACAGTATCGTTAATAAAAGCAATGTAGTAGTTGGAGCTCATTTGTTTAACCGGATTTACAATTTCCGATTCGTCCTTATTCATCTTCAATAATTTCCTACTCACATTTCGAAGAGCAAAATGAACTTGTTCGTTAAACTGTTTTTCTTCAAGATTGTACGCGTTTTTTACCCAAAAATATTGCGTAGTAATAATACCCACCAACGAAATGGTTGCCAAAAAAATAATGGTTCTGATGGATGCTCTGTTCATGGTTGCATAAAATTAATAATTGTAAAGATATGTTTAGGGCAAGTTGTAGTTTTTATTATTTTTGAGGCAACATAAAATCTCTAAAAAAACTAAAAATATGAAAGCATATGTATTTCCTGGTCAAGGTTCACAATTTGTAGGAATGGGAAAAGACCTTTATGATAATTCAACTCTTGCTAAAGAATTGTTTGAAAGAGCCAACGAAATTTTAGGGTTTCGAATTACAGATATTATGTTTTCGGGTACTGATGAGGAATTAAAACAAACCAAGGTTACGCAACCTGCTATTTTTTTACACTCTGTTATTCTTGCTAAAACTTTAGGTAATGATTTTAAACCTGAGGCTGTTGCAGGACACTCGTTAGGAGAATTTTCGGCATTGGTAGCAAATGGTGTACTAAACTTTGAAGATGGTTTACGACTAGTTTCACAACGTGCTTTAGCCATGCAAAAAGCTTGTGAGGCAGTTCCTAGTACCATGGCAGCTATTTTAGGTATTGATGATGAAATTGTAGAAAAAATATGTGCAGAGGTTGATGGAGTTGTTGTTCCTGCCAACTACAACTGCCCTGGTCAGTTGGTTATTTCTGGAAGTATTGACGCTGTAAATATAGCTTGTGAAAAACTAAAAGAAGCTGGTGCAAAACGTGCATTGGTATTGCCTGTTGGCGGAGCATTTCACTCTCCATTAATGGCTCCTGCAAAAGAAGAACTGGCAAAAGCAATTCATGCAACAACATTTAACCAACCAACTTGTGCGGTTTATCAAAATGTAAATGCTTTACCTGTTACAAATCCTGAGGAGATTAAAAACAATCTTATTGAGCAACTTACTGCCCCTGTAAAATGGACTCAGATCATGAACAACATGTTGGCTAACGGCGTAAATTCAGTTACAGAGGTTGGCCCAGGAAAAGTACTTCAAGGGTTATTCAAAAAAGTTGATAGAGATTTGGAAACTTTTAGTGCTTAAAACTACTTTCCTTCTGTTACTTTCACTCCTTCTTTGTAAACTACAATTTGTTTGATTTTGCCTTCTTGTTTGGCATAAAATATCCATTTTCCATCAGGCACACCATTTTTGTAGCTTTTTACACTTTCCATTGGACCTTCAGGGTACCACGAAGTAACGATGCCTTCTTGACGCCCATTTACTAGGGTTTGTTCGTACATTTTTTTACCGTCTTCGTAATAATAAATCCATTTTCCGTGTTGTACATTATCTAAATAGTTTCCTTCTTCCTTTGGCTTTCCATTCTCAAACCATTCAAAATAAGGACCTTCTAAAACCGACAATTCTTCTGTTCGTGATACCTCAGCATATTTTTTTGCTTCTTGGCGATAATAATCTTTCTTTTCAACGGTTTTCACCACATAAGTTCTCATTAATTCCTGATTGCCATTGTCGAACCAATGTTTCCACGTTCCATCTTTCAACCCATTTTTATATGTTCCTTCATAATCTTTCTGTCCGTTTTCAAACCAGCCCTCCCATTTGCCATTCATTAATCCTTGACTAAAATTACCAACGTCTTTTTTCTTTCCGCTATCGTACCACGAAAACCATTCGCCTTCTTCTTTTCCTGCTTTAAAATTTCCTTTTATTACCAACACTTCTTCTTCGCTGTTGGTTCTCCATTCTCCATCCTTTAAATCATCCGTATAGTTTCCTTCTTTCCACACTTTTCCGTTTGGATACCAATACGTCCAAACACCATTTTTTTTGTCGTTTTTATAGGGTCCTTCGTAATCTCTTTTGCCGCTGGTTTTATTGTAAAATGTCCACATTCCTTCACGTAAACCCATGTTAAAACTTCCAACAATATCCTTTTGTCCATTTTCATGAAGGAAAATCCACTCACCATGTTTTTCACCGTTTACATATTTACCCTCTACGCTCAACTGCTCATTTGCAAACCATTCTAAAAATGCCCCATGTTCTTTACCATCAGTGTAAGTTACTTGCTTTAACTTTTTCCCGTCTGGGTACCAATAGCTCCACAATTGGTCGTTTTTGCCGCTTTTTACACTTCCTTCCAAACGCTTGTTGCCATTATCCCAGTAATATACCCATTTGCCCACCATCAATCCATTCTCGTAGTTGCCTTCTGATGTTTTTACCATGTTATCGTTGTGCTCCACCCACAAACCTGTTCTTTTTCCGCCAACGTATTTTCCTTTCACTTTAACCTTTCCTGCGGGAGTTGTTTCGGTGTATTCTCCTTTACCGTCTTTAATTAGTTGTTTGCCTTTTTCATCGTAATATTCTAACAGCTTTACGTCATTTTTCGAAAACTCTCTAACGGTTTTAAGTTGTTTGTTGGGATAATAATTTTTCCAAATACCTACGCGTTCGTCTTTTACAAAATGTCCCTCTTCCTTTAGGCTGCCGTCTTCGTAATAGTAAGTCCAAAGGCTGTCGTTAAATCCATTTTTGTTGTAGCCCACCAATTCCAACTGCCCGTTGGAATACCACATTTTGCAAATACCTTCTTTTTTCCCTCTGATAAAAGTGCCTTCTTCTTTTTTCTTTCCTTCGTCGTCATAGTCTACATATAACCCATTGTAATCGCCATCTTTGTAGGTTACTTCTTGCTGAATAACACCCTCTTTGCTCCAAAAAGTCCATTTGCCTTGTTCCAAACCATCTTTTACTACTCCTTCGGCTTTTTTCTTGCCGTTGGTCCAATTGTAGGTATGCATTTGTGCTTGAGCGGTAACCCCAAAGGTTAACAGTATTATTATAGTAAATAGAACTCTCATCGAAATAGGTTTTGTTAGTATAACTTAATAGTTACAAAGATATTTTGAATACGGTAAAAAGAAAGCACTCAGCTTTTTTAATATCAACAGTTTGTTGTGAAGCAAAAAAAAGACCTACGCAATACGTAGGTCTTTTTTTTAACAAAAATTCTGTATCAAACTATTTCAATGCTTCAGCACCAGCAACAATTTCCAAAATTTCGTTGGTAATGGCTGCTTGTCGAGCTTTGTTGTAGCTTAGTTTTAGTGCATTAATTAAATCGGTTGCATTATCGGTTGCTTTGTGCATTGCCGTCATTCTTGCTCCGTGTTCTGATGCTCTTGAATCTAACAATGCTTTAAACAATTGTGTTTTTAACGACTTAGGGATTAATTCCTGAACAATAAACTCTTTGTTTGGTTCAAAAATATAATCGGTAGAAGATGCTTTATCGTTAGTGTTTTGAGTTGGTACTATCGGCAAAAATTGCTCTGCTTGTACTTCTTGTACCGCAGCATTTTTAAACTGGTTGTAAACCAACACCACTTTATCCTGATTTTTTGCAGCAAACTCGTCCATTAAAATTTGAGCAAGTTCAGCAGCGTTATCGAAAGTTAAGCTGTCTACTATTTCAATGCTTTTTGAGAAAAGTTCTCTACCTTTTGCCGACCAAGGTGATGATTTAAATGAATCAACACTTTTTTTACCTACGGAAACAACAGTAATGTTGCAACCTTTGTATTCGCTCTCAGCAACTCTCTTAATGGTTTTAATAACATTGTTGTTAAAACCTCCACAAAGACCTCTGTTGGCAGTAATGCTTACAAAAAGTACATTTTTAACTTCACGTTCTTGGCTGTAAACACCATCAGTGCTATCTAAACCAGAACTTAAGTTTTCTAATATTTCTTGTAATTTTTTAGAATAAGGTCGCATTTGAGTAATTGCATCTTGTGCTCTTCTCAATTTTGCAGCAGAAACCATCTTCATGGCAGAAGTAATCTGTCTAGTAGATGATATCGAAACTATTCTGTTTCTTATTTCTTTTAAATTTGCCATTCTTTAGTTTTCAGTTCACAGTTGTCAGTTTTCAGTTCTTTAACCTACGACTTCCAACTTCATTCTTCCTAACTATTTATATTTTGCAGTTAATTCTGAAGCTGCTTTTTCTAATGTTGAAGTAATTTCATCGTCAAATTTTCCAGCTTTTAACAAGTCTAACACGTTTCTGTGTTTGTTGTCTAAGAAAGCTAAATATTCTGCCTCAAATTCTTTTACTTTATCAACTGGAACGCTATTGATTAAACCTTTTGTTCCTAAATAAATAATAGCAACTTGTTTTTCAACTGGTAGTGGAGAGTTTTCACCTTGTTTAAGGATTTCAACGTTTCTCTTACCTTTGTTTAATACTGCCATTGTAGCTGCATCTAAGTCAGAACCAAATTTAGAGAACGCCTCTAACTCACGGTATTGAGCTTGGTCAAGTTTTAATGTACCAGCAACTTTTTTCATTGATTTAATTTGTGCATTACCACCAACACGCGATACCGAAATACCTACGTTAATTGCTGGACGAATACCTTGGTTGAATAAATCAGACTCCAAGAAAATTTGGCCATCGGTAATAGAAATTACGTTAGTTGGGATGTATGCAGAAACGTCACCAGCTTGAGTTTCAATAATTGGAAGAGCTGTTAACGAACCTCCACCTTTTACTAAATGCTTGATAGATTCTGGTAAATCGTTCATACTTCTAGCAATTTCGTCAGAAGCATTGATTTTTGCAGCTCTTTCTAACAAACGAGAGTGTAAGTAAAATACGTCTCCAGGATAAGCCTCACGACCTGGTGGTCTTCTTAATAATAAAGAAACCTCACGGTAAGCTACAGCTTGTTTAGATAAATCATCATAAATGATTAATGCTGGACGACCTGAATCTCTAAAAAATTCACCAATTGCAGCACCTGCAAATGGAGAGTAAAATTGCATTGGAGCTGGATCAGAAGCATTAGCAGCAACAACAACAGTATAAGCCATTGCACCGTTATCTTCTAATGTTTTTACTATACCTGCAACTGTAGAACCTTTTTGACCAGTTGCTACATAAATACAAAATACAGGTTCTCCTCTGTCGTAAAATTCTTTTTGGTTGATAATGGTATCGATACAAACTGTAGTTTTTCCTGTTTGACGGTCACCAATAACCAACTCTCTTTGTCCTCTACCAACTGGAATCATAGCATCAATAGCTTTAATACCTGTTTGCATTGGCTCAGCAACTGGTTCTCTATAGATAACACCAGGAGCTTTTCTTTCTAAAGGCATTTCGTATAAATCGCCAGTAATAGGTCCTTTACCATCAATTGGGTTTCCTAAAGTATCTACTACTCTACCTAACATACCATCCCCAACTTTGATAGAGGCAATTTTATTGGTTCTTTTTACCGTATCTCCTTCTCTAATTCCTTTTGATGAACCTAAAAGTACAGCACCAACGTTATCTTCCTCAAGGTTAAGAACGATAGCATTTAAGCCATTTTTAAATTCAATTAATTCACCTGATTGTACTTGAGACAATCCATAAATACGTGCAATACCATCACCTACTTGCAAAATAGTTCCTACTTCTTCAAGTTGTGCTTCGGTTTTAAATCCAGCTAATTGTTCTCTTAAGATAGCTGATACTTCTGCGGGTTTTACTTCGGCCATTTTTATAATTTTATATTATTTTTTAAATTGCTTTTTGATAAGGGTTCTTGTCAAACTCCATTACCAAGTTTTGTATTTTACGTTTAATACTTTCGTCAACTTGTTTGTCGCCAACTCTTAAAATTACTCCTCCAATGATAGATTGGTCAATAATTTCTTCAAATTCTATAGTAGAATCGTAAGTTGCTCCAATTAGTTTTTTGATTTTATCTTTTTGTTCTGCTGTTAATGCCACTGCGGTGGTAACAAAAGCAGTTTTAATATTTTTGTGGATTTTATATGCTTCTTGAAAAGAATCTGCAATATCAACCAACAAACTTTCTCTTTTTTTGGCTACAATAATTTTGATAAAAGCCGCAGAAATATTGTTGATGTCTTTAAATACTGCATTAATGATAGAAAGTTTTTTATCTCCTCTAACAATAGGGCTTTTCAATAATGCAATAAATTCTCTGTTTTCTTGGCTAACACGGCTAATCATCAACATGTCTTGTTGAACTGCCTCTAAACATTTATTTTCTAAAGCAATTCCAAGTAATGACTTAGCGTAACGTGATGCAACTTTAATATCTTTCATCTAAAAATATTAGTTTAGATTAATTTCACCAACTGCATTATCAATTAGTGATTTTTGTTTTTCGGCAGTTGACAATTCTTGTTTTAATATTTTCTCAGCAATCTCAATTGATAAAGTAGCTACTTGGTTTTTCAAGTCAGTAATGGCAGCTAATTTTTCGTGTTGAATTGCTTCTTTTGCAGATGCAATAATTCGTTCTGCTTCAGCATTTGCAGTAACTTTAGCATCACTAATCATTTTGTCTTTTACTGCGCGAGCATCTTTTAACATTTCGTCTCTTTCAGCTCTAGCTTGATTTAAAAGCACTTCGTTGTTTGCAGAAAGTTCTTGCATTTCTTTTTTAGCTTGTTCAGCTGCATTCAATGCATTTTCAATTGATGCTTCTCTGTCTTTAACCGCTTTTAATATTGGTCTCCAAGCAAATTTTGCTAATAAGAAGAACAATATACAAAACACAAGAGTTGACCAAATTATCAGACCAAGCTCGGGGGTTACTAATGGGTTATTCATAATTAAACTGTTTTAAAATCTTTATTTATAATTAACTAATGTAAAAGTTTAAAACGAGCTTGTTGCCAACCGCTACAAGCTCGTTTTAGTTTTCTTAAGCTGAAAGACCCATAAGACCAACAACTACACCGAATAAAGCAACACCCTCTACAAGAGCTGCTGCAATAATCATTGCTGTTTGAATTTTAGAAGTCGCTTCTGGTTGTCTAGCGATAGCGTCCATTGCTGAACCACCAATTTTACCAATACCTAATCCAGCTCCGATAACTGCTAAACCTGCTCCAATTGCTGCGTACATAACTTTAATATATTTAGTTAAACAAAAAATTACAAATTAATGATACTCATGGTCTGCCACCGCTGTTCCAATAAAAAGAGCAGACAACATAGTAAACACATAAGCTTGTAAAAAAGCTACTAAAAGCTCTAATACCGATATAAATAATGCAAATGGTACTGAAACAGCACTCATTCCCACACTTTTAAAAATAAAAATTAACGATAATAAACTCAATACTACAATGTGACCCGCTGTAATGTTAGCGAACAAACGAATCATTAAAGCGAAAGGTTTTGTTAATACACCTACTAACTCAATAGGCATTAAAAGAATTTTTACTGGAACTGGTGCTCCTGGCATCCAAAAAATGTGACCCCAGTAACCTTTATTTCCATTAATATTGGTAATAATCAATGTAAACACTGCAAGAACCATTGTTACCGCAATATTTCCAGTTAAGTTAGCTCCTCCAATCCATGGAATCAACCCCAATAAATTATTGAACCAAATGAAGAAAAATACCGTTAACAAATAAGGCATAAACTTCATGTATTTTTTTTCTCCGATATTAACTTTTGCAATGTCGTCTCTCACAAAAACAATTAGTGGCTCCATAAAAGATGCTATTCCTTTTGGGGCAACAGCTCCATTTTTACTGTAGTGACCAGCCGTTTTAAGAAAAATAAACAAAATAAGAGCAACGGACATTAACATTGCAAAAACATTTTTTGTTATTGATAAATCCAATGGTCTAGTTGTTGTTTCATAATCAAATTCTACTGGAGCACCATCTTTTAATTGATAGATTTTTTCGTTGAATTTAATAAATCTCATTCCGTTTTTTTCAACTGCATGATGACCGCTATTGTCATGATGAAAAGCACTCGACATAAATGTTACCAAACCTTTATCTGTCCATAGAATAATAGGAAGTGGCATAGAATAACCATGACCATTGTAATCGAAAAAATGCCAATCGTGAGCATCAGCAATGTGATGCATAATTACAGGGATTGGATCATAACCTTTTGTTTCTTCTGTAGAATGAATAGTATCATGTTCTGAAGTTATTTCAGCATGATTATCTGCCTGAACTGAACTAACAAAAACCAGTGAAAGTATTGAAAATACTAGTGTTTTAACAAATTTGTTTTTTAGCATAAGTCTTAATTTTCCGCCTCTCAAAAATTGGGTGCAAATCTAGGTATTTATTTTTGTTTCGCCAATGTATTTTTTCAAATAATTATTGATTTTAAACAGCTAGTTAAATCAACAAAATTTAACAATGATACAACTAACTAAATTACAATGAATTAATCAATCTTTATTAAGCAGAAAAAACGCTAATTTTATTTATTTTGTTGACCATTTAAATGGCGAAGTAAAAATATTACCTCATAGGCTAGGTAAAGAAACAAAATGACAAAGAAATGAAAAACAAGGGTTTTAGTTTCTCTTGTTACATCCGTTAAATAGGGAAATAAGAACACTATGGATGCAACCATCTTAAACAAAACTAAGCCTAAATAGGTAAAACCTGCTTTATCTGGTAACGTGTAAATTGCTTTCAGTGAGAGTAAAACAACTAATGCGGTAATGATGAAAATAAATCCGTGAAATCTCAATACCTTCTCAAATGCAATTGAAGTTTTTGGAAATACTAAATTAAAAAGATAGTGAAGAGTAAATATCAACAGAACAAAACCTGCAGTTGATAATAAGGACTTGTTTTTACTCATTATTCTTTCCCATCTTAATAACCTCTCTAATAATAAGATACAATGCAAATGCAACCCCCGAAAGGGAACAAACAATAGTTAGATAAGGTTTGTTTAATTTAAAGTATTCATCTAGCTTTTGTCCGCCCCACGCACTAAATCCAATAATTACACCCATTTGAATGGCTATGCCAGAAAATCGTGCGTATTGATTAAGCGAACTGCTGGGCTTTTTCGAGGGTTTCTCGTTTTTCTTCATTGTTTTTGATTCCTTTTACTAACGCTCCCATATTACAAGCACCTGTAAAATTAGCTCCTGGTTCAACAGATAATTTACCTGTTTTTATATCACCAACAATGTTTGCTGTAGATTTTAATAATAATAATTCCTTAACCGAAACATTTGCATGAATGGTTCCAGAAATATCTGCATTCTTACAAATAACCTCGCCATCAATAACACCTGTTTGACCTACAACTAATTTACCTTCGGTTATAATTTTACCAGACAAAGTTCCATCTATACGAATATCACCAAGACATTTAATTTCTCCTGTAATTTCTGTTCCTTTTCTAATAATGTTAATTGCAGAAGCATCTGCGTCTTGTACTTTGGCCATAGTAGAGTTATTTTTATTAAACATAGCTGGTATCAATAAATGTAAAAAGCGTAACAAATATATAAAAACATTATTCTAATCCAAACTGTTTGTTGAAGAAAGTTAGATAGTCAGGAATATTTTTATCCTTATAAAAAACAACAAAATTATCGTTAGAGATAATAAAACATTGATAATTTTTGGAGTTTAAATCTAGTAATTGTTCTTGATTTAATTTAAACGATTTATAATAATCTTTAGCAAAATCTTCATCCTTTAAATCTTTAATAATAACCAACTGATTGATTCCGTTTAAGAAAATACTGTTTACATTAAAAGTTTCTTTGCTATAAAATACAGTGTTAAAATTTGAAACATCTAACTTGTATTTGTTGGTGTTTTTGTCAGTTGCTGGAACTACTACAATGAAGGTATAAACATCATTTGGTTTGTAAGCATATTTATCGACAGCTGCAGTTGGTGCTTGGCTTGTATCAACACCTTTTTTGAGTTGATCTAATATCACTTTCGCTTCAGCAGCTACTGTTGATGCAGCATGATTGGCTACAACAGTTTCTAAAGCTACTTTAAATGAATCTAACGGGCTAATATGACCTATAGAAAGTGCTGCAATGAAATCAAATTTATCTTGTAAATGATTGTCGGCGAAAATACTTTTTGCTTTTTCTACCCTTGTTAAAACCAAATCGTATTTCTTGTCTTTATATAAATCAAATATAATACTGTAATAGTTGTCAACCCTTTTTCTAGTCTCACGTGTGGTTTTGTTATATGTTGGATCTTGAATAATTCGGGCATATTCACTTTCAGGATAATTCTCGATAATTAACCTTTTATATTTTTCTTTCATCCCATCATCGTTGATGATTAAACTAATTCGATATAAATTATACCAACTTGGTAAAACATACCTACAAGTATCATATCTCGTAAGAAGTGTTTCAAAGGCTTCAATGGAATGATTGTAATCGGCAAAATCTTCACGGTAAATATTTCCTTGGGCGTAAAGAGCTTCAATAATTTTATTGTGAGAAACACTCATCTTTTTGTCATCAAGTGGCAAAAACTGTAAATAGTATTCTGGGCTTGTTTTTTCATTTACAACAATGCTATCAGAGGTTGATGAGTCGGAGGAATCATAGTTCAGTTCTTCTTCAAATGAAGCGTTGGCTTGTTTATTAATTCTCCTCCAATTATCCTCCAATTTTCTATTTCCCCAATTTTTTTGGAAGTCATTACGTCCAAAACTTAAAATAGTGGGATTATAGAAATACCATTTTCCATTAGAGTTAGCATTCATTCCGATATTGTTATCCTCAATAATTCCTCCATTATTTAAAAGTGCGGCTTCCTGCTCTGCCTTTTTTTGCTCTTCTAATAATTCGTTTTCAATAAGTTTTGCAATCGATTTATCTCTAAAATCCTTGTCAATAGCCATTTTTTGTAAGCTGTCTTCTACCTGTACGATAATAATATTATCAACTAATTTTTTTAGGGCTTTGCTTCTTGCATAAATGTTGTCGTAATCTTTGTACTCTTGAGGCAAAAACGACACGCAACTATCATAATACGCTTGAGCTGGAACATATTTTGGTTTAGCATAATACAATTCACCCAAACGCAAATAGGACAAAGCTTTTTGTTTGTTATTACTCACACTACTTTCTACAGATTTTTGCAAGTACTCAATTCCGAGAGGCTCATCTGCTTGTTTAAATGCAATATCAGCCAATGCATAATAGATTTGGTCTAAAAACTCTTTGTTTTTAGCATCTCTCTGCATTTTAGTAAGCATCTTTTTCACATCGTCATTATCTTTACCCTCTACATCAAATGATAATGCCTTACTAATTTGTGCATTAAACATCATATCATAACGTGGTTTTAAATCCATTACCTTAGTAAAATACTCCGAGGCTTTACTAAACTCCTTCTTTTTTAACCAAAGTTGTGCTAACACATAGTTGTATCGTTGTTTTTCACTTCTTTTCCTGGTTACCTTTAATGCTTTTTCAAGTTGAGTGATGGCATCTTCATACTGTTTTTCTTTTATTAGATAATCAGCAAAAACAGCATAATATTCACTTTGATATTTGTCTGGTGGTGCCTTGCCTTCATCCATTAATTTTAGATAAACTTCGGCTTTACTCATTTCATTAATTGCAATATGAGTTTTGGCAAGCCAAATTAATGCAGGATATTTTTCAGGTTTTTTGCTGTATGCTTTTGCAACATACTCAAACATTTCGATAGCTAAATAATGTTCTGCTTTATAAAAACGTGCTTTACCAATAAGCATATAACAATCGTCAACCCATCTGTTATGTTCTTCTTTTTTTACATAAATAGAATGCCTATCGATAGCTTCAGAGCATTTTTCAATAATCTTATCCATTTCTGGATATAAACTTTTCGATTTTTCTTCGTTTGGTAAAACAAAAAGAGGTATTAATTCAGAAAAATCATCTACATGTTCTTCTGCTAATTTCTGGTTAGTAAGTTTATATATTTCTTTAGCGTTAAAATAATAGTTATAACGCGTGGTGGTATTATGATAAGCCCTTCTAGTAAATGAGTTTTTTTTTGTAGAACAAGCCAATAAAAACACCACCCAAAGTAGAATAAAACTCTTTATGTAAATTGTATTTTTCAACTCAAAAATTGATAATAACTTCGTTTTGGTCTATTTAGTATAAATTAATCCGCTAAAATACTTATTTACTTGAAATATTCTCATTGATAATCTTATTCTACTATTATGACCATTAATAATTATTGAAATAGGTATATTTGTAATCCCTGATTATTAAAACAATGGCTACTCAGAATAAGAAACCTAAGAAATTTGAAAAACTTAAGTACAAGTATCGATTCGTAATACTAAACGACGAAACTTTTGAGGAGAAATTTAACTTCAGGTTATCTCGTTTAAATGTTTATACTGCTCTTGGTGTTGGTTCTTTGTTACTTATCGCCTTAGTTACTATACTTATTGCATTTACTCCTTTAAGAGAATTTATTCCTGGTTATACCGATGTTACTATTCGAAAAACGGGAATTGAAAACACGCTTAAATTAGATTCATTAGAAAATGTATTAAGACAAAAAGAACAATATCTAATCAATATCAACAGAATAATTCAAGGCGAACCCATCAATTTTAATGATTCTTTGGTTGTTGATACCACTATTAATTATAAAAACATTGTAAATGAGAAGATTCCAGAAGATTCTTTGTTGAGGGTTATGATAGAAACTGAGGAGAAATATAACCTATTTAAATCTGCTGGCAGAACACCTAGTAGTATAAGCAGTCTTATCTTCTTCAACCCATTAAAAGGAATTGTTACAGAACAGTTTAATGCCAGAAAACAGCATTTTGGTGTTGATTTGGTTGCTCCAAAAAATGAAGCGATAAAAGCAACCTTAGATGGGACTGTAATTTTTGCAGAATGGACTTCTGAGACTGGATACGTGATTCAATTACAACACTCCAACAATTTAATTTCGATATATAAACACAATTCGGTTTTACATAAAAAACAAGGTGATAAAGTTAAAGCGGGAGATGTTATTGCTATTGTTGGTAATACAGGAGAACTTTCTTCTGGTCCTCACCTACATTTTGAATTGTGGTACAATGGTATACCATTAAACCCTGAAGAATACATGTTGTTTTAGAATGCAACAACATCTGGTTAGTACCATCTAATTTCTAACATAAAAAATATTAGACCTCTAATATTCTAAAAATTATTCTTGCCACAATATATAGTGTAAAATATTATTTTATAGTTATTCTTTCTTTAATAGAATACTAATAAATATCAATATTTTGGAATAAATACTATACAACTATCCATTAATTTTAATCAAAAATGTTCATTGTAGTTATTTACCATAACTAGATGCTAATTTTTAATTGAAAGAAAAGATACCTAAAAACTATTAGATTATGAAATCTACGAACCTTATTTCTTTAATGAAATACGTTTTAAAAAACAATGTATTTCCAAAAACGTTAATTATTTTAATGTTGATTACTTGTTTTGTTCAGAACAAAGCTTATGCTCAATGGTGTAGAACATGTAACATTGGCACCAATTTTAATAACATTAAGAACTGTGGAACAATTACTCCTACCACCAATCGTCAAGTTGTAACTAATAACGCTACCAACACTACTCATTTTTCTAATAACCATGCCATGTTTTGGTCATTTACTGCTACGGCAGGAAGAACCTATGTGTTTGACTTTGGATCTATGGGAGCACTAAGTTCGCTAACCGATAATCGCATTCGTATTTATGATAATGCTTGTGGATCAGGAGCATTAGTTTCGGCGACCAACGGAACAACCAATACTTGTGATAATAATGGCTACACGGAATGGACTTGTACTGTATCTGGTACGTATTACGTGCTTGCAACATACAGTTCCTGTACGGGAAACTTTTCCCCAGATGAATATATTCGTCTTGCACACTATTATCTTGATTTATCAGCTTCTTGTGGTACATCCACCACTTATTTTGATCCAGGTGGAGCAGGAGGTTCGGGAACAAGCCGAAGTACTGCAGGGAATTATTTCCAAGGGTTTACTGGACAGAACGGTGCAAATGCACGTACCTATACACCAGCTCTTGCGGGCACTAAAGTAAACCTGACTTTCACTTCTTTTGCAACTGAAGCAGGTAACGATTTATTGTATATTTATGATGGTCCATCTACTGCATCGCCTCAAGTAGCAGGAAGTCCTTTCTCTGGTGGAGCATTACCAGGTGGGGCAGGAGGAATAACTTCAACAGCTGCTGGTGGAGAACTTACGGTAAGATTTGTTTCTAACGGTGGTTTACCTGTAAATTTTACTGTTGGCGCAGGATGGAATGCTAGTGTTAGTGCTACTGTGCCCGAACCTTTAATAAGTGGCACGTCTGTTTCGTGTATCTCGCCAACTACTACACTTACCGTAACCAATCCTGTTTCTGGAGCGACATATACTTGGAGTGGACCTGTAACTGGGTCAGGTACGTCTTTATCAAATGCAACAGCAGGAGATTATACTGTGACTGTTTCCACACCCGATGGTTGTTCAGGAATTTCAAACATCTATTCTGTTGTAAACGTAGATCCCCCTACAACAACTCCTACTATTAGTTCTACCGCTCCTTCTTGTAGTGCGCCTGGTTCTTCTTCTATTTCTAATTATGATGGTGCTTTGACTTACAACTTCTCGCCTGCTGGTCCTACGGTAGGGGCGGGTGGTGTTATTAGCGGCATGGTCGTGGGGACTAACTATACTGTTACCGCTAATAATGCTTCTTGTAGTTCTACTGCTTCTTCTGCTTTTAGTAATGCTCCTACTTTAACTACTCCGGCTATTCCTACTTTGAGCTCTACCGCTCCTTCTTGTAGTGCGCCTGGTTCTTCTTCTATTTCTAATTATGATGGTGCTTTGACTTACAACTTCTCGCCTGCTGGTCCTACGGTAGGGGCGGGTGGTGTTATTAGCGGCATGGTCGTGGGGACTAACTATACTGTTACCGCTAATAATGCTTCTTGTAGTTCTACTGCTTCTTCTGCTTTTAGTAATGCTCCTACTTTAACTACTCCGGCTATTCCTACTTTGAGCTCTACCGCTCCAACTTGTAGTGCTGCTGGCTCTAGTACCATCTCTAACTACAACGCTTCTTTAACTTATAACTTTACTCCCGCTGGTCCTACGGTAGGGGCGGGTGGTGTTATTTCTGGTATGACTGTCGGTACTACTTATCAAGTAACTGCAAGTAATGGCTCCTGTTCTTCTACTGCTTCGATAGATTTTAGTAATAGTGCTATGCTGCCTTCGCCTGCTACTCCTACTTTGAGCTCTTCTGCTCCAACTTGTAGTGCTGCTGGTTCTTCTTCTATTTCTAACTATGATGGTGCTTTAACTTATAACTTTACTCCCGCTGGTCCTACGGTAGGGGCGGGTGGTGTTATTTCTGGTATGACTGTCGGTACTACTTATCAAGTAACTGCAAGTAATGGCTCCTGTTCTTCTACTGCTTCGATAGATTTTAGTAATAGTGCTATGCTGCCTTCGCCTGCTACTCCTACTTTGAGCTCTTCTGCTCCAACTTGTAGTGCTGCTGGTTCTTCTTCTATTTCTAACTATGATGGTGCTTTAACTTATAACTTTACTCCCGCTGGTCCTACGGTAGGTGCAGGTGGTGTTATCAGCGGTATGGTAGCAGGTACTAACTACACCGTTACTGCTAATAACGGCTCTTGTAGCTCAACGGCTACTGCTAATTTTAGTAATGCTCCTACTTTAACTACTCCGGCTATTCCTACTTTGAGCTCTTCTGCTCCAACTTGTAGTGCTGCTGGTTCTTCTTCTATT
>CAYNMR010000002.1:0-304749 GCA_964398455.1 uncultured Vicingus sp. | reverse complement strand
ACTTGAGGAACTAGTGTTTTATGTCCTGCTGCTAAGGAAGATACACCTAAAATATGCACATCATTTTCCACTGCTTGTTTGGCAGCTTCTGCTGGTGTTTGAAACAATGGACCGATGTCAACATCAAAACCCATATCGGCATAAGCAGTAGAAACTACTTTTGCACCTCTATCATGTCCATCTTGCCCCATTTTAACAATCATAATACGAGGTCTTCTGCCTTCCAATTCAGCAAATTGGTCTGCTAAACTCTTTGCTCTTATAAAATCTTTGTCTTCCATAGATTCACTACTATAAACTCCGCTAATAGAACGTATTTGAGCTTGGTATCGACCAAAAGCTTTTTCCATTGCATCAGAAATTTCACCTAATGTAGCTCTTTCTTTAGCTGCAACTACTGCTGCTTCCAATAAATTGCCATTTCCTGTTTGTGCAATTTCGGTAATTTTTGCTAAAGCATCGTTCGCTTTCGTGTTATTTCTATTGGTTTTTGTATGGTTTAAGCGTTCTATTTGGCTTTTTCGTACCGAATTGTTGTCAACTTCCAATATTTCCAAAGGTTCTTCATTTTCTACTAAGTATTCGTTTACTCCAACAATAATCTCTTTCCCAGAGTCAATTTTTGCTTGTTTTCTGGCAGCAGCTTCTTCAATACGTAGTTTAGGAATTCCTTTTTCGATGGCTTTAGCCATTCCCCCATTTTCTTCCACTTCCTCTATCAGTTTCCACGCTTTTTCGGCTATTTCGTTGGTTAAATATTCAACATAGTAAGAGCCTCCCCAAGGGTCAACTGTTCTGCAAATTTCAGTTTCTTCTTGTAAGTATATTTGAGTATTTCGTGCAATTCGTGCCGAAAAGTCGGTTGGTAATGCAATGGCTTCATCCAACGCATTGGTGTGTAAAGATTGTGTTCCGCCTAAAGCTGCAGCTAATGCTTCAATACAAGTACGGGCAACATTATTAAAAGGATCTTGTTCGGTTAAGCTCCAGCCACTGGTTTGGCAGTGGGTTCTAAGGATTAACGATTTTTCGTTTTTAGGGTTAAACTGTTTTACAATTTTTGCCCAAAGCATTCTTGCGGCACGCATCTTGGCAATTTCCATAAAATGATTCATGCCAATAGCCCAAAAAAACGATAAACGTGGAGCAAAAGCATCAATATCCATTCCTGCATTTACACCTGTTCTTAGGTATTCTAATCCGTCGGCAAGAGTATAGGCTAATTCAATATCAGCAGTTGCACCAGCCTCTTGCATGTGATATCCCGAAATACTAATAGAATTAAACTTTGGCATGTTTGCCGTAGTATATTTAAAAATATCTGCAATAATCTGCATAGATGGAAGAGGTGGGTAGATGTAGGTATTTCTAACCATAAATTCCTTTAGAATATCGTTCTGAATAGTACCAGATAACTCTTCCATTTTTACACCTTGCTCTTGAGCTGCCACGATATAAAATGCCATAATGGGTAAAACCGCACCATTCATAGTCATGGAAACCGACATTTCATTCAAAGGAATTTGGTTGAAGAGTATTTTCATGTCTTCTACCGAGTCGATAGCAACACCAGCTTTTCCAACATCACCAACCACTCTTGGGTGGTCGGAATCATAGCCACGATGTGTAGCTAGGTCAAAAGCAACAGATAATCCTTTTTGTCCGGCAGCTAAATTTCTTCTGTAAAAGGCATTAGATTCTTCGGCAGTGCTAAAACCAGCATATTGTCGAATGGTCCAAGGTTGCATTACATACATGGTGGAGTATGGTCCTCTTAAGTTTGGAGTGATGCCAGCAGCAAAAGTTAAGTGCTTAAAATCTTTCACATCGTTTTCGTTAAACGATTGTTTTACTGGAATTTGTTCAGCAGTTAACCAAGTAGATTCGTTTTTAGTGGGCGAATTTTCTTTACTTGATGTTTTATAATAGAGTTTACTAAAGTCTGGTTTCATACTTGTGTTTTATTAAAAGTCCTTAACCATGTAAAAGCTTCTTCGTTAGTCTTGAACATTTTTACAGGTATATCAGGCCTAGAAAGTTGCATAAACGAATAAGTTATAAATCTAGTAATAGCCGAATCTTCGGTCATAGCAAATGCTATAGCAAAATCTTTAATCTTATTTTTTATGTATATTTTTTCTTCTGACCCAAGAGATTTTAAGTTTTTGTTGTTTGAAAAGTAAGGACGAGGAATTCCTCCTGAAACATCTAATAAAACTTTGTTTACTAATTTAATCTGTTCTATGTTAAAAGTAGTATAACCTTCTTTTGGTTCAAAAGTTAAAATGTTGTCGGAACGTAATTCTACAATGCCCAATTCAAAAGAAATGGATTTTAAAATGGTAGTATTGATTCCTTTGTTATACATTTTTTAAAATAGTATTTTTTTCTATTTTACTAGAATACCTAATTGTTTGTAATACTTTTGTTTGAGTTACTTTATTTATAGTTTTAGTTTCATTAAAAGAGAGGTTAGGAAGAGCTTTGTTATGATGTTTATTTACACCTAATAATGTCTTTTTTCCTTCAATAAAAAGTTCCTGTTGATATTGAGCAACTTGATGAATAGCATCTTGAATGGTACCATTTTCAATGTTTTCCAAAAAGCCACCATTTTGTTCAATTTCTTTGAATAGGGAAAGTGCTTTTTCGACCATTTCATCAGTTAAAGATTCGATGTAATAAGAACCTTTTGAGATATCGGCTACTTTATCTAAAAAGGTTTCTTCTTTAAGTATGTGTTGAATGTTGATGGCTATTCGTTCAGAGAAATCAGTAGTGTTTTCAAATGCGGTATCGAAAGGTAAGATGCTAATACTGTTTGAACCGCCAACTATAGCCGACATGGCTTCGGTGGTTGTGCGTAAAATATTGTTGTGCTGGTCGAAACAACTAAAATTGGTAATGGTTGTGGTTGAATTGATGTAAATACTTGTTTCGTTAGCTTGGTATTCATCTAAAATTATTTTCCAAAGAATTTTAGCTGCTCTGATTTTTGCTATTTCGAAGAAATAATTGGATCCAACACCAAAATTGAATGTAATTTTTGGAACAATATCATTGATTTTTAATCCTTTATCGGTTAAAAAATTGATGTATTCAACAGCTTGAGAAAACGAATAAGCTAATTCCTGAATAATGGTTGCTCCAGCGTTGTTAAAAGCTAATCCGTTTACAGTAATTGTTTTAAACGGGATTGAATTTTTCTGAAGTAAGAGAAGTTCTTCTAAATCTTTTTGCTCGTCTATAATCCAGTTACCATTTGTTAATAAATTATTTATGTAATCAAATGATATAGAGTAATTTGAATTTACTAAATTAATCCTATTGTTTAATATATAGGTAGAAAAAAATGTTGCTGTTTGATTTGGTTTTGAGTTGTAAAAATGTACATGAATGATACTCACATCAATGTCTTTTACCAACAAATTGAATTCTTCTTGCGAGGAAATGTTGCCAATGAATTGAATGGAGTTTACACCTCTACTTAAAACATATAAAGCCTTTTTATTAGCTTCAATTATAGTGTTGATTTTAATTACAAATCGATTTTCCCAAACAGTAGATTCATTTTTTAGATTGAACGATTTAGATTTATTGTTTTTTAGATTTTCGACGGTGTAGAATGGTTGCACCTCAATACCTTCTTCAAATTTCCAAACCAAATTTTCGTTAAAATCCTTGCCTTTTAAATCTTTAATAATTCTGTCGTGCCACTGTTGGTGGGTTGTACCTTCAAAATCGTCGAATAAGCTCATGTTTCTTAGAAAGTTTGAAAACAAAAGTAGTAAAAATAGCTAATAAACGTAAGATATCTGCGGTAAAACTATGGTCACTTTTCTTGTTCAAAAACAAAAATTTCCTCGTTGTCTTTTTTCATGAAATATTTTTCACGAGCAAATTTTTCTAAGGTAACAGGGTTGGTGGTCAAATCATTCAGTTCCTGTCTGGTTTTATTAAGTTCTTCAATAAAAAAGGCTTTGTCTTTTTCGAGCGATTTCAGCTCTTTTATAAAATCGTATTGAGTGATAAAGTTGTTTTGGTCAAAAAAAGAAATCCATACAATGAAAACAATAATGGTTATCATGTATTTATTTTTTAGCCAATTGGGTATTCTACTAAGCATGAAACAAATTTAGTTGATTAAACTATTTTGTAATTTGCAACAATACTATTCTAATTAACAAGTGTTTGTTAAAAGAAGAAAGGCTATGAATAGCCTTTCTTCTTTTTGTTCTTGAATTATCTTAAAGCCAACTGTTTGTCTTTTGGGTGTTTTATTTCGTAATTGTAGTTTAGCTTTTTAGTTTCCTTGGTAGCAAGGCTAAATTTCCAAACCAACATTCCCGTATTTTCATTTAAGGTAGCGTTATCTTTGTTTTTAAGTGTTACTACAATTTCTTTATCGTTTGATACTGGAATTTGATCTTCAACAATTAAACTGACGTTAGAAGATAAATTGTTTCGAATAACCATATCGAAGCCGTAATTTTTTATTTTATCACTACCTAATAACTTGTCTTTTTCTTCAATTTTTAAAGCAGTGCGTTTTACTGTTATGCGTTCTTCTCTTCCCATATCAATAGCTAATGAATCGCCAGTTACTGCTGGGTTAATCATGGTTTGACCAATATAAGTTCCGTCGAAATAGATGTTTGCCGATGCAGGTAAAAGATTTAGTTCCTCAAATCCTTTAATGTTTGCCACTAAAAATGCATTGTTATCCATTTTTGGCACCATAAAGTAATTGTATTCCACTTTTAGTTTTTCTTCTTTCACCGCAACAGTGTGTTGCTCTCCATCTGAAGGAATGGTGTAGGGAATGGAGATGTTGAATTCTACATTGGTAAAACTTTCGGTCATGGTAGTGTAATAAGCTGCCGATTCACTATCAGCTAGATTATCCATTTCCATCATACTTTTTTCAGCTTTTGACATTGGTTGAGCTAATCCACCATAAGTTGCTGTTTGAACTCTAGTGTAGTTGTTGTAGTAATTCAGGTACCAAACAGGTAAAACAGGTTTGGTTTTGCTTTGATAAGGGTTGTTGGTAGAAAGTTTTAATTTAACATCATCCCAATTTTCTCCTGAATTCTGGTAAATCATGGCTTTGTAAGTTAATTCAACAGGTTCGTTAAGTTGGTTTGCTCTTAAATCGTAGCTTGGGCTCCATGAAGCATTAGAAATCATGTAGTTTAACGAAATTTTTCCAGTAATGGCTAATTCACTTTTAACTGTTACAATAACTTTATGGTTTGGTTTTAAAGGTTTTGAAGTGTAGTTTAACGCTATTTCTTGATTAAGTTTTGCTAATCTTTCGTTTAAGTTGGTTAATCTTTTTTGTTGTTTCGCTTCGTTTTTCTTTGTTTGAATCAATTTAGTGTTGATGTCATTGTATTTTTCTCTAAAAAAGGCAAGAGCATCTTTTAATAAAGCCAATGAATCACTTTTCATGCTTTTATTATTAATCAATAATTGTTTTTCTGCTTCTAAAACATCTTTATTGAATCTAAGTTCTTCTAAATCATAATTAACCAATTCTATTGAGTCGTTAAGTTGATTTAACAGTTTAGTAATGTGTTCTGGTAAAATAGGTTTTGGGTTATTGTAATCTGGTTGCGTAACCATATACTTGGTGTCTAAAATAATAAAATCACCTTTTCCGCTAACTTGTAAACTGTTGGGATTAATGTTTGGTGATAAACTATCGAAAGACAATTCAAACACCCCTTTATTGATGTTTACAGTTGCCTCTCGGTTAATTTGAGCTCCGTTAAGGAAAACGGTAACATTTTTAATTTTTGAATTTAGAGTGGTTTTATTGTTGGCTTTTAAGTTTGAAGCCACAAAAATAAAACAGATGCAAGCAATTATTGTTCTCATGATTAAATGGTTTTAGTTAATAACTTTTTAAACCATAGATGATGCTTTTTTTATAATTCCATATTTTTATTGAAAATATTTTTTCAAAACATGAAATAAGCCATGAGTAAGATGCTCATAAATACTAATGAATATTTAAGGTGGCGATTCCATATGACCGCTTTAAAACAATAAACATCTACATATGAAATACCGATTGTTAACCAATGCTGAATTAAAAGAGCTGGAAGAAGATTTTAAACACTTTTTAATCGCAAATCAAGTTTATGATGATGAGTGGGTGAGATTAAACAAAACTGATAATAAAAAAGTAATGGAATTAATTGAGTTGTTTAGTGATATTGTATTTGAAAAGGCACTTAAGAACATTAAGTTCTTAGAATTCGTATCAGCAAAAAGTGTAAGTGCTTTTTTTTGTGCCGACCATGAAATGGTTTTAATAGGTGTAACTTCAGATAGTGAAGAGGTAGATTTTACTAAAAATGCTTTGGACGATTTTAAAAATGAGTTAACTATTTTCAGAACAACAAAACCTTATATAAAAACACGTGAAGAAGAAGTTTTTGGGTTAATTGAATCGGGTTGTTCCATTATATCTGAAGAACGATTTAAACGATTGGAGTTAGCTTTTAACTTATCTAAAAAAACATCACAGAACTAATGCGAATAATTTTTACAACGCTATTTTTTTATATCTCCTTTTGGGCAAACGCTCAAACCATAGACTTATTGAAACAAGAATTAACTAATTTTCTTAACGATGCAGATTTAAAAAATGCGAGTATTGGCTTTTATGCAGAGGATTTAACAACAAACCAAGTTTTAGCTGAGTTAAATTCAAATCAAAGCTTGGTTCCAGCATCAATAACTAAATTGATTACTACAGCAACAAGTATAGAAATGTTTGATGCAAATCATCGATTTACTACTTCTTTGTATTACAATGGTAAAATAGATTCAGCTACCAAAATTCTACACGGAAACATTGTTATTAAGGGTGGTGGAGATCCTGCTTTAGGTTCACATCGCTACGATAAGGTTTATGGAAATTTTATCAATAAATGGGCTGCTGAAATAAAAGCTCTAGGAATTGATTCCATTCACGGAAAAGTAATTGCTGATGCCTCATACTTTAATGAACAAATGATTCCATCAACATGGATTTGGGGCGATTTAGGCAATTATTATGGTGCAGGACCATCAGGTTTATCTATTTATGAAAACATGTGTATGGTTGAATTTGTTTCGGGTAAAAATAAAGGCGATTCAACTTTAATATCATGTGTTAAGCCATTTGTTCCTGATTTAGAAATTGAAAATCTGGTAAAAAGTGGTGATACACAAAAAGACGAATCTAATTTTTATGGAGGTCCATATCAATACAACAAAATGGTAAAAGGAAATATTCCTTTAAATAAAAAGGATTTTGTGGTAAAGAGTTCAATTCCAGACCCAGCATTTCTTGCCTCTTTTGAGTTAACTATGGAGTTGAAAAATATGGGTGTAAAAATAGCTGAGCCGAATTCTACTTCTCGTTTGGAAAAAGAGAATAAGAGTTACATTGCTGAATACCTTATTTCATCTTTGCAATCGCCTCAGTTAATAGAATTAATCCAACAAGTAAATTATTATAGCATTAACTTGTATGCAGAGCATTTAGTCAACCATATTGGAGTAAAGAGGTTTAATAGTGGAGATGTTGAGTCGGGTACTGCGGCCGAATTGGAATTTTGGAAAACAAAAGGTTTAGATGTGGATGGAATGTATTTGAATGATGGAAGCGGATTGTCTCGATTTAATGCCTTTACCTCAAAGCAATTGGTGAAAATACTTTCGTACATGAAACAAAGTAAAAATTACGAATACTTTTATAATTCCTTGCCAATAGCAGGCAAATCGGGAACACTAAAAACTGTTGGAGTAGGAACTGCTGCCGATGGAAACATTAGGGCAAAAAGCGGTTACATGACAAGAGTAAGAAGTTATGCAGGGTATTGTAAAACAAAATCCAACAGAAATGTTGGATTCACAATTATGGTGAACAACTTTAATTGTTCACCACAAGTTATTAAAAAAAAGATGGAAAAGTTAATGGTTAAACTTGCAGAGATTAATAATTAATTAAGCTTCTTGTAATTTACCGTTTTTCGATTTTCCTAATACTACAACATCTTTTACTCTTTCGTATTCTTTTATAGCAGATAACATAGCTTCTTTTGAATCTCTTCTAATTTTGATTCCTGATTTAGAACCTTTGTTTCTTACTTCTATGTAGTAACCATCTTTTAATTTAGTTGGTTTTGTAGCTGGTCTTCCCATGATGATGTTATTTAAATTTAATCTAAATTAGACAATAAAACCGAATTATCAAGTATTTATTGTATAAATTAACATCCTTTAACAATTTAATTTTCAATAATTTGTTTAAACGTATGCTGTTTCTTGATAAAA
Source organism: uncultured Vicingus sp. (assembly GCA_964398455.1). Taxonomy (GTDB): domain Bacteria; phylum Bacteroidota; class Bacteroidia; order Flavobacteriales_E; family Vicingaceae; genus Vicingus. Next base: position 296,415 of record CAYNMR010000002.1, on the reverse strand, counting down.
GAGGCTAGTAAGATGTTTTTAAAAAGCATTCCAGTTAAATTTGGCTGAGTAATTTGTTGCCGTTTGTGCTTATTTTGACCCATACCGCCATAAAATTTAAAATGAGCCTTAATTATAGCTAATGTATGTTTTGGCTTTCCTTCTAAAAGCAGCTTTAATCCAGCCAACCCATCTAACATTAAACGTAAAGAAATAATCCAAAATCGACGATTTTTTGGTAGGTTTTTGTGTAATAAAAACAAGTTGTTTCTAAAATTTAAGTATGTTTTTCGTGGATTTATTTTATTTAATGTTCCGCCACCAACATGATAAACAGTGGAGTAGGGTGAATACATGATTTTAAATCCTAAGTTTTTCAGTCGCCAACACAAGTCAATTTCTTCCATGTGAGCAAAAAAGTGATTGTCTAATCCTTTAATTTGATTGTAATATTCGGCACGGACAAACATACAAGCTCCTGTTGCCCAAAATATTTCTGTTTGGTCGTTGTATTGCCCACAATCTTTTTCAAGATGGTTAAAAACTCTACCTCTGCATAAAGGATAGCCTAAGTAATCAATAAATCCTCCTGCGGCACCAGCATATTCAAAATATTCTTTGTTGTTGTAATCTTTAATTTTTGGTTGACAAGCTGCAATACTTTTATCTTTATCCATTAATTCGATAATTGGGGTAATCCAATTTTCGGTAACTTCCACATCCGAATTTAATAACACAAAATATTCAGCTTCAACATGTTTTAATGCTTCGTTGTAGCCTTTGGCAAAACCATAGTTGTGTTTGTTGATGATAATTTCTACTTCTGGATAATTTTCTTGTAAAAAAGCTAAAGAATCATCGGTTGAATTATTGTCGGCAACAATAACACGAGCTTCATTCATGCTATATTTAACAACAGAAGGGAGGAAATTTTCTAAGAAAAATTTTCCATTCCAGTTTAGTATTACAACAGCTACTTTCTTCAAGGATTAAATTATCTTGGTAAATCAAAATATTCGTCTGTTCTGTCATGCATATACTCTCTTGGTTGAGTTTCGTTAATGTCGCGAGGTTGGTTGGTTCGTTTGTGTAATTCCACTTTCCATTGGGCATTAAATATTTCTCCAGGTAAAGTAGAATGTAGTAATGGATAATCGTTTGAAATAATATCGGGACTATAAAAAATGAATTTCACGTTGCTTCTTCCCTCAATTCCATAGTAATGCCAAATTTCGTAAGGGTAGGTACTGGTTTCATTTTTCATTTCGGTAAGTGTATTGGGTTTACCATGTTTTAAAAATATTCTACCTCTATCGGTTTCGTACCCTTTTTTGATGGAGGTAGAGAATTCTTTTTCTGCTGTTTTTACCAATTCTCTGTATTTTTTCCATTCTTCTTCTGGATTAGCGGCATTTCTTGTTAACCAGAAGTTATAGAAATATTGTCTCATCAGATCTGGGTCTTTGTTGCTTAATTGATTTTTAGCAAAGTTCAACTCAATTTGTGATGAAATTGGTGAAGTTGATTTAATAAAATCTTCTAGTTCTGTAGGAGAAATTGTGGTTACAAAAGAGTTGATATAATCGCTCGAAACCAATATTTCGTTAGCAGCAGGATTGCTTCGTTGAAAGAAAACTTTTTTTAAGGTTAGTGATTTATTTTCCTTGTTTTTTATTTCAACAACCAAATTGTAGTTTCCCGAAGGTAACTTTTGAATGTCGAACGAAGTTAATAAGGCATTAACTGTTTTAGGAGTTTCGCGTTTAAAGCTTCTGTAATTGCCAGCAATTTGTTTGCTTTCGTATGATTCTATAAAGTAATCGATTAAAAAAGGTTCGTCTTTTTCTAGAACTTTTTCGGTATTGTAAACTTCAACATAAAAAAGCATTTTTTCAAAATCTTCGGGATAGAAATCGGCTGTGTAGGGCAGCATGTCGTAGCCGCTTTTTGTTAAAATGTTTTTGGTTTCACTCTTTTTAAACGATTCAATCAAGGTAATATCAGAAAGCTCGATGTTTGTTCCCTTGTAATCCATATCTAATTCTTGAAAGGTAGTAAATTCTTTTACGGGGCTATTGATGTCTTTTAAAACGATTTCAAAATCGTATTTCCCATTTGGTAACGGAATACGTTGTTGGTCGTAAAAATTAAGTTTTACAGCCAGGCTGTCCGTTGCTTCGGGGCTTTGTACGTTATATTTTTTAAAATCAACAATTTTATCGCCTTGCTTAAATATATAGGTTACTTCAACTGTAGCTTGTAGTTTGTTGTTGCTATTGGTTTTGTACACCAACGAACTTCCATTAAAATAGAGGTAAGTTTCTATGTAGGGTTCATTAGTTGGCGAAGAAAAAGTGCTGTAGGAAAAATTAGCTTTTATCTGCTGAGCCATCCCGTTGTTGGATAGCATTATAGCCAGTATAGAAAATATAAAAAACTTCTTCATGAGGTTGAGTTTTAAATTCAGGGGTAAAGGTACTATTTATCGAACAAATATAAACGAGCCATTTAATTAAAGGTAAAAAACTGACTAGTAAGTGCTTTGAAAAAAAAAGAGTAAATAATTTATAAAAAAAGTTGTTTTTTAAAATCAATTACTACTTTTGCAGCGGAGAAATGGCAGAGCGGTCGAATGCGGCAGTCTTGAAAACTGTTGTACCGAAGGGTACCGGGGGTTCGAATCCCTCTTTCTCCGCCAGGTCGAAATGCAAAAAGACGCAAAAAACCTCAATCCCTTATTACTAGACGTTTTAAGGGATTTTTCTTTTTCCATGAAATCGTAAAAATCACTTAATAACTCAATAGTTAGTTACCCTTTTAGTTACCCTTTGAAAATTAGGGTAACTAAAATTTACACAAGGGTAACTGTTTTTGTGTTAAGCAATTGATAATCAATATGAAGTTGATATCAACTTGACATGAAATGCAGGGTAATAAAATAACATTTGCTGTTGGTTTGTAACTTAAAAACAGTAATATGAAACATTTTAGATTAACCCTTTTTGTAAAGGCAGACAAAGTAAATGAAGCTGGAGAAGTCCCAGTGTTTGTTAAAATTTTTGATCATGGAACCAATACTACCATGAATTTAAATATTAAAGTCAATTGTGACAGATGGAAGATTACCAAACAATTTAGAATAACAAAGGCTTTAAAGGAGCAAAAAATTAGAAGGGATATTGATGAAGCACTATCCAATATCAATACTATTTACAACAATCTATCATCGAAAGGGTTACCCTTTAGTGCTTCAACCATTAAAAAATGCTTCCATAATGAAGAAAGTGCGAGTATATCAGAAGATTTAATGCTTTCTGAATTGTTTCATATGCATTATAAAAACTTTAAGCCGTTAGTTGATAGTAAAACTAGAGCACCTGAGACATTGAGAAAGTACGAAACCCTCAAGAATCATGTTTCAGAATTTCTACTTTTTGAATTCGGTTTAGAAGATATACCTTTAAATAAATTAAACTATAGATTTATCGAAGCATTTGATACTTTTTTAAGAAGCACAAAACAAATTGGTAATAATACAACTGTTAAATATGTTCAAACCTTTAGAAGCTTAATGAGTTTAGCCGTTAAATATGATTGGTTACTCAAAGACCCATTTGTGTTATACGATAAAAAAATAAAAGTAAAGGACATTGAATATTTAAATGAAGAAGAACTGCAAAAGATTGAACAATATGATTTTGATAATAAAAGATTAGAGGTAGTGAGAGATATTTTTATTTTTGGATGTTATACAGGTTATGCTCCTATAGATATACACAAATTGAAGTATTCTGATATAATTAAAGGGAATGATGGACAAAAATGGATTATAACCAAGAGAACAAAAACAGGTGTAAATTCTGATGTGCCTCTTTTAAAAAAAGCTGAATTGATTATTGAAAAGTACAAAAATGACTTTTATTGCCTTAAAACAGGATATATATTACCAAAAAGAAGTAATCAGAAAATGAACATGTATTTAAAGGAAATAGCAGGTTGTACTGGTATTACTAAAAAATTACACCATTATCTATCAAGGCATACTTTTGCAACAACGGTTATTTTAGCTAATGGGTTATCTATGGAAGTTTTAAGTAAAATGTTAGGACATACCAATCTGAAACAAACGATGCATTACGGTAAAATACAAAATGCTAGAGTAGGGCAAGAAATGAAATTATTGCAAGATAAATTAGTAAATATTTAATAGTTGTATTTGAATTATTTGTGATAAATTTAATGGTATAATTTATGTAGATGATCTTGAAAAAGGTCATCTACAATTAAAGCCAGCTATATGAAGTCAATTTCTGAGTTAGAACAAACAAAAATAAATTTTATAGAATTTCTAAAACCAAATCTAGAAAAAGGTAGTAGTAAAGTTTCTGTTAAAGATGCTGTATTAAATTTAATGAATCTGACACCATATAGACAGATTAGGAAGAAATTGCTAGAAATACCTGTTTTTTATGATGAGTTTGAACAATACTTGCTTAAGTTAGATGGATACGATAAGAATGATTTGACAATTTATTTAGATAAATTAAAGTATGTTTTAACTGAAGATTTAATATCCCACAAGGAAACTATAGGTATTCTTTTAAAGACAGAATATATAGAACAAGCTGATTTAGTAAAAATCAACATTGATTTTAAAGACCAAGTTATCAGACATATAGAGAGAGGTATCAGATTTATTGACCATCAGTTGTTACTGAACGAAAAAAGAAAAGAAGTACCAAAAGAAATTATTGAGGAAGAAAGAGCCGAAATTGTTATACAGAAAGTAAAAACTAAGAAGATAAAAGTTGATCTAAATCAATTTGAATTTGCATTATTGCTAACTATTTTAAAAGAAAAAGGTGTTTTCCCTGACTATATTGACTCTAGTTTTAAAAAGGATTTTAAGGAGGTTATAATGGATAATTTTTTATGCTTAAATCCTGATACTGAAAAATATGAGGTGCCTAGAAGTTTAGATACTATTTTTCCACAGGTTTATTCGCATGTTGATAGGAGAAGAGATTCTATGATAGAAATGAGCAATGAAATCGAAGAGGCATTTATAACTTTGGCAGAGAAATGTCTTGTTGACATTCGAAAAATAAAGTTTGAGCGTCGGTAATTCAAGTTGATATCAACTTGACACAATAAAAAAATAGATATGGATACCTTTATTGTCATAAATTAATGACAATGAACAAAGACCAACTTATTACATTATCAGATCTACAAGAATTTGAAAATAGAATCACTAGGAAGCTAGAGGTTATCGAATCTTCATATAGAAACTCTAATAACTTAGCCAAAGAAAATTATCTAAGAACTAGTGGTGTTAAAGCCCTGCTAAAAATTTCAGACAATACATTGAAAACAATGAGAGAGAACGGAGAGATACCATTCTCTTTTATAGGGTCAACTTACTATTATCCTGAGGCTGAAATACTAGAAATACTTAAAAAGAATACATTTAATAAAAACTAAAAAAATATAAATGAATACAATTAATGATTACATGGACAATAAAAGTAATAGAGTACCAATTACATATAGGGTATCAGTAAAAAAGAAACAAGAGCTAATGTTGTGTGCTACAAAATGCGGAGGAACATTAACTGATGTACTTGAGGTTATTACTGATGAAGTTGAATTGAAATTTAAACATAGAACCAGTGAATTACTCATTGAAAATAAAAGGTTAGAAGCACAATTGATCGAGAAAAACCATGAACTTGATAAAGCGAATAAATTAATTGCTAAATTAGAAAGAGATAAATCAGATGACCTTGATTTATTACAGGTTAAAACTAGAAGAATTCTAAATCTAGTTACTGAGAAAATTCAATTAAAAAAAATGCTTTCCGAAAAAGAATCAAATACTTCATTCTAATGAATATGTATTGAAAATTTTCTAAGGTTATTATGTATCTTTAATATGTTATGTCAACCATTATAAATTTTTTTGGAACGGGTATTAGGTGTTGGATATGCGAAATACCCATGCACCGATACAACCAACTAAAAGAGGTTGCAGCATTCCATGAAACTACGGTTGATAATATTCTGTTCGATTTAGAAATTTTAAAACGCCTTGGCTACAAACACTGGAAAAACATTTTTGCCATTGAAGAAATAAACGGCTTTTTAATAGAACCCAAAAACAAGGTTGAGATAAAAAACGGTACACGAATTATATCAAAATTTACTTCAAATGAAATACTGGGCACCGAATCATTTTTTAAACTCTACACCACCCAAGAAGTTGATTTTAAAATAATAAACAGACCAGATCACAAATATTTACTCATAGGGCAAAAAGAAATTGGTTCTTACAAATACAAAGTTGACATCGATAACTTTGATATTGAAAAATTGTGTTTTTCGTTTTGCAAAGGCATCAACAACGAAAACTCCGTAGTAACCATTTCTTACAACGGAAATAGCTTAAAACCAATAAAAACAGACACCATTATCCGATCTTTCTTTGTTAACTATATTAGTTTTAATTTAGAAAAAAACTAAAAAAAGTAAGAAGTTGTTTACGACCGTATACACTCGTATACACTCGAAAACAGGCGTATACGACCGTATACACTAAACTCCTTTTTTAATAAATAAGTAACAATAAAAACTAAAAAAAATAAATCTAATCAATACTTAATGACTAGACATTAAGTAAATTGCATAAACTCAAATATGTTTAAATATTTTATAGATCATATTATAATTGCTTAATATTAACTATGTTTGATAATTGAATAATCAAGCCATTTATCTTTTGAAAAACAACAATTCAATAAACCAAAATCCTGAACAAATTGCTCGCGATAACATCGATAAGCAATTAACAGCATGTGGCTGGATTATTCAAGATAAAAAGAAATTCAATTTATCTGCTGGAGTTGGTGTGGCAATTCGAGAATACCTAACTGATGTAGGTCCTGCGGATTATGTGTTGTTTGTAGATAAGAAACCAGTTGGAATTATTGAAGCAAAACGTGAAGAAGAAGGTGTTCGATTAACCACTGTTGAGGAACAATCTTCGCAATATGCCAATGCCAAATTACGATTACTGAATAACGACCCATTGCCATTCGTGTATGAAAGTACAGGAGAAATTACTCGTTTTACAGATTATAGAGATCCAAAACCACGTTCAAGAAACGTATTCACTTTTCATCAACCTGACATTTTTGCTAAATGGTTGAAAGAAGATAAAACACTTCGAGCCAGTTTATTGGATATTCCTGTTTTACCTGAAGAAGATTTACGTGATTGCCAAATTACAGCCATCACCAATTTGGAGAAATCGTTTAAAAATCAACACCAAAAAGCATTAATTCAAATGGCAACTGGCTCAGGTAAAACCTTTACAGCCATTACGTTTATTTATCGTTTATTAAAATATACCAAAGCTAAACGTATTTTATTTTTGGTAGACACCAAAAACTTAGGAGAACAAGCCGAAAGTGAATTTAGAGCATTTACAGCCAAAGAAGACAATCGTTTGTTTACTGAATTGTATGGCGTAACTCGTTTGCACAGTTCATTTATTCCAAATGATAGTCAAGTGTATATTAGTACCATTCAGCGAATGTATTCCATTTTAAAAGAAACGGATATGGATGAAAGTGCTGAATTGGAAAACCCTAACGAACTGAGTTTTGAACCGAAAGAGGCTGTTCCAGTTGGGTACAACCAAAAAGTACCAATTGAATTTTTTGATTTTGTGGTAATTGACGAATGCCACCGAAGCATTTACAACCTTTGGAAACAAGTGTTGGATTATTTTGATGTGTTTCAGGTGGGGTTAACTGCTACTCCCGACAATAGAACTTTTGGTTATTTTAATCAAAATCTGGTATCTGATTACGGTTATGAAAAAGCTGTGATTGATGGCGTTTTAGTTCCTTACAACGTGTTTACCATTGAAACCGAAATTACCAAGAATGGTAACATTATTAAACTGGGCGAAAAAGTTGATAAACGCGAACGATTAACTCGGAAACGGTTTTGGGAATCGGTTGATGAAGACATTGAATACAGTGGTAAGCAATTGGATAAAGACATTGTAAATCCAAGCACCATTAGAACCATCATAAGAGCAGTAAAAGAAAATTTTCAAGCCATGTTCCCTGATCGTGTTGATGCCAATGGAGTGTTTGAAGTACCAAAAACATTGATATTTGCCAAAACCGACAGCCATGCTGAAGATATTATTGAAATTGTACGTGAAGAATTTGGTGAGGAAAACAAATTTTGTAAAAAAATAACTTACAAAAGTGAGGAAGACCCTAAATCGGTGTTACAGCAATTTAGAAACGATTATTACCCACGTATTGCCGTTACCGTTGATATGATTGCTACAGGTACAGATATTCGCCCTTTAGAAGTGTTGTTGTTTATGCGTGATGTTAAAAGCCGAAGCTATTACGAGCAAATGAAAGGACGTGGAACACGAACCTGCTCTGTAGAAGAATTGAAAGCCAAAGGTACGCCCACAGCAAAATTTAGTAAAGACCATTTTGTAATTATTGATGCCATTGGTGTAGAACAATCTCAAAAAACTGATAGCCGACCTTTAGAAAAAGCACCAGGAGTTTCGTTAAAAGATGTGTTAACGAGTGTGGCTATGGGAAATACTTCGGAAGATATGCTAACCACTTTAGCCAACCGATTGATTCGCTTAGACAGACAATTGTCTGAAAAAGATAAACAAAAATTTGCTGAAAATGCTGATGGATTTACCATTAATCATGTGGTAAAACAATTGTTGAATGCCTACGACCCTGATACCATTCAAAATTTAACATTAAAAATAAGGAACGAAAATTTAGGTGCTTCGCCCGACCAAATTAATGCAGCATTAAGCAATCAACACTCAACACTTGTTGCAAATGCGGTTAATGTTTTTAACAACCCCGATTTACGCGATTTTATTATTGATATTCGTAAAAAATACGACCAAATTGTTGATTTGGTTAATATTGATGCCATTACTAAAATTGGCTGGGTAAAAGACCAGGAAATTGAATCAACTACCACCATAAACGATTTTAAAAGTTGGATAGAAAACCACAAAGACGAAATTACCGCTTTGCAAATTTTTTATGCCCAAGATTACCGACGCCGCACCTTTACTTATAAAATGATAAAGGAATTGTCAGAAAAACTAAAAACCGAAAAACCATTATTAGCCCCACTAGCCGTTTGGAAAGCTTATACACAATTAGAAAAATCGAATGGTTCTGCCAAAAACGAATTAATAGCCTTGGTTTCTTTAATCCGAAGAGTGGCAGGTATTGACGATACATTAACCGCTTACGATAAAACCGTGGATAAAAATTTTCAGGATTGGGTGTTTAAAAAACAAGCAGGAACATTAAAGTTTACTGAAGCTCAAATGCACTGGTTGCGCATGATGAAAGACTACGTTGCCAACAGTTTTAATATAGAAAAAGACGATTTTGATTTAAGTCCTTTTAATGCCGAAGGTGGTTTAAGTAAAATGTGGCAATTGTTTGGTGAACAAACCGATGCAATTATTAACGAATTAAATGAGGTGTTAGCCGCATAATAATAAAATTAGGTTCTTAAAAATGAAAGAAATAGTATTGTATAAAGAAGATGAATGGTATGAATTAAAAATTTTACCAGAACAACCATATATAAAACTAAATGAAGTTTTCTTTGAACCAAAAATACTTGATGAACTTAACAAGTTTAATTATATATTTCATTTTGATATAGAATATGATAGGAATTCAAAAAAAGGGAATCATTCCGGCACTTTTGGCTTTTCTCCAAATTTTCATCAAGGAATATATTTTATTGATCAAGAATTAAATGTAAAGCAAGCAAAGAAGGTTAAAATAAAATTTAAACCACATAATGAAGTTGTAGAAAAAATTCAACTTCGCATTAAATATGACTCTATAAAAAGATTAGATATTTCTAATCCTAAAATAGAATTTGACAAACATTTAACAAGAACAGAAAACACAAAAATTTTATTTTCTGCACCTTATGGACAAGGTAAAACAACATTTTTAAATTATTACTTTGAAGAAAATAAAAATGAGTATGAAGTTTTTAGAGTTTTTCCAGTAAACTATAGTGTAGCTAGTAATGAAGATATTTTTAGGTATATCAAAACGGATATTCTGTACCAATTAATAGTTGAAAAAAATACTGAATTTGATAAAGTAGATGCTGAATATGCTAAATCTGCTCCAAAATTTATTAAAGATAATATTCATAAAATTCTTGCTCCATTTTTGTTGTTAATTCCAAGTGTTGGAAAAAACATATATACAATGTTTGAAAAACTTGATGCATTGAAAGATGAATTTTTCAAATACCATGATGAGCAAAACGTTGATGGTTTGAAAATTGCCAATAATTATATTGAAGATTATATAGAAAAAGAAGGCAGTATTTATGAGGATAATTTTGTTACGCATATCATTCGGCAGCAAGTCGCTAAAATAGAAGAACAAACTAGCAAAAAAACTGTTTTAATTATTGATGATCTAGATAGGATGGATCCTGAACATATGTTTAGAATCCTTAATGTAATATCTGCACATTATGATTCCTCTCAACAGAATCTAATTTTCGAAACAAATAAGTTTGGATTCGATAAAATAATATTGGTTTGCGACTTCAATAATATTAAACACATTTTTCAACATCGATATGGTAAAAAGGTAGATTTTGGAGGCTATATCAATAAATTCTACAGTACACATCCTTTTTCTTATAATAACAAAGAAATGATGTATTCCATCATTCCAGAATTGGATGATATAAATGGACGTATAAAGACTCCTATACTTCCTGCACTTAAATATATTTTTAATGCATTAATTGAGAATGATAAAATTTCTCTTAGAGATATAATACATCTTAAAGAAATAGGTATAAGTAGTTTAGTAAATGAAACGAGAACTAAATTATTAAACAATACAAATCAATTTTTTGCTTATGGTACGTATACACCTATAATTGCCTTGCTGAATAAAATTGCTAATCGCGAAATGTTAATTGATATGTTTACTGTTTGTAAACAAAATAATACTGATTTACGAAAATTTAATACTTTTCCATTTTGGCAATTGATTAGCCCTATTGGTGAAAAAAAAAGAATCGAAGATCAACGATATTCTTATTCAACTTCAAAATACAAAATCAGTTATATACCATTTCTTGATGAATATGACTTTGTTAACATGAGAAATGATTTAATTATTCATGATTTAAATGGAAACAAGATCGATGAAAAGGATGTGGTATTTGAGAATGAAGATTTTTATGATTTAATCATTGAGAGTATAAATAAATATTTCAAATTAACGAATGCTTAGTTTAAAAGAAACAATATTACCAATAGAATGGAAATGGGTGAAGTTGAGTGAGATTTGTGAAGTTGTTACTGGCACAACACCTCCAAAATCTGATATGGCTAATTATGGTGACAATGTTCCTTTTTTTAAACCACCTCATTTATGGGATGGATTGATCAGCGAAACTGAAGAAATGCTTTCTTTAAAAGGAGCTACAAAAGCTAGAATTGTACCTCCAAATACCGTACTAGTTACTTGTATTGGTAATCTTGGTAGAACAGGATTTGTAAGAAGAGAAGCTGCATTCAATCAACAAATTAATGCAATACTTGAAAATGAAAAAATTGATGGAAAATATATTTTTTATCAAGCACAATCTCCAACTTTTAGAAATCAATTAGAAAAATTAGCCACTGGAACAACTGTTTCTATAGTTAATAAAGGGAATTTTGAAACTATAAAAATTCCACTTCCCCCTCTTGCCACACAACAACTCATTGTTTCCAAAATAGAAGAACTTTTTTCAGAATTAGATAAAGGCATAGCAGATTTAAAAACAGCCCAACAGCAACTCAAAACATACCGCCAAAGTGTGTTGAAATGGGCTTTTGAAGGAAAACTCACCAATAAAAAAGTAAAAGATGGAGAGCTTCCAAAGGGGTGGGAATGGACCACTTTTGAAAAAGTTTGTAATAAAATTGGAGATATAGACCATAAAATGCCCAAACAATTAGAAAAAGGATATCCATACGTTTCTACTAAAGACTTTACAAACGATTTTAAAATATCTTTTGAGAATGCAAAATATATTTCAAAAGAAGACTATTTAAACTTATCAAGAAAAATTAAACCTGAGAAAGGCGATATTATTTTTCCACGATATGGAACAATTGGAAAAAATATATTAATCGATTTTGATAAAGAATTTCTAGTTTCTTATTCGTGTGCAGTTGTAAAACCAAATCATAACTTGATTCTTTCAAAATATATTTATCTTTATTCTTTATCTCCAAAAATCACAGATGAGATTAGAAAGTATGTTGTTGAAACAACACAAGCAAATATAGGTATTGCATCAATTAAAAGTTTCCTATTTCCATTCCCTCCATTTGAAGAACAAAACCTAATCGTCCAAGAAATAGAAAGCCGCCTAAGTGTTGCCGATAAAATGGAAGAAAGCATTACACAAAGCTTACAACAAGCAGAAGCGTTAAGGCAAAGTATATTAAAAAAAGCATTTAAAGGGAAATTGGTTACTGCTGTTGCAGAGCAAAGAGAAGTGAAAGTTATTCCCCTTTACAAACCTAAGAACGAATATTTCTATCAAATGCAATTGTTGGGTATAATTGCCAAAGCATCTAAACAAAAACAGATTGAACATGGAGAAATGACTTTGGCAAAATATGCCTATTTAATGGATAAGGTGTATGATATTCCTACCTATTATGAGTACAACCGATGGCATTTGGGACCATATCCCCCAATCATTAAAAAAGCGATTAACAATAAACAGTATTTCAAAAAATCAGGCAATTATATTGAAGTGCTGAATGAAAAAGCATTGTTCAAGAGTACCAATCCAAATACCGAAAAAACACAGTCTGCCGTAAACGATTTAATCGATATATTTTCAAAATACCCAGCTAAAGAGCGTTCATATAAAACAGAACTACTGGCAACTGTTTGTAAGGTTATCGAAGATATTCAAAGCACCGATTTAAAAGCCGTTCGACAATCAATGCAGGAATGGAAAATTGATTTGAAAGGCGAAAAACATAAAACCAAAGCCGAAAAGTTTAATGAACCAGAAACCGAAAAATGTTTGGCTTTTATAAAAGAAAAATGTTGGGATAAAAAGTTGATTAAGTAAAATGAAATTATCACCGATAAAAAGAGAACATATAATTAACGCAGGAGAATACATTGATTACAATGGTATTCCTGATAATTATTTGTCGAACAATTATTGGGTAGAACTTCCAAACGACAAAGAATATCCTTTTAAATACCTTACCCGAATTGCTTATCAAATGACCGAAGGCAATGAAGGTAGTTGGTTAGATTTTCAGTCGAACACAAGCTATAGAGGTTATATAGAAAAGGAATTGCAATTCCCGATTCTCTATTACAAAGAAGGAATCAATTTTATAACCAAAGAAGATGTTGATCACTTTGAAGCAATTGGTGGTAAAAAATACCGTACAGCCAACAACGATGATGTAAGAGCAGCGCAGCTACTAAAACCTTTGGTATATAAAGTAAATAAGTGGGCAGAAAATTCGTTGATTGAGAATTTTGTTCCTCATTTAGATTATCATTGGCAATGGTCAGGCACTTTTAAACCTTATTTGTGGGTTCGCTTGTATCGTTTAGCATCGAGCAAAAAAGTATTTTTTATTGTAGGTGTTTCAAATAAAGGTGGGTTGTATGTTTCTTTAGATTGTCTTCGTTCCAATTACTCAAAAAAAGGTGTTTTATCAATTGAAAAGCAAAATCAGTTCGATGCTTATGTAAAACAATCAGGCTACAATGATTTATTAATACCTAAAGACGATTTAACTTCCTTAGATTGGGATAAGTTAGTAGAAAAAACTACAAGATTTTTTTACAAGTACGCTTCGCTTTATGATGAATTAGAAAATCTGATAAATCCTATTTCTAAAGTTGGAAATGAAAATAATCGGTTTGAACAAGTTGAACCACCAGCAAAAACAAAATCTTATGTAAATAGACAGCGAACTTTTCAAGGACATGTTACCGACTGGTCGCAAAAACAAACTTCCACAAAATTACTTGGTGATGCGGGAGAAGAATTGGTAATTGAATTTGAAAAAGTCAAACTAAAGGAAGCAAAGCTTTTTGAAAAAGCCGATTTGGTAACCAAAGTAAAAGATGGTTGTGGGTATGATGTGGTTTCTTTTGACATCAACGGAAACGAAATACACATTGAAGTAAAAACCACAACAGGAAGTAAAGATGAACCATTCTACTTTTCAATCAATGAGAAGGAATATTTAGAACAACACCCCGAAAATTATTTTCTGTACCGTATACACCAGTTTAGGCTCAACCCAAACAGAGCAAATTATTTTATACTTTCTGCTGCTGATTTTTTGAAAAAAGCAGAATTTAATGCAACTAATTTTGAAGTATCAATAACTGAAGATGTAAAAACACTTTAAAATTGGTATAAATGAAATTTTTGAAATATATTTCAACTTTATAGTTGAAATTATAAATAATAATAATAATTTTGCACTATCAAACTAATGTATGAGTTCAATAACTGAAGTAACAGCATTTTTAAAAGATTTCAAAGAAAAAATGAGGTTTTGGGACGTACTCTTTCGTGACGAAAGAGGTAAAAATGCACAGGCTTTAGTCGATTTAGAGCTTCGTCCCATTGAACGAAAAGCTATACTCGAAGCACTCGAAACAAAAGATTACAGTGAAGGTCCACTAGAAGAAACACTATATAAAGGTACTGATATGTGGGTTTTTGGAAAAATCATCAAAAAAAAGGAAGTATATATCAAAATTACAATGGGTGCAGCAGGAAGCAGTGTAATTTGTATTTCTTTTCATTTGGCACAACACAGAATGAACTATCCTTTAAAATAAAAGATTATGAAAAGTCCAATAACAGGAGCAGCAATGACATTGACAAAAGAACGCAGATCAATGGATTTCAGAAAAGAAACATTTGAAATTGTTTTTCATTATTACAAATGTGAGGATAGTGGAGAACAATTTACGACCACAGTATTAGATGAAGTGAATATGAACCAGGTATATAACCAATACCGAGATAAGTTCAATATTCCATTTCCTGATGAAATTATCAGAATTCGTGAAAAATATGGTTTATCGGCAGCAAAGATGTCTGAGATATTAGGTTTTGGCGTTAACAGTTATCGTCAATACGAATCGGGTGAAATGCCAAGTGTTTCGAACGCAAGATTAATACAAATGATAGACGACCCTAAGAAGTTTATTGATTTGGTTGAGTTGTGCGATTTATTGGATGATAAAACCAAAACAAAATATATTCAAAAAACCCAATTATTGATTGAAGAGAGAAAACGAAATATTTTTGATTTCAATTTGAAAGATTATTTGCTCGGAAACCGTTTGGCAGATATTTATTCAGGCTATCGAAATCCAAATTTTGAAAAATTTACCGAAATGGTGGTCTATTTTTCAGAACATATAGCACCATTTAAAACCAAAATGAATAAATTGTTGTTTTATGCCGATTTTTTAATGTTTAAACAAAGTTGTTTTTCCATAAGCGGAGTAAGATATAAAGCGATAGATATGGGACCCGTACCTCATAATTTTCAAAGCATATTTGAATTTTTAGCCAACAAAGATGAAATAGATATTTTTTACAAAACATTTCCTGATGGATATACAGGAGAACAGTTTTTTGCAAGAACAGATAGACCATTTAATGCTGATTTGTTTTCAGAAACGGAATTAGAAGTATTAAATAAGGTTTCAACCGTATTTAAATCTACAAGTACCAGTGATATCATTGAATTGAGTCATTTAGAAGAAGCTTGGAAGAAAAACGAAAAAAATAAAAGCGAAATTAGTTACGAATATGCATTTGAATTAACTCAAATATAATGAGCAACAACACATCAAGTATAGTAAGCAAAGTATGGGCATTTTGCCAAACCCTTAGAGATGATGGGGTAGGCTATGGCGATTATTTAGAACAATTAACCTATTTGCTTTTTTTAAAAATGGCAGATGAATACAGTAAACCACCTCACAACAGAGTAATGCCTATTCCGGCAGCATATTCTTGGGAAACCTTAACCACCAAAAGTGGTTCGGAATTAGAGTTGCATTACAACATTATGCTTCGTGAATTGGCGAAAGAAAAAGGCATTTTGGGGCAAATTTTTGTAAAAAGCCAAAATAAAATACAAGATCCTTCCAAGTTGTATAAATTGATTGCACTCATCAATGCCGAAAACTGGATTTTGATGGGTGTAAAAGACAAAGGCGATATATACGAAGGGTTGTTGGAGAAAAATGCTGAAGATACCAAGAGTGGAGCAGGGCAGTATTTTACTCCTCGTGCATTAATAAAAGCAATGGTAGAATGTTTACGCCCCGAACCTAATAAAACAATTGCCGATCCGGCATGTGGTACAGGTGGTTTTTTCTTGGCTGCATACGATTGGATTGAGCAAAACAGAGATTTAGACAAAGATGCTCGTAAGTTTTTAAAATACGAGACCTTTTTTGGTAACGAAATAGTTGCAGGAACAAGGCGTTTGGCTTTAATGAATTTGTTTTTACACAACATTGGCGATATCGATTCTGATAATTTTATTTCACCCAACGATTCGTTAATAACCGATTCAGGAACACGTTACGATTACATTTTAGCCAATCCACCTTTCGGTAAAAAGAGCAGCATGACTTTTACTAACGAAGATGGTGAGCAAGAAAAAGAAGATCTAACCTATAATCGACAGGATTTTTGGGTAACCACCAGCAACAAACAATTAAACTTTGTGCAGCATATCCGTACCATGCTTAAAACAACAGGTCAAGCAGCGGTAGTTTTACCCGATAATGTATTGTTTGAGGGCGGTGTTGGTGAAACGGTTCGAAAAAAATTATTGGAAACAACCGATTTACATACCATATTACGTTTGCCAACAGGAATTTTTTATGCCAATGGAGTAAAAGCTAATGTGTTGTTTTTTGATGGAAAACCATCTAGCAAAGACCCATGGACAAAAGAGGTGTGGGTGTATGATTACAGAACAAACATTCATCACACGCTGAAAAAAAATCCTTTAAAACTTAATGATTTAAAAGATTTTATTGATTTATACCAACCCGAAAACCGTTTTAAACGAAAAGAAACTTATAACGCCGAAAGCAACCCCGAAGGACGATGGAGGAAATTTACTTACGACGAAATTATTGCTCGTGATAAAACCAGTTTGGATATTACTTGGCTTAAAGATAAATCGTTAGCCGATTTGGATAACTTGCCAGATCCTGATGTTTTAGCTATTGATATTATCGAGAATTTAGAATCAGGTTTAGAAAGTTTTAGAGCAATTGTATTGTCTTTAAATCAAAATTGATCAGGGAAGGAAATTCTCCTAAAAATCGTTTTAGCCAAAGCTTTTAAAGGAGAGTTGGTAGAACAATTACCAACGGATGGTGATGCTAGGGAGTTGTTGGAGGAGATTGAGAGGTTGAAATTATAGACTAATAAGGATATTTCATGATTATAGAAAGTATTGAATTCTTAAAAGATTATAAATTATTTAAGAAAGGTGAATTAGTACATTTTCCAGATAAGAAAAACAATGATTATCTTGATCTAAATGTTATTTTGCTTGTTGGTAGAAATGGCAGTGGAAAGACAACAATATTAGGATTGATTTCACGGTTATTTCATCATATTGAAAGATATTCTGAAAAAATTGATGCAGACTTTATTTTAAAGTACAAGATTAAATACGGAGAGAAGATTGTACCTGTTGTTATAATTCATGAAAAAAATGTAATTAGATTGACTTTTGATAGTTACAACAAAGTTCAATTGTTACCAAAAAAAAACTCAAATATTTTAGATAAAAAAGTAATTAATCTTGAAGAAGATTTTATTGAGTTTAGCTCATTTATTTCATACTGTCCAAAGTCTGTAGTAACATCTGCATTCTCATTGCATGCTGAATATCCAAATAGACGGCCAGTAAATTTTATAGGTTATATGTTGCTTGGAAACTATAATATAACTGACATTTATGGAAAAAATCATTATAAATTGGGAAGTATTTCAAGAGGAATACTACGATTTATTAAATTAATCAATAATTCAGACTCTGGTCTGTCGGAAGTACTTCAAAGATTTAATTTAAATTTTGGATTTAAAGTCCTGGTTGGTGGTAGAGGAGGTAATGGTGATTGGGAATTAATTAATAATAAGTGGTTAAAGAAAATGGATAGCGCTGTGCAGCATGAAGAAGTTTATATAAATGATCTCTTGTTTTTTCGAGAGGGAAAAGAAATCTATCTTGATATTATGAGTGCAGGAGAGAAAATGCTTTTATTAAGAATGATTTCGATACTCAATGGAATTGAAGATGATTCTCTCGTAATAATTGAAGAGCCAGAATTACATTTAGACCAAATATGGAATAAACAATTGATTACATTCATGGAATGCTTGTTTCAGAGTTATAATGCTCAATTTTTAATAGCGACTCATGATAATACATTAATAAATTCAGTGCCTAAAACTAATATTTTGAGATTAGGCAATAAAACTGGGACTACTGTTCAGAAAAATACTTTCTTGGCTTCCAATTCAGAGCTTATGTTAGCTCTACATGAAAAAAGCTATGGGCTAAACTCAGTTGAAGAAAAAATATTAATAAAAATATCAGACCCTGAAAGCACGAAGGATGAGCTTGTAGAGTTAGATAAAATTTTGGGTGATTCGATATATAAATTTTTACTTCATAAACGATTAAGTGAATTTGAGTAATGTGGTTTGTAACAAATAAAGAAAATAAAGAAATCCTTCTGGATTATAAGGAACGTATTATACAACCTACATTTGAATTTATTATTTTTTGTTCTGAAAAAGGAGTGACAACGGAAAAAGATATTAGAGAATTATACAATAAAACTAGTCTAAAAAATTCGGGCATTATAGATTATTTTATATCAAAAAAAGAGAATAATACTTTTATAAATCTTTTAATTAAATTGGTATTACTTGATGAGAAACAATTAAAGGAACAGTATAATGTATTTATTTGTCAAACAAACAGCTTAGAAAATTTAAATTTCAATTTACCTCAATATAATCATCCAGTTGAAATAAAAGATTTATTTGTAAACTACTTCTATGGATTGTTTTGGAGTGAAATTGAATTATGGGATAGTTTTATGAACATAGAATTTTCAAGAACTATTTTTCATTCCAATTTTAAAAAAGAAAATAAGTTGTATGCTTGCCCTTATTGCGATACTGATACAATTAGTATCAAACCTAATTCTAATGTTGAACATTTTTTACCTAAGGAAGAATATCCTTTTCTTTCTTGTACTGCTGAAAATTTAATTTCTAGTTGCATTGCATGTAATTTAGCTGAAGAAGGTAAAGGAAGAGGAATAAAAAACCCTATTTTTTCTCCTTATCAATTACAACTTGGTGATAGTATGAAAATAGAATTATTAAATGGGGTATTTAATGTAGTTAATACTGGTGGTGAAGAGATACTGAATTATATTGAATTATTAAAACTTAATAATAAATATGGCTCAGAAGTCCTTAGAGATAGAGCAATGGCGAATTTTGAACTTCAATATGAAATAATTAGTAAATACTCAAAAAAAGAAGCCTTAAGTTATTTGCAAAATCACGGTAGAATTAACGGACTTTATTTTATTTCTCGTGATATACTTAAATTACGAGAAGGATTATAATTTATATAATTAACCTAAACTAAGAATAATTTCTTAAATAGGGTATGGAAATGAAGTCATTATACCAATTTAGCTCAGAGGATTGATCAAACAATTTTAAAATATAGAATAATTAATAATTAGTTAGATGATACCAGCGAACGCAATAGTAGAGATTATAAAAAAGTCGATTGAAGATGATGATTATATATCAAAAGAAAAAATAATATTAGTTGATGAAATTGTATTTAATAAAATACAAGGCGATATTAATGTAATACAAGTAGATAATTCTTCAATTTATTATAGTGAGATTGATGATGTTAGGGTTTTTTATGCTTTTTTTAGTTGTAGAATTACAATTGAAGCATCTTCAAAAAATGGTTTTCAAACCTGTAATGGGAAAGGAGATATTAAGGACTTAATAGAAAATGATTTAGGAGAGTTAGTTTGTAGTGAAACAAGTAAAGTAAGCATTGATAAGGAGAAATAAATTGATTATGATACCAACTAACATAACAGAAGAACATATAAAAAAGGCGATTGAAGAAATTGGAAAATCGGAAATGCCTAAATCACGAGCCTCCTATTCTTATTATTTGGATTATGAAGGAAAACAATATGCTCCTAAATATGTTATTTCAATTGCCAATAAATATGCGAATGGAAAGGAGTTGCATCCAAATGATTTTCATGCGAATCAAGCCAAAAAATATTTAGAGCAATTAAACTTTATAGTCGTTGATGAATCTAGGAAATACGTTATGGAAAAATTAAAGCAAATACAATTAAACGGGCATAGAGTGTTTAAAATTTCAATGGGTAGCTTTTTAAAAGATCCTAATTTTAAACATATAGACCCTATTAATGTATTTGAGCATAATAATTTAATTGTTATGCATAGTGCAACTAAAAAAAATCAAGGTAATCTTTTTAAAAACGACCTTAAAATAGGCGATTATGTATATCTAACTTATGGGCAAAAGAGATTGGGAGGGTTTTATAGAATTAAATCTGATGCTGTAGATGTAAAAACTAAAGTTAATGTTGATTTGGGTAGCGGTTGGATTTGTAGAGAAGTTGAAATGGTTCAGCCTGCATTAATTGATAATACTCATGATTTAAAAAATAAGTCAGAATGGTTGCCAAGTGGAAATTCAACTTTTAAAGAGGTGAAGGATCTGTCGACAGCTAATAAAATATTGTTTAATAAGTATTATGGAATAGACTTACAAGACGAGAACAATAAAAATAGTGCATCTGCATCCCAAATTAAAACTAATAATTTTATGGAAAACCCATTAAATCAAATTTTGTACGGCCCTCCAGGAACTGGAAAAACCTATAAAACAGTAGCTAAAGCGGTTTCACTTGTACGTAATGTTTCTTTGAGCACTATTGAGAATCAAGAACGTAAAGTAATTAAAGAGGATTATGATCTTTTGGTTAAGAAAAATCAAATTCTTTTTACAACTTTTCATCAATCCATGAGTTATGAGGATTTCGTTGAGGGAATTAAACCAAGATTGATAGATGATAATGATAGTAATGATATAGATTATGAAATAAGTCCTGGAATTTTTAAAATAGCTTGTGCTAGAGCAGCATACAATGCATACCTTGAGCATCAGAATGCGATTAAATCGAAAACTTCATATACCTATTCTCAATTATATGAAGCGTTTATTGAAATGGCTCGAAACAAAATAAATGAGGATGATTTTTTCATTTGTAAGACGATGAACGGTAAAGATGTTGAAATTTATTTAATCAATAAGATGGATTCCATTAAGGCGAGAGCTAAAGGGTCTAGTGCAACTCATGTTGCTCCATTAACAAAGGAGAATCTACAAAAATTATATGATAAATTTGAATCACCAGATGAAATAATATCCCTTCAAGAAATTAGAGATACAACGGAAGTTTCGCCTAGGTCTTCAGAATTTTATGCGGTTTTTAAAGCCTTAAAAGAATTTGAAGCTAATAACTTTGAACCAGAGGTAATTTTAGATGAAGATATCAATGTAGAAATAGAAGCCAGTGAATTGGTAAAGCAGTTTGATTCTGGTGTATACACTAAGGCTGTAATAGAGAAAGGTTCAACAGCGGCTCCAATTGTGTTAATTGTAGATGAAATAAATAGAGGAAATGTATCAGCTATTTTTGGTGAATTGATTACTTTAATTGAAGAGGATAAGAGAACAGGAATGGATAATGAGATAAGATTAACACTTCCTTATTCAAAGAAGAAGTTCTCGGTACCACCTAATTTGTTTATAGTTGGAACAATGAATACCGCTGACAGGAGTGTGGAAGCTTTAGATACAGCTTTAAGGAGAAGATTTGTTTTTGAAGAAATGATGCCAATTCCAGAATTAATTACTGAGAAAGGTAAAGCTGAAAAGGGTATGATAGGAGAGTTAAATCTCGTTAATCTTTTAAAAACCATTAATGAAAGAATTTCGGTATTAATAGATAGGGATCATACTATTGGTCATTCTTACTTATTGAATGTATCTTCTTTAAAAGATTTAAAAAGAAGCTTTCACAATAATATCATTCCGTTATTACAAGAATATTTTTATGGAGATTATCGCAAATTAGAAATGGTAATAGGCGATAAATTTTTCGTTAAAGAAAAAAAATCCAAAATACTATTTGCTACAAAACATGATGATTTTGACACTGAAGGTGAAATATATGACCTAAAAGATGTTTCAAAATTTTCTGATAATGAAATGATAGAGGCAATTACTAGCATGAAGTTGATTGGATCTACTGAAAAAATAACTGAATCTCAATTAAATTGAATGTAATACAACGATATGAGCATGAAAAGCTATTAATTGGTGAAGAAGGGTTTAAGAAGGTTCACTGGGATGCTTTTGTTAAACTCAATATGCTTCACGAAGGCAAGTATTTTGAGGTGCTTCATAATGGGTTAAAATTTAATCAGTTTGTTGGTGTTTTACAAATTGATGGAGTATTGGTTCAAATTAATCCAAAAGCTGATAAAGGAGACGATAGCTCCAATTGGCAAGGAGTATTGTTAGAAATGTTAACCAAGTGTGGTCGATTAAAAGCACAAACTGCTGGTTCAGCTAATGTGAGTAGAAAGAATTTAAATCTTCTTGAAGTTTATTTTGAGCTCTATCTTTTTGAAATTGAGAAACTCATCCGACAAGGAATGATTAAGCAGTATCGAAAAGAATCCTCTAATGTTAAAGCACTTAAAGGGAAATTAGAATTTGCAGGTGACATTAGACATAACCTAGTTCATAAGGAGCGTTTTTACACTAGTCACCAAGTATACGATACTAATCATTTAATCCATCAGATATTACTGTCAGCAATAGATATAGTTGAGCAGTTTACAAAAGGTAGTAGGCTTTATAATTTATGTAAAAGGATAATGTTGACTTTTCCAGATGTTGAAAGAAAAACGATAACGGCAAAACATATTAATAGTGTTGTCTTAAATCGAAAAACTGCTCCTTATTCATACGCTTTTGAACTAGCTAGATTGATCATTCTTAATTATTCTCCTGACATTAGCCATGGAAGAGAACGAATGCTTTCATTATTGTTTGATATGAACCAGTTGTGGGAGGAATATGTGCTGGTTATGCTTAGAAAGTATGTAGTAGAACATAGAGAAGAGTTAAAAATAACAGGACAATCTAACAAACCATTTTGGGGTTCAAACTCACTTCGGCCAGATATTGAAATTTATAATAAAGAAACTAAGGAACGAATAATAATAGACACGAAATGGAAGCGACCAGGTAATAGCTCAGCCTCTGTTCAAGATTTACGTCAAATGTATGCTTACAGTAGGTTTTGGGATGCTGAAAAAGTAATGCTTCTATACCCTGGAAATACAAGAGAGAACAAATTCAAA
This sequence comes from uncultured Vicingus sp., assembly GCA_964398455.1. Classification (GTDB taxonomy): domain Bacteria; phylum Bacteroidota; class Bacteroidia; order Flavobacteriales_E; family Vicingaceae; genus Vicingus. The sequence goes on along the minus strand of CAYNMR010000002.1, from coordinate 272,733 downwards.
CCTTTTGATAACGAAGAGATAGATCAAAAGAAACACCAATGTAAAATGGGATTTATAAGTGTGTTGAATAAAGACAATAACCTTAATGAGAATGTTGGTGTAGAGGTACTGGCGTTATTGGAAAGTGAGTTTAATTGAACCAATTAAATAATCTACCTTTTTCATTACCCAAAAGCAGTTTTATATAACTTAAAGATAGGAGTGGAGCCAATTATACACCTTAGGTTCGATAGGGGGGTACTTCGTTAGAATATCATTAGTAGACAAATGATTTTCGAGCCAAGAATTTGGAAATAACAATGTATAATAATATTGTACATATTGCATATCGCGATACACGATAAATGATACAATATTGAACCCTTAGCATTTAATAAGATTGGGGTATCAAGGCAATAAAAATTCAGAACTTAAGTAGCTACAATTTTGAATATTTTAATAAGCATAGAATCCGATTTTGGGAGAATCCTTAAGGTTTGCAATAATCTAAATTTTGATACCTAAATAATAGCTACCCTTTTCATTACCCTTTGGTATTTTAATCTTTATATAAGATAGGAGAGGAGCCGATTTTAAACTTTAGGTTCGAGAGGGGGGTGAAAACAATAATTATTGAGATATTTAATTGCAGTTATCGAATCGAACAACATCATCATTTTTTATTATTTTATGTTGAAAATAAGTTTATATACCTTTACCAAATTAATTTAATGAGTATTAGGTATTGCGTATATTTCTCATCATATTAGGGTTATTGTTGCTTATTTTTACTAATGAAGTAAAAGCACAGTTGATTTCGACTGATATGCCGTCAACACAACTTGATACAAATAACAATTCAACTCAACAGTCAACATTTGGTAAAAAGTTAAAAAACACTTTCTATCAAGGAGACATAGGAGTTGGACAAGAATATGGATTACTGCCCATTTTGTTAAATCCTACACCACCAGATGCAAATACTAGAATACAAGGATCTGTAGGGTTTAAAATTAAAATTCTACCTTTTAAAACCACTTTTCTATACTCAACAACTGCCACAGCTTCTGGACTAAACAATTATTTCACCTTAGAGTTTGATGTAGAAAAATTTATCCAACTTCTAAAAGAGGAGCAGATGAAACAGCAGCAAGCCATTATGGCAAAAAAAGATTCGTTGATGAAGGTTAAACAAACGATAGTGCAGAAAATTGCATTTTACGAAATGTCGATGAAAGATAAAATTTTAGATTCAGATGCCATAAAGAAAGAAGCAGAAGAAAAAGGGAAGGATTCTTTAAAATCATTAAATAAAGAAAAAAAGAAACAAGATTCAGGAAGAAAGGAGCTTTATGCTAAAAAGGATGAAATGTACTTGATTAGAAAAGACAAAAAATGCATCAAAGATTCTTTAAAGATAGACATGAAGAGTATAAAGCTAAAAAATAAAGAAGCTTTAGCTAAGGAAGATGTAGATAAAAAAGATAAACAAGAAATTAAGCTGCAAAACAAAAGAAGATTAGAGATAGCAAAATCTACCAAAGAATACCTGTTAGACTCTTTAGCTATGTACAAAGCAGATATTAAACATAAACTGAAGAAAAAGAAAAAAGAAGAAAAAAAGGCAAAAAAGAAAATTAGCAAAAAGGATGCAGAAGCATCTAAACAACAAGCATCAGATAGTTTAGCTCAATATCAAAATTTGAATATAGAGAAACCAAGCCTTGATTCATTAAATATGGATTCTTTAAAAAACAGTGCAACTCTAGATTCGTTAAACCAAACAAAAGCAAAAGCTTTTGAAATGAATGAAGAATCAAAAAATAAATACAAAGAATTAAAAAATGAATTAAAAGAGATAGACCAAAGTTTAGCGAAACTAGATGTTATGAATCAGGTAAATTTAGATGACCAGAAACAAGCATTGAAACAGAAAAAAGGAGCTAAAGTGTTAACATTTTTGAGTTACATCAAGAAATTTGAATTAGGAATAATTAATCCTAACCATTCTTATTTTCTTGTAAACAATATGCCAATGACAGGAATAAATGTAGAATATAGTCAGAATAAGGCTTACGTGGCATTTACTTACGGGAAAACAATAAATAACATTTTCTTGACCAGTAACTTTATACAGAACAGTATCTATAAAATGAAGAATTTGTACAATTTTTTCGATTTTACCAATATAGATGAGGGAAGAAGAATAACAGCATTAAAACTTGGTTATGGAGAAAAAGAAAAAACACATTTATATATTGGAGGGATGTATGGTGTTGGAAAAACAAATTATTTAAACCAAAGTTCTGATGAGAAAGAACGAAACTATGTGCTTGAAATAGATGGAAAATGGTTGTTGAATGAAAAACATTCTATAGATGCAGTTTATGGGCGTTCGGCATTACAAATTGACAATGTAAATTACGGAGAGCAGTCGTCGGTATTTGAACAGTTATTGGGATTTCAAGATAGAACGAATGCTGCCTTAATTCAGAGTAATTCATCATTTTTTAAAAATAGAACAACCTTAAAACTAACTTATCGGATAATCGACCCATTTTTTAAAAGTTTTGGAGTTGGGTTTTTAAGAAACGACAACATACGGTATGAAGCAAAATTAAAACAGAAATTAAGTAAAAAACTTACTGTTGGTGGTTTTATTAGGAGAGAAGAAGATAATTTACTAAACATGTATGCATACAAAAACTTGTTGATTGGGTATGGTGTAGATGCAACTTTTAGATTAACTAAAAAAATAACTTTAAAAGCTGATTACAGACCCGTTGTTCAGCGAATAATGTTTAAAGATGAAGGAATTGATATTACTAATCACAATCAGATTTTAAATTTAATTGCAACTCATAACAACAGGATAAAAAATACCACATTAAATGTTACTGGAGTATATTCACTATATAATTTACAAAACGACAGTGTAGTAGGAGTGTATCATAATTATAATATTTCATCAACAATTGGTTATAAAGATAAATGGGAGGAAATGTTTAGCTACAATAGGTTTCAATCAAATGATACATCAAGTGTAGCGAGAACCGATTTTTTTCAAAATGACTTTACATGGATGATGAAAAAAGTAGACATCACATTAATGGCAAAATATTCAATTTCTGATAAGTTGACACCACAAGTTGGTTATGGAACTAGGTTAAAGTATAGAATTACCAAATATCTATCGTGGAGTTTAAGTGGTGAAAAATTAGTGTTAGGAGATTATTATAATAGCTTAGCAATAACAGGAGCAAACCAATATCCATACTTTTTTTATACTACACTCAACGTAGTTTGGTAGTAGGTTTAGATAGGTTAGTCGTCATTTTTTTGTGATAACATCAAATATTTTTTTTGTTTTTTTAATTTTTATTATACTTTTAGAAACTGAAAGTTTTAAACAGTACACTGTTTAAAAATAATATTTACTTCATTTCTATAAAGTTTATGAACGCTTTTCGATACATTAAAGGATTGCTCGTTTTACTATCGAGTGTAATCTGTTTATCCAGCCTTACAGCACAAATATCAATTACATCCTCAAGGGCAAGTATGTATAATGTGGCACCATCGGATTTGGTTCAAATCATGGTGTTTAACAATGGTTCGGAGACTAATTTTTACATCGAAGCACAATTAGTTAATTCCTCAAATGAAAAGCTTTTATCAGTTGTAACCAATCCTTTTTTATTGAAAAAAGGGATGAATAATTTAACATCTAGTCAGCTAAACATCTCTGTTGTAAATTATAGTTCATCTACTCAAGCTAATTTTTTGAAGATTAATAAAAGATTGCCAACAGGTAATTTTAAGTATTGTGTTAGAATTATCCCTGTAACCCAATTTGAAGATGGTGATGAATATTGTCAGGAATTTGATGCCAACGACAATGGTATGTTGTATTTGATTTATCCTTCAGACGACGAAGAGATAGAAACAAAAAACCCGTTATTGATGTGGATGCATAATGAACCGTTTAACTTATTGGCTCCAGGAGAATCATTTCGTCTGCTTTTAGTTGAACTTGAAAAAAATCAATCAGCTGAATCAGGCATTCAAATGAAGTCACCCATTTTCATGAAAAACAACCTGACCCAGCATCAGGTACAATATGCTTTAGATGCTCCAAAACTAGAAGAAGGTAAGCATTATGGTTGGAAAGTACAGAAAATCTTAAATGGTAGTGTGGTGAATGAAACTGAAGCATGGAAATTTAGCCTCAAAGAAGAAGTAAAACCTACCGACTTTATGTTTGCCACTTTAAAGAAAGAATTGGATGGGAGTTTTTATGTTGTACAAAACGAACGTATTTTCTTCACATTCAAGGAAAAATATGAGCCTGTAACCATAAAATGTAAAATATTTGATGAAAAAAATAAAGAGGTAAAACCAAATTTAAACAAAGCTGAGAGTAAAGAGGGAGAGGTAGAAACTAGAGCAGTAAGTGAGTTGAGTTTAAAAAAATCGGGATTTAACCAGTTTGAATTAGACTTACAGCCTTATCAACTGAAATCAGGTTATTATATATTGGAAGTTTTAAACGAAAAGAAAGAACACTTTAAATTGAAGTTTTATGTTGAGTAAAAAAGATATTCTTAATATATCAGGGTTTGTTGTATTACTTGCTATAAGTATTTTTCTATACTTATCAAAAGCAGAAAAAAGTGAAGTAGCTACAGTTGCATTTGTAGATGTCAATCAAGTTTTTGAAAAATTTCAATTAAAACAGGAATTGCAGAAGAAATTTGAAAAAGAAACAACAACGCAAAAAATATATTTAGATAGTCTGATGTTTGATTTACAGCGGTTAAAAAACAAGCTGGATACGGAGAAAAAACCAAAGGAGGAAGATATAATAATGTTCAACAAAATGCAGGAGGTCTATGTAGAACAAAAAAGAAATTTTGAAGAATATGCTGTTGAATCTACACAGAAGTACGATGCTCAGATAATTGAACAAATGACCCAATATATTAAAGACTATGGATTAAGTGGGAATTATGATTTTATATTTGGTAAAAATGAAGCTGGAAATGTGATTTATGGTAGCGAACCAAAAGACATTACTAAAGAAGTTATCACCTATATTAATGAAAAATATCAAGGTAACATTTAAATGGTGAAGTTGACTCAATATGGATATTATGGGCTATTCTTTCTTATGTTAGGAATGTTGTCCTGCTCCGATTTAAGTGAAGATGTTGAAAGTGATCAAGACCAACAATCCAATGGGCTGATATTTGGAAATGACAATAAGAAGAATACCATTAATTTCAAGACACAGTCACTAACACCACTAGAATATGTGAAATGGGTAAAGAGCTCTGAAAGTGGCTTGGTAAAAGTTAAAACAATTAATGATTTAAAATTTTCAATGTATCATTTACCTACTGCTTATATGATATGTAATGATGCAAAGGATGAAAAATTAACCCAACAGAAAGTAGTCTCTTTAGCACTTCAATACCAAGACTATGAATATTATATGTTGAGAATTGAAGCTCCACAATTTAATCAGGAATTTGTCAAATATCAAGTTTCTTCACCAACCGAGTATGAAAAGCGAATAGAATATTATGCTTTTTCCATGCAACATGATATTGTACTTGAAACAGAAAATATGACGATACCTTGCGAGATTTTTCATTTTGAAAGAATATACAACATAGCTCCTTACTCAACATTTTTATTAGGGTTTCCTAAAGAATTAATGGAAGATACTAAAGAACGAACATTGGTTTTTAACGAGAAAGTCTTTAACAAGGGAATAGTAAAATTCAGATGGTTGTCAACAGAATTGGATAATATACCTCAAATAGCGATATAACTATGGTAACAAAAAAGATTAGATTAAAGATAAAAGAGAAACTAAAAAAGAGCTTTTCGGTGTTGATGGCTGTTTATTTTTTCTGTTTAAACATACTTCCACAAAATGCATTTGCATTAACTGGTGGACCAAGCCAGCCCGAAGTTCAAAGCTTTGAACCAGTAGGCACATCAGAAATGGTAGATTTATTTAGCGGTGATTTTACCTATAATATACCCTTGTTAGATGTGGAGGGATATCCAATTAATTTGAGTTACAATTCAGGAATATCAATGGATCAGGAGGCATCATGGGTAGGATTGGGTTGGAACATTAACCCTGGGGTTATCAACAGAGGATTAAGAGGAATACCAGATGATTTTAATGGAGAAATGATTGAGAATGAGGTTTCGATGAAACCCAACCGAACATTTGGAGCAAACTTTGGGGTTGATTTGGAATTAATTGGTTTAGATAAAAACATCGTTGGTTTAGGAGCGGGAGTTTCTTACGGTATAAATTATAACAACTATGTAGGTGTCGGTCTTGAATTGGGTATGGGAATCAATGCATCAATTGGCAGTAAGAATTCTGGGGCATTAACAGGTGGTTTAGGAATCACTTCAAATAGTGCAGGTGGAATATCCATTTCTCCTGAACTCTCATTATCAACCAAAATAGCAGGATTGGGAAATCTACCTTTAAACATTAAAATAGGGTCCTCTTTTAACAATAGATCAGGAATGCAACAGTTGACCATTAATACTAGTACATCTTTTGTTAAGATGCCAATTGGAATTGTTGGAGCAAATTTCAATTTTGGACAACCTACTTTTACACCGCAAGTTGGTACTTCCATGTTTAGTTATAATATATCAATGAGAGCTAATGTAGGAGCAGAAGCTTTTGGAGCTCATCCTGCGTTTTCAATTAACGGTTTCTATTCCGAACAAACGGTAGCAAATGGGAGTAAAAGCAATCCTGCTTATGGTTATTTCTTTTTAGAACAAGGGCAAGGAAATGATAATGCTATCATGGATTTTAATAGAGAGAAAGACGGCAGTTTTAGTGCCACAACTCCTGGGTTACCTTTAGCTAACTTAACTAATGATTTGTTTTCAGTTAATGGACAAGGAGTAGGAGGTAGTTACCGTGCATTTAGAAATGATGTTGGTCACGTATTTGATGCTAAATCGAACACATTCAGTGCTAGTACATCTGTCGGAGCAGAATTGGGTGTTGGAGCATTGGCTCATGCTGGATATAATGCAGCGATAACAATATCAAACGGAACAAGTGGCAAATGGAGGGTAAATAATGGAGCAGCACCTTATGTTGCTTACAGAACAACGAAACCAACGCCTGATTACGAGAATTTTTATTTAAAAGAAGCGAATGAAAAGTCGGTAACATCAGACCCAACTTTTATGGCACGAATGGGCGGAACGAGTGCTGTGAGATTTGAATTGAATAAAATTTCCGATTTTAATGTTGCTCTATCCAATCAATTAGCTGGGGGATCTAATGTTACCATTTCGAATAATCAGAAGCAAAAAAGAGAAAAAAGAAACCAATTAATTTCTTTTTTAAGTAAAAAAGAAGTTGCAGATGGAATGGGAGTTGAAACACCTACTAGTTCTGCTCCAAATCATCATATAGGCGAAATTACCACATTAAATACTGAAGGAGCTCGTTACGTTTATGGAATACCTTTATATAACAATACGCAAGAAGAAGTAACTTTTGCAATTAAGGATAGTTATACAAAAGATTATGGACAAGGTTTAGTCGATTATATACCTGGAGATAATTCGTTTAGTAATGAAAATGGGGTAGACCATTATTATAGTAAAACCAAAACACCTGCTTATGCTCATTCGTATCTGCTTACAGCAGTTTTAAGCCCTGATTATATTGATATAGACGGAATACAAGGACCAAGTAAGGGAGATTTTGGAACATACACGAAATTTACGTATTCAGGAGCTTATGCTTACAATTGGAGAACTCCTGTTGGAGCTAATAAAGCTTCATATAATGAAGGATTGTTATCAACAACAGAAGATGATAAAGCAAGTTACATTTATGGCACTAAACAATTGAGGTATTTAGAGAAAATTGAAACCAAAAATTATGTTGCCATTTTTCATTTGGAAGATAGGAATGATGCGAAAGGAGTGGGAAATGAAAATGGAGCTATACAAAGTTCTGGTGGAATGAAGTTGTTAAGAAAAATTAGTCTATATACCCAAGAAGAGTATCAAACAAACGGAGATAATGGAACACCAATTAAAGAAGTGCATTTTGTTTATGATTATTCTTTATGTCAGTTGATTCCAAATAATGATATACAACCTTATGACCATGACGGGAATGCTAATACGCCTAATATAGAAAATGAGAAAGGAAAACTTACTCTTAAAAAAGTATTTTTTACTTATAGAAAATCTAAGAAGGGAAAGTTAACACCTTATGAATTTACCTATTCTAATTCTAACCCAACATATAACTTAAAAGGTTATGACCGTTGGGGAAATTATAAGCCAAATAGTACGACACTTTCAAACGGAGAGTTTCCTTATGTTGACCAAACAAACCCCAATTTACAGAACACTTATGCTGCTGCTTGGAGTTTAACTCGAATTGATTTGCCTTCAGGTGGAAAGATTGAAGTAGATTATGAATCGGACGATTATGCTTATGTGCAGAATAAAAAAGCCATGCAGATGTTTAAGCTTTCGGGAGTGACAAATAATTCCAATAATGGAAATCCAATATCTGGTAATTCTATTAATCTTACGGGCGATAGTAAACTTTATTTCAATCTAGATCCATCTAGCTCAAATATTAATGATTATGTTGGTGGAATAAACTATTTGTATTTCAAGTGTTTAGTTGATTTTGGAGGAGGTCGATTTGATTATGTTCCAGGTTATGCACAAATAATTGATAAAGGAATTTCAGGTTCACAAGGATGGGTAAAATTACACCCTGTTAGTTTAGGAGATGAAGCATCAGGAATATATAATCCAATAGTTAAAGCTGGTGTACAGTTTGGACGTTTGTATTTATCAAAATTTATATTCAATCAGCCTGTGGTGGATGAAGATGCTGGTTTTGCTTTTGATTATATCAATGCGTTGGTACAAACATTTGTCAACTTTAAAGATATGCTCAAATCACCTAATCAAAGCATTTATGATATGGATAGGGGTAGGAAAATTAATACTGAGAAATCTTGGATTAGGTTGAATAATGTAAATGGGAAGAAACAAGGAGGAGGAGTTAGGGTTAAAAAATTGAGAATAAATGATGAATGGGATAGTATGACAGCTTCAACAGCATCTCACTCCGAGTATGGTCAGGAATATGATTACACTCAAATTTTAGCAAACGGACAAGTAATTTCATCGGGTGTAGCTGCGTATGAACCTCAGATTGGAGGGGAAGAAAACCCATGGAGACAACCCGTATTTTTTAATGTAGACAATGCTTTGGTTCCTGATGACAGATTTTATCAGGAGGAACCTTATGGAGAATCTTTCTTTCCAACACCCTCAGTTGGTTATAGTCAAGTAACGGTTAAAAATATTGAACATCTTGGGGTTAAAAGACATGCGACAGGAAAGGTGGTACATAAATTTTATACGGCAAAAGAATTTCCAACCATTACTTCAAAAACAGAATTGAGACATCATAGAGATAAATCGAATCCTTTCAGTATATTTTCTCTTTTTTCGACCACTTCAAAAGATTTTATGACGGCATCGCAAGGTTATGCCATTGAAGTAAATGACATGCACGGGAAACCTAAATCTCAGGAAGTGTATCCCGAAGGAAAAACCATCCCCATATCTTCTATTGAATACCGATACAAAAGTAGTCCCTATTTAGCAGATGGTAGTAAGCGACTATCTAATACTGCTAAAGTAATTCATAAAAACGGTAATGTAGAAAATGCAGAAATAGGCGTTTTCTTTGATATGGTTACAGACATGAGAGAACAACAGAATTTGACCATTACTCCGTCAGTAAACATTAATACTGATGTAATATTATTGTTTATTCTGACAATACCTATTCCAATGATATGGCCACATAATTCGAGTGACCAAACCCAATTTAGGAGTGCTAGTACTACTAAGGTGGTACAGCGGTTTGGGTTACTGGAAGAGGTCATTGCAAAAGATTTAGGCTCTGTTGTATCTACAAATAATCTGGCTTATGATGCTGAAACAGGAGATGTGTTGTTAACACAAACTACCACCAACTTTAACGATAATATTTATACACTTAATTATCCAGCACATTGGTATTACGATGCAATGGGTATGGCATACCAAAACATAGGATTTACCACTTCCATTAATTTATCAGGTGGTGTTGGAACTCCAACACATAAGGGTTACTTTACAGAAGGTGATGAAGTGATGTTGACAATAGGTTCAAATATTACAAAAGGTTGGATAACAGCAGTTCATGCGGATAATTCTGTAACTGTGGTAGATTTTCATGGTAATGCTATTAACGATGGAGGCTATACTGCAAAAGTAATCCGTTCAGGAAGAAGAAACATGACCTCACAAACAATGGCAAACATTGTAACCTTAACAAATCCATTAAATGCTTTTTCGGCTAATATATACGAACAGGTTATTCAGGCATCTGCAATTGAGTTTTCTGATGGTTGGAAAACACATTGCGATTGTTTTGAAGGAGAATTGTTGGCTTCAACAAATCCATACATTATAGGAACAAGAGGTATTTTTAAACCTAAAACCTCCTATTTGCATTTAACCAAAAGAGCTCAAGATAATTACGATGGAAATACCAATATCCGAAAAGATGGTATCATGACTTCTTATACTCCATTTTATCGATTAAACTATGCAAAAAAATGGGAAATTGATAAGAAAGATTGGACTTACACGAGTGAAGTTACTGAATTCAATCCGTTTGGACAAGAATTGGAAAACAGAGATGCTCTTGGACGATTTTCGTCAGCCACATTCGGTTTTAACCAATCTATGGCAACAGCAGTTGCTGCAAATGCTCAATACAAGGAAGTTGGATTTGACAGCTTTGAAGATTATGGGTTTAGCGACTGTGCCGACAACCATTTTAAATTTAATGCAATAACACCTGATGCTTCTCAATCTCATACAGGCACAAAAAGTATTAAAGTAAGCTCAGGAACTTCGGTAACACTAGAAAAACAAATTGAGCCATGTCTTAATTTGACGGATTGCAATTTAGACTTGGTTTTAGGTATTGGTGATAAGAGTATATCTATAAAACCAATTAATGGAACTCCTAATTATGTGGTTGATTATACCATAATAAATGGTGATGTTAATTTAACTTATGATGATGTTGAATTTAGTTTTAGTGGAGAAGTTTCAACTTCAGATGGTTTTATTATTCAATTCACTTATACTGATTCAACAGGATGTTCTATCACCAGAACGCTAACTAAAGTTTACGGAGAAGGTTCAAGTGGATATACACTTAATTAATAATGACAAAGATGAGAAATAAGATTTTATTTTATTGTAGCTTAATATCGTTGTTCTTTATTGTTCAAAATATAAAGGCTTCGGAATGTGGTACAACAACTACAAATGGAGTAAGAATAGAATGTACAGCCTCGGCACCAATTTGTTCGTTACCCTACACGTATCAATACGATTATACTAATCAATCAGATCAATCAGCATGGGTATTTAATGATAAGTTTGATAATTCAACTGATGATTGGTTGCCTTTAAGTGCTACTTCAAATGTAAGTAATGATGCTGCCAGATTGAAAATTAGTAAAGCTGGTGGCTCAGGAGCATTAGGAGTTTACAAAAACTTTAACGCTGTTGTGGGGAAAACATACACCTTAACTGCAACAATTGATAAAGGGAATTGTAACCCAGCAAGTTCTATTCAGGTTAATGTAAAAGATGCTGGTGGTAATGTGGTGGCAACTACTTCTGTTTCGTCAGGTGGTATATCTTATATCAATTTACAGTTTACTCCAGCTTCGGCAGGAGTATATTTGGTTGAATTTAAAAGAATTGGAAACAATTCATCATGTAGTTTTTTTCTTGATGATATTGTTTTAAAATATCCAAATTGTACGGTTAATTCGCTGTGGCATTATTTCTATTTAGATGCTAATCAGATTGATTTATTGATTAAGGACAATATTTCAGGGTTGGTAGATGCAAAATTATACGGACCATTTAATCAATCAGAAAGTCCTGAATTAATCTGTAGTGGTATAATTAGTGGGAGTATTCCAGCTGTGGCAGATGGTAATTCTATTTCAGGAAATACCGTACAACTGACAGCAAGCAATTTAACACCAGGTTGGTATGCATTGGAAGTTAATGATAATGATTGTTCAGGATGTATTGAAATAACATCGCCTGAAGGCAACATTTCGTGTGCTCCACCTTGTCCTGCTTCTAATTGTGAAAGTGTTCAACATTTGTGTGATGATTATAGTTTCTCAACCCCTTGTAGTTGTATAGTTGGTACAAACCAGAGGTGGTTTTCTTTTGATGTTTTAGACCCAAATCAAGCTATAAATGTTCAATCCTACTTAACTAGTAACCCTGTCAATCTTTCTTATTTTAGCTATTATTTAGCAGGACCTCTTCCTGAGAATTATTCTTGTGAACAATCGGCATTGGAGGGTTATTTAATTTCTTCTTCAACTACTGGTATTTCAACATTCAATTTTGATGATTTTCCTGCTTTAGGCAGGTATGTTTTAGTATTAACAAATGGTTGTGATGGGAATACCACAAATAATGCAACATTTAACATTGATTTTACACCAGAATTAGATTGTAGCCCAATACTTCCCCCTTGTGAAAATTGTATAGGATCATTTAAACCAATACCTGGAAGCAAATACGTACTGGGTGCTTGGGCAAAAGAAGATGCTGCACCATTGTCGAAAATAACATATGATAGACCAAAAATAATAGTGCATTTTTATAATGTTAGCCATCAGCTTATGGCATCATCATTACAACCATTTTTACCTTCAGGGATGATTATTGATGGATGGCAGCGAATAGAAGAAGAATTTACTATTCCTGCAATGGCAGCTTATGTCGGTATTGAATTGATTGCAGAAGATGGAGATGTTTATTTCGATGATATTCGTGTATTCCCTTTCGATGCTTCCATGAAATCTTATGTTTACGACCCAGTGAACATGCGTTTAGTAGCGGAATTAGACGAACGTAATTATGCAACCTTTTACGAATATGATGAAGAAGGTAAGTTGACAAGAATAAAAAAAGAAACAGAAAGAGGCATCATGACCATTCAGGAAACAAGATACAATACTAGTAAACCATGAGGATATTACTAGTTATATTATTCTTCCTCACAAGCTTTTTTCCCTGCTTTTCGCAAGGAAAAATAGAGCCTGTTGCTGTTGAAGAAATGGCTGGTGTTTTAAAATCAGTACGAAAGTTTTATAAACAGACTCCAAATTATCGTTTTGATGTGTATTATTTTTCATACAAAGGACATGAGAATAACACACCTTTTGAAGAATCGACAGGTTATTTTATTAAATCAGAAAATAATTATAGATATGAACTAATGGGTGTAGAAGCTGTTCAGAATAATGAATTTTTAATTACTATACAAAAGGAATATAAAAAAGTAATGGTGAGCAATATTTTGGAAGATAATGATGCATTGAAGATTAAGGAAATGGAGTTGAGTCTTACTAAGATTGATAAAATTTATAAAAGTGTATTGGGCAATGTGGTAACCTATCATTTGTATTACAACAAAAATTCATCGGTTTCACAAACAGATATTAAAATAGTAAATAATGAATATATAGAACGAATCGTATTCTTTTTTAGTAAAGCCCAATCATGGGAAAATGAAAAAGGAGAAAAACTAAGTGCTAAACCTCGATTAGAGGTAGTTTATAAAAATTTTAGAAAAAACCTTACAGTTAATCAAGAAGATTTTTACACTTCAAGATTTCTTAAAAAAGAAGGTAATACTCTAAAAATATCAGAAAAATATAAAGGTTACGAATTACTCGATTTACGAATAAAAAAATAAGCTCATGAATAAAAGAATAGGCTTTATACTAATGGTGGTTTTTGGTTTAATGATATTAAACGTAAAAGCAGGAATACTTGATAATACAGTGAGGTTAACTGTTGATGGAAACGGAAATCCTATTTCAACAACATCTAACAATCAGCTGGAGGTAATTTTTGCTGCTCCAACTGCTGGTCAGCAAGATTTAAGTGTAACCAACATCATTACTTTTGGTATTGATCATGAAAGCCCTAATTTTTATAACGAATACGATGCAGAAGTTACCTTAGATGTTACTACTTATAATGCTTCAAATGTTCAAAACGGGAACTTTCAAATTACTTTAAACATTGGGCATCATCCATTATCAAATCAAAACTATACTGATGCTGTTTCTCATCTTTTTAGTGATGCTTACCGTTTTGTTGCCGAAGTATCCGAAATAAAGGTAGATGGAGTTTTAGCTTCTGAATTACCTAAAAATACATACATCGATGGTTTTGTTGCAATAAACAAAAACTATGATTTCGTTACAGATATTGAGTTTGATTTAGCTATTGCACATTCAGTCGCTTCTCAGGATTGTAATGCTGAGGAAGTAGAAATGTTAACTTTAACATGGAGCAGCCACCCAGCAGGAGCATTTGAGTATCAACTGGAATGGGCTTTTGTAAACAGTTATGATGGTGATGGAGGAGAATTATTAGAATCTGTTTTACCTTATGATTTTAAAAACAATAGCACAAGAGTTACTACAGCAAGTCTTAACTATAAAATACCTTTATTATTTGAAAAAGGATATATTTTATATCGAGTACGAGCAGTTGGAAAAGATGTTAATGGAAACTACTTATTTGGGATTTGGACTAATGATGCGGCTAATAAACCTGAAAAAGGTACAGTAGACCAATTTACCCACAAATTTCATCATACTGGAGAGCACGACAAAAAGAAAAATTGGCAACTAACCACCACCTTTGCAGAAGAAGGAAAGAAAAAAGAAGTTATTAATTATGCCGATGGTTCTAACAGATCCAGACAAAGTGTTACAAGAATAAATTCCACTAAAGATGTAATTGTTGCAGAAACCATTTATGATTTTCAGGGTCGTCCAGCAATAAATGTGTTACCTGTACCTGTAAAAAAAGAGGATTGCGAAGATGAAAATTATGAACCAGCAATACGTTTTTACCCCGAATTTAATGTAAATGATGGAGGAGTTAGTTACACCAAACAAGATTTTGACCTCGATGATGAAAATAATGATTGCGTTTCACTTACTAATCCTATGGGAACACAGAATGGAGCTTCTAACTATTATTCTCCAATAAATCCTGACAAGAACAATCAACAGGCTTTTTTGCCTGATGCAAAGAAGTATCCTTTTACCCAAGTAGAATATACACCTGATAATACAGGAAGAATAAGAAGACAAAGTGGAGTAGGAGAAGATTTCATGTTGAATACTACCCATGAAACCAAATACCTTTATGGTAAACCTGACCAAATTTATTTAGACCGATTATTTGGTTCAGAAGTTGGATATGCAGCACACTACAAAAAAAATGCTGTAATTGATGCTAACGGACAAGTAAGTGTTTCTTATCTTGATCAAGAAGGACGAGTTGTTGCAACAGCATTAGCAGGGACAGTTGATAATGGAATGATTCCTTTAGAAAGTGAAACTGATGCTACCAAACAATTAACCGTCGATTATTTCGAGAAAAATGCTGTTGGAGTGAGTAGTGTAAATACCATTAACACAACAGGAAATGGTATTGAATTTTCTAAAGAGATTTTGGTTATCATACCTGGAGATTACATCATCTCTTATGATGTTAACAACGACCCTTTTGAAGAAGAATGTTTGCCAGACATTTGTTTTAATTGTGTGTATGAGTTGGAAGTTAAAATTACCGATGGTTGTGGAGAAGTTATAAAAGACAATACCAATAACGATGTATATTTTAGTGGTTTCACGGGTAGTTTTATACAAGGAGAAAACGGAGTAACTTTTACTACCAATTGTGAAAATAACAGCTACATCAATAACACACATACCTATACTGCAAATTTAGTTGCTGGTAATTACACCATTTCTAAAACATTGATTTTGCATCAACCTGCCATTGATTATTATGCTGAAATATATAAAGATGCTGAAAACAATACTTGTGGACAAACATTGCAAGATTTCATAGATGCTGAGATGGCTCAAGTGGATACCTCTAGCTGCTACATTACATGTGAATCTTGTGTTGCTGCATTAGGAACAAAAGAAGATTTTGTAAGTAATGGGGTAGGTACAGCCATACAATACGACCTCTTGGTAAAAGAATGTATGGAACCATGTGATATTCCTTCTTTGTGTGAAACCCGTTACCAACAATTGTTGGCAGATGTTTCTCCTGGTGGGCAATATGGTAAATACTTAAATAATCTTGGTCAAATAGTGTATGACCTATATTGGTTATCCGTTTTTAGTGATTTAAACTATTTACCAATAAACTATAATTCAGCATTGTGGAGAATACCAAACTATGAAGCAACAGACAATTATGCTTATTATGATGAATTTGGTGATTCTGCAAGAGTGACGATTGTTGTAGATAATAGTACAGGAAGTCCTGTATATATTCCTAATGTAACAGATGTTACTAAGGTATATTACCATAATGCAAGTAATACTTACTATACCTATCCTCAATACTTAAGTTTGAGTGATTTCATGAACGCATGGCAACCATCTTGGGCAAAATCATTGGTTATGTACCATCCTGAATACTGTTATTATGAAACTTGTAACGGTTACACCAATGAAGATTTAAATGGTAGTTCAAGTGATGCCTTTGATAAGTTATTGATGTCAACCAAAACTTTTGCAAATGCTGTAACTGCTGGATTAATAATCCCTGACCCTTCCAATACTAGTTTATTTGTGTTTAACGATTATTTTACTGCCAATACCACTCATCCTTATGATCCTTTTTGGGTAGAACATCCTGATTATGCTGCAAATTTCCAAGTAAAATTTAATGATTATTCATCAGGTTTTAACATGTTGCAAGTTGCTGCAATCATGACCAATTGTGGAGCTACGGCATCTTATTCAGATGCTGCCAATATACCTTTAATCTGTAAAGATTTTGGAAATCACAATATTATACCTGGGGATGAAACTGATGATGATATATGGAATTTGTTTGTGTCTTTATACTTAGGGCAAAAACAAGTACAACAAGCAGCTTATGAACAAGAAGTTGCTATGGGTCCTGATGGATGTTACAATGGCTGTATAGGGGAGACGGGTTATCAGCCTTATGCCGATGGTTTTTTCTCATACCCTCCAGATCCGAACCAATTTTACAACATGACTCAACCATGTAATTTTGTAAGATACTATTATTATACAGGAAAAACTAAACGCTTTCAAACGACTGATGATTTACCTGTTTCTACTGTTGAAGAAACGACCTATCAACATTATTTACAAACAGGACAGTGTCCAAATGCATTTAATTTACAACAGTTGTTTAGCGAGTTGGCATTAAAACAAAAATTTATCGTTGATAATACTTCACTTAGTGATTACGGTTCTTTTGTTTCAACAATTTTATCAGGAAACAATTATGATTTAAGTTCAGCTGTTTTTCCTCCAACTTTCTGGGAAATAGACAACAATTCAGGAAATATATTCCAGGCAACAATTGCTATTCCTGATGCACCTGCTTTTAATTGTGCGATAACCTTTGATGCCTCTGTTGCCAATCTTCCAAGTTGGGATTGGACTAATGTTATCGGTTTTTCAGGATTACAGGCTACAGGCACATCAGGAGGTTTATATACCTTTGATGTAGTAGCTACCATCAATGACAATGGTACCATTTCACATCATTCTATTTCGGGAACAACCTGCTTGGATATACAAAACTGTCAATTTCAGGGAGTTTGTGAACCAAACGAATTGGCAGTTTCTGTACAAGCCATTATGAGTTTATTGGCTGTTCAGCACCATAACCCCGATTTTGACCCAAATACAGAAACTTCCCCTATTGTGAGCCCCTCTTATAATTTATTTGGATATACTATCCCTAATCCTGACACAGACCCTTCAGCCCCTCCAACCATACAAGATCCAACCAAAGATTATGAAGCACAAATGAACCTTGCTCTATTAAACACGTTGCAATCTACCAATACCGAATTGGTATGGAGCTATCTACCACCTCCAACAAATACATTAAGAATAGCTTCCACCACATCTCCATATGCTCTCGATTTACATCTTCTTTCGGTTGATCCAGTCGGATATGCTAACATTTTAGGTATTGCTTATTTTAATAACATCCAAAGTGAAAATGAGCACTATGTTGGTTTTGATGCTTATGATATTAATGGAGACTTTTTAGCAACTTATCGTGCCGAAGCATTATTGTTTAACACATCTATACAAGTTTACACACCAGTTGAAATGGGGAAATGTGAATTACCTAGACCAGTAAACTGTAGTGAAACCGAACACTTAGTGTTGGAAGATTTAAACGAACTCCTAAAAGATGTGTTGGTAACTAAAAACTATAATGTTTATGCGAGTCCGAAAATGACTACATTACTCCAAAGCCATTTGCCAGCTAATATAACAAGCAATGAGTCTTCTACAAGCGTTGGTGCAAATTGGTTGAACCTAAATATACCAGGTTGTACTATAGCTTTAACAATTGATAGAGTTAACAATGTAACTCCAGCACTCAATTTTACTCATGTTGTTGATTTAGGAGCTGTAATCGCTACTGGACCAATTCAACAAAACAATTATTATAATTTTTATGCAACTGCTTTGTTTGATAACGGAAATGATACTTACGTTGATACCATTCGAGGATCGAGTTGTTTGCCATTAAAAAACTGCGACCAATGTACCGTATATGATTTGTTCCCTGATACCACAACACCTACACCTCCAATTCCTGACCCAGGAAATGAAGCAAGTCGTATAGTAATCGACGACTCTCCAATTACATACAGAGAATATAAACAAACGGTAGATAGTGTTAATGTTGCTTTAAACTTAACCGAAGTTGATTCCAATTACATAAAACCAGTTGATTATAAAACTTATTTTAAGAAACGGTACACTACAGTTGCTAAAACCTACAAACATTTCGCAAAAGGGTTTAACCCAGAAATGGACGACATCAGTTACCTGAAAAAACCAGAAAAATTTAATACCAATTACGGGCATTTATACAACATGGAGAAAGAATACCATCGTTATACAAAAGCTGTTCAGAAATACAACAGTAGAATTGTTGCTCCTCTAGATAGTATGCAAGTAATGGATATAGTTGCTTTTACTAAAATGAAAGTGCCAGTAAAACACAACAACGATTATGTAAATTACTTGCAAGAGTATCCACAACAGGATACTATAGCGGCGAAAGAACTGACCGATTTTTTTGTAGATGAACAAGTGGTGATGGCAGCAGCCGAACCAACTGACTCCTGCGAAATATTGTATAATGAGTATACAGTTGCTTATAATAACTATAGTGATTATGCTACAAAAGAGTGTATGGTTAATTTGGTGCTAGCCAGTTACGACGATGTGGTAGATCATAACCTGTGTTGTAGTGCTGAAAGCAGAGACATTTTCAGAACCTACATTGCTACGTTTGATACTTCTTTAACAGATTGTCCTAAAAATATACCTTTAGTAGATGTTGGAAATACAGTTTGCGATAAACCTACAACCGACCCTAGAGATTGTGTGCGTAATTTTGAACTGTATGTAGAAGCCATATATGCTTACAACGAGTCTGTACATGCTCAACAAAACAACCACCAATTGTTTATTTTCCCATCGAAAGAGTTTGCTTTATTTGAGAAAATGGGATTTTGCGAATGTGTTGGTGAATATCTCAATTACTTGTATAGTTATATAAATGATACTACAGGTACTTTATTACCTCTTCCTGATTTAATTTACAATGTTGGAACGTGTACCGAACTCAAACTGGAAGAATGTACCATTCAGTATTTTCAGTATGATAATGCCATTAACAAATATAACGAATCTGATTTTGCTAATCAGACCAATTATTATTTAACCTCATTGTATAATGATGAAGAGACATTTAAACAAGCAGGAGCATGTGGTGAAACGATGTATAGATACATGGAGTACTTAGAAGAACTGGTAACAGTTCCAATTGACCCTAATTTTCCACCACAACCTCCGCGTGATTTTGAACAATATAGTGAACCCGTTAACGATTGCGAAGACATTTACAACGATTACGTTCAAACCATTGCTGATTTTAATGCTTCTACTTATGCTCAACAAAACAATATTGTGGTGTTTGATGTATTCGGTTCAGCTGAGGAGTTGATTAATAATACCAATGCTTGCGAATGTGTATCGAGTTATACCAACTATTTATTAGGATTTATCAATCAAGGAACACCCGAGCCAGAGGCAGGTTTTATGTTGTTGGCGGCTGCCGAACCAACATTTTCATATATCGAGGACTTTTGTAAGTATAAGCCTGCATCTGATTGTGATAATGCTTATTTAGATTACATGGAATCGCTTCAAACCTACAATTCTTATGTATTAGAAAACGATTTTGACCTCAATTACAGTTGGCCAGTTGTTACACAAATATACTCTTCAACAGAGTTTACATCAAGTGGAATGTGCGATTGTGTTGAACCATTAATGGCATACATCAATGCGGTAACAAGTGGTTACAACATTCCTCACAATGTGGTATTAAATACTGAACAAATAGCATTCATCAACAACAAGCTCGATTTGGATAAACATTGTTTAGAACCACCTTGTGTACCTGCTGTTGTTCCAATGGATACTATTACACCAGGTTATATTGAGTACGCTAATCCTTGTGTTGAGCAAATGTTGAGTGTTGCTACTCATAATGCCGAACAAGCTTACAACCAATACATTCAGGATGTATTAGGCGGTTTTGCCGACCAATACCGTCAACATTGTTTGGGAGCTATCGAAAATCTTACCGCTACTTTTGATGACAAGGAATACCATTACACGTTGTACTACTACGACCAAGCAGGAAATTTAGTAAGAACCATTCCGCCAGAAGGGGTTGATGTATTGCCAACCACATCGTCTTTTGATGCGGTTTCGCAAAACATCAATAGCGACCGAACAAACAGTGAGCGAACCATTTTTACCAATCATGGCTTGCCTACCACATACCTGTACAACAGTTTAAATCAACTCGTTCGACAAGATGTTCCCGACCATGATAAGATGGATTTGTATAATTTTTCGCTTACTGCTGGGTTAGACAACAACTTGGTGGTTACAGCGGTACAATTTGTAAACAACAACAAAGGGTACTTAACAGGTTACAAAAACATGGGTTCATTTAACAGAGGGTATTTATACACCACATCTGATGGCGGTGTTAGCTGGACTCGTTTGTATGATTTGGTGGCATCGAATCTTAAAAAAGTACAATGGATTGACGACGACATTGCTTATGCTATAGGTAGTGAAGGTATTTTAGTTCATACCATAGATGGTGGAAGCAACTGGGACATGGTTGATTTGTACCATTTGGGTGTTTCGGTGCAATTGAACGACTTGTATTTTACAGATGCTACTCATGGTATTGCTGTAGGTAATAATGGTGTTGCAATTGGCATAAACGGAACAACTCCTGCTGTTTACAGTATTGGAAGTTCTACTACCACCTTAACGGGAGTTACCAAAAATGGCAGCAATTATTACGTTACCGCATTGGTCCAACCATCGGGACAACAGCCTTATGGTACGGTGTTTACTGCTCCAACAACCAGTTTATCATCATGGACTCAACTAAACAAAGTTCAAGCCCCTGATTACAACGATGTGGTGTTTGTAAACAGCACGGTTGCTTATGCAGGAGGTAACAATGGCTTATTGGTTAAAACCATTAATGCAGGAGCCGATTGGTACATGGTGGAAACTACGCACCGTAAACACTTTAAACAACTGTATTTTTTAACCGAAAACGACGGAGTAGCATTGTTAGATGGCGTAACAGCAGGCTCATCGGGAATGTACAGCACCAACGATGGAGGTGTTAACTGGACAGCCGTTAATGCAAGCGATGTGTACCACTCTTTTTACCTGTACAAAAAGTCGGCAACAACTGCCGAATTATTGGCGGTAGGTGATAATGGAAAAGTAGAACGTGTTTTAATGCAATCGGGCAGTGTTGCTAATACCATTGGCATCAATTTTACTACACCTTTATCGCTCAAAGCGGTTTGGTGTAAAGAAATAAGTCCGTCAAAAATTAAAGCTTTTGTAAGTGATGGCAACGATTTATATTACTGCGAAAACATTAAATCGAGTTCACCAACATGGAGAAATTTTGAAGGAAATTTTACCAACATTACCCACATCAATGCCGAAAATTTTACAGTAACTTTACCTGCTATTGACATAAGCGGTATAGTATTAGATGGAGCTGAATTAATAGGTTTTAATATTAATTATGAGCAAGTTGGAACTATTCCTGATCCTAATGACCCTAATGCCCCAGATATTCCTGTTTACGATAACGTGCTTCATATCGGTACTGCAATACATAATGATGTTGCCGATGTAGAAGTACTTACTTCAGGCTCTGACATTTACGCTTACCGAACCTCGGGACAAATGTTTGCTGTTGAGCCTAATTCACAGGGTTTTCCAACAATAATACCTTCTTTTACTTTTACTCCTCCAGCAAATTACAGCAGTTTAGCATTATTTAATAATTCTACCTTTTTGTTAACCGCTACCGATGGTAAAATAAGCAATTACGCAGGTAGTTGGTTAGAACAAACCGAACACGTTCGTCCACACCAATTAAATGATATCAGCCTCATCAATACTCAATTAGTGGCAGTGGGTAAACGAGCATTGTTGTTGGCGGTGGCTAACGATAACACTACGCCACATTTGCTTAAAACCAATGAATTGATGAGCAACTGGAATGCATTAAAAGCGTATCCAACCAACAACGCCATTATTGTTGGCGATGGTGGGGTGGTAAAAAACATCGACTTAGCCAACAATTATCAAATTACCTCAATTAATACTAATAGTACTGAACAACTCAACGATGTTGCTGTGGTAGGTACCGATTTTTACATTGCAGGAAACAACGGTTCAACATGGTTTGCCGATAATGTATCGGGCATGTACACGTCTATTTTGGGTAACGGAGGCATTTCCTTTAACGGAGTGGCTGCTTCACCTTCAGGAAAGGTGGTGTTTGTGGGCAACAACAGTAGCGTGTTCCGAAGTACATCTTCAACCATGTATAAAATTAAACAAGTATTTACCCCTGCTTTACGTAAAGTACATTTTACCAATGCAGCCTATGGCTATGTGGTGGGCGATAATTACACTGCCCGATACACCACCAATGGCGGACAAAGTTTTGGAGTGGTGCTGCCACAAAGCGGTTTTGTGCCAAACCAAGTGCCACAATTAACCAGTGTATTTACCACCAAAAACAACGAAGCATACCTAACGGGTAAAAGCCAATACTTGGGCAAAGCAACCGCTTTAACTACAATGCCTGTAGCAGCAGGAAGTAGTGGAGACGATTTTAACGACATTACGTTTACTTCTACCAACCATGGTTTTATAGTAGGAGGTAATGGAAGCAGCTCTGTTGTAATAGGTACAACTAATGGAGGAGCAAACTGGAATACCATTACTTCTACTGCAAATGCATTAAATGGAATTCATGGATTTAAACGAAGCAATACCTTTGTTGCTGTTGGGGATGCTGGACAAGTTGTTGGTTTTGATGGTACAAATACATTCACTAATAATATACAACCTACAGTATCTGTTCCAAACCTACACGACGTGTATTTCCACGACGACATTAACGGTTATGCTGTTGGTGAAAACGGTACATTGCTTAAAACAACCAGTGCAAGTACATTTAATACCCAAACAGGTGTAATTACTGCCTTAACTTGGGATTTAAAACCATTGAATGAAACCCTTTTGGGACAAACCCTTGATGCCAATAAAAACCTGTACACTGTTGATTTTGCCGACCGTTACAATGGTTTTGTAGGTGGCGAATACACCGCAGGGTCAACGAGCGTACCAATGGGATATGCCCGATTGTTTAACGACGAGTCGGAAATGTTCTCTACAAGGTTTTTCTACGACCGTTTAGGGCGTTTGGTAGCATCGCAAAATACCAAACAGTTTAATGCTACTCCAAACCGCTACAGCTATACGCTTTACGATGTTTTGGGCAGAATAAAAGAAGTAGGGGAGAAAGACGAAAATACTAACCTTGCTTTCAGTACCATTTTTGGTGCTGATGTGAGTGGACTATACAATCCCAACACCATTGACGATACCAAGTTTTTGGCTTGGGTTGATGGCGATGGCGAACGCAAACAGGTTACTAAAACCTATTACGATGTGCCGATGGTAGCCACCACGGCGATTGATTTCCCTACCGATTTTGCACAAGAAAACCTGCGTAAACGTGTGGCAACGGTAACTTACGAAGAATTGTTTGATAATGACGACGAAACCTACCAATTTGCAACGCATTACCATTACGACATACACGGTAACGTAAAATCGCTATTGCATGATAACCCAACACTCTCCACTCAACACTCATCACTCAACACCCAACGCTACAAACGAATGGATTATACCTACGATTTAATTAGCGGAAACGTAAAAATGGTAAGCTACCAAAACGAGCAACCCGATGCATGGCATCATGCTTACGAATACGATGCTGATAATCGCATTCATGCGGTTTACACTTCTACATACATAGATGCTGCAAAACCAGAATTTTCACCTTTTACTACCTATACTGGTGGAACTTTTTGGGAAGAAGATGCCCGTTACCACTATTACCACCACGGACCACTTGCCCGTGTGGAGTTAGGTGAAAACAACGTACAAGGGGTCGATTATGCCTACATGATTAATAATTGGCAAAAAGGAATTAATGCAGCAAACCTGAACCCAACCAATGATATGGGTAAAGATGGAGAAACAACGGTAACAAATTCTAACAGATATTTTGCTAGAGATGCTTTTTCATATACGTTAAACTATTTTAATAACGACTATGAGTCTATAGAAACTTTTACAACTCCAACTAATTTTATAGCGAGTACAGCAGCAGCAACCTATTTACAAACAGAAGCCCCAAATTTGTATAACGGAAACATATCTTCAATGGTAACCAGCCTTATTGATATAAATTCGAGTTCACCAACTTACCAACAACCTATACCGCAACTCTCAGCCTATCAATACGACAGACTAAATCGAGTGCGACAAATGAAAGCATATCGCGATATAGATTTGGCAAACAATACTTGGGGTGATGGTTCAACTTATGACGGTAGTTACGAAACCCAACTTACTTATGATGCCAATGGTAATATACTTACCATGAAACGAAATGGAGCAGCTAACGTAAACCTTGCTATGGACGATTTTACATATACCTACAAGAAAACAACCAACGGATACAACAGCAACAATAACCAATTGATGCATGTAAACGATAATACGGCTTATAGCAGCAATTATGCAAACGATTTAGACGACCAAGGCGTGTTTAGTGCAGGGAATGAAAATTACGCTTACGATGAAATTGGTAACCAAACACAAGATAAAAGCGAAGATATTATCCATCAGGAATGGAATGTTTATGGAAAAGTACAAAGCGTAACCAGATACAGTGGCAGTACCAAACAAAACTTGGTGTTTAATTACAATGCACAAGGCAAAAGAATAGCCAAACACCTCTATTTATTTGATGCCAACGACGAGAATGTATGGGAAAACAGCACCTACTATGTACACGATGCCCAAGGAAACGTAATGGCAGTTTATAATTTAACAGCAAGTGGAAGTTCGGGTTTAAGCTACAAAGTAACAGAACGAAACATTTACGGAAGCAGTTCAATAGGAGCAAACAAAACCGCAGTAGAACTCATTGCTGCAACAACCCCAACCGATGAATTTACCCATACAATTGGTGACAGGCACTTCAATTTAACCAACTTTAGAAACGATGTATTAACCACTATAACAGATAAAAAAATACCTATTGAAGACGACCAGAATGTTGGCATGATTGCCTATTATAATCCGAGTATAGTAAGAATTTCTGATACTTATTTGTATGGTATGCCACAACCCGAACGTAGCTTTGGAGTAGAAGAAGGGCGACTGGGTTACCAAAACCAAGAAATGGTCAATGAAATTAACGGAAAACCTGCAACACACTATACAGCAGATTATTGGGAATACAATACCCTTACTGCACGCCGTGAAAACAATGATCCTGTCGTGAAACCTTTTGAAAGTCCTTACTCAACGTTTAGTGGGAATCCTATTTATTATTCTGATGTTTTAGGTAATACTGTTGAAGGGGCTACTGAAGAGGATGCACAACAATCTAAACAAGAGATAAGTAATGCATTTAATAACAATAAGAATTTTGACCAATTTTTTAAATTAGGCGAAGATGGCAAAACTTTTGAGAAAATAAAGTTAAACGACTTTAATAAATTCTTAACTAAAGAATCAGGATTTAACGAAGAACAAAAGGCTTTAGCAAGAGGACTTGTCAAAACAATAAATGCTAGTTATAACATTACTGTCAAGTTTGATGATAGTTTTGGACCTGGTGGGCTACTTAAAGCTACAGGGAAAACTACAGCAATAGCTATCATAGGGTTGGCAAATTCTTATTTACCTTTTGGAGGTGGTGAGAAACTTCAATCTAATAGAACAGCTATATTCATACATGAAGTTGTTGGTGAGGGAAGAGTATTAGGTAATACTGGTGATTTTAATTTTTATATAAATCGCGAAGAATCAATTAGAGATAATAAAGGAGATCCTAGAAAAGATTTTTTATTAAGGAAAATTGATTTAGAAATAATTCAAACAGAAAATTTATATAATTCATATAGGACAAACGGTTTTCTTAGAAGTGGAGGAGAACATTACGTCCCTTTAGAAGATCAAAATAAAATAGGCTTAATTCCAAATCAATTAAAATCATTATATTATGTTACAGGAGAAGCATTGGAAAAAGGAGGTAAGTAATATGAAATTTATTTTACTCTTCATGTTATTATCTATAACTTATTTTGCCAAATCACAAAATATTAAATGTGATAGTCGAAAATTGTTAATATACCCCATAATTACAGGTGATACACTTGTTAATATAAGTGATTCAGCCCTATTTTTTAATGATAGTATTTGTTTAACACTTAAAATAGATACTATTAATATTAATAATATTGAAAAAATTAGAGAAAACAAATATGCTTTTCGTTACAAAGGGCATGTCCATTTAAAAAAACAAATTTTCCCACTTTCAAAATATAATGATTTAATAAAGTTTAAAATAACACGATTTACAGTTGCAACAACAGAATATAGGGATATTAAAACTGTAAAAGTTGAAGGAGAGTGTCTCTCAACTGAACAAAAAGAGTTCATATACACTTCATATAGATTAAATAAAGAGTATGGATTTGATTTTTTCAAGAAGAAAATGTTTTATATTGAAAATATGCAGCTTTTTAATGGTGTAGATCATTTTATAGAAATTAATTATGGTTGGGTTAAATTTAAATAAGGGGGTTGGCTACCTGCGTTTGAAACATTGGGTCATGTTTCAAATGGCACTTATTGTCATTTTAATAGTTTAACTAATTTAAAATCAACGATTTATATTTTTAATCTATAAATTTTCGGCTAAGGTTAAATACCTTTGGCTAAGAGAAAATCTCTTAAATCGCTTTAAAATAATTTTTTTTAACCTTGTGTTTCAATTGGCACTTTTGAATTTTAGGTTATTATGGAAAAATGTATTTATTGTTGTTCTAATCAATGTATTAAAAAAGGTAAACGAAATAAGAAACAACGCTATCAATGTAAGAATTGTAAGAAGTATCAACTAAAAGAATACACTTATACACTTTACAATAAAAAACACGATAAAACAATACTTTCCCTAAATGCCGAATCAATAGGAATATCTTCATTATCAAGGCATTTAAAGTATTCTAAAGCAACCGATTAAAACAGAGCAACGCTTGGCAAGATATTAATGTAGTTAATAATACATGGGCTACAGGAAATGGCTCAACCTATGCAGGAATGTACGAAAACAACTTTATTTACGATGCCAACGGAAATATATTAAAACAAGGTAGAAAAGATGCTACAGGCACTTACATTGATACTTTAACCTATCAATATGCCGAAATAAACGGCCGAAAAGTACAAAACCGTTTATACCATGTTAACGATGATGTAATCAATACCGCATTTACTGATGACATTGACGACATGGGTACATTTAACGATGATGTTGCAACCATTAACGATGGAATTACCAACAACTACCAATACGATGAAATAGGTAATTTAATAAAAGACAACCAAGAAGAAATTGAAGAAATAAAATGGAGAGTGGACGGAAAAATTGCCGAAATAAAACGTGGTAGTGGAAGCAACAAACAAAACTTGGTATTTAATTATGATGTAGGAGGCAATAGAATAGCAAAACATTTGTATCTTTATGATGCAAATGATGAATACACGTGGGAAAAAAGTACCTACTATGTTCGTGATGGACAAGGTAACCCTATGGCAATATATAACTTAACAGCAGACAATACCAATGGATTGAGCTACAAAGTAGCCGAACGAACCGTTTATGGAAGCAGCAGGGTAGGAATTAACACAACTCCTGTAGAATTGGTTGCTGTATTGCCTGAGAACAATAGTTATAACCATTTGGTAGGCAATAAACAATATCAGCTAGTTGACCATTTGGGCAATGTAAAAGTAACTGTTTCAGATAGAAAATTAGCCGTTGACGATGGAAATGGGCAAGTTTCATATTACTTGCCAGATGTTGTAACAGCCAATGATTTCAGTGCGTTTGGTAGTCTGTTACCCCTAAGAACCTTTAATAGCGAGGGTTTTAGGCTTGGTTTTAACGGACAGGAGAAGGATGACGAGGTTTCTGGAAAAGGAAATTCTTATACAGCTGAGTATTGGCAGTATGATAGTCGTTTAGGTCGAAGATGGAATGTTGACCCTTTATTTAAAAGATACCCATCTGCAAGTCCTTATTCTACTTTTAGTAATAATCCTATGGTATGGACTGACCCAAGTGGTGCTGGTGGAGAAACAACAGTGAAAACAGATGCTAAGGGTAAAACTACTGCTAAGGTTGAAGCTAATATTTATGTTTATACAGATAAGGATAATGTAGATATTGAAAGTTTTGCAAAGACTTTGGAAGCATCATTAAATCAACAATTTAATCAGAAGAATGAAGATGGTAATACGAAAACAATCAAAGTAAATAAACCTAAAACTGATGAAAATGGAAACCCAACTACTAGACCTGGAACTGTAGTTAATGCTGAAGTTGAATATATATTTAAAGTTATTCCAATAAAAGGTGGACCAGAAGCTGCTGTTCCTAAAGCAAATTCAAATAAAAAAATAAAAAATAATTATTATCTGATTACATCTGATAGTGAAAAGCCTAATGGTGAAGGAAATAATCATAATTATGGTGGTAATTCTGGTGTGTTGAATGCTGATGCAAATCCTAAAATTTGGGCACATGAAATATCACATAATTTTGGGTGGGTTAATGATAATAATGAATTTGGCTCACATGAAGAAACTGAACAGAATAGTATTATGTTTTATCCAATTAATGAGAATTCTAAAGTCTTCCAATATGATATTAATAGATTGAATGGAGGAAAAGCATCCTTTAATAAAGGGGGGTATGGGTATGGTATGGAAAATTATATCTATAACTCAAAAGATAAATATAAACCAATTAATTCTAATGATGTTCGACCAAAAGTATATCCAAAATAAATTTTTAATATTATTAGTTGCCGTTTTCGTTTCTTGTAATATTTTTCAAAAAAAGGAAATGAGACATTATAAAAGCCAAAGATTGGTTGTTTTTATTAATAATAATCTTTCAGCTAATGATTTAATGATTAAAAGAGATTTTCTTTTTGATATTGATTCGTTGAGTATAGATGAAGAAGATTTATTTATAAAAGAGTATAAAATTTCATTTACTACTTCTGAGAATAAGGATAAAGTTATTGTATCTAATTTAAATAAAATTCCAGATGAAGCTAAATTTTATTTTGATAATGACCCTCACATAAAAAGAATTAAATTTTATGATATTAAAATAAGCAATAAAACTGGGCGAATATTTAAACCTTATAAAAAAGAAATGGATATTATTGTTTTTGATTAGTATAGCTAATTTAGATTACTCAACAAATGAATGGATGAATAGCGGAAACCTAACAGCAGACAACTACCAAAATGGGCAACCCGATGCCTGGCACCATGCTTACGAATATGATGCAGATAACCGTATTACAGCAGTTTACACCTCTACCTACAAAGATGCAGCTAAACCCGAATTTTCGCCATTTAGCTTTACGGGGGCAGCATTTTGGGAAGAAGATGTGCGTTACCATTATTACCACCACGGATCCCTTGCCCGTATAGAGTTGGGTGAAAATAACGTACAAGGGGTTGACTTTTCATTCCTAATTTCCGGATGGTTAAAAGGAATAAATTCCGAGACTTTATTAGCTTCACGCGACATGGGCAAAGATGGCAACAGTGGAACTAACCAACACTTTGCCAAAGATGCTTTTGGTTTTAGTTTGGGCTACTTCGAAAACGATTACACGCCTATTAATGCCACAGCAACATTTTTAGCCGATAAAACAGGTAGTGATTTGCAAAACAATACTGCTAATTTATATAACGGTATCATATCAAGCATGGTAACTACCATAGTACCTCCAACATTATCGGCAGGAACGGTTACTTATGCTGTTACAAGTGTTGCATCAAGCTTTTTATTTAAAAATGCTTTCACAGCAAGTGTTGTTGGAAGTGGAGGTGGCTTTACTTTTAATGGTGGTTATAATGGTTTTGGTGTTAGACCATTATTATCTCTTTCAACAGAAATAGGCATTGGGACGGTCTCTGGTTTAGGCTTTAATTTGGCACATAGCAGAATAGTGTTTACAGGCTCTGCTTTAGGTGATTTTTCAACAGGTGTTATTTTAGGAGTACAGTTTAATTCATTAGGAATAGTAATACCTAACGCAATAATTAAACAAAATGAATTAGAGAAATAGAAATGACAAATAAGAATAGAATGAGTGATAAAACTTTTAATATTATAAAGAAAATAATAATACTCGCACTACTCGTATTAGCATTTTTTATAATTCGCAGCTACATAATTAAGAAATGGGATAGGGAAGAAATTATTGAGAACAAAGCTTTTGTAAAAGGAAATATAGTTGAATATGGTCATTCGGGTATTTCTTATCATTATGTAAAGTATAGTTATGAAGTAGATGGTCAATATATAGAAAATAGACATGGAATTACTCTTTTGCCTTGTGCGACAATTACAGATTTTAGTGGTTGTATAGGTTTAGAATATTGGGTGATTTATTCTAAGTTGAATCCAGAAAAGAGTTATTTATTGGCAACATCATTTGAATATGAACTTTTTGATTTAAAAGTACCAGATGAAATGAAGTAAACATCAAAAAAATCCTCAAGCCTCTCGATAATAAAAAGTCGGGAGGTTTTTTGATTTGAAGAAATTGGTAATTTACTTAAGTATTAATACGCTGCAACCTACACGAGTAAATTACACTTTTTGAGTTCGAATATTCGAACTTAGCACTATTAGCTGTTTGTAGCTTGCAGCTACAAACCATAAATCAAATCAAAAACATTCAAAACAAACTACAACCACAAACAACTTATTCTACACAATCAATTCCACTTCAATCAACCCAACTTCACCAGCATAATTTTTAGCACTACTGTAAACATATTGCTCAGGCTTAATAACCCAACCAGCTTTAACAGGGTTATTATGAATATAATCTAATTTTTGGTCGATAAAGTGATTGGTATGTAATTCAATAGGATGATTACTCTGCTGCCAAAACTGGTAAGTTTTATTTCGAGAATTGTTTAATCCTTTACTAGCAAACAAGTTGAGCATCCATTCCCTTCTACTTTCCGTATCCTCTTGTATGGAGTTAATAATCTGTTTACTGGTGTGCGATTTAAAATCACGAATAGTATCGCTAAGTTTACCCGTTTTACTCGAAAGAATACAATGCATATGGTTACTCATAATTACGTAAGCATGGACTACCAAGCCTTTCTCCTTTTGACAATATTCTAGGCTATCCAAAAGCAAATCGCGGTGACATTTTCGAGTAAACACATCAATCCATTCAATTACAGTAAAAGTGAGATAGTATCTACCGAACGGATCTCTAATTTTATAACCGCCTTCCGACATATTATTTTTTTATTTTTTGTTGTTTGTAGCTTGCAGCTACAAACCGTAACTATTTTCAACTACAAACAAAATAAAAATAATTGAACTAACACGCTCTGCAATTGGTTTTTCTATTAGCCTCAAGCCGAAGCAATCTACTTTGAGTAATATTATCTTTAAATAGCTGTTTGTCGGGTAGTTTACCGTGCAACACTTCAAAAGGAGTTAAGCCGTGTAGAACATTTAGTGGGCGATTACAATGTTCTGCAACAATACCATCAACTTCGTTTATAAAATCGGTAGCCGTTTCGAAATTGCGAGGATAAATGTGGTAGTATTTAAGCTGACGAAAAATGCTTTCTACCATAGAATTGGACTCAGTAATGTGAAGTTGAGCAATTTGTTTATTGATATGAGCAGTATCTAAGAAATCGTTTAACAGGAGTGTTCTGTTTTCAATACCATTATCAACAATAAGTTCGGTATTTTTTATGAGGGTATACTTTTGTTTAACCTCTCTAATGTTTTCCAGTACCAATGCAACATCAAATTTGGTAGACACTTTATAGCCGAGAATACAGCGAGAAAAATTGTCGCAGATAACATACAAATACACTTTTGAATTATTAATGGTTCTGAAAATACTTATATCCATATGCAATAGTTCTAGTGGTGCAGAAGCTCGAAGCCCGATTTTATGGTTTTTTCTTCGGTGGTTGGGCAACATTCGTTTAATGCCAAGCAGTTTTAAATAATTATAACAAGTAGAAATAGAAAAGAAAGCCGCTTTGTCTTTAAGTAGTTGGTAATAAACCGAAGATGCTGGCCAAAACAAAAACGCTTTAGCCGTAAAATAGTATTTGATAGTGGCTATTTCGGTTTCTAAAAGCTGGTGATTGTATGTTTTTCTACACAAATTCAATGAGGAGTGGGTACAACCAACAATCGATTTTTTCCAATAACCAAACTGGTTGGTAGAAATGCCAAAAACCTTACACGCTCGTTTTAATCCGATGCTTTTTTTAACAAAAGCAATACAATTACAGATATCCAGTTTATTGATTCGAAAAAGTTCCTTTTTGTTTTCAGCTGAGTTTATAATAGTAGAGTAGGTGGTTACCACTTTCCAGAAAATTCGTACACTTTTAAAAAACAAAGCACGACTACTTAAATCGTCAACCATTTTCATAAAATCATCATGACCAACAAAAGAATCCATGCCAATTATACTTTTAATACAATTAGGATTACCCTTCCATGTAGCAACTGTGGAAGTTGGAATTATGGCTTTATAATGTGCAGGTAATAAATTGTTGATAGCCAATAATTTTAAATTGGGGTGATAGGTATTGTAATAAGCCATGACTAAAAATAAGTTCAAGAAAGTGAATAAATAAAACCAATATGATTACTAATGTAGTCTGCTAAAATAGAATTGATGTACTTCCCATTATTTTATGGAAGAAATGAGATCAAAAATGTAATTATCGAATAATTTTTTTTCAAAAAATAGTCATTTATTCAAATCTTTTATTTTACTTTGTAATTCAAAGTACTTTTATATGGAAGACTCAAAAAAACATTTAGATTCTCTTGCAGAGATTAAAAACCTAATGGAACGATCCTCTAAGTTTATTTCACTAAGCGGATTGTCAGGGGTAGTAGCAGGAATAACAGCCTTAATAGGAGCTGTAGCTGCATATTTTAGAATGGATTATTACATTAACTCAACTTCGTTTAATTATAGAACGGGGCAAGATGTAGCAGAAGAAACATTAAATAATTTAATGAACGAACTTTTTATTATTGCAGGTTTGGTATTAATTATTTCGGTTTCTACAGGTGTTTTACTAACAATAAGAGAAACTAAAAAGAACAAACAAAGCATTTGGGATAAGAATAGTAAATTACTTTTACTAAACTTGTTAATACCTCTTTGTGCTGGAGGGATATTTAGCTTAATATTAATTTATCATCAATTTTATGTGCTAGTAGCTTCTGTTACATTAATTTTTTATGGATTGGCACTTGTAAATTGTTCAAAATACACCTTGAATGATATTCGTTATTTAGGTATTTCTGAAATAGTATTAGGTCTTTTAAGTGCATTTTTTGTTGGAAAGGGATTGTTGTTTTGGTCAATCGGTTTCGGAATTTTACATATAATTTATGGAACCATGATGCATTTGAAATACAACCGTAAATAAATTTCTTACAATTTATAATGATAGAAGGACTAAATAAAATATTTGAGAGTAGGGTTAGACTGGGTATTATGTCTGTTCTTATGGTTAATGATTGGGTCGATTTTAATACGCTAAAAGATCTTCTTAATGTAACAGATGGAAATTTAGCTAGCCATATTACTGGCTTAGAGAAAAGTGAATATTTAGAAGTTAGTAAGGAGTTTGTAGGTAAAAAACCAAAGACATCATTTAGAGCGACAGCCATAGGTAGGCTAGCTTTTAAAAAGCACTTAACTGCACTTGAAAATCTTTTGAAAAACAATAATTAATTTTTTTTATAGTTATACTTTGAAAAACAAAGTACTTTTAAATTAAAATCAATGAAAAAAGACAAAACACTAAAAACAATACAAAGAACTGTATTAATATTTATTACACTATTAACATTAAGTGGTATAACTGCATTCCCTTTACAAACAGAGTTAAATTTTTTGGTAAAAACATTTGATATAAATGGAAGTAATGGAATAGTAGAGCTTTGGTTATCAGATGTAAATAAGGCAGTTAATGACATTAACTTAAAATACCCATTTGTTTTTTATGGAACCGACTGGTTGGCTTTTGCTCATATAGTTATTGGTATTTTTTTTATTGGGGTTTATAAGAATCCTGTTAAGAATGTATGGATAACTAAGACTGGAATAATTTCTTGTTTGTTAATCTTTCCTTTAGCATTTATAGCGGGATATTTTCGTGGTATTCCTCTATTTTGGCAATTAATAGATTGCAGTTTTGGAGCAATTGGATTAATTCCCCTAATCATTATTCATAAAAACACTAAAAAATTACAATGTTAAATAAATTAAAGTCAAACAATTAAACTCATCAATTATGGAAACGCAATCAAATACATTTAAGGATAATAATTTTGTTATCGGTCTAATTTTAATTCCAATATCATTTGGATTACACCTATTTTTAAATCTCAGGTCAGCAAATTTTTCAACTCATTTTTCAGAAAATGAAGGTGCATTTTATATCAATTATATAATAGCAGCAGCATATTTCATAGGGACTACATTTATAACTATGTTGAAGCATTGGTTTAAGTTCTCGTATTATGATTATAGAAGTTTTATTTGTGCTTTGATTCTGTTTTCAATAAGTTGTTTTACACTAAATATTCCCTACGCCATTTTCTCAAAATTTGGAACATGGGTAAATGTTTATTTGATTCTGATGCATATTGCACTAATAGCATTATGTTTTAATAACATTCTTCCAACCATAGTTAAGAATATTAATTTTTTCATATTAGGTTTAGGTTTGGTTATGGCAGTGTATTTTACCATTTATCTTTTTCCTTTTTCAATCATAGCCGTTTTTGGAGCTGTATTTTTTGGGCTTACTTTACATTTGTTAGCACCAGCTATTATGGTCGCAACAATTATTGTTCAGTTTATAAAAAAAGGAAAAACCCTTACATCAAAAATTGCTTTTTATTCTGGGGTTATAATTCCATTGCTAGTTATTTTACTTTATACAGTTAAATGGAATGAAACTAAAGAATTGATTCACCAAACACAAGCAACAATAATTACTCGTCCAGATAATAAATTACCCCAATGGATATTAATGAGTCAGGAATTAGAAGATGATTATTTTACAGAACAAATTCTAAAAGGAGATTTAGTGTATGAAACTAAATTATTTAATGATTTTGGCTTCAATTTTAGTTCAGGGAACTCATTGGGAGAGGTGAAAGAACATGACCCCTTAGTTGTTATTGGTTCTGAATTAATGGGTGAAATAAAACTAAGTGAAGCCGAACGAATAAAAATACTAGAATCGAAGTATGATTTAAGACATTTGACTAAACGAAAATTATGGTCTGGTCAGCACTTAACAACTTCAAGTGTTTTGACGAACATTCAAGTTTTCCCAGAATATAGGTTAGCGTATACCGAAAAAATTATTCGAATAAACAATTTCAATAAAAAAGGGTGGAATAGGGAAGAAGAAGCTCTGTACACATTTTATCTTCCAGAAGGCTCTGTTGCAACTTCACTATCACTTTGGATTAATGGTAAAGAAGAGAAATCAAGATTGACAACAAAAAGTAAGGCAGATAGTGCTTATGTTTCTATTGTGGGAGTAGAGAAAAGAGATCCTTCAGTTTTACATTGGCAAGAAGGAAATACTATTACAGTTTATGTATTTCCTTGTATGCCTGAAGAAGAAAGAATGTTTAAAATTGGAGTTACTACACCACTGAAAAATGATGGTAAACAGTTGGTTCTACAAAATGTATATTTTGATGGACCAGATGCTTCAAGTGCTTTAGAAACAACTGTTATTGAATATAAAACAGATACTGATGTAAGTCCAATTTTACCAGCCTCATTTAAAGAAATTTTACCTAATAAATTTCAATATGATGGTGCTTACAATCCATATTGGGAGTCGTCATGTAATTTAATACAAGTATCTAAAAATGCCTTTAACTTCAATGGAAACAGTTATCGTATTATCGAATCAGAACCAAAGTTGAAAAATGTTAACCTGAACAATTTTTATCTCGACATTAATAAATCGTGGACTAAAAATGAATTTGATGATGTTTGGAGTTTAATTAAAACTAAAAACGTTTATGTGTTTTATGATAAATTGTATCAAATAAATGAATCTAATAAGGATAAGTATTTTGAGCTTTTACATCAGTTGAATTTCAGTTTGTTTCCATTAAACAAGATAAGTGATGTAGAAAACGCTTTATTAATATCTAAGTCAACAGTAGTTGCTCCAATACTTATGGATTTGAAGGACACACCATTTATTAATGATTTAAAATCATATTTAGAAAAAAGAAATGAAAGAATAAACTTATTTAATCTTTCGGCAGAAGTTTCGCCATATATTAAGACACTTAAAGAGTTTCAATTGTTTAATTATGCTAAAGGTGAAACGACATACTTAAAACAATTTTTAGATAAAGGTATTTATCCTAATGATAATCAGGATGAAAACACTGTAAATATTGAAGTTTCTAATGTAATGATTAAACGAACTGATGTTGAATCTGTATCCTCTGCTCCAGACCATTTGTTACGCTTATTTGCTTATAATAAAATTATGCAAGAATGTGGACGGAATTATTTTACGACAGGTGATTTTGTTGAAAATAAACTCATTGATATAGCAAATGAAGCATATATCGTTTCTCCCATATCAAGTTTAATAGTTCTAGAAACCATAAAAGATTATGAAAGATTTAATATCGATGAAAATAAAAATAGCTTAAAAAATGCCTCAACACAATCTGCTGGAGCTGTTCCAGAACCACACGAATGGGCATTAATAATCATCTTAGCTCTTACCATGTTGTTTCTTTTTTACAAAAGAAGAATTAATATCAATTCATTATAATGTTAATTAATAAATATATTATAGAACGCAAGGTTTTTATAACCATAGCATTGATTTTAATCGTAACCCTATTATGTTTAAAAAACCTTGCGTTCTATTTAATTCCAAACACAGCTCTAATTGTACTTTTAGCGATATCACCGTTTATTTTTACTATTGATAAAAATGAACAAAAGCTACGATACGCATGGATTAGTATTGTATTTATTACTTTGTATTTTTTTTTGAAAATGCAATTGTTTTTCTTTCTTTCATTTTCAACATTTATATTATTTTTAATAGAAAGTAACATTGGTAGAGTGAATCTACTACCACTATTTATTATCGTTTTAATTTCTCCATACTCAACATTTATATTTAACGTGTTCGGGTTTCCAGCCAGACTTATAATAACTGATATAGCTGCATATATACTTTCATTTGTAATGGAAAATGTGGAAACAAATGGAAATATTATTTTAATAAATAAACAACGTTTTTCAGTAGATCCCGAATGCATGGGGCTTATTATGATTGGTTATGGCTATGCCACAACATTATTGTTTATCAGTTCTTTTGAAAAAAAATATCAACGAAAATTAAAACTAATAAAGGTAGTAGGAATCTTATTAATTAGCACCTTTTTTATAGTTGCAGTTAATCTATTCAGAATAGTGATGATTGTAATTTTACAATCGAAGCCTGAAACCATATTACATGAACTAGTAGGTCTTCTCTCGTTTGGAGTATATTTTATATTACCCATGTACTTTATCATAAAATTGCTTGTAAGAAGAGACATAAATCAACACGAAAAATCGTCAAATATTATTACCTCAAATAAGTTGTTAGTAGCTATTTTATCAGTAAGTATTATACTCATTCTTTCATACTTTAATTATAATCGAGAAAACTATAGAAATATAGAAGTAGACCATAAAACTTGTAACATTGAACTAAGTGGTTATACCAAAACCATTACATTAGAACAAGTATTGACCTTTAAAAATGATGAAGCTTTAATTTATATAAAACCATCATGTCATTTTCTTGGGCCAGACCATAGCCCGACAATATGCTGGAAGGGTAGTGGTTACGAATTTGAAAATATAAAAATTGAAAAAATAGGATTGTTTGAGATATATACTGCTGATTTAAAAAAAGACAATGAAATGCTTAAAACTGCTTGGTGGTTTGATAATGGAAAGGAAAAAACTATTAGTCAACTAGAATGGAGATGGAAAACAGCTTGGGGTGAAGAGCCTTATCGGTTAATAAATGTTACAACAAATACTAAGGATGAGTTGAATAATCAAATTAATCAATTAATTAAGAAGAATTTTTTTGTCAATGATGATAAAGTAAGTTATTGATTATTTTTTTAATGATTGTATTTGTTCCTGGGCAAATTCTTTAGTGTAATCATCTCCATAAAGAATTGTTTTTTCATAATACTTGATTGCATTATCAATATCACCTTTTAATTTATATGCATGTGCTATATTGCTTAAAACTATCGCATCTTCAGGATTTATATTTTCAGCTATTAATAGAATTTCCAATCCTTTTTCAAATTTACCAGTAAGTAAATAGGTTATTGAGATATTAGATAAACTTTCAATATGATTTGGATGGTATATCAAAACTCTCTCAGAGATTTCTCTCATATTAACAAGTAATAAATCATCTCCAGTATTATAAATCATATTTAAATAACTTTGTACATTGTCTAATAAAAATGTTTTTGAATCTTTAACAATCTCATTATTTGTCCAAGTCCATTGATTATTTATTTTATTAGAATAATCGATGGTTTTTATAATTTCTTTTGTAAAATCGCTCCAATTATTATTTTGTTTTAGAGCGTATAATTTACCAAACCTCATATCTAATCGAGAAGGAAATTTATCGATACCTGTATCTATAGCTTTAAGTGCTTGATCCAATAAATCATTATCATAATAGGTCTTCTCCACCAAATAACCTTTTACCCCATTAGTGTCAGAAATTTCAATACTTTCTTGCAACTCATTAGGTTCATTTTCAATGGTGATTGCACTTTTTTCACTTAGTTTAAAGAAATAATTAAAATAACAAGTGAATAATTCTGGATCATTTGGGTTCGAATTTTCCCAATCTTTTAAGAGTTTTAATTGAGACGTTGTATCATCTGAATTACATATTCTTTTAAATTCATCAAAATAATTTTGACCAACACTATTCGTGTGTCCAACAATTATTAAAAGCACTATGATTAAAAATCGATTCATTTTTCATTTAGAATTATAGTATAAAAAAAATTAACCTACCAAATAAAAATGTATTACTCCAGTTTAAAATTTATAGGTAAATTATATACCACACTAAAACATTCTCCCCTACAACTAGCAGGAACCCAGTTAGGCATATTTGCAACAACTCTTATAGCTTCTTTTTCAAGTTCCTCTCCATGCTCAATCTTATTAACGGTATGAATATTTGTGATAGAACCATCTTGTTGAATAATAAAATTGATTATAATATTTCCTTGGATACCTTTTCGTTTACTCTTTTTGGGATAAACTATATTGTTTGCAAGGTATTTGTAAAGTTCTAATTCACCTCCTTTGAAACTAGCTGCAACAGTATCTAGAACGATAATTTTTGAGTTCATTTCTACTGTTTTTTCAATAGTATAGGATTTAATGTTTTTTATATCAATCAATAGGGTATCGTTTCCAATAGAATATCTAATATTTTCTTTATTTACAGTTAGTACATTACCAAATATGGTATCATCTTCAATAGTGATAATTAAATCTTTATTAGAAAAATTATTAATTTGATTTTGAGAGAAAAGTAAATTGGACATGCAAAATATAATTGTAGTTAAGAGTAGATTTCTCATTTTAGTTTAATTTTAATAGAGGAAATTGATATTAGTAACTCCATCTATCTTTTGATTGCTATGATTTTTATATTTCTATTCTAAACTAATTAGAATCCGAAGATACTCAATCTTTAGAATATTTGTAGTTATTCAAAAAATATTTAGAATAAAAGGAGACCTTTTTGTACTTTTCCCATTAAGGTAGTAAATAACAAGAATGGACGACAAACAAATCATCGAACTTTTAAAGATTAGGAAGCATAGCAAAGCTTTCAACAAGCTTTACAAGTACTATCCACAAGTAGAGAAACTTATTCTCTCGAAGGGTGGTTCCAAAGAAGATGCAAGAGATATTTTTCAAGAAGCTCTCATTATCTTTTATGAAAAGGTGTGCAACACCGATTTTAAACTTACATCAGCAATTGGAACATACTTGTATAGTGTGTGTAGATTCTTATGGAAAGATGAATTGCTGAAGCGAAAAGGAAAACACACCATTGATGTATCTTTTGAATTTACATCAGAAGAAGAAAGCGAATTCCAACTCGCAATGGAGCAAGAGGCAAAATTTAAGCAGATTGAGAGCGTTTTAAATCAAATTGGTGAAAAGTGCTTGCAAATACTTAAAATGTTCTATTACGATGGCTTAAAAATGCAAGTAATTGCATCTAAAGTTGGATTGAAGTCTGAGAAGATTGCAAAGAACCAAAAGTACAAATGCTTGGAAAGAGCAAAGCTGCAAGTAAAGTCACTATGAGATAGTTGTTGTCCAAATTATTTATCCTTAAACAAAAAGTCATGAGAAACGAATTAGAACATATAGAACTTATCGAGAAATATTTGAGAGGAGAACTTTCTTCTGAAGAAAGAGCTTCTTTTGAAGAACAATTAAAAACCGATGTTAATCTACAGCAAGATGTGAAACTTCAAAGAGATGTAGTTAAAGGCATTGAACGATTAGCAGTAAAACAAGCAATTCAGCAATCTTACAAAGGTTATAAATTAGGAAAAACAGGATTGAATTTTGGTCTTGGAATTATCGTTTTAACTGCAATTGTTTCAACTTTTCTTTGGTTCAATGGTAATCTAGAAGATATAGATACTTCTAAAAATCTATACGCAGCATTAAATGAAAACGGAGAAAACATGTGGGCTGATGCCGATAAGAATTTACCCTCACAGCTTTTTACCATAAACACCTCAATAGATACAGTTATTGAAACCAAAGGAGGAATAGTAATGTATATTACTAAAGAAAGCTTTTTAGACGATAAAGGAAATACAATTAATGGAAATGTTGAATTTGAAGTTAAAGAAGCATTAACTGCTGCGCAAATCATTCAAGGTGGACTAAGTAGTAAGTCGGGAGACAGGTTGTTGGAAAGTGCTGGAATGTTTTATATAAATGCCCGAAAAGATGGTAAACCAGTTCAGATTAATCCCGATAACGGAATATACACTGAAGTTCCCACCGATAAAGTAAATCCGAATATGCAATTGTTTGAAGGAAAAAGAATGGATGATGGTTCTATTGATTGGATAAACCCAACACCATTAGAAAAATTTCTGACCCCTGTTGATATAAAATCGTTGAATTTCTACCCACCTAAATATGAGAATAAATTAGCTGAGTTAAAACAAAGTGTTTCAAATAAAAAATACAAAGATAGCCTGTATTATTCTTTTGCTTGGGAAGATTATGAATTTGGTACGGAAAATGGAAAAAAAATATTTGAAAAACAGTGTATAGCCTGTCATTCAATAGGAAATGGTAAAGTTGTTGGTTCGGATTTAATAGGAGTTACTAAAAGACATAGTAAGGAGTGGTTAACAAAAGCTATAAGAAATTATAACGATTTGATTGTATCTTCAGATGTAGAGGCAATTAAAATATATAATCAACATGGAAGAGTATTAATGCCACCAATAAATATCAATGATGAAGATATGAATAGTCTTTTAAAATATATTGATGCAAAATCAATTCAGAGTGGTTTAGATAAAAACTTCAATCTGAATATAAGCAATAATAGCAATTGCTTTAAAATGAAATATATGGGTACAGGAGACGGTAAATTAGGAGGATATAGAAATTCAAAAGGAGAGCCAATTTGGACAAAATCTTATTGGAAGTGGAGGGCCGAAGAATCAAGTTGTAATGAGTTTGATATTATTGCATATATAGTTTCAACTGATAGCGTAATTGTAAATAATATTCAAATTATAAAAGACAATAATCCAAAATATGAACTTGTAGGTCAGTTAAGAATTTCAGATGCTTTTTATAGTGAATGTGAGGA
This sequence comes from uncultured Vicingus sp., assembly GCA_964398455.1. GTDB lineage: Bacteria > Bacteroidota > Bacteroidia > Flavobacteriales_E > Vicingaceae > Vicingus. Next base: position 229,666 of record CAYNMR010000002.1, on the reverse strand, counting down.
AAATATATCAAAAAATAAATGGCAAAAACAAATTAAATTGACTCAAAGAATAAGGGTTAAGAAAGAGGGTAAATTTGTTCTATCAATAAATTTGAAAACAGATTTTATGGGACAAACTGTGAATTTTCAAGAACGAGTTACTGCTGAGATTGTATTCGAAAAACCAAAGCCAAACGTTTGCAATGGCCCAACGATACAATTGCCAGAGGTACAAGATGTTGTTTCTGAAACTGATTCAGGAGAGGTTTCATCAAATCTAACTCAAGTATGTGGAATAAACCCAGCAAAAATAAAAGCCATTTGGAGCGATGATTTTAATAATACATTAATATCAACTAGAGAATTTGAGGAACGGTTACCATCTATTTTCGGAACGTGTAATGATAAAGTGTTGGATTTATACATCAACAATATCAATTTGGATATGTATGTAATTGATTCGATGGCTGCCAACATAACCAGTGGGCAACGTAGAGAAGAGTTTTTATCGTTTGCATCAAGAAAAGATGGCAAAGTAAAGATTGACGATAATCGAGTAAAAAAACTTCAAAAACATTACGAACAAAAACAAAAACTAATTGCTGAAGCAATTGCAAAAACTCAACGAAAATTTGATGAAGAAAATGCACAACTGGATAAAGAAGCAGATAAAACACGAAATAACTTTTCAAAAAATGAAATCAAGAGAAAACAAGATAATTATGTTGAAGAATTCAATTTGAATTTAACCGATGCATATCGTCAATTGGGTAAACCTAAGCCAGAACGATTAGATGCCGAAGGTATATATCGTTTAACACTTAAACGCGGAGGTTGGAAAAACATTGATGCGTACGTTATGGAAAGTCTTAACAACAGAGAAACATTAGATTATACCGACCCAGAAACAGGCAAAAAAGCTGTTGTTAAATATGAAGCTATTAGTGTTACCATTAAAGACGAGGTTAAGTTTGATAGGCTGTTGGTTTATGTACTTCCTGATAAGTTAAATAGCTTTATGAGATTGAAAAAAGAAGAAAATACATTCACAGAAAAGTTGAATGAATTAATGAATCATAATTTGGTGTGTTTAGGTTATGTTGGTGAACAAGCTTATTTCTATTCGTTAGATGGTGTTGAATCTAAAGACTATAAAGACATTAAATTACAACCTTTGTCACAATCAGAATTGAAGCATAATCTGAACAAGTACGATAACACTCAGCGTATAAGTTTGTTAAAAGATTTTGATTATCAGTTATTTGAAGTGAAAGTAAACAAAAGGCAAACCAATCTAGCTGAAAGGCAAAAATTCAGAGAAGAAATAATGATGGTGATTTTTCCTTGTGGTTTTAATTTTTCAAAAGGTCAAGAATCAGCAATAGTTGAAGCTTATAACTAATACAAAATGTAGTCGAACTTAAATTATTATAGTTGATGCCGTTGTGATTTTATTTATTATAATTATCTTTAACAAGTACAACTGAAATAATAGTAGATTAAAATAAATGATATATGATGAAAAGAATACTCACAGTTATAGCAATTTTAACGAGCTTGATAGCTTGTCAACCAGAAGGAAGAATTTACAATGAACATCAAGAACTTTCACCTGAAGTGGAATGGCTTAAAAAAGATGTTCGAGAATTTAAGGTTCCTATTACCAATAATAGCCAAGAATACAATATGAGTATATCATTTAGATATGCTAATGGTTATCAATATAAAACTGCTAACATAAAAGTAACAGAAACAAGCCCAAGTGGAAAAGAATCGGTTAAAGAATATGAATTACAAATTCGTAAAGAAAACGGAGATTATATAGGTGAAGCTGGTTATGATATTTGGGACAGTGAACATTTGATAGAATCAAGCAAGAAGTTTGACGAAACAGGAACTTATACTTATAAGATGGAGCACATTATGCCAAATGACCCGTTGAATTTTGCAATGGACATTGGGCTTATTTTGGACGTTAAAAAATGAAAATCTAAATAGGAGATAGGCTTTTACTTATTTTATCCTTAATACAATTTTCAATTGGAGCGTTTAATTTTTCAATTTTTTCTTTATTTTATACCTTTTCCATAAGAAAATAATTACAAAAACCAATATCCATGTTGGCCAGATTTTAATCATAAACAATAATAAATCAACAAATCCATACCAACCTTTAGATAATGATTGTTTTAATTGTTCTGTAAATTTATCTCTATCATCAGGATTGTATTTAAAATCTTTTGGTTTAGATATAGAAAGCTCCAGAGTGCTAAAGTCTACTAAGTCAATAAGATATTTTAATTTCCCAGTTGTACTTTCAATTTCCTCTTCTAGAACTCTTATTTTCTCTTCAATTTCTAAAATTTCTTTTACATTTTTAGCCTGAATCAATAAATCATTATAACGTTTTAGATAATTTTTTTTGTTTCCAAGTCTAGACTCTAGATCAATAAATTCGGTGGTCACATCTCTTGCATCAATTTCTTTATATAATATTTTCCCATTACCAGATTCAATATCCTTAATAAAATGCTCAAAGCTAATGCTTGGAATTCTTATTTTTAAAGAATATGAAGATTCCCAATCTGTATTTTCATAACTGTCATTAGCGTAGTATGCATCATATTTTATTACAATACTATCAACTATATGTTTTTTTACTTCTAATTCACTTACTTCTATTCCAATGCGACCATCTTTTATAATTTTCTTTTTATCAACCTTATCCTCTTTATTAGGTATATCATTTGGTTCTTTAGGAGATTCCATATAGGTAATAGGCATCATTTCTTCTTCCACTTCTGCAAGGGCATAAGCTTTAGGAGAATCATATTCTTTTTGACAAGAAACAATACTTATAATTATTGTTATAGCTAGAATTATCTGTTTCATGTTTTGTAGGATTAATGAGCTTATTTTAATAAACGAAATTTTTATAATTTCAGTATAAACTTCTGCAAACTGGTTGGATTGTATTTGCCTGAAATACTAAACTTAATTATAAATGAAATTATTGTCTAGTACCTATGAAAAAAGATTTTTCAAGTTAATTCAACATTGAATAAATAACGGCAATAACAATTACTGGTATTAAGATAACTAAACCTGGTAATAATAAGTTTAAAATAGCTTTACCTATCGAGAAATTTTGAATTAAAGCTATTCCTTTTACCATTATTATAATGGTCCATAAACCTAAAATCATTTCCAAAGCTAAGAACATATACCAAAGGTATATCATGAAATCATATTCCACTATTGGACTACTTTTGAATAATTCATCCCCATAGATAAAAATTTGAGGAATTAATAAAATTAGAGAGCTTATAGATGGAATACAAGACCAAACGGTTACAATTCTAAATTCTTCAGGGTTAGCACTTCCTTTTAACCATTTACCTGTACCACTCATGCCCCAAGCATATATGTAAACGGTCATCCAACCAAGTAATCCTCCTCCAATTATTGATGTTAATAAAACATAAAAAGTAGACATATTGTCTCCAGCATTTTTTGTAGAAGCTCTATCAATAGTATTGGTAATACCAGTCAAAACTAGAAGTATGATGTAATACTTTTTTGGATGGTAGGTTAAAATATAAGATAGTGTTGCAGTAGGTTGTACCCAAATTTTAAAAAGAAGGTTGCCTTCATTAATATCAGAACTTTCTTGTATGATTTCTTTTTCTAATTCTTCCATAAATTAAATACACTAAATAAAATAGAGTAGGTAGCCATTAAGTTTAACAGTTTATGTTTTCTTTATCATTTTCAAAGAAAACCACCCAAGCAGTAAAATAGTAACCAAAATTATTGCCCACAACCAGTTTTTATTATTAAACAATGCCTCTGTATCTGGCGATTTTTTGTTGTTTATTTTTTGTTCTAATCCTAGTGTTAATGGCGTCAAAAATTCAGGAATATTTTTTGTGAATTTTTCTATGTCATAATTAGGTTTAGTAGCTTTGTTGTTACCGTAAACAAGAAAATAGTTTGCTGTTTCGGTAAAACGTGCTAACAATTCATAATTATATCCTTTAACTTCAACATCGTCAATTTTTAAAGGTTGATTGTCTCCATTATGAATAATGATTTTTAATTTTTTGGCGATTCTACTATCAAAATTAAACTTATTTATTTCTAGTGAGTTTAGAGTACCATTTGCGAGTGTTGTATAGTTATAAATCCAACCTTTTTCTGTTTTTACACTATCTGACAGGTATTGAATAGTTATAGGTCTATAGAAGTCAAAAGTATCTTTTATTGAGATATTGAGTTGACAAATCGAGACAGGAATTAATAAATCGACGTTAACCTCAGTTTCTTTAGATTTTTTATCTTCCGAGATGTTTAAATTAGAAACAGAATAAGTTTTATAATTTCCATCTTCAAATTTATGAAGAGTAACTTTTGCATAATTTATTTTAGGTTCTTCTTTGCTTTTTAATAGTATTCTATAATACCTGAATTTCGAGTCAGGAAAAGATAGTTTTGTAAATTGATAATCGGTCAACTCATTTTGAATGGATAAAATCCTATAATCGTCTTTAATAGAATACCATTCTTGTTGGTTTTGACTTCCTTCAAGATTAACTTTCCAATCGAAGTTTTTTTGAACAAAATCAAGTTTTATTTGATTAACAGTTTCGTTTGAAGGTACTTCGAAAGTGAAATAATAGCCATTTTTATTGTGAGATGTGTTAATTATGCTGAAAGTAACATTGTTATCCGATATTTTATCTGATTTTAATTTTATTAAGTAAGGAGATTCAACAGTATCACCATTATTTGTATAACCAAAAATCCTTATATCACTTAAATTGTTTGTTATTCTACTAAAAACATCATCAGGTAAATTTATGGAGTGCCATTGGTCTTTGATACCATTCAACTCTCGTTGATAATTATATTGGTTAGTTTGTCCAAAAACAAACGAGTTAGCCAATAATAGAAAAACGACAAACAGATTATTTAGTTGATTCATCAGTTATAAGATGTTTGTATTTATTGTATAAAAATGAAATGATTAAAAGTAGAATTCCTAATGATACAAATACAATTGTTTTTGCAATGGTATCAAGGTGCGAAATATCGTAAAAGAACAACTTGATTAAAGTAATTCCAAATAAAATTATAGCCCCAATTCTAAGATGCTGTTTGTTTTTCCATATTCCTAAAGAGATTAATACTAACGAATAAACACCCCAAAGAACACTTAACCCAAGTTTATATGATTGATTAAAACTCTGTAAATCCATTATATTAATTAATTCACTACTTAAAATCCATAAAACAGTTATATATAGTAAAAGGTCAAAACCTAGTTTTAAGCTACTTTTTATAAAGTCTTGTTTAATATATTTATAACTCATTAGTAGTGTTAAAGCAATCAAGGTCAATGAAATGTATCTAATTCCAATATTAAATCCTCCGTGATTAAAATGTTCTGCTAATGTTGGATTTAAATAAGTGTCACGAAGTAAACTTAGAGAGTATAATCCTTGTACAAGAAATGTAAGTATAGCTAATACATTTACACCGAGATTTATTAAGCCTAGTAGTTGATTTTTTATTTTTTTAATGTTTACAAAAGAAAGAATAGAAACAAAGAGTAGTGTGTAATTAATAATCCAAATAGTTCTATATTTCAACAAGTCATAATTCCAGTATTTTGTTGGATTTTCATCTCCATTATTTATAGTGACAACGGCATCTGAAAATTGCTGATTCCAATAAGTTATTATCTCCATACGAAAAGCAAAATAAAGGGAAACAATAAAGACAGTTGGTAATAAAAATGAAATCATTTTAGAAAACATATTTTTTTCATCTATTGCAGAAATATATTTTTTGTTTTGATTTAGATAATTTATGTATCCAAAGGCAGTGACAAAAAGTATAGAAGTAAGAAAATTAATGTTTAACAAAAGTGGAATTCTGGTTGCTAGATTTTCTGAGTCATAAGTATCATACAATGTTGCCCAATTATTTGTAATGTTTAATAGGGCTAAAACCATTAATGGATAGGATATTTTTTCATAAATAGAGATATTCTTCGTTCTTCCAATCCAGAATAACAATACAGACTCGCCAACCCACAATAAAGTTACCCAATTGCCTTCTAACTGAACTGGAACTGCAATGGTAATGAAAACTAAAACCAATCCAGAAACAAGATAGAAGATGTTTTTATCTGCTAATTTCTGCTTATAGATTAATGTACTAAATACGAAATGTATAATTGCATTACATAATGTAAATAACCCTAATAATTGTTCTCCAGTTTTATGTCCGCTAAGAATTATATAACCTTGTCCATAAAAAATAAATGAATTAGAAAGTAAGAGTAATACATCACCAACTTCAAATTTTTCTTTTCGGAGTATTTTATATGCAAGAAATGTCAGATAGAAAATAGTAAAGAAGATTAATAGAAAAATAAGCCCCAATTTAAAATGTTCATTTACCTGATATTTTACTACTAACCACGAAAAAAATACTAGCCAGGTTAATCCGAATGAAGAATAATACAGGGATTTCCAATATTTTTTAAACGAAATAACAAGAATACCTATGTTTATAATAACCATATAACTAAAGAGAACAACTACTTTTCCAGACCCATCGCTCAATAAAAACGGGACTGCATAAGCACCAACTAATCCAATATGAGCAATAACTTGCCTGTTGTAATTAATTGCTGCCACTACAGTAAAAGCAGTAAAAACAACCATTAATCCAAAAGCAAGAGTTTGAGGAAATAGGTTATACATGCTGTAAGCAGCATAGGTAATAAAATAAAGAATAGCGATAGCTCCACTAACCAGTACAGCACTATAATCGTGATACTTTACTTTTAGTTTAATTCCAAAACCTAATAGAACAACTCCTGCTAAATAACCTAAAATTATTCTGGTTAAAGGACTAATTAAATCATGTTCAATGGAATATTTAGCTCCTATTGAAACACCTATTATGGTAATAACAATACCAATTTTATTAATTAAATTCTCACCAATAAATTTTTCTAAATCAAACGTGCTTGTTTTTGTCTGTTTAGAATTAGGAGTAGAGGGGTTACTATTTTCTTGTTGAGTTAGTTTTTGCTGAATCTCGATAGGTGGTGCTATAGTTTCTTGTTCAACAATAAAATCAGATTCATCTAGAACATCAGTTAAGATTTGTTCTTCTGTTTCTATAATTGGATTTATTTCCGAATGTTTTAATTCATTAAGTTCATTTTTTAAATAATTAATTTCATTTGCAAAAGTTTCTTGTTTTGCTAATAACAATTCTAGTTTACTAAGAAGTTGATTAATTTTATCATGATTATCTGCCATTTTCTTGAGCTAAAATGAATAAATACTATTAATACAAGATATTTAAATTTGTGATGAGTTTTTAAATATTTTATTAAATGTAATGAACAAATGGTAAACTCAATTATTTTTTATTCCACGTAACCATTCTCTTGTGCCTTTTTCATCGCTTTCTCAGCTTGTCTAGATTTACCCAATTCTTCATAACAGAAACTTTGAATGGAGTAAATATCGCTTAATTCAATTCTGTCAAAAGGATCTGTTTTGTTATTGTATTTTAGGGCTTTTTTTAATTCAGCTAAAGCTTTTTTATATTCAGATAGATAATAATAAGATAATCCTCTGTTAAAATGTGATTTATTGTCTTTAGGTTGTATTTTGAGAGATGTGGTAAAATCAATAACAGCAAGAGAATCGTAATTAAAGTACCTGTAAATTAATCCTCGGTTGAATCTAGCGTATTGATCATTAGGATTAAGTTCAATGGCTTTGGTAAAATCTTTTAAGGCATTACTATAGTCTTCTATAAAATAATAATATAAAGCACCTCTATTGTTATAAAAGTGTGAGATGATTGGGTTTATAGATATTGATTTGTTATAATTCTCTAATGAATTATCATATTGTTTGGTCATTGCCAATATAGTTCCTAATTCACAATAAGCAAATGCATTATTGCTATCAAGCATTAATGCTTTATCTATGTCATTTAAAGCACTTTTGTACTCTCCTTTTCTTCTTAGGCATTTGGCTCTTTGCCAATAAGCTTCTGCATTAGATGTATCATTTTTGATAAACTCATTTAATATGTCCAATGCTTTAATAAACTCCTCTTTAGTATCAATTAGTTTTAATGTTTTTTGTAAAGTTTCGTTTTGTCCAAAACCAGTTTGAGCAGCAAAAAAAATAATCAATATGATAAGGAGGTTTTTCATTCCATTAAAATTGGTTTGTAATCTTTATAATGATATTCATTTGGAAGATAAATATCAGGCCAAAATATAGAATCTATCATTCCAATCACATAATCAGTATGCTCTACCCAAATAGAATCAGCCTCTTCATTCATAATATTAATAATGTATTTTTCTATAAGTTTAACTTGATTTCCAATCCATTTATATTTTCGTGCTTCACCACCACCATTTCCAATATAAAACCCGTAAATAAAATTATTATCAAAAGTAATGTTAGCTAAATTATTTAATTCATTATTTAATATAAACTTACAAGTGGAATCATTAAAATGATAAATATCCATTCGATATTTTAGTCCACTTCCAGCAAGTCCATAATGCTCAATAATTAACTCTTTAACTCCATCATCATTCACATCAATTAAAGTATCATAATATTGTACCAATTCATCATCAGAAATTTCATTAATTATTTCTTTAGAAGCAAAGTTAATATCACAATTTATCTGAGAATTATCTTTTGAACAACACCCGGTAGCAACCAATACAATCAATATGATAAGGAGGTTCTTCATTTAATTATTTTGGATTTTATTTCTTCAAATAATGAGTCATACGCTTCTGAGATATTGTTATACTTCATAATATTTAGAACAAATACCTCTTTAGAATTAATTTTCAGATTAAAGTATTCAGTGTAATCTCGCCAATCGTCTTGGCAAACTTCTAATATTGATTCACCTTTAAAGCCTAATTTAAAAACATTTCTTTCATCCCCATTTGTAAGGATTTCATTATCAAAGAATTTTACATACCCAAACTTAAATAAGTCATCTTCAAGATGACTCCTTAAGTAATTCCTAAATTCCACTATAAATTTTAATAATTCCACTCATCTAAAGTAACAAATAAACTGAACTTTTAATAAGTTTGTTTACATTTATAGTGTGCAGATAAATTGGAAATATTTCTTGACTGGACCACTTATTATTGTTGCAATAATAATTATCAGAAAGATGATTGATTTCGTTTATCCAGATGATAATAACAATGTCATTTATGCTGCAATTATTTTCGGGATATTATATTTTATGTATTGGGTGAGATACAAGAAGAGCAAAGACTAGTCTTTAAGTTTTGTCTCAAATAAGCACTTAAAATTCTTATCAATGTGAAATACCCACAACTCTTCATTATTGTTTCTAGAAAGGGTTGTATAGGCATCGAATTGGGTTGAGTCAATGTAAGGCTCATGAACTATTTTAGTAGTGTCTTTATATTCAGTTTTATTAATTATGATATAAAAAACTCTTGTTGAAGTTATATTAATTTCATTTGGTTTGAATTTCGCAAGCAGCTTTGAATTTATTAGTGAATCTATTTGTGAAGGATAATTTAAAAATTCTGGACCTTTCAAGCCATTAAAAAAACTCTCGAATTTTGATGGCTTTACAGTTATTTCTTTTGGTTTTTGTAATTTAATTTCGTCATCACCACATCCAGTAGCAACAATCAAAAGGATTAGATATATTAGGATGTTTTTCATTTTAGTTTTTTGATTTTTAATAGGTCAACATAGTAAACTAAATTAGTTTTTGGAGGAACATTTCCAGCAGCTTTATCTCCATATCCTAATTCATAAGGAATTCTTACATAAGCTTTATCCCCTATTGTCAATTGATTTATTGCTTCATTAAATGATTCAAGAAAATAATTGTTACCAACTATGACAATTAGAGGTTCATCTCTTAATATTGAATTGTCATATTCATATCCAAATTCATCCAGACATTTATAATGTAAAATGATAGTATCTCCTTTCTCTATAGATATAATATTGTTATTTATAGTATCTTTTTGTTGAATAAAAATATCTACTTTATTTAGAGTATTCCAATATATAAATGATAAATCAAAAGGTCCTTTATCCAGTCTTTCTTGTAATAAATTTCGTTCTTCAACTAAAATTTCGTTTTCGTTCCAATCTTTATATGAAATCCAAGTTCCATCTTTGTCTAATATTGATTCTGATTTTTTATTTCCATTTTCGTAATACCAATATCTAACATATCCAGAATCAGTTTCAAATTTTTCATACTTAGGTTTTCCATTTGGAAATGATAAACTTTCAATTTGCCCAAACCCCTTAAGTCCAAACACCAGCAAAACAGATATGATTAAAAGCTGTTTCATTTTATTAATTTTTGAGTCCAATTTGAGATTTCTTTCGCAAGTCTTTTACATTTCTTATCATCATTGAAGTCGCAATTTGGACATAATCTTGGTATTATCAAGAAGTTATTTGTTTCAAATGACGTAATCATATAGGGCTCGTTTGTATTGTAATTCCGACAAGATGATTTAGCATTTTCTTGCTCTTTAATATATTTAAAAATAGAATCTTTCAAAACTTCGATATTGTAAACCATTAACTCTATAAATCGGTTTCCATTTGTAAATGTTATCAATCCGACTTGGTTTTTGCTGTAAAAGGAGTCAAAAAAATCGTTTGTAAGTGTCAATTTCATACTCCAATCTCTTGGGCAATTAAGTAATGTCGTTATTTCGCTGAGAGCGTCTTCGTTATGTTTTTTCGCATTTTCTTGCCCAAAGCCATTGAGTCCAAGAGATAGAAATATTGATATGATGATGAAATGTCTAATCATTCGGCAAAAATCTATTGTGGTCTGAAGCCTTTATTTCTTTCGTTTCGACAATTGGTTCTAAATGTTGTTTTAGTGGTTTTGTAACTACTAAATGATTTATCTGAATCAATCGTTTGGTAAGTTTTGGATGTGATGAAACTTTTTCTGCAAACCAACACCAAAAGCCACCTTCTGTTGTTTCTTGTTCAATAAATTTATCCATGTTAACTTTCTTCCAAATACCTTTTCCAGCAGCTAAAAGTAATAATCCAGATTTGGCTCCATTAGGAGATAATGCTCCCCCAATATTGTCGCAAGTGTATTCACATGCTCTTGAATATGCCGAGTTAAGAAAAGGTATCATAACAGAAGGAAATAGTACTAATGATTTTAACATGTGTTTTCTTTTTATATGACCCAATTCATGACCAATTACAAAACTAACGGTATCAATATTATTTTGATAAGCTTCTTCAACAATATCTGAATAAAGCACAATATAATTAGAACCCATAAATACAGTAGCAAAAGCATTTAGCATACCTCCATGTTGCATAATATACATATCTGGTACATTTTCAATACCTAAACTCTTACATTGAGATTCAAGAATAGTATGTAGGTTTTGAAACTGATTTTTACCAACTTTAATTGCATTACCTTGTATATAGCCAATTAATAGTCCTAAACGGAAAAATAAATAAAGTACAATTAATACAATGTAAAATAAAATTGGGAATAATGCTGGTAATTGGTCGCTTGAAAGTATTGCTTTAAATCCAAGAAAAATCAACCAGTACCCAATTATTCCAAAAATAATTTTCAACACAAAATAGATGTTTTCTTTGTTACTTATTTTATACTGTATATTGCTATTCATAAAGTTGTAGTTTAATAATTATTAAAGATAAAATTTAATATTTTAGTTTTTTATAATTAAGATAATATTCTCGAAGGTAAAACAAGGTAATAAATAATGTAACTGAGAATATGTGGAAATAGAGGTCAGAAATTTTAATATAATCATAAAGAACAAATGATAGAAGCCAAATAAGTATTGAAGAGAATATTCCTGTAATTAGTCCGATTATACCACTAATAAATCTGATTCCTTTAGTTTGTATTGTAAAGAACAAAGAACTCATAATACATATTGATTCGAATCTAACAAAAATACCGTTGTCTTTTCCATAATAAAACCTCAAATCATAAGCTTGAATTCTTTGTTCTAAGAAAAATATAGTTCCAGTAAACAAGATTAGTAATACTATTAAAGTCAAGTGCTTCATTTTATTCTTTACAATGTTGCTCAATTAAAACAGATGATTCAAGATTCCCAAGTTTTAAAGCTATATTCCAATCATAACATGCCCCAACAATATCACCTGTATTACTTTTAGTGAGTCCTCTTAAATAATAATCTTTTGCCCAATTTGGATTTGATTCTGATTCTTTTCTGAAAGATGCTTTGGAATAATCATCTAATGCTCCAATATGGTTGTTAAGCTGAGTTCTAACGGGGGCTCTCCATCTTCTGGCTAAATAGTAGTTGTCATACAATTCAATTGCAGCAGAAAGGTCTTTTTCTGCCCCTTCAAGGTCATCCATAAAGTATTTAAGAATTCCTCTATAGCATAAAAAATTAGATTTTTTTGGACAGATTTCAATAGCTATATCAAAATCTTTTAATGCACCTTCATTATCTCCCAAATCCTCTTTAACCAATGCTCTATCCCAAAAGGCAGAACCACAATCAAAAGTTGAATCCAGTCTTATCGTTGTATTATAATCATCCATAGCTAAATCAAGTTTATTTTGTAAATGGTAAATTCTACCACGTCTCCAATAAACAATAGGAATATTTGGGTTAAGAGATATTGCTTTGTTAAAAATATAAAGAGAAAAACTGTCATTTTGATTCCAAGCCTGTTCAATATAATGTTCTATAAATTTAGTGGAAGTAGAATCTGTTTGAACAGAATCCTTTTCTTGTCCAAACCCAGATTGAGCAGCAACCAAAACAATCAATATGATAAGGAGGTTTTTCATTTTAGTTTTAAATATACTTTTCCAAAGTATTGAATCATTTTGTAGGAATTGAGGTAACTTAAATTATTAATTAAAATAATATCTCCTGTATTTAAATTGTTAATATGATTGTTTAATTTCTTATTCCATAAATTATCTTCAACAGATATTTGAATATTCTCTACTTCATCAGAAAACTCAATATAATAGTTGCTAAGGAGATGGTGTTTTTTATAATTATCTGTTATTAAGAAAGGGTTATTGAAAATATTGAGTAATTCATGTTTAGAAATTTCACCTAAAAACAAATCCACTTGAATAGAATCTTTAAACTCAATCTTTGAAGAAAGTTCCCTTCCAAAATCATCATATTGTACAGAGTATGTTGGGTGCTTAAATTTAATAACTTCCGTTTTTATATTACTTACTCGATAGTAATATTCAGTTGAATCAATTGTTTCAATTTCCTCTCCAAATTCATCATATTTGAAAGGATGTTTGTCTAAAGGTATTTTATAATTAAAAACTATCAAGTATGTATTGGAATTATTGTATTCTTGCCCAAACCCCTTGAATCCAAGCACCAGAAAATATGATATGATTAAAAGTTTTCTCATTTTGGTTTATTATATAATAGGCCATACAGTTTATCAATATCTCCACTTTGTCCAAACTCATCAGTATTATATTCAGAACCAATTATGATGCTGCGTTGACAACCAAAAGGAATTTTAGCGATACCAGTTGTTGATTTCCTTTTCTTGAATACAACAATATCACGCCATATTGCAATACATGATTCCCAGCTTGGATTTTCATGTCTTTTCACTTTAAACAACGCTCTAAACTCTTTAAATAAGGTAGTGTCCACAATAGTTTTCTTACTCGACATTAATTCTAAATTATTGAGAAAACTTGAATCATTAACATTCTTTGGTCCGTAATCAATTAGTATGGTTTTCAGAATGCTATCCTTGGAAGTTTTAAACTCAAATAATTTCTCACCTTCTTCATTACTTATATCAAAATGATAATGAATTATTTGGTCAAACTCAAAATATTCTTTACCCAAAGAAGATTCATCTATAACCATTTGGGATTCTAATAATTCAATCTCTGTTCCAATGTTGGAGTCATCACTACATCCAGCAGCATACACAACAATCAAGATAAGAAGGTTTTTCATTTTTTATTTTGAAGCTTAATTAATGCATTGAGTTCATCAATTTTATTATCTGGGTACTTTTCATCTGGTTTTATTTCAGAAGCTTTTTTATAATATTCAAGTGCCTTTTGGTACTCTTTATTAAAAAAAGAGTTATCTGCACTTTTTATAAATTCAGAGTAATTATAACTGGCTGGATTATCTTTTTTTAACTTAAGTTCTTTGGCTTCAATCTCTTTTTGCTTATGTGTATTGATACTATCAATTAACTCAGTACCATATTGACTAATAAACTCTTTTTCTGAGATTTTAGCATCAGATTCATTATAATATTCAGAGACGATTAGCATCATTAAATTTTCCGCACCATAGGAATCAGTATGTTTTTGAGGGGAGTTATATTCAATATATTTAAGTGTGCCATTACCCCAATAAACCTTAGTGGTATCTGTATTTTGCCCAAACCCAGTTTGAGCAGCAAATAAAACAATCAATATGATGATGAGGTTTTTCATTATAGTCTTATTAGGAATATACATTACAAATTATGTTTGAATATCCTTTAAAGTTCATTCAACTAATTTAACGAATTATCTTTAATATTAATATTTTGATAGCCTTTAGAGTTAGAAAAAATCTTTAGTGAAGATTTGAATCATTTATACTTTTGCAAATCAAAGTTTTCATTTCGTGATAATTATCAAATTTATTTTCACTAATCTTTATCATTTTACCATTTAGCAACTCTATATTTAAGTTAAAATATCCGTTTGAGATTTGTGCTCCTTTAATATGAGATGCTTCTCTTGACGTAGAGTAATTCTTCATTTCTTTGAATGAAATAACTTTGAGTTTTCCAGTAAATTGATATTTAAAATTTATACCCTCTTTTGTAATTCTCAATTGATGTAGTTCATTGAAAATAAAATCAAGAAAATCTAAGAGGGAAAATAAAGCCACTATACAAGCAATCCAAAAAGCTCCATTAAGATAATCTAATTGTCCGTTGGTGAAAGAAAAACTAAATGTTAAAATGGAAATTAGAAACAAACTAACAATTTCAATTACCTTAGCTATAATGTAATTAGTCCTAATTATTGATTTTATTTCCATTATTCGAATGTACAAAATCCCTTTCAATTATTGAAAATTAATTACTTTTAGATTATGAAGAATTCTAACTCATTTTATACTCGAATGGAGGCTCTTTCTGATTATGATTTAATCAAAGTCATAACTATGAAGGAGGATTACCAACCAGAGGCATATTCTGTTGCTGAAGAAGTTTTGAAAAGTCGAAATTTATCTGAAGAAAAAATTAATGAGATAACATCTGAGATTCAAAGTTCTAAGATTCAACAAAAAGAGAAAAGTGAAAAACAGATTAGTAAAGTTAATGATGCTCTAAAAATGACATCAGTTTTTACACTTGGAGTTTCTACAGAACTTGATAGTAAACAAATAAATGGATTTAAGTTTTTTATAATAGGTTTGATAATCTATTATTTAATTTCTTTATACACTAATTTCTCCTTTGCTTGGTTTTATTTTAATAATGAGGGAATAGTTTTAGACCAATATACTTTTGAAATACTTCTATATGGCATCGTTTATCCTATTGGAATATACTTGTTTGCCAAGCTGAGGAATGAGGGTTGGAAAATTCTACTATATCTATTTGTAAGTAAATTAATTTTCTTTGTTTCCATTACTGGATTTTATTTTATCAGCGAGTTTAATACCATGTTTGAAGATAAGGAGCCATCCCTATTAGATGATTTGGTGCAGCAACCGAATCATATGATAAGTTTAATTATCATTTTAGCATTAGGGAGTATAGTTTGGTATCTTTTAAAAGCCTCTATTCTAAAGTTGTTTAAAATAGATGATAAGGCTAAGAAAATAAATATTATTGCAGCAGTTGTGGTTGCATTGGTGTATGTAGCGTTCTTTTTTGTTGGTTTAGGATTATGAAAGAATCTTTGAACTTTTCTAAATTTGAGTTGAGACCTAAACTTTCAAAAAGAGATAAAGAAATTTTATTTGATTCAAATGGTCACAGTAGCGGTGGAGGTTACCATTATGATAGGGCTGGAGTGGGTTTAATGATGATGTTATTTCTTTTCCCGTTCTTATTTATCTACAATCTAATTCGATTTATTTTATGGGGAATAAAAGAATTGTATAAAGGATTACTAAGAAGGCAAAACAATTTAAGCATTAACATCTTATTAATATTAGAACTAATGTACAGATAGCGATAATCGCTATCAACTTATTATTAAATTCATGAGCTAACCTATCAATAATAAAATCTCCATCATCAGGTCCATACAAATATTCTTTATATTTAAATGATTTCTTATTTGGAAACATTAACCTAACTAGCTTTCCATAAATAAATCTGAATGTTCCTCCAATTAAATTTAGAAAATACTTACTCATAATTTAGAATAACAGCTTTCACATAGATTTAATTCTACTTGATCAATAGTTTTAATTGTTTCGGCTGCATCCCTCATAAAACAGCTATTGTTTACACAATGAGGAAGACCTAAATTATGCCCCAACTCATGTAGTGTTACTTTTCTAATTCGGTCTAATAAAATAGCTTTATTAGTATGTTTAAGCCTAAATAATGAAATAACACAACTAACACCTGGTCGATAACCCAAACCAAAAACACCCCAATCTTTATATGTTGATTCAGGTAATTTTATCTGTCCATCATCTGAATATTTTGTCGTTGAAATATCTTTGATGGTAAGTCCTACAATATTATTAACACTATCAGCTTTCGTTAATTTTAAAAAACGAATTATCGAATCGGCTCTATATCTTGGCGATTTAATATTTATATAAAACTCTTTTGGAATTTCAATACTGGAATAAAGAACAGTATTAAAATGATAGAATTCTTCAATTGATTGTTTTATTGAATCTCTTAAATCATCTGGGAAACCACTAAGCGATTGTATTGCTATTGTTTTGTTTTTTTTGGATTTTGAACATCCAGCTGTAAAAAACACAATCAATATGATAAAGAGGTTCTTCATTGTTTTTTCTTAAAAGGAGGACAACCATCTTCAATTGCAATAAATTCAATGGGAATATTGGTTGAAGCTATAGCTAACAATTCTTCCATTCCAGTAAAGGTGCTTTTTAATAGGGTTAAGGAGAGTGAATCTTCGGTTATTTTATTAATAGAAAAAGTGTATTTATCACTTGTCCAACAACAAAAATTTTGATTGTTGTACCATTTCATATAAATTAAGTTGTCCACTTTTTTATATGTAATTCTTTTCTTTCCTTTCTCACATTGGTTGTTGTCCTCAATATTATAACATATCGAAACACACTGATATGCAGAATCGAAAATAAGAACTACATATGGATGATTTACCGATTGCCATGTTTTTGATAATGATTGTCCAAACCCCTTGAGCCCAACAACCAACAAAAATGATATGATGATGAGGTTTTTCATTTTAGTTTTTTAGGTATTAGTCTAATAACCATTAGAATTATAGCAAATATAATAAGAGTCAATCCTGTATAGCTTGTTACTTTTGTGCCTGGCCAATGCATAATTCTGAATAATTGACTTAGTATAAGATAAGAACATCCTAAACTTAGAATTATTTTTGGAAAGGTACTAGAAATAAAAAAAAAGATAATAGAATAACTTATTAAGTAAGTAATTGTAAGAATAACCCACATAAGAGGAATTACAATTATCAATAATTCGGCTATTTCATTTAAGTTAAAAGGGACGAGAATGATTGCTGTGATTATCGGAATGGATAAAATAGGGTATAGATAATTTTGAATAGCAGATTTCATCGTGAAAATAGTATGAAAATAAAAAACATAACAATAACACTAATTGAAGAAATTTTTGCAATTTTCATATGCTTAGGATTAAATTTCTTTTTTCTTATTTTTTCAACTAAAGCAATAATAGCGTTGCCTAAATCCAGACCAGGTAAAGGAATAAGATTTATTAAACCAACAAAAATTAACATTGATGAGAAGAGGTATAATGCTCCTTTTACATTATGTATTTGTGTAATACCCCCATATTCATATTTAGGTTTGATAGGAGAAAAATAATCTAAATTCATTTTTAAATAACCTAGAAATAATTCGAAACTTTCTTTAATACTTTTTTTTGATTCATGATATATTAAGGGTGGATTGGAATTATTTACTGTTGAAGTTGGACTTAATAATGGTTCAAAATGAGTGAATATTTTACTGCTTATTATATTAAGCTTGTCTGAGTCAGAAACTTTTATAAATATATTATTTGTATCTCTAATAACATGGATTATTGTTTCGTCTGTTTCAAGTAATATTTTTTCTAAAATATCATTGAATCGAATAACCTTTTTATTATTGATTGAAACAATTTTATCACCATCTTCAAATCCAAATTCCTTCATTAATTCACTACATTTGATACCATAAATTGCATTTTCATTTAACAAAAAGTGTTCAGTACTTGTTAATGCCAGTGTTATTATTATTGTAAATGCTAAAAATAGATCAAACATAACACCATGCAATTCAAAAAAAATATGCTTCCAACTAAATTGAGTGCGTAATTCCTCCATCTTTATCTTGCTAATCCATAATGGGATTAAATGACCAAGTTTGTGAAATATTATAGCTATTAATATCATGAAATTGTAAAAGGAATTTCTAATTAAGTTTTACCCTTTAGTCAAAACGCCATTTTTTATTTGAAAAGTAAAATGGTCGGCAGAATCAACTTCTTTTCCATTTATTGTTCCTGTCTTCCATATACCTAAAGATTTAAAAACTGCAACTATTTGTTCATCCAATTCCTTATTCTTTTCCTTGGCATCATTAATTATACATCGAACTAATTCACCTTTACAGTTAATTACAAGGTTTACCATTCCTTTTCCTTTATATTTTGGGTTTTCTTTTAAGTACTTAACTTCTTCGTTTAACTTTTTTATTATTTCTGCTTCAGTAAATGGGCAAACAGCTTTAACTTGATTTTTATCCAACATGGGCAATAAAGCATAAACTTCATTTACATCACACAAACCTTCTATTGGTTCTTTTGAAGTCATTTTAGCAACCATTTGAGCGGATAAAGCTGTAGATAATCCTAGTAATATTGAAAAAGTAATTAGATGCCTCATGATAAATTGTTTTTAGTTAATGTTATATTTTTGATTTTATAAAACTTTCAAGTTTATTATCGTTTTTTAATTGAATCAGTTTTTCAATATCCTTATTTTTTCCTAAGGCTTTTTTATTTTGGGTATAAAACTCGATAACACCTTCTGTACCTGCTATATTTCCTTTAACTTTTCCATCAAAATCTTTTGTTTCTAAAGCATATTTAGTCCATCCTCCCATAAATATAACTAAACAATCAGCACAATCCATATAGGTGATAATATCTGCTGATAATTCTATTGTTACATTTGGACTTCCTGAAATCCATTGTACTATAAAAGCGTTCATTGCTTTTCTTTTTTCGGGTTCAACACCAAGAGGAGTGGTTAGTAACCAATTGTACATATTTATTACATCAGTTTCATATTTGGCATAATCTTCTTTTTTTTCTAGTTTATAATCTTTTTCTTCTTTTTTATTTTCATTCGAAAACACTTCTTTTTCTTGAGAGTAGCAAATCGAAACAAATGTTATTAGAGCTAGTGTTAGAGTTAGTGTCCTTTTTTTCATAATTATTTTTTTAGTATTTTTTATTTATATCGTTTATTACTTAGGGTTTGAAAGCTAGCAAAATGATATGATTAGGAGATTTTTATTTTAGTTCTGAATATTTACTTCGCCATAATAAATGTAATGATGATTTACAGAATTTCCATAAAAATATTTATAACTTTTCTTGTAGTTATCTCTATCTTTTAAATATTTTTTTGGATAACCTCCATGAAATGTAGTAAATTCAACGCCAAAGGCATGTTTCTTTTGAAGAGTAACCAAATAATCACTATTATTTATGGTATATAATATTTCTTCAATAGGCTCATTTTTACATTTATTTTTAGAGATATGTTTTTTTAATTTTACCTTAAATGGTTTTTCAATTGAACCGTCTTTAGAAACTTTAAAATATTCTTTTTTAATATAACTGGTATCAATAAAACAGTTTTCAAATATAGATAGTTTGTTAATTTTAATGGTATCAGATTTTAATTGATGCGCTTGATTTATAACTAGATAACCTCCTTCATTATCAACACTAATTTCAATTTTAGCTGTGTCAGAATTTATAGGTACATGACAAGTGAAGTGAGGATTGCTTTTACTAAATCTATATGTTGAAAATTCTATTCTTTCTGATATATTAGCGAAACCAGGATTAAAGTTAATATGAAAATTTTCAAAATTATTTAGAATCAAAGTATCTATTTGTAAGGTGATAGATTTAGCTTGACCAAACCCATTGAGTCCAAAAATAAATAACACAAATATGGCAAGGAGGGTTTTCATTATAGCATTTTGATGTTAGGGTTTAATTCGATTATCAATTTGGTAAGTTGTTCCACATCTTTGGCTAAAAATAAACCAATATAACTATGCTTGTCATTATGCGTGATTATTTGGAATTCGCAACGAGTCTGTATAGTGTGTTGGTATACGAAAGATTTATAAGTAATTGCAGTAATTTCAGTGATGAGTAATTTATTGTCATATAAAGGTATAAGGTTGAAAAATAATTTTTTACTTATTTCTATTGAATTCTTGTCAACAATTATTTTTGTATTAGTTGTTGAAATAACACCTAAAATGAAAAAAACTAATGATGCATAAAGTGCACCATTATTATGGAAATGAAAATAAAGATATAGAACTCCAGCTGAAATGAATGAACAAAATATAAAGTTCAAATAAATATTTTTAGTCTGTATGGTTAATGATTTAATTTCCATTATTCGAATATACAAAATCTATTGCAATTATTGAAAATTAATTACTTTTAGTAAATGAAATTGACTGAAAAAATATTGATTGCATTGGCAGTTATAATAGCTGTTTTGAAATTTATATTTATTCCAGGGAGTGGAGTTTTTATAGTATTAGTATTTTGCTTACTATCATCTCTATATTTTTATTTTGGCTTTGCTTTGTTTAATAACATTAAGCTAAGGCTTATCTTTAAGAAAGACTCTTATGTTGGGGTCTCTACTGGTAGAATAATTGGAGGAATAGCATTAGGTTTATCTCTATCTTTTGCAGTCATTGGTTTTCTATTTAAAGCACAGCACTGGCCAGGGACAAGTTTTCATTTAATAATATCTATTTTCTCTGGAGTTGTTATATTGATAATATCCTTATTTAAATTCTTTAATACAAAAGCTAATTATTATAAAAATTCTATAATTAGGATAGGAATAGCCACTTCTATTTCTATTTTAATGTTAGCGATTCCAAATCTTACATTTGTCAAAATAAGGTTTAGAAACCATCCAAAATATATTGAAGTTTATGAGAGGTATCTAAAAGACCCCTCAAACATTGATTTAGCAAATGAATTATGGTTAGAGTATGAGAGAGCCACACTTAATGAAGGAGAATTTAAACACTTCTTGGAGTTTGAGTATGAAGAGTTAAAACAACAAGATAATTGAACCAATTAATATTGTCCATAACAACAAACTTATCCAAAAACTTGTATGCCAATCATCCTTTACAATTTGGTTTAGTTTCACTTTCCTGCCTCTGAACAACCAAAGGATAATTGCCCCTGGATACTTGAATAAAAAACGAAGTAAGACTTCCATAACTATATAAACCAATATTTCAACTATTAATTCGCCCATTAAATTTTTAGTTTATACAGGATTATTAACCCGATAGATTCTTTCGATTTCTTCTTTATCCAACTTTAAAATAACGTCTCTTACTTCTTCAAAAGAGTAATTTTTTTCTAAATTGATTTCATATTTTTTATTTTCTTCGTCAATATTCACATATTCAAAATTAAAATCACATTCTTCATTTAAATAATCTTCGATTGTATCAAACAATTCATAGTCATCCATTGAAATAATAGTATAGCCAGATTCATTGATGTAAATTGAAATGTGAGGTTGATGATGTTCCATTAATCGAATGTACAAATTCTGCTGCAATAATTGAAAAATTATTACTTTTAGTGTATTGAGTAAACTAATTTTTCAAGTAATATAATTGTTGAAAGTTTATAGAATATCTAATGGGTGGCGAATATTCGCTACTATCTTTCTGTTATTGGGAATAGCATTATTTGTATGGCTATTTATAAACTCTTTTACTAAAGAACCACAAAGTCTATTTTTAAGTGTTTTATGGGTGGCAATGTTGATATTGTGTATTGTAGGTCTTATTGATACACATGTTTTTAAACTTATTTTAGATAATAATAGTATTAAAAAAACAAATATTCTTGGAACGAAAGAGTTGGCATTTAAAGATATTCAAGGGGTAAGAATAAATGATAAATACGTTTATGTTATTCCTAAAAATGAGTCTGCAAAAACAATAAGTATAAGTACATATATAGAAGATTGTGAAATTTGGACATCTTGGTTGCTTAGCCATTTTGAGAATTTAGATGAAAATGAATATGCGAGTGAAGTTAAAGAGTTGTATGAAAATGTAAAGTTTGGAAGAACTCAAGAAGAACGAGATAGAATCATTGAAAAAGCAGAACTTTTAACTAAGGTTTTAAACTATGTTAGTATTATCACCTCTATTTGGTTTTTGATTAGCCCAAATCCATATAATATACTTACTATAATCAATATTATGATGCCTATTATTGGATTGATAATAGTGTTTCTATATAATGGATTAATAAGAATAATAAAAACAGATAATAGCCCATATCCAACTTTATCATCATGTTTAACAATGCCTGTTGCAGTTATAATGATAAGGGTATTATTGGATTATGATATTGTAGATTATTCTTCTTTATGGGTTCCATCTATATTGTTGAGTACTATTACAGTTTATATTATTATTAAAAGTAATAACTCCGAGTTTAAAGTATCAAAAACTAAAGAGTTAATTATCCTCTATTTTTACCTATCCATTGGAGTTGGAGTGTTTGTATTTTTCAGTATTATTTTAACAAACTGTACTTTCGATTATTCTGAACCAATAGAATATCAAACAAAGATTGTCGAAAAGCGAATATCTTCTGGTAGGAGAACTCCAACAAGGTATTTGATAAAAATTGAAAAATGGAGTGATGAATATAATAAAAATTTAGTGAGTATTGTGAAAAATTCATACGAAGAAATGAAAGTAGGTGAAGTTATTAATGTCTATTTGAATAAGGGGCTGTTGGGTGTGCCGTGGATATTTGTTGAAAAAAGAGTTAGTAGTAATCCGACTGATTCAAGCGGTAATTTCTATGTTGATATGGTGGGTACTGTACTCTATGAAAATAGAGATACTGCGAATGATTATTTGATTTATGTTGAACTTGAAGGAGATACTATTAAGTCATATGCACAAACTGAAAGTAAATTTGATATACCATTAATACTTGGCAGAAAATATAAATTTGGTTTTAATAAAAAGGGATACATACCAAAGCACCTTATAGTAGATGTAATAGAATTTGGGGATTATGAAGATTATAAATATGGCTTTGAGTTTCCTATGGAAATTATACTACTAAAATCAGATATTGATGTAGAATCGAAAGAGGTTGCTTATATAAGATATTATAAAGAAACGGGTTATATAGATTACCATTTGGATTCAAACTTAATTAAGCATGAATAGACTTTCAATAATACTAATTGCAATTGCTTTTGTTGGTTGTGAATGCTCTTTTGCACAGAATCAGAATAATAATATTTCAAGAAAAGAATTTGAAGGAGAAATAACATACCTTATTACTGAAGAAGTAAATGGGAAGAAAGTTAAGTGGCAAAATAATGTTGGTGATACGTTAAAGTATATCTATAAAAATGGTAATTACAAGATCGAATTAAATGGTGATGGACCTAAAACCATCATTTATTTAACTAATACGAATACTCAATATTATTTTAATGAAGATGGAGAAATTTATCATACAATACTATGCGATAAGGATAAAAGAAAAATAAAGAAAACTGTGTTTGAGGAATCAGAAGGACTAATACTTGGTCGGAAATGTATAAAGAAAACGGATGTTTTTAGTAATGGTGAAATTCATGTTTTTGAGTGCGACACTTCACTTTATATTAATCCAGAACATTATTCAAAACATCAATATACGTTACTTAATCAATCTATTAAAAGTCTGCCCGCTCAACATTTGAGATATACTTTTGAGGTAAAAGGATTATTTAAAACTATTCATACCGCTGTTAAGATAGAAGAATTTTATATAGATGATAGAATCTTTCAATTTGATTTAGATAATATCAAATAAATCTAAAAAAGAAATCAAATTAATGATTAAAGATGATAGAGAAAAACAACAAAAGGCTGTAGAAGATTAATTAGATGATTATTATAAAAATATTGAGAATAATAATAAATTTCTAATATATTGGGTTACGATTTGAATAAAGAATATTTTATAACCAGAGAAAAACACAAAAAGAATGAGCAAGGATGTTTGAGGTATATTATTTGGTTAATTCTTTGTATAATAACTTTTATTGTCGTTCATTTCCTAATTAAAAAATAATAATATGAAAAAGAAGCTATTACTATCATTAATGTTAGTTCCATTTATTGGATATTGTCAACTAATTGATACCACAACAACCGAGAAAAAAGAAGATATATACACTATTGTGGAAAAAATGCCAGAATTTCCAGGTGGTCAAGAAGCAATGTTTAAATACATAGCAAGTAATATGAATTATCCTGCTAAGGCTAAAGAAAATTATATACAAGGAACTGTATTTGTCAATTTTGTTATTGGTTCAGAGGGTGTGGTTAGAGATGTAAAAGTAATAAGAGGAGTAAATAAATTACTTGATGATGAAGCTTTAAGAGTAATTCAATCTATGCCAAATTGGACTCCTGGATTTCAAAGAGGAAAGAAAGTTGCCGTGACTTATAATTTACCAATAAAATTTACTTTACATGGTGTTGATAAAATTAATTGTGAGAAAAAGGAATATACCATTGTTGACTTAAAACCCCAATTTAAAGGCGATATAGAGAAACTAAATGCCCAATATAGTGTGGCTATGGCGATTACTGAAAAAGAATCAAAAACAAATGGGATATTAAATATTCAAGTAGTTATTGATTGTAATGGTATTCCAAAAGATTTTAAACTCGTTAAGGGTTTAACTGCTTCAATTGATAAAAGAGTGATTAGTAAATTGAAAGAAATAGATGAATTTAAGAATTGGTCGGCTGGTTCTCATGAAGGGGCTTATAAAAACTGCATACTTAATATTTCTATCGAATTAAAAAGTGGTTTCTTTCTTTTTAATAGCATCTAATATTTCATTTTTTTCTAATTTTATAAAATTGTAAGTGTTATTTGAAAATTAGTTACCCTATAGTTACCCTAAATTAGAAACAGAACGGGTAATAATCTAGCAAACAATGGATTGAAGGAGTAGGTTCAAGAACCTCTTTCTCCGCCACCTAAATAAAACAAAAAAGCCTTACTTGAAGTGAGGCTTTTTGTTTTATACTAAATCATCTTCATCAAACACCAAATCGGCATCTTTTTCCCAAATCTCCATTTCGCAGGGTTTGCAGTTGAACTTTAATTTGTATTCATTTTCGCCATGTTTTAGCACTAACGGTTCCACCACTTTTTCGCCCATGGTATCTCGTTGAAATCTAGCACATTTGCCTAGTTCGTATTTTACACAGTATTTGGTGGTCATTACCCGAGATTTACCAGGGTCCCATTGCAATTCAAAAGCTTTTTCAATTTCGGTTACACCGTGTCGTTTGTAAAAAGAACGAGCCAATTTGTTAGCCACATTATAAGTGAAATCTAATTGAGTAACAGGGTAGGGATGGTCTGTTTTTTTTATCTGAAATTCTTCACGATGATATTCCTTTACTCTAACATCAATCAATTGCTCTAAAGCGGCTCTTCTAATTTCATTTATTTTAGAAATAGGTAAAAACCAATTTTTAGAAAAATCTACTTTTATTTCATCAACTATAAATGGAGTATTACCAGCTTTTGAAAGGTTTTTCTCTATATTCGGAATTGCCGAATCTTCATTTTTACTCATCTCTTTTTCTGTTGTAATTTCAGACACGCTTTGGTGACCATCTTCATCTACAACAACTAGCTTAAATCCATTGTTGGTTTCAGAAAAAGTTAATTTAACTCCAATTTTTCGGATAGCACTATCTTCACGTTCTACCAATTTATTAAACGAAGCATCGGCATTTCTATAAATTATCGTTCCTTCTTTAATAGGTTTAAAGGTATTTGGAATAACAACTCCATTTACTATGGTGTTTATTTGAGCTCCATCAGCTTCATTGTTTTCATTGATAAAATAGAGACCATCGCCGTTGTTCAGTTTTTCAACGTTTTCAATTAGGTACCCTTTTTCGGTAGAGCCAATTAATTTACCAATTACTTGCCCTTGCGATTTTGGGGTTTCCCACGAACCAATTTTCTCAGTACGTTTGTTTACAAAGTAATCGGTATAACCTCTGTTAAAACTTCTATCCATTTCTGCATCAAAGTTGTAAAAGGTTCTGCCAGATGATGCTTTTTGGTAGTTTGGATTATCCGTTAAAAAAGCATCTAATTTTTTTCTTAAGTAAGATACATTGTTTTTAACATAAACCAAGTCTTTTAAACGTCCTTCTATTTTAAAAGAGGTAATACCAGCTTCTATTAAATTGGGCAATTGATTGCTTAAATCTAAATCTTTAATGGATAGCAAATGGCTATTGGCTATTAATGTTTTGCCTGTTCCATCGATAAGATTATAAGGTAATCTACAATTTTGAGCACACGAACCTCTATTAGCACTTCGTTCGCCACCAGCAATACTCATGTAGCAATTTCCACTAAACGAAACACACAGTGCCCCTGAAACAAAAAACTCTAATTCTACATCAGTTGCTTCGTGTATTTCTTTAATTTGATCTAAATTTAATTCTCTTGCCAAAACCACTCTTTTCATTCCTGCGTCGGCAAGAAATTTAACATGTTTTGGGTCGCGATTGTTGGCTTGTGTACTAGCATGAATTACGATAGGAGGTAAGTCCATTTCTAAAATTGCCATATCTTGTACAATAAGAGCATCTACTCCTATATCATACAATTCGTAAATAAGCTTTTTACAGTCTTCTAGTTCTTTGTCGTACAAGATGGTGTTGATAACCACAAACACTTGTGCTTTAAATAAGTGAGCATAACGAACCAACTCAGCTATATCTTCAACAGGATTAGTAGCATTTGAACGAGCACCAAATTGAGGAGCTCCTATATATACAGCATCAGCTCCAGCATTGATTGCAGCCATGCCTTGAAATAAGTTTTTGGCAGGAGCCAGAATTTCAATTTTCTTTTTCATAGATTGTCAAAATTCCTAATTAATTTAATACAACTGTATATTAATAAGATTTGAAAAATTAAAATTGATAGCGGATTAGTTAATTTCGCAGGAATTAGAACATCTTAATGAAATACCATGAGTAAAATTATTTTCTTTATCTCGTTAATAGGGTTATTCTTATCAAGTTGTTCATCATCAAAAAAAATAGCTGCTTTAAAACCAGAGCCAGACGATGCTAGTCCTTTGGTTTATGATAATTCACCTTCTTTTGTTAGTTTACCCATTGTTATAAAATTAAAAGACGTTGAAAATCAAATTAACAAGGCATTAAATGGGTTGATTTATGAAGACAACAACATTGAAGATGATAACTTAACGGTTAAAATTTGGAAACAAGCCCCTATTGTATTAGAAAACAACCAAGAAGGAAAGATAAAAACCATTTTTCCTTTAAAAGCAGTTATACAGTATCGTTATGGTATCAATAAATTTGGTATTTCACTATACGACACCAAAGAAGTAAACCTAAACGGAAAAGTAAATTTACTTAGCAATGTTGGGCTCACCAATTGGAAATTAAATACTCAAACCGATTTAAAATCGCTCGATTGGAATGAAAGTCCTACCATAACTATTGCAGGAAAAGATGTTCCGATAACCTACTTGGTAAATCCTGCTTTAAAATTGTTTAGAAAAGACATCGAAAATAGTATTGATGATGCAATTAAAAACTCGTTAGATTTTAAACCTAACGTGTTAGATGCTTTAGATAAAATTGCAACACCAACAGAAATGAATGCTGAATACGAAAGTTGGTTGCGAATTGTTCCTTTAGAGTTGTATGCTACAGATGTATTGTTGAAAAACGGAGCCATAAAAATGGACATGGGTTTAAAATGTAACATTGAAACATTGGTGGGACAAAAACCTGAACATAAGTTTGATAAAACAAAAATTGTATTAAAACCTGTTGCTTCAATGCCTGATAAAATAACGGCAAACATTGTTGCTATTTCTACTTATGCTGATGCAACAAGAATAATGTTGAAAAACTTTCAAGGGCAAGAATTTGGTGAAGGAAAGAAAAAAGTAACGGTTAAGAATCTTGATTTATGGCACAAAGAAGGTAAAATGGTTATTGCCTTAGAACTTTTGGGATCTGTAAATGGAACTATTTATCTAACGGGTTATCCGCAATACAACGAAGCCACAAAAGAAATTTATTTTGACCAATTACAGTATGTATTAGATACCAAAAATAAATTGGTGAAATCGGCTAATTGGTTACTTTCAGGTGTGGTGCTAAAAAAAATACAAGAAAATTGTCGTTATTCTATTCAGCCCAACTTAGAAGAGGGTAAAAAACAATTGCTGACTTATACCAAAAACTATTCGCCTATGCCTGGCGTATTTGTAAATGGCGATATTGACGACGTTCAATTTAAGAAAATACAACTCACCAACAAAGCCATGATTGCCTTTTTAACCATTAACGGAAAGGTGAACATTACCATTGATGGATTGAAATAAGTTTAAATCTCAATACTCACCGGACAATGGTCTGAGCCATATTCTTCAGGTAAAATTTCTGCTTTTTTAACTCTACCAATAAACGATTGGCTCACCAAAAAATAATCTATTCTCCAGCCCACGTTTCGTTCTCTTGCTCCACCTCTAAAGCTCCACCAACTGTATGCTCGTTCTTTATCAGGATAAAAATGCCTAAAGGTATCTACCAAACCTGCTTTAATAAAGTTATCCATGCCGTCAATTTCTTCTTGCATAAAACCAGCGTACTTGTTGTAGTTGGCTTTTGGGTTAGCTAAATCAATAGGTTTGTGAGCAACATTTAAGTCGCCACACACCACCACCGGTTTTTTTGTTTCCAAATTTTTTAGAAATGCTAAAAAGGCAGCATCCCAAGTTTGTCGGTAATCCAATCTTTTCAGTTCACTTCCTGAATTGGGAACATAAACTACGGTTAAATAAAAATCATCAAACTCAGCAGTCAACACTCGTCCTTCTTGGTCGTGTTCGTCTATGCTTATATCTCGAAAAACAGTTATCGGTTTTGTTTTGGTTATAATGGCTGTGCCCGAATAACCTTTTTTAACTGCCGAATTGGTGTAAATATGATAGCCTTGCAAATTGGCTAAAGCTTCAACCACTTGGTCGTCCTGTGCTTTGGTTTCTTGCAAACAAAGTACGTCGGGGTTTAAGCGTTTTATTTGTTCAAAAAAGTCTTTTTTAGCAACGGCTCTAATGCCATTTACGTTCCAAGAAATAATCTTCATAAGAGTAGTGTTTTTAAAAATCCAAAATACTATTTTTTCTTGACACGAATTACACTAATTTTTTGTTTAACGAAATACCTATTTTTGTGAAAGAAAAAGTCAACTAAACTCATGTACTCCAAAGAAGAAAAAAAGAACTTTAAAATTGAATTCTGGAACAAGTTTTCGGTTTACATGCGTAAGCATACCCAAAAACATGGCACCATTAACTGGAGTAATTACAAAACCAAAATAAAGGATTTGTACTTTAGGTTGGATTTTAATGAAACCGAAGCTCGTTTTTCTATTGAGTTACAGCACCCCGATAGCATTAGAGAACTTTTTTATGAGCAATTTACCGAACTAAAAGTGTTGTTAGAAAAAGCGTTGGGAACGCCATTGGTTTGGGAAGAATTGTACATTAACGAAAACGATAAAGCCATTTGCAGAATATATGTGGTATTGCCCGATGTAAACCTTTTTAACAAAGAAGATTGGGTTAAAGTGACTGATTTTTTTGAAAAAAAGATGATAAAACTGCACGTGTTTTGGATAGAATACCGCGAAATGTTTAAAAACCTAGAAAGTTAATGTTGGACGATTTTATTCGAGAGCTAGAAACATTAACTCATCAAAACATAATACCAACGCCCACCGAAATAGGTTTTTTATTGCCTGTAAATGCTACGCTAATTATTCACTTTATTGTGTTGGATAAATTACACCAAAGCCTTGATTTACCTGAGTGGAAAGCCAGCAATAACTTAATAAACACCATTTCTATTTTTGAAAACGAATGGACCGAAAAAAGAGCTTTGGTGCTATCGAGAATAAAATCGAAATTGGGTTTGTGCAACACTATTTATGCTCGAAAAACTACTGTGGTGAAGTTGAATAGGATTGAGGCATTCGATTTTTTAGCTCAAAACCACATCAATGCTGCGTTAAAAGCCAAATACAATTTTGGATTAATGAACAACAACGAAATAGTTGCTTTGGCTGCTTTCGGACCAATTATGCACAAAAAAACCGAAGCTAAAGGAGAGCAATCGGGCGAATTGATTCGCTTTTGCAACAAGCTTGATTGTACAGTAGTGGGTGGTTTAAGTAAATTGCTCAAGCATTTTATTACCCAATACCAAGTGGATGATGTAATGACGTATATTGATAAAGATTGGTCGGACGGAAAAAGTTTTATACAGTTGGGTTTTGAAGTAGTGGGCGAAAAACACCAGTTTCCGCATTATGTTAACCTAAACCAACACCAATTTACACAAGAGAGCAACGAAACCATTATCGTTTACAAATCGGGATTGATGAAATTGTTGTTGAAGGTGAACAAGTAAATTTATTAAATCACAAGGCAGAGCCTTGCTGTAGAAAAAGGTTGAAAACAATTTCAATTAGTTTCATTAACAAGATTTTTACCTAATTCAATATCTTCCCAAAAGTTTGGATTTTTTATTTTTAGTAACCAAAAACTAATTAAGTAATAATTGTGCCCATATAGTGTATATTGAATAGATTCTAGTTCCATTTTTTCGAGTAAGTCATCATTTTGTTGGAGTTTTGAATGATTAAAATAACCATAGCCACTAGGATAATACGATAAATCTTTAATTATTTTATTTTTTGAGTTTACATAAACAGAACACCAATTTGCAAATTCTGATAAGGTTTCAGGAGAGACGCTGTCATTACCTATTACGTGAATTCCTGATAAGTAATTTATGAAGTAAATTTTAGTTGTCTCGTTTTTTAATAAAACTTTTCCAATTTTATAGTCTAAAAGTGTATCCAAAGCAAGGCTAATTGTATCACGAGTGTCTGGGTCAAATCGAAATCTTTGCTTATGACCTATAATACTATCTTTTATAAATTCAACAACAGCTACTTCGTCCTCTTTACTTAGGTTTTCATTTGTTGTATTTTCTATCGAATAAGGTATGCCAATTTCGTATTTTCTATGGTTGCCAGGGTCTGAAAACATATAGAAGACATAAGCAAGAAATAATACTATACAAACAATTATAATAAGTGTTGTTTTAAGTAGAATTGAGAAAATGTTTTTCATGAGATATTCTGTCTAAATTTATTTACACTTGTTTGGCATCGCCTTGCGAGGTGTTTTCCAAATATACAAATTTATTTAGCAATTTCTTCTGCCGCAATCCATGCCGTAGTCCATGCTGCTTGAAAGTTAAAACCACCCGTTAAAGCATCAACATCCAATACTTCGCCAGCAAAATAGAGGTGAGGTACTTTTTTGCTTTCCATGGTTTTAAAGTTTACTTCGTTTAGTTTAACTCCACCGCAGCTTACAAACTCGCTTTTAAAAGTGGTTTTTCCGCTAGAGTGGTAAGTGTCGCGTATCAATGCTTCGGTAAGTTTGTTCAATTGCTTTTTCGAAACATCTGCCCATTTATCGTCTTCGCCGATTCCTGCTTTGTTAAGAAGGTATGCAACCAGTTTTTTTGGTAAACCAAATTCAAATTGGTTTATGACCTTTTTGCTACCGTATTGTTGTTTGTTTTGTTGGTATATCTCGTTTAGGTCGTCGTCTTTTTTATCCAACAGCCAGTTTACCATAAAATCAAATTCGTAGTTTTTCTCGTTCAACACCCTCGATGCCCATGCCGAAAGTTTTAAAATTACAGGTCCACTCATTCCCCAATGGGTAATCAATAAAGCTCCTTGCTCTTCAAACTTTGTACCCAAAATTTTAACTTTTGCAGCAGTAGCAATGCCTTGCAGTTCAGTAATAGGATTGTTGGGTAGGTTAAACGTAAATAACGATGGGGTAGGAGGTTCTGCCTCAATGCCCAATTTGGTAATAAAGTGGTATTGTTCCAATTTGTTAAACCCGCCAGTGGTAATCAATAGTTTCTTGGTTTTAAAAGCATTTTGGTTGGTTTGTAGTTCAAATCCTTCATCAGTTTTTTGAATGGTTTCTACTTTGGTGCTGTAAAGCACTTCAATGTTGTAGTTTACCAATTCTTTAGTAAAACAATCTATAATGGTTTGCGAGTTGTCGGTAGTCGGAAACATACGTCCGTCATCTTCGGTTTTTAATTCAACTCCACGTTCATTAAACCAATTGATGGTATCGGTTGGCTGAAACTGGTAAAATGCACTCAGCAATTCTTTGTTGCCACGCGGATAAAATTTTACCAATTCTTTAGGTTCAAAACAAGCGTGGGTTACGTTACATCGTCCGCCACCCGAAACTTTTACTTTTGAAAGCAGTTGAGTGGTTTTCTCAAGAATAGCGATGCTCAGTTGATGATTGTTTTTAGCAACGTTTATGGCAGCAAAAACACCTGCAGCACCACCTCCAATAATAATAACATCGTAATCTTTAACCATAAGGCAAATATAATATCAAAAAAAGTGGTATGTAGATTAAAATTCGAAACAATATTTTATTTAAATAATTAGATTATTATTCTGATTATTTTAAATTTTGTAGAATAATATTTTAATAAATAAACATTATGAATAATTTTAATCCAGCAGAACAAATTCAAGATTTACAGTATTTTGGCGAATTTGGAGGTGTAAATCCTTCCATTACTGATTCTTCAACCTTTACCTTTTTAAAAGCAGGAAAAATGGAGGAATTGTTTGAAAAAGAAATTGAGGGTTGCTACCTGTATTCCAGACATTGGAATCCGATGAACAAGTATTTATCAAATGCTTTAGCTAAATTAGAAGGTACAGAAAGTGCCTCTGTTACAGGTTCTGGTATGGCAGCCATTACCAATGTTATTATGCAAATTTGTTCGTCGGGCGATGAAATTGTATCGAGCCGAACCATCTACGGTGGAACATATGCTTTCTTTAAAAATTTTTTACCAAAATTTGGTATTAAAGTGGTTTTTGTAGATTCTACCGATATGAACAAAGTTAGCGCAGCAATAACCAATAAAACTAAAATTATTTACTGCGAAAGTATCAGTAATCCGATGTTGGAAGTAGCTGATTTACCTGCTTTGGCTAAAATTTCGAAAGAATTTGGTTGTAAATTGGTAGTAGATAATACGTTTTCACCTATGATGATTTCGCCCGTTCAGTTAGGAGCAGATGTGGTGGTACATAGCATGACCAAGTTTATTAACGGCATGAGCGATTGTGTTGCTGGTGCAATTTGTGGAACTAAAGAATTTATCGACTCACTTTCTGATGTAAATTCAGGAGCAAGTATGCTACTAGGTCCTGTTTTAGACAGTTTCCGTTCGGCAGGTATTCTTAAAAATATGCGAACACTTCATGTTAGAATGAAACAACACAGTTTAAACGCATTGCATATTACCACCAAGTTAAGTTCCGATGGACATAAAATTATCTACCCTGGATTAACAACTCATCCACAACATGAATTGATGAAAACCATTTGGAATAGTGAGTTTGGCTTTGGAGGGTTGTTTGTAATTGATATGCAAACCAAAGAAAGAGCAAATACCTTGATGGAATTGATGCAAAACAACAACGTGGGTTATTTAGCGGTAAGTTTAGGTAATTATAAAACTTTGTTTAGTGCTCCGGGCGGAAGTACTTCGTCGGAAATACCAGAAGAAGAGCGAAAAGAGATAGGATTAACCGAAGGTTTGGTAAGGGTGAGTATTGGTTTAGATAACAATCCTGAACGAACTTACCTATTAATTAAACAATGTATTGCTCAGGTTTAGTAATCAAGAAATTTATAAAACAAAAGAGGGTTTTCATTTGAAAACCCTCTTTTGTTTTATATGATGTTAGGAATTAAGCTTCAATCCCTACAGAAGGTCCTGCAGCAACTAATGCTTTTCCTTCTGCTGTATCAGTAAATTTTTCGAAGTTTTTAACAAACAAACTAGCTAATTTGGTAGCTTTTTCGTTCCATTCTTCTCTGTTTACGTAAGTATCACGAGGATCTAAAATAGCCGAATCTACACCTGGTAAAGCAGTAGGAACTGTTAAGTTGAAAATTGGAATAGTTTTCATTTCAGCTTTTTCAATTGAACCATCTAAAATAGCATTGATAATTCCTCTGGTATCTTTAATAGAAATACGTTTTCCACTTCCATTCCATCCCGTGTTAACTAAGTATGCTGTTGCACCGTGAGCTTCCATCTTTTTCACCAATTCTTTAGCATATTGTGTTGGGTGTAACGATAAGAATGCTGCACCAAAACAAGAAGAAAAAGTTGGAGTAGGTTCAGTAATACCTCTTTCTGTTCCTGCTAATTTAGCTGTAAAACCTGATAAGAAATGGTATTTGGTTTGTTCTGGAGTAAGTTTAGATACAGGAGGTAATGTTCCAAAAGCATCAGCTGAAAGGAAGATTACTTTTTTTGCATGACCTGCTTTAGAAACAGGAGCCACAATATTATTGATGTGGTAGATTGGGTATGAAACTCTAGTGTTTTCTGTAACCGATTTATCGTTAAAATCAATTTTACCGTTTGCATCTACAGTAACGTTTTCAAGTAATGCATCTTTTTTAATAGCTGCGTATATTTCAGGTTCAGAATTCTTATCTAGGTTTATTGTTTTTGCATAACAACCTCCTTCAAAGTTAAATACACCATCATCATCCCATCCGTGCTCATCATCACCAATCAATTGTCTTGATGAATCAGTTGACAAGGTGGTTTTTCCTGTTCCTGATAAACCGAAGAAAATAGCAGTATCGCCATCCTTTCCAACATTTGCAGAGCAGTGCATTGATGCAATTCCTTTTAAAGGCAAGTAGTAGTTCATTAATGAGAATAAACCTTTTTTCATTTCTCCACCGTACCATGAACCACCAATCAATTGGATTTTTTCAGTGAGGTTAAAAACAATAAAGTTTTCAGAGTTTAATCCGTGTTTTTCCCAATTTTTATTGGTTGTTTTAGAGCCGTTTACAACAGTAAAATCAGGTTCGCCGAAGTTTTTTAATTCTTCTTCGGTTGGTCTAATAAACATGTTTTTTACAAAGTGAGCTTGCCATGCAACCTCCATGATAAAACGAACTTTTAATCTAGTGTTTTCATTTGCACCGCAGTAAGCATCAACAATAAATAATTTTTTATTTGATAATTGGTCTGCTACTGTTTTCTTTAGGTCGTTCCAAACAGCTTGAGAAGTTGGTTTATTGTCATTTTTTACTTTGTCAGATGTCCACCAAATGGTATCTTTTGTAATGGCATCTTCTACAAAATATTTATCTTTTGGAGATCTACCTGTAAACACACCAGTCATTACGTTGATAGCACCTAATTCTGTTTTCTGACCTGCTTCAAAACCTTTCAAAGAAGGGTCTGTTTCGTATTGGTATAATTCTTCGAATGAAGGATTATAAATGATTTCATTAACTCCAACAATACCTAAGTCATTTAATGATTTAGTAATAGATTCTTGATTAAAATTCATGATGTTTTATTAATAAATTTTTTAAGTTTAAGAAATGTTCTATCCTTATTACAAAGGATAAAACAAAGTTCTTATAAGTTTTGGATTTTTTTTATTTGTCTATTATCTTTTTTGAACACCTTTTTCGTTGTATTTCAGGTGAACCATGTCTGTATGACCCACGGTTTCTTTAACCATGCTTATAAAAGCGTTTTTCTGCTTTGTTGATAAGTTTTTTAAGTCGAAGTTAAGGTCGTATTCGCCCTCACGCCCCCATTGACGTCTGTCTGCTTCAATATTGGTATGGTTATCTTTATTGAACTTTGCAACAGCTTCTTCAAATTTCACACCTAATTCTCTCGCTGTTCCTTCGCCCTTGCTTATAAATTGCACAATTAAATCAAATACTTTTTCGTCAGCATTTGTTGATTCTTGGGTAGTTGCTGTGTTTTCCACTTGAGTTGTTTTTGAGTTGCTTTTACATGCGATTAAAGTAACCGCTGATAGCATAATAATTAACTTTTTCATATGTGTTTAGTTTAAGTTGTACAATTTATTGTATTTCTTTTTTGCGTAGTTTAAAAAGTGTTTAAAATTAAGTTTTTCCCCTGTAATTTTTTCACACAATTCATCGGTAGCAAATAATCTGCCATGTTGGTGAATTTTCTCTCTAAGCCATTCCAACAGTGGTTTTAAGTTGCCTATTTCAATTTGATATTCGAGTTGATCAATTTCCTTTTTTGCTTGATTATAAAATTGAGCAGCATAAAAGCTACCGATAGAGTAGGTTGGAAAATAACCAAAACTACCATGCGACCAATGAATGTCTTGTAAAACTCCTTGAGCATCAGAAGGCACATCTACATTTAAATAGTCTTTGTATTTTTTATTCCAAATCGATGGTAAATCTTCTACTTCAATGGTTCCTGAAATCAACTCTTTTTCTATTTCGTAACGAATTAATACATGAAAATGGTAAGTAAGTTCATCGGCACTTGTTCTGATAAGTGATGGTTTTACAATGTTCATGGCTTTGTAGAAATCATCAGCAGTAAAGTGACCTAAATTTACCTGAAAAATTTCTTGTAAACGTCTAAAGTTATAATCCCAATAAATACGGCTTCTTCCAACATTGTTTTCCCATAATCTCGATTGAGATTCATGTATGCCTAACGACAGATAGCTACCGGCTGGCAATCCATAATTTTCTTCTTTCAAGCCTTGCTCATATAGAGCATGTCCTCCTTCATGTATGCTACTCCATAATATTTCGTTAATATTATTTTCATTTACCCTAGTTGTTACACGAACATCTAATGAACCGAAGTTGGTAGTAAATGGATGTGAAGAAACATCTTGTCGTCCTGCCTTAAAATCGTAACCCATTTGAGCTAGCAACTCTTCAGTAAAAGCTAATTGTTTGTCTTTTTCGTAATAGTTGTACATCAAACTATCATTGTTTTGTTTTGCACTAGCAATTTCTTTAACAAAAGGAACTAAATGTCGCTTAACATCTTCAAATAAAACATCCAAATCTTTAACGGTTGCATTGGGTTCGTACAAATCAACCAAGGCGTTATAAGGATGGTTTTGATACCCCAATAATTCACATTCTTGTCGTTTTAATGCTACCAATTCTTTTAGTTTTGGTGCGAATATCGAAAAATCATCTTTTTCTTTGGCTTCTTGCCAAGCAATAAAAGACTGCGAAATGGTTTTGCTCATTTCTTGAACAAAAGCAGTAGTATATTTTTGAGCTCTTTTGTAGTTTTTTAAAGATTCTTGAATGTTTCTTTTTTCAATTTCAGCAAGCGATTCTTTATTTAACTGTTCTAATAAATTTCCAAAAGTTTTATCAACAGAAAGCTCGTGAGCAATGCCTGCCAAAGTGGAAATTTGTTGAGCACGATGTAAGGCACTTTTTTCGGGCATAAAAACCTCTTGATCCCAATTTAAGACCGACATAGCATATTCAATATCTGCTATTTTGCTGCAATGATTTTTGTAATCTTGATAAGTTGTCATTTTACGATAAGGTTGTTTTAACGGCAAAAGTAGTTAAAAACTATCAGTAATAGTTGGAGAGTTTATCAACCTAAAATAGTTAAATTCGTGGTCTAAAAAATAGCATAATGAGAAAAATTTCAATTTTTATTACCGTATTTTTAATTGTTTCAGCAAATGTTTTTGCTCAGAAAAAAGATGTTAAACTAGAGGACATTTGGAAAACTTATTCGTTTTATGCACGTCAAGTTGGAGGAATTCGTTCGTTAAATAATGGGATTAATTATACGTCTTTAGACAGGACACCTGAAGGTTATGAATTGGTAAAATATGCTTACACAGACTCAAAATTTAAAGAGGTTATATTAAGAGAAACTGATTTGAAAGAATTGAATAACGATGTGTCGTTTGAAGGTTATGAGTTTAATCAGAATGAGACAAAATTGATGATTGTATCAGACGAAGAGTCTATTTATCGTCATTCGTCTAAAGCATTTCATTATATATATGATATAAAATCCAAAACATTATTAAGCCTTTCGGATAAAGATAAACAGATGTATGCTACCTTTTCGCCTAAGAGTACTGAAGTAGCTTATGTTAAGGAAAACAATCTTTTTTACAAGGATTTAACATCGGGTAATGAAATTCAAATTACCACTGACGGTAAAAAGAATGAAATTATCAATGGAGCATCGGATTGGGTTTATGAAGAAGAATTGGTTTTGGTAAAGGCCTTTGATTGGTCGCCTGATGGGACTAAAATAGCTTTCTATAAGTTCGACGAAAGCAAAGTGAAAGAGTGGAATATGGAAATTTACAACGATTTGTATCCCGAACAAGTAAAGTTTAAATATCCAAAAGCTGGTGAGGAGAACTCAAAAGTGGAAATTTATGTTTACGACTTAATTACTAAAACAACAACAAAAGCCAACATTCCTATTTCTTATGAATATGTTTCAAGAATAAATTGGAGTAATGATTC
This sequence comes from uncultured Vicingus sp., assembly GCA_964398455.1. Lineage (GTDB taxonomy): Bacteria > Bacteroidota > Bacteroidia > Flavobacteriales_E > Vicingaceae > Vicingus. Next base: position 190,474 of record CAYNMR010000002.1, on the reverse strand, counting down.
TAAACACATAGCTATTCAAACATTAAATCGATTACAAAACCATTTGGCAGTTCATTTAATTAATGTGGTTACCAATGATTCAAAATTGATTTATGAAGAAAAAGATGAACGTTATGTGGAAATTCCAACAACCATATTTTTAAAGACCAAAAATCAATTTATCATCACCAATGAAAAAGATGGATACAACCATGCTTATTTATATGACATTAGTGGAAAATTAATAAACCAAATTACGATAGGTAAGTGGGAAGTGACTGAAATATACGGTGTTGATGAAAAGACGAATACCATGTATTTTCAATCAACCGAATTGTCACCAATTACTAGAAATATTTACAGCACTAAATTAACAGGAAAGGATAAAAAGAAAATAAGTGTAAAAAATGGAGTTAATAATGCCGAGTTTAGTAGCACTTTTAATTATTTTATCAATACTTGGTCAGACGCCAATACACCTTATTTAGTGACCATTAATGATAAACAAGGAAAACAATTAAGGGTATTGGAAGACAACCAGCCATTGGTAAGCCGAATGAATGGATTTAACTTAGCTAAAAAAGAATTTTTTAAAGTAAAAATTAACAACAATGATTTAAATGCTTGGATGCTTAAACCTATTGAGTTTGATTCAACAAAAAAACATCCGTTGTTTATGTTTGTGTATGGTGGCGATGGAAAACAAGAGGTAATGGATGAATATGATTCGTTTGATGCTTTCTGGTTTCAGCATTTAGTAAGTAAAGGTTATGTTGTTATTTGTGTAGATAACAGGGGAACAGAAGGTAATGGTGCCGAATTTAGAAAAACCATTTATAAACAATTAGGAAAATACGAAACAGAAGATCAAATAGAAGTAGCTAAATATTTTTCGACCTTGCCTTATATTGATGGAAGTAGAATAGGAATATTTGGTTGGAGCTTTGGTGGATATTTATCAAGTTCATGTATTCTTAAAGGGGCAGATGTTTTTAAAACTGCTATAGCCGTTGCACCTGTTACCAATTGGAGGTATTATGATAATATTTATACAGAAAGATACATGCAAACTCCACAGGAGAATCCAGCTGGTTATGATGAAAATTCACCAATAAACCATGTAGAAAAACTGAAAGGAAACTATTTGTTGATTCATGGAATGGCTGATGATAATGTTCATTATCAAAACGCGGCAGAAATGATAAATGCATTAGTAAAAGCCAATAAGCAATTTACTCAGTTTTCATATCCAAACAGAAACCATGGTATTTCTGGCGGAACTACTCGTCTCCATTTAATTAACCTGATGACAAATTTTATTTTAGAAAAATTATAAAGTTAATTCACTATTTTAGCAACCTTAAAAACTTAAAACTTATCAAATGGATAATAAAGCAACAATTTTAGGTCACCCAGCAGGTTTATTTACACTGTTTTTTACAGAAATGTGGGAACGATTCAGTTACTATGGTATGCGTGCCTTATTGGTGCTGTTTTTGGTAAGTGATGCTGCAAGTGGTGGATGGTCGTGGAGTAACGAGGAAGCTTTAAAATTATATGCTTTATATACTGGTTTAGTTTATGTTACACCAATTTTTGGAGGATTATTAGCTGATAAATTATTAGGCTATAGAAGAGCTGTTATTTTAGGTGCTATTTTAATGACTTGTGGTCATGCCTCAATGGCGTTAGAAACCCCATTTTTCTTTTACATGGGATTAACTTTATTGATTTTAGGAAATGGAGCTTTTAAACCAAATGTATCTTCAATTGTTGGAGGACTTTACCCATTAGGAAGTGAGAAAAAAGATGGTGCTTATACCATTTTTTACATGGGAATTAATGCAGGGGCATTTTTAGGTATCTTATTATGTGGATACATTGGAGAAAAAATAGGTTGGAGTTATGGTTTTGGTTTAGCTGGTATTTTCATGTTTATGGGAATGGTTCAGTTTTGGTTCGGTCAAGGAATTTTAGGTAATGTAGGTTTAAGTCCAAAACAAACTTCCGACCTTAACTTAAAAGTAGAGAAAGTGGAAGAACAAGCTCCAAAAGTGGTAAAAGATAGGTTGATTGTAATAGGTATTTTAGCATTTTTTACTATTTTCTTTTGGATGGCTTTTGAACAAGCTGGTGGTAGTATGACCATTTTTGCTAAAGATTTTACTCAGCGTTCATTAGAGGGTAGTGGAGCAACTATTTTTAAATGGGCAAACACTTTGCTTACGGTTGTTCCTTTAATCATTATTTCATGGGTTTTAATTCTTCTCTTCAAGAAAACCATTAAACAATATCCAATTTCGGTAGGGGCATTAAGTATTAGCTTTTTGGTAATATGGGGTATTGCTATTTGGATGCTTAAAAACGAATTTGATGCAGATGCTGCCGAAGTTCCTGCTTCTTGGTTTGGTATTTTAAATTCATTGTTTATCATTTTATTAGCACCTGTTTTTTCGGCTATTTGGAGCAGTAAATACAATCCATCGGCTTCAATAAAATTTGCGTTAGGTTTAATATTACTAGGACTTGGGTTTGGTGTATTGGCATTCGGCGCAATGAGCATTAAAAATGGTGAGGAGGTTGTTCCTGTTAGTATGATTTGGTTGATTTTAGCTTATTTATTACACACTGTTGGAGAATTAGTATTGTCTCCTGTAGGGTTATCATACGTAAGTAAATTGGCTCCAGCAAAATTAGTTGGGTTAATGTTTGGTGTTTGGTTTACAGCTACTGCAATTGCTAATTATCTAGCAGGTTTAACAGGTAGTTTAATTGATAAAATTAGTGAGCAATATTCGTTGTCTACATTTTTCTTAATATTTACGTTTTTACCAATTATAGCAGGGTTGATTTTAGTAGCTTTAACTCCATTTATTAAGAAGAAAATGCATGGTATTCATTAGTGGTATAATAGTTGCTTAAGTAGAATATCTTTAAAAATATACAAATGAAAAAGTTTTCGATAATTATTATGCTCATAACGATATCTTCGTATGTAATAGCACAAAACGGAGTAGTTAAACAAACTTATAAAGCACACGCTGAGGGATGGTTGGTTGATGTAAATGAAGCTTACGCTGTTTCAAAGAAAACAGGGAAACCTATTCTTGCAAATTTTACTGGTACTGATTGGTGTGGTTGGTGTATAAAACTAAAAGCTGAAGTTTTTGATAAACTAGAATTTAAAGAATGGGCTAAAAAAAATGTAGTGCTTTTAGAAGTAGATTTCCCAAGAAAGAAACAACTACCTGAAGAAATAAGACAACAAAATGCAGGTTTGCAACAAGCTTTTCAAGTGCAGGGTTACCCAACCATTTGGGTTTTTAACATGAGTAAAGACCCAAAAACTAACCAATATGGTATTGAAGCACTCGGAAAAACTGGTTACGTTGCTGGTGGACCAGTCAACTTTACCAAAGGAGTTGATGATATGATAAAAAAAGGAGCTAAATAATTTAGCTCCTTTTTTTATAGTCCAATTTTCACAAAACCATCCTCATCGATACTTCCATAAAAATTTGTTTCGACCCAATCATTAACATTTAATATAGCCGATTTAATATAGAGTTTACCGTATTGATTTGCTTCCAAATCTTTTCCTAAATCATTAACTGCTTTTATTGCAACACCCAAAATTGGTTTGCCAAGCGTGTTAATTTTTGAACCAATTATAGTATAAGTTTTTCCTGAAATATCTTTAACGCTATAATTAGGAGTTTCAATAATTAATAATTCAAATCGATTAATTATTCTTTGGTAAATAAGTTTTAATCTTTCAATTACAGTTTCAAATTCCTTTATTGGTAATATTGATTTTAAGGATTCTTCAAGCATTTCAAAAGTTGAATCGAAAGATAAACTTAACTTGTTTTTACAACGTAATGCAAAGTTATCTACTTCCAATTCTTTTACTTTCTGACGAAGTTGAAATGAACTTAATTGTTGTTCAATAGGCTCGCCAAAATTAACAAACACATTTTTTCTCCAATTAGTGAAACTAAAATTATAGGTTTCTGATGTTCCTATTTTAAAAGAAAGAGGTGTGCCAATAAAATTATCTAGATGAATTGGAATTACTCTTGTTTCTGTAGATTTAATAAGATGCTCTATGCCTTTTTTGAAAGTACCCAATTGTCCGTTTCTTGTAATCTGTCCTTCAGGGAATATACAAACATATTCTCCTTTTTCAATCGCTTTTTTACAATTTTCTTCAAATATAAATAAGTCTGTTTTATTGTTGTTATCTCCAATAGGAATCATTTTTAATAACCTAAAGAACCACGATAGATACCAGATATTATACACTTTTTTATGCATTACAAATCGTACTGTATGTGGAAAGAATGCGGCAATTATAAATGAGTCTAATAATGACACATGGTTAGCGATAATAAATCCTCCTTTCTGGATTTTATCTATATTTTCAACCCCTTTAAGATTAACTTTAAAAATTAGCTTAATCATTGATTTTAGAATTATTCTAAATGCGTTTTTTAAGTTTAGTTTAATATTTGTTTTCATTGCTTATAGTTTTAAAATTTTCACCAAAAGTATTAGGTGTTGTTTGTTGATTAAAACCAATAGTTATTAAATACGTATTTATAAAAATGTAATTATTATTAATTATATATTTGTATATCAATTATATAAATATTATAAAACGTATTTTTATTTATGGATAATATCAAACAAATTATTCAATCTTTTAATACAAAAGAAATAATAGAGTTTAAGAATTTCTTGAAAAGACAAAAGTTGTTGGAGGAAAGGAAGGATATAAAATTAGTAGATTTATTATATGCTGAAAACAATTATAATCCTAAGCAGTTAGTTCAATTATTAGAAACTAAAAATCTTAATTCATATCATACTTTAAGAAAAAGATTGTTTACAGGTTTATCAGAATTTATTTTAATAAAACTAAAAAAAGAAGATGAAAATGATATACAGAAAATAACATCAGCTTATCACCTTGCTGATTACATGTTTCAAATAAATATAACTGATTTAGCTTGGAAGTTTTTATTATTGGCAGAGAAATTGGCTCTTGAAAAAAATGAGTTTAGTTTGCTAAATACCATTTACCTGTTGCAAATTAAACAAGTTGAACACCAAGATAGGATCACTCTAGTTCAATTGATTCAACGATATAAATCGAATAAACAGTATCTCCAAATAGAAGAAAATTTAATTTTGGCTAAAAGCATTGTTTTAGATGAATTGAATAAAGTAAAGAAGGGAGGAGAAATAATTGATTTCAATGAAATAATTGAAGAAACACTTCGTACGTATGACATTAACGTATCAGAAATAAATCACCAAAAATTCATCTTTAATATTATTGAAATTATTAGGGTGAATATTGTAGCACAAAAACATTATTACGATTTCGAACCATTTATAATTCATCAATACCACACTTATTTTAGTAATAATAGTGGTCAATCAAACTCTGTTTATAAGGCATCTATGCTTTATTTGATTGCACAAACATTATACAGAAACAAAAAATTTAAATTATCATTAAGTTATTTAGAGGAACTAGATAAGTTGGATTTTGAAATGCCAGCAAAAACTTTAAGTAAGATTAAAATTAAAAGAATTCAGTTAAAAGCAGCTAATGAAGTGTTGTTAGGAAATATTCAAACTGCAATAAAATTACTAGAGCAAAATATTAACCAGAAAATTATTTCTAATTCAGATTATTATAACAATATAATAAATTTGGGAGTTTATTATTTTTTACAAAACGATTATAAAAAATCACAAAAATTGCTTTTTAAATTTAATCATTCTGATAATTGGTATAGAAAAACAATGGGTATTGAATGGTTGTTAAAACGCCAACTTATGGAAGTAATTCTCTTTTATGAGTTGGGAGAAATCGAACTTTGTGAATCGAGGTTAAGGAGCATAGAACGAAATTTTAATTTTTTCGGAGATAATGATTATTATAAAAGGGTGTTTCATTTTATTAGCTTGTTAAAAGATTTTGTGCTAAACATCGGCAAATCAAAAGATGATAGATTTATTCAAAAGGTAGAGGATAATATACAATGGATACCATTTGAACAAGAGGATGTTCAACACGTTGCTTTTTATGCTTGGCTTAAAGCTAAAATGTTAGGTAAGGACTATTATAAAACTTTGCTGGAGTTATTATCGTAAGATAAAAATCAACTCAAATAAGCACTAATTTTTCCTTTTTTATCAATCTCCATTGAGATGTTATTTTTTAGGGTAGTAGATAGGGCTAATCCGCAGTAATGGATGCCAATGGGGTATTTTTTGTTATTTCTGTCCACCAAAACAGCGGTCGACATTCTTTTAATAGGATAATCCAATATAAATTTCACGCCGTAAATCAGTGTTTTTCCAGAGTTAAGCACATCATCAACCAAAATAATTACTTTATTATTAAGTATGTCAGTAGGTTTGTCTAACTCTATTTTATGTTTTAATGGATTGTCTTTATCCAATGTAAGTTTTACCAAGTTAAATTCAACAGGAGTGGTGGATATTGCTTGCAATTTTTCTACTAATTTTTCGGCAAATAAATAGCCGTTTTGAGCCAAGCCAACAATTACTACTTCTGATTCTTGATAGTTATCCTCAATAATCTGATAAGCCATTCTGTCCATTTTCTGGTTGACTTGAGTGTGGTTTAATATCAGTGTTTTATCAGTCGACATATTGAGCTTAATTTATTTTTATTTCGTGATTGTTGTATATAACCACATCTCCTTTGTAAAGTTTTTTACGTTTTCTGAATTCAACTTCATTGTTGTATTTAACCTGTCCGTCTTCAATTACTATATTAGCATGTCCACCAGTTTCACAAAGTCCGAGTAATTTTAAGAGTTTGTTTAATTCAACATATTCGGCAGTTAAATCAAATTCAAGTTTTATCATTGCTCGTACTCCGGATTTAAGAAGTTTTTAACAGAAGCATTAAATTCTTTTTGAGCTTCAAAAAATGGGTAGTGAGCAGCATGTTGAAGAACCTCTAATCTTGCGTTTTGTAAGTTATCTTGTAACAATTGCGATGATGCAAAAGGTACATTGTCCAAATCGCCCAAAATGATAAGCGTTGGACAAGTTATAACAGTCATATTTTCTGCAATGTTGTAATTAAAGAAATTCTTTTCCATAATACTGTTTACAATTAACATGTTGTTAGCTGTTTGTTCAGTAAATTTCATTGGAGCATACAACTCATCAATCTTGGTTTGGTCTGCTAGGTTTACTTTGTCGCCAATTTTTATAGCCTCTAAAACGGTTTCAGGTTTTCTTTTGTCAAAGTCTTTTGAGCTCATCACTTTTACTAAGTTTTTGATGTCTTCGTCAGAACGTTTACTTTGCATGTTTCTAAACATTTGGTCAAAATATTCAGAGTTAGAAGGTGCAGGAGAGATTAATATTAAATTTTTTAGGTTGTCAGGGTATTTTTTACCGTAATTAACGGCTAAAATAGCTCCCCAAGAATGGCCTGCTAAGGTTAATTTTTCAATTTTTAGATGTGTTCTAATTGCTTCTAAATCCTCAACAAATTGGTCAACATTAATTGATGAAGTGTCTTTTGGAAAATCAGTTTTTCCGCAACCTCTTTGATCGTAAAAAATAACTTGATAAGATTCAGCAAGTTTTTGAAAATGTGGGGCTAAATAGTCGTGAAACAATCCAGGTCCACCATGTAAAACAACAATTGGTTCACCAGACCCCATCTTTTTTATAAAATGAGAAACGCCATTAATAGAAACATTTTCTTCAATTGTTTCGATATCAATTTCGGTATTTTGTTGTGAATTGTCTTGTTTAGTTTCGCTTTCACAAGAGTTAAGAGCTATAATAATTATTGTGAAAAAACAAATTCGAATAAAGTTCATTGATTATATATTTTTTAATTCATGAATAGTATTAATAGGATTTGGAGAGTTAAAAACAAAACTCCCAGCAACTAAAACATCAGCGCCTGTATCAACTAATTTTCTTGCGTTAGCAGAAGTTACTCCGCCATCAATTTCAATAAGAGCTTTTGAGTTTTTGGTTGTAATTAATTTTTTTAATTGTTCTACTTTAGTATAGGTGTTTTCTATAAATGATTGTCCACCAAAACCAGGATTAACACTCATGATAAGAACCAAATCTAAATCGGCAATGATATCTTCCAAAACATTTACATTGGTGTGTGGATTTAAAGAAACTCCAGCTTTCATTCCTTCAGCTTTAATCGCCTGAATGGTTCTGTGTAAATGTGTGCATGCTTCGTAGTGAATGGTTAAAATATCTGCTCCAACGCTTTTGAAATCTTTAATGTATTTATCTGGTTCAACAATCATTAAATGCACATCAAAAACCTTAGTGGAATGTTTTCTGATTGCTTTAATTACAGGCATTCCAAAGGAAATGTTAGGTACAAAAACGCCATCCATTACATCAATGTGAAACCAGTCTGCATCACTTTTATTTAACATTTCGCAAGCCGATTGAAGGTTTGCAAAATCGGCAGAAAGAATAGATGGAGCTATTAGATGCATTTTAAAAAATTAATTATCTGCAAATTTATTAAATCTGATGAGTAAAAAAAGCAGATACCAAAAAACCTATTAACAAAAAAAAGGCTGTTTCGTTTCGGAAACAGCCTTTTAGAATAATTTGATGCAAATTATTTCACTTTGTCAGCTAAAGCAGCACCTGCTTTAAATCTAACAACTTTTTTTGCTGCAATTTTGATTTCTTTACCAGTCTGAGGATTTCTTCCAGTTCTAGCAGCTCTTTTAGAAACTGACCATGTTCCGAAACCAATTAAAGTAACTTTATCACCTTTTTTTAATGCTTTTGTTGTAGCACCAGTTAAAGCTTCAATTGCACTTTTTGCACTTGCTTTTGATAATTTAGCTTCTTTAGCTATTGCATCGATTAATTCTGCTTTGTTCATTTTATTGATTTTTTAGGTTAAACATTAAATTTGTTCGATAATCATGTAACAAATATAGACGAATTCCATTTTTACGCAACTTTCTATACTGAAAAACTACAGAAATGTTGATAAATCAATTGTTATTGTTAATAACTGAACTGTTCTGAGCAGAAAATCGATAAATTATTTCGAATCTCCACTTATAACTCTAGATATGATACCTTTATGAGAAGATAATTCTGCTACTAAAACACCTCCAAAGTGTATAATAATAAATGTTACAAGATAATATATGGATAAAATGTGTATTTCTTCCATTGGTTCTTTAAGGTTTCTAGGACCTAGTTCTATAACTAAACCAGTAATAAGTGTTATTGCAGTAAATAAGTAAAACACAATATATACCCAATATTGAAATTTCGTTTTCAGGTCCAAACTTTTTTGAAGAGGATTGGTAAATTTCATCTCTCCAAAAAATGGAAGAATCATTCGTATAACATATAGCCCTACTAAAACGTAGCCAATATAAATATGCCATTCCCACATTGGTTTTCTAATAAGCTTAGCTAATTTGATTGATTGCTCTTCGGTTAAAGTCTGGTCGGTAGTTGAAAGGTAGTTTTGTATAATTTCAGAAACATTAACTTTATTCATCCAGTTTAGTCTTAAAAAAATGGTTAAAAGCATAAATAACATGCAAAATGCAATTGCCCAATGTAAAATTCTAAATGCTTTTGAGTAGTTTCTATTTTCCATAATTGTTTAATTTATTAAATATTTTATCTGTTGCACCTCTATTTTCTATTATAAAGTTTCTGCTATTGATTTTATATTGATTTAGATTAGGTAAAAGTAGTTTTATTTTATCTTGAAATTCAATACTGTTTTGGATTGCAAAACCTCCATTTACAGAAATTAAATCTTGTGCTTCATGATATTTCTGATGCTTATTTCCAAATAAAACTACATTGCCAAAACTAGCAGGTTCTAAGATATTATGTAAAGCACCACTAAAACCTCCGCCAACAAAGGCTATATCAGTGTATTGGTAAATAGTTGATAATAACCCAATGTTGTCTATAATAAGAATATTTGTGCTTTGAATGTTTGATTCATTTGCTTTGCTGTAGCGGAGTGTTTTTCGGTTAAATAAGTTTTCAATTTGAGTAATGTGTTTTTCACTTATGTCGTGTGGAGCAATAATCAACTTTTGGCTAGGATTTGATTTTATATAATTGGCCAAAATTTCCTCTTCTGGTTGCCAAGTGCTGCCTCCAACAATTAAAATGTTATTGTTTTTAAATTGACTAATAAGAGGTAGATTTTTTGGGTTTAGCGAGTTTTCGTAAACCCTATCAAAACGTGTGTCGCCACTAAAGGTAACATTTGTAAAATCATTAGCTATTAATAGTTTTTCAGAATTGCTATTTTGAACAAAAAAATGAGTGAACCCATCAAGTACCTTTTTATACCATTTTCCATACCATTTAAAAAATAGTTGATTCTCTCTAAATACGCCAGAAATTAAGTAGGTAGGAATATTGTTTTTGTTTAGCTGATTGATGTAATTATACCAGAATTCATATTTCACAAAAAATACCATTTCTGGTTTTATGATTTCTATAAATTGTTTTGCATTATTTTCGGTATCAATAGGTAAATAAAAAACGTAGTCGATTAGCGGGTCATTTTTCTTTATTTCATATCCTGAAGGAGAAAAAAAAGTAACCAGAATTTTGATTTTTTGGTGTTGCTGCTTTAACTTCTCAATAACAGGTTTTGCTTGCTCGTATTCTCCTAAACTTGCACAATGAAACCAACTAATTTCATCAGATGGGTTTATGGTTGATTTAATCCTTTGAAGAATGTCTTTTCTACCATCAATCCACAATTTTGCTTTCTTGTTGAAAAGTGAAAAAATACTTACAGTAATTGAGTAAAGATGAATAAGAATATGATATAAAAAAGACATGGTGAGTTAATCGTAGTAGTATTCATCTTTTGTTCGTTTATTCAATCGAATAATCCACCCCACGTTAAATCCATACATAATATTCGATTGATAATCTGTGTCGGCTTTTTGGGTGTCGTAGTTAAATTTTCTTAAACTTTGAGTTTGCCCATAAACCAAGTCTATACCACCATAAAAATTAATAAACCTATTTTTACTTAGGTGCATATAACCCAAAAATCCATTTGCTGCATAACCGAATGATAAACGGTCGTAACCCTTTTTATACTCATCTGATAAGCTTTGTATTTCATCTTTAAAAGCAATTCTTATTTTATGATGGAGCGTTCCTAAACCTCCGTAAACCAAGATGCCCGAATTGTTATTTTTTGCTAATACATTAAATAATTTTCCGAATGTTAAGAAAAATGAAGTGCCTCGTTCTTCTAAGTAGATGTATGTTAAACGACCTTCATCATCAATAACTAAACCTTCAGAGGTTTTTAAATTATCTACAATTGTTGTCTCATTTACATTGCTCCCCCAATTAAAATTTCCTTTAATTCCGTAATACCAATGTTTCTTGTTTTTTATTGCAAAAGAACCTCCTGCTGAATAATTTCTTCCAAACCTATCGGCAATATCCCCGCCTTTCCACATCATGCCATAATTAGCTGTAATCATGGGAATGGTAAATGCCGAATCAGGAGTTTCAACTTTTGTTCGCCCGAATTGAGCATAAACAGACTGAAATGCACAAAAAATGAGTAGTGTAAAAAGGTACTTCATTATTTTTAAATAAATACAAATAAACGAATAAAAGACTTATTTATTTGAATGACTTTTAATGGGGTAAAATTAACACTTATAACATAGTTTTTATTTAATTTAGCAGCCATTGTTAAATAAAGTTTTTAAGTAATGAATATACAAATGGTTGACCTTAAAGGTCAGTATCAAAAAATAAAATCTGAGATTGACTCGGCTGTTATTAGTGTAATGGAATCCACTGCATATATCAATGGTCCAGAGGTTCAGTCTTTACAAAAAGAGTTGGAAACCTATTTAGGAGTTAAACATGTAATTCCTTGTGCAAATGGAACTGATGCACTTCAAATAGCTTTAATGGCTTTAGATTTAAAACCAGGAGATGAAGTAATTACATCAGATTTTACCTTTGCAGCCACTGTAGAAGTAATAGGTTTATTACAACTTACTCCAGTACTAGTAGATGTTGATCCACATACATTTAACATGGATGTGGAAAAATTTAGAAAAGCTATTACTTCAAAAACTAAAGCTGTTGTTCCAGTTCATTTGTTTGGACAATGTGCTAATATGGAGGAGATTCTTAAAATATCTGCTGAACACAATATTTATGTAGTGGAAGATACCGCTCAAGCTATTGGATCAACATACACTTTTAGCAATGGGTTTACTAAACAAGCTGGAACAATGGGTGAAATTGGAACAACATCTTTCTTCCCATCTAAGAATTTAGGTTGTTATGGTGATGGAGGTGCTATTTTTACCAATGATGATAATTTGGCAGCAATTTGCCGTTCTATTGTAAATCATGGAATGGGTGAACGTTATTATTATGAGCGTTTAGGGGTAAATTCACGTTTAGATTCTATTCAGGCGGCAATACTTCGAATTAAGTTAAGACATTTAGATGGTTATGCTGCGGCAAGAAATAAGGCAGCTAGTTATTACGACAATGCTTTTGCATCTTGTGATAAAATAAAGACTCCAGTAAGAGAAAAAAAATCAACACATGTTTTTCATCAATATACATTGGTGGGTTGTGGTTTTGATCATTTTGAATTGCAAAAATATTTAGGAACAAAAGGAGTGCCTTGTATGATTTATTATCCTGTTCCATTACATACTCAAGCAGCATATAAAACCCCTCAAATGAAACACGAAGATTTTGAGGTGACCAATGCGTTATGTGAATCGGTATTTTCTTTACCTATGCATACAGAGTTAACAGAAGAACAATTAAAATACATCACTGACTCAGTATTGGAATTTGTAAATAAATAATTTTAAAAGAATGAATATTGCGGTAATAGGAACAGGTTATGTTGGTTTGGTTTCAGGAACTTGCTTTGCAGAGACAGGGAATAATGTAATTTGTGTTGATATCAATGAAGCTAAAGTAGCTAAAATGAGAAACGGTGAAATTCCGATTTATGAACCTCATTTAGATGTATTGTTTGAACGTAACATTAAACAAGGCAGATTAAAATTTACTACAGATATTAATGAAGCTATAAAAGATGCTAAAATTATCTTTTTAGCATTACCAACTCCTCCAGATGAAGATGGGTCGGCTGATTTATCTTACATTTTAGGTGTTGCTGACACATTGGGAAAGATAATCAAAGATTACAAGGTTATTGTTGATAAAAGTACAGTTCCTGTTGGAACAGCTGAAAAAGTAAGGTTAGCAATTGCAAAAAATGCAACAGTAGATTTTGATGTGGTTTCAAATCCTGAGTTTTTAAGAGAAGGGTATGCGGTTGATGATTTTTTAAAACCAGATAGAGTGGTTATTGGAACATCTTCTGATAAAGCAAGAGAAATAATGGAACACCTATACAAACCTTATGTTCGTCAAGGAAACCCAATTATTTTTATGGATGAAAAATCGGCAGAATTAACTAAATATGCAGCAAACTCATTTTTAGCTACCAAAATAACATTCATGAATGAAATTGCTAACTTTTGCGAAAAAGTTGGTGCTGATGTTGATATGGTTAGAATTGGAATTGGTTCTGATACTAGAATAGGTAAACGATTCTTATTCCCAGGTATTGGTTATGGAGGAAGCTGTTTTCCTAAAGACGTTCAGGCTTTAGCAAAATCGGGGAAAGAAAATGGTTATAATTTCGGTATTTTAGATGCTGTAATGCGAATTAATGAAGAGCAAAAAACCATTATTGTACCTAAAATTAAAGAGTATTTTAAAAACAATCTAAAAGGTAAAAGAATAGCTCTTTGGGGATTAGCTTTTAAGCCAGATACTGACGATATTAGAGAAGCTCCAGCGTTATATATCATTAATGAACTACTTAATGAAGGAGCTGATATTATAGCATACGACCCAGAAGCAATGGAAAATGTGAAGGAAAAGTATGGAGACAAAATCTCTTTCGCAAACGATAGAGATGAAGCGATAAAAAATGCTGATGCATTGGTTATAGCAACAGAATGGCAACTGTTTAGAACACCAGATTTTGATAAACTAGCAGCTGATATGAATCAAAAAGTAATTTTTGATGGAAGAAACTTATATGATGTAAAAGAGATGAAAGATTTGGGTTTTTATTATGCTAGTATCGGTCGTATTTTGGTAAAAGGTTAGAAATGAAAAGAGTTTTAATAACAGGTGCAGCAGGGTTTCTAGGTTCACATTTGTGTGATAGATTTATCAAAGAAGGCTATTATGTTATAGCAATGGATAATTTAATTACAGGTGATTTAAGAAACATTGAACACCTTAAGAATAATCCCAATTTTAAATTTGTAAATCATGATGTTTCTAAACATATAGAAATAGAAGGAGAACTTGATTATATCTTGCACTTTGCATCACCAGCTTCACCAATTGATTATTTAAAAATACCAATCCAAACTCTGAAAGTAGGTTCGTTGGGAACACATAATTTATTAGGATTAGCAAAAGCTAAAAATGCTAGAATGCTTATCGCTTCAACATCTGAAGTTTATGGTGACCCAAAAGTGCATCCACAAACAGAAGAATATTGGGGAAATGTAAATCCAATTGGACCAAGAGGTGTTTATGATGAGGCAAAGCGTTTTCAAGAAGCTATTACCATGGCTTACCATCGTTATCATGGAGTAGAAACAAGAATCGTTCGAATTTTTAATACTTATGGTCCACGTATGCGATTAAATGATGGTAGAGTTTTACCTGCTTTTATCGGACAAGCATTGAGAGGAGAGGATTTAACTGTTTTTGGGAAAGGAAATCAGACTCGTTCATTTTGTTATGTTGATGATTTAATTGAAGGTATTTATCGATTGTTAATGAGTGATTATGCAGAACCTGTAAATATTGGAAATCCTGATGAAATAACCATATTAGAATTTGCAGAAGAAATTATAAAACTAACAGGAACAAATCAAAAAATAGTTTTTAAGGAATTACCAGTTGATGATCCAATGCAACGTCAACCAAACATTGATAAAGCCCGTTCTATATTAAAATGGGAACCAAAGGTGAGTAGAGCTGAAGGATTAAAAATAACTTATGATTACTTTAAAAATCTTTCTGAGGAGGATTTATACAAAATTGATCACAAGAATTTTGATGAATATATAAAGAAATAGTAATGAGTGATTATTTTGCACATGAAACGGCTATTGTAGATGATGGTTGTGAGATTGGAAAAGGAACGAAAATTTGGCATTTCTCTCACGTTATGCCAAATTGTGTTATTGGAGAAAGCTGTAATATTGGACAAAATGTGGTGATTTCTCCTGAAGTAGTTCTGGGAAATAATGTAAAAGTTCAGAACAATGTTTCTATCTATACAGGTGTAACTTGTGATGATGATGTTTTTTTAGGACCTTCAATGGTTTTTACAAATGTTGTTAATCCAAGAAGCGCAGTAAATAGGAGAGGAGAATATTTAAAAACTCATGTGGGCAAAGGTGCTTCAATTGGAGCTAATGCAACCATTGTTTGTGGACATGATATAGGTGAATATGCCTTTATAGGTGCAGGAGCAGTTGTTACTAAAAATATTCCAGCTTATTCGTTATGGGTGGGTAATCCAGCAAAACAATTGGGTTGGGTAAGTGAATATGGGCATCGATTAAAATTTGATAATGAGGGAATAGCTTTTTGCTTAGAAACAAAGGAAAAATATATTTTAGAGAACAATAGTGTTAAAAAGGTAGGTTAATGAGTACTGATAATAAAAAAATAAAATTTGCAGTTTTTGGTTGCGGACATATTGGTAAACGCCACGCAGAAATGATTTTAGGAAATAGTGAAGCAGAATTGGTTGCTTTGTGTGATGCAGGAAATAAAGAAACATTAGGTATTGAAAAGTACAATGTTCCATTTTTTAGTTCAGTAGATGATTTATTAAATTCAGGGTTAGAAATAGATGTGGTAAATGTTTGTACTCCTAATGGATTACATGCCGAACACTCGATAAAAGCATTAGAGAAAAAATACCATGTAGTTTGTGAAAAACCAATGGGATTAACAAAAGCTGAATGTGAAGAAGTTATTTTTAAAGCACTTCAGGTATCTAAAAACTTTTTCTGTGTAATGCAAAACAGGTATTCTCCTCCATCTGTTTGGATAAAAGAAATAGTTGAAAAACAGGTGTTAGGGCAACTATTTATGGTTCAACTGAACTGTTATTGGAATAGAGATGATAGGTATTATAAGAAAGGTGGTTGGAAAGGAACTCAAAGTTTAGACGGAGGAACACTCTTTACTCAATTTTCTCACTTTATTGATATTATGTATTGGTTGTTTGGCGACATTACCAATATTCAAGCAAAATTTAAAGATTTTACACATCAAAACTCAACTGATTTTGAAGATTCTGGTTTTGTAAATTTTGATTTTATTAATGGAGGTATGGGCTCTATTAATTATTCAACTTCTATAGCAACTCAAAATTTGGAAAGTAGTATTACTATTATTGGGGAGAAAGGAAGTGTTAAAATTGGTGGTCAATACATGAATGAGGTAGAAGTTTGTAATATTGATGGTTATGTGATGCCAAAGTTGGCAGAAGCAAATCCACCAAATGATTATGGACCATACAAAGGTTCTGCTGCAAATCATCATTATGTAATCGAAAATGTTATCGATACCTTAAAAGGAAGAACAACAGCAACAACTAATGCATTGGAAGGATTAAAAGTTGTCGATATTATAGAAAGAATTTACGCTTTAAGAGATAAGTCTCTACTAAAAAATAATAATTAATTAAGGAAATTATCTTTAGAATTTAAAAGTAAAAAAGATGAGTATTTATAAAAAATTAAAAAATAAAGAAACTAAAATAGCTGTTATTGGGTTAGGATACGTTGGTTTGCCAATAGCACTTGAGTTTGCAAAAAGTATGAAAGTGGTGGGTTTCGATATCAATCAGAAGAGAGTTGATATGATGCGAAATAACATTGACCCAAGTGAAGAACTTGATTCTTCTGCCTTTGAAGGATGCGATATACTTTTTACAGCAGATTTAAACGACTTAAAAGATGTTACTTTTTTTGTTGTTGCAGTACCAACTCCTATCGATAACCATAATTTACCAGATTTAACACCACTTATTGGGGCTTCAAAAACGGTGGCTCAAGTATTAAAGAAAGGAGATTACGTGGTATATGAATCAACTGTTTATCCTGGTTGTACTGAAGATGATTGTATTCCTGTTTTAGAAGAAATTTCAGGATTAAAGTTCAGAGACGATTTTAAAGTTGGCTATTCTCCTGAGCGTATTAATCCGGGAGATACAACACATACATTAACTAACGTAATAAAAGTAGTTTCTGGCTGTTGCGATGAATCGTTAGATGAAATTGCAAAGGTTTATGAAACTGTTGTAAAAGTAGGTGTTCATAGAGCAGCATCTATAAAAGTAGCTGAAGCTGCAAAAATTATTGAAAACACACAACGTGATGTAAACATCGCTTTAGTGAATGAGCTTTCCATTATTTTCAACAAAATGGGAATCAATACTTATGACGTGCTAGAAGCTGCAGGTACTAAATGGAATTTCTTAAAATTTTTCCCTGGTTTAGTAGGTGGACATTGTATTGGTGTTGATCCATATTATCTTACTTATAAAGCAAAAGAGTTTGGCTATCATGCACAAATAATCAGTTCAGGTCGTTTTGTAAATGATTCTATGGGAGCTTATGTAGCTAAACAGACGGTTAAAAAAATTATTAAAGCTGGAAAAAATATTGCTGAAGCCAAAGTTTTAGTAATGGGAGCAACATTTAAGGAAGATGTAAGTGATATTAGAAATTCAAAAGTTGCTGATGTAGTAAATGAGTTTATTTCTTTTGGAGCAAGTGTAGATGTTATTGACCCTCATGCGAATTCGGAAGATTTAAAACATGAATACGGATTTGGTTTGGTAGATAAAACAGGAACCAATTATGATGCAGTTGTTGTTGCAGTAAACCATAGAGAATACCAAAATTTTGATGAAAACTATTTCAATTCTATATCTTCAAACAATGGTATAGTGGTAGATTTAAAAGGAATTTATCGAGGAAAAATTAATAAAATGACTTACTGGAGTTTATAATAAATGAGTTCGCAAAAAACAATATTAATAACCGGAGGAGCAGGATTTATTGGTTCGCACCTTGTTCGTTTAATGGTTAATAAATACCCAAACTACAGGATAGTTAATTTAGATAAACTAACCTATGCTGGTAATTTAGCAAACCTTACAGATATTGAAAATGCTTCAAATTACGAATTTGTTAAAGGTGATATTGTTGATGCAGATTTTATTCATTCGTTGTTTAAACAGTATCAATTTGATTCGGTTATTCATTTAGCAGCCGAATCTCATGTGGATCGTTCTATTGCTAGTCCGATGGATTTTATCATGACCAACATTGTTGGAACAGCAAACCTTTTAAATGCAGCAAAAGCTAATTGGACAGATTTTTCATCAAAACTTTTTTACCACGTTTCAACGGATGAAGTTTATGGTAGTTTAGGTGAAATAGGAATGTTCGAAGAAACAACTCCTTACGACCCAAGAAGCCCATATTCAGCTTCAAAAGCTAGTTCCGACCATTTGGTTAGAGCATATCATCATACCTATAAATTACCTGTTGTAATATCGAATTGTTCAAACAATTATGGTTCGCATCAGTTTCCTGAAAAATTGATTCCATTATTTATTCATAATATCAAAAACAATAAACCTTTACCTGTTTATGGAAAAGGTGAAAATGTGAGAGATTGGTTATGGGTGGAAGACCATGCAAGAGCTATTGATGTAATTTTTCATAAAGCAAAGGTTGGTGAAACTTACAATATTGGTGGACATAACGAATGGAAAAACATTGATTTGATAAAAGTGATTTGTAAAGTAATGGATAACCAATTAGGACGACCAGAAGGGACTTCCGAGAAGTTAATTACTTATGTTACCGATAGAGCGGGGCACGATATGCGATATGCAATTGATGCTACAAAACTAAAAAATGAATTGGGCTGGACTCCATCATTACAATTTGAACAAGGAATTGAGAAAACCATACAATGGTATTTAACTAATGAAGAATGGTTGAAGAATGTAACTTCTGGAGCTTATCAAAACTACTACGAGAAACAATATAACAACAGATAATTTAGCATGTATAAAACTTCTTTTCATACTAAAGATATTTCTAAACTAACATTTTTAGTTACTGGAGGAGCAGGATTTATAGGTTCTAATATTGTTGCTTATTTAATAAAACATCAAGCAGGTAAAGTTGTGGTATTAGATAATCTTTCCAACGGATATTATAAAAATATAGAACCATTTATTGGCTTACCCAATTTTGAATTTATAGAAGGCGATATTACCGATTTTGATACTTGCAATAAAGTTGTAAATGGTATAGATTACATATCTCATCAAGCTGCTTTAGGTTCAGTTCCTCGAAGCATTGAGAATCCGTTAGCTACTCATCAGGCAAATGCAACAGGATTTCTAAATATACTAACCGCTGCAAAAAATAACAAGGTTAAAAGGATTGTTTATGCTAGTTCATCATCAGTTTATGGCGATAGCAAGGAATTACCAAAAACAGAGGATAGAATAGGGAATCAATTGTCTCCTTATGCTGTTAGTAAAAGAACCAAAGAGTTGTATGCTAATGTTTTTGCACTTACTTACGGATTAGATGTTGTTGGTTTACGCTACTTTAATGTATTCGGACCAAACCAAAGTCCGAACGGACCCTATGCAGCAGCTATTCCATTGTTTATGGATGCTGTTTTAAACAACCAATCTCCTTTTATTAATGGTGATGGAGAGCAAAGTAGAGATTTTACTTTTGTAGAAAATGTTGTCCAGGCGAATATTAAAGCCATGTTTACTGATAAAGAAGTGAAAGGTAAAGTAATGAACATTGCATTTGGAGGAAGAACAACGATAAATGATTTATTCTTTAAGATAAGAAACATTGTTGGCAATAAAGTAGAACCTATTTATAGAGAATCTCGTTTAGGAGATGTAAAAGATTCATTGGCTGATATTTCGTTAGCTCAAGAATTAATTCAATATCACCCTTCGGTTTCTATTGATGAAGGATTAAAAATTACCATAACGTGGTTTAAATCAAACTCAAATTAAGTGGGAATTTTTAGTAACATATTCGGTAAAAAGGAAAACTATCCAGCTATTGATTTCTCGGTATTTAAAGTGGATATGCATTCGCATTTAATTCCTGGTATTGATGATGGCGCACCTAATATGGAAGCTTCCATTGAAATGATTCGTGAGTTTAAGTCAATGGGATATAAAAAAATTATTACCACCCCTCATGTAATGAGTGATTATTACAGAAATACTCCAGAAACTATTTTAGGCGGTTTGAAGTTGGTAAAAGAAGAGTTGATTAAACAGGGTATTGATATTGAAATTGAAGCTTCGGCAGAATATAACTTAGATGATGGATTGAATGCCATAATTGACAACAAACAACTTGTCACTTTTGGTGATAATCATGTATTGTTTGAGTTGCCATTTATGCAAGAGCCGCGTAATTTTCAAGAGATTGTATTTAAGTTCCAAACCAATGGTTATAAGCCTATATTAGCTCATCCCGAGCGTTATAGCTTTTGGCATAGAAATTTTGATAAATACGAAGAATTAAAATCGAAAGGAGTATTGTTGCAACTTAATCTATTGTCGTTAACTGGGCATTATAATTTAGATACTAAGAAAATTGCTGAACGAATGGTAGATGCTAATTTAATTGATTTTGTTGGTACAGATTGCCATCGTTTTGATCACTTACAAATTTTAAAAACACATTCAAAATCAAAGTATTTTAATATTCTGGCTAATAATTTAGCTTTACAGAATAAAGCTTTGTAAATTAGAAATCAATCTTACCTTTTGCTCTAATAGCTAATCCTTTTACTCCAAACAAAGAACCAACATCCTGGTTTTCTAGATAGGTTAGTCGTTGCATTAAATCTATTCTAAATACTTTAAAGATATTAGATACACCAACACTTGCTTCAACATACGGTATTCCGTTGGTAAACTGATAGGTTATGGTTTCGTTTTGCTCATTTACAGGAAATAAGAAAACATCTTTTTGTTTGTCAGGATTGTTTAAGTCTGTTAACCTGCCGTAAAGTAATTTTAATGAAGCTACTTCTCTTAATTTAAGGTGCTTGAATAATGGAATTCGGTTAAACAATAAACCATTAAAATTGTGAGTAATTTTTAAACTCGCATATTCATCACTCATAAACTCCATAAAGTTCATTAAGTTAAACGCATTTTCTTGCAAGAAATAAGATTGGTTGGCAACAGGTAAGTTTAAGAGCGGGAAGGGTACTTTGCCGAAAATTTTACCTGCTTCTAGTTCCATATCGCTTATACCAATTATCGACATATAAAATCGTTTAAATATATTGGCACTTAGTCGGCTGTAGTTAATTTCACCATTTGTTACACCTTTTATACCTTGTGTAAATCGTAATTGAAAAATAGGGTATTTGTTGTATAACGGTACCCTAAAGTTTTTACCTTGATAGAATTGTTCATTTGGTGCAAATCGAAGATTTACACTAAAATTGTCAGTTTTTATATTGTTAATTGGTGTTTTAAGAGCAGTATCGCTGAGAGTGAAGTTTAAAATACCCAAAGGTCGTTGTTGTTTGTTTTCATAAATTAAATTGTACGAAAATCCACTTTTACTTTCCTTAACATAATCCAGTGTATACGAATCATAAAACAACATACGATTAGAATTTCCACGTCGGAACGACAATAAGAAGTTACCATCGTTAACAAACTGAAGGTCTTGTCCAGGAAAACTGGTTTCATGTTGGTATGAAGCTGTTATTTTATGTTGAGGATTAGTTAGGTAATTTTTATTAAAAGAGTAGGTGTAACCTCCAAAATATTTATATTCTTTATCGCCAAAACCATAAGCTAAATACGATTCAAACATCATGTTTTCAATAAATTTTGTGGTAGTTCTAAATCCACCTCTCAACCTGAATCCTTCAACTTGATTAAAACTATAAAATGTTCCAACCGGACCAATTTCTATTTTCCCAAGGCTATGCCAACCTGTTATAAATAAAAAAGCAATATCCATTACTCTTTTGTAGGCTTTTATGTTTTGTATACTGTCAATCATTACATAAACACCTTTTTCACTTTCGGTTAGTGTATCGGGTCTGTTCTCTAACCAGAAATTTTCATCTTTTTTAGCGTTATCTTCTACTTTTATTACATTTTCTAAAGGACTATGAAGAGTGTCTGCTTGTTCTTTGTTGAATATTACGTTATTATACGTAACATTCTTTTTACCGTAAAACCCTCTGCTCTTTTTTGTAAAGTTGTAATCAATAATTAAACTCTCTTTAGTCACCATCCAAATACTATCGTTAAATGGTGTAAATTCTTGTTCCAAACTTAAATCTTTAACAAAGTTGATGTTGATTTGTTTTGGAACACTTAAGCTTACTTTTATAATGTTGTATGAAGAATCGTCTTTAATGTAAAGGTTTCCCGTAAAGGCAAAATCAGCTTTGTTTCTTGGTGTAAATGCTAAGTTGATAGCTCTAGTACCATTTACTTCGGTGGTGTCGATGATAAAATACTTGTAAATGGTTGGTGCTATGCCTGAAATAGGGCTGGTAAATTGGTTCGATAAAAGGTTGATGTTGTTGTCGTAAATATCAATATTTTGGTATAGTTTATCAATTAAAAACGACATACCATCTTCATCAACATAATCGTCGAACCCAGTTTGTTTTACCCCATTTTGATATTCTTTTTCGCTATTCGGCTTTTTTCTATAGTAGACTTTACTTGCAGTTTCTCTCAAATAAATAGGTAAGTAAGGCTTTCCATTTATTTCTGAAGTATCAATATTATCCAAAACAACCTGAAAGTGCTTCTTTAACCATCCTTTATTTAAGAAGTCTTCGGTAATGTTATTTAAATCTATTTCAATTTTCTCATACTTATCGTATTCATAAAAATCCATAGCTTCTTTACGGTTCTTATCTTTATTGTCAATAACAGCTTTAATCAATTCTACCGCAGGGTTGTCTTTGTTCTTGTATTTTTGTTTTTCGCCCACAACAGTAAATTCTTGCATGGTAATACTAGATTCTTTAAGAGAGAAATTAATTGTTTGTGATTTTCCTTTGGCAACTTTTAATGTATCAGCAGTATAACCTATAAAAGACGCCATTAACTTTGATGTAGCCCATTGAGTTTCAATGTAGTAATTTCCATCAAAATCGGTAGTAGCACCAACATTAGCACCTACAAAAACAACATTTACAAAAGGCATGGGTTGTTTGGTTGTGGCATCAACAACTTGTCCTTTGATTTTTGTGAGTTCCTGACTAAAACTAAAAAATGAAGTAGCAACCAATAACAAGAATAGGATATACTTTCTAAGGTTGTTCATTAATAAATTTGAGTAATAATAGTTTATGTTAAGAAGATACCAAAAGTAAATAAATAAGCTAGAATATTAAAGTGCTAAACTCTACTTATTTCCATTTAAATGTAGAGAACATGTGCTCAATGTCTTTTCTAACAAAATTAAGCACTGGCTGTATCGAATCTTGGTTTGGTGGTGTATTAAAATACAATGATCCTCTTAAAAAATGATTGGTACTATCGGTTAAATGAAATTGGTATTCCGATGCAGCATCACCTTTGATATCATAAATTAAACCATACAATTTTTTCTCTGGTTGGTTGATTATAATTTGTTGTATATCATTTGCTTTTACGGTATGCTTAAAAGCAAGTGTCCTAGAGTTTTCTAAGAAAGTATCTAAGTCATTTGAAAGAGGTTCGTAGCTAAAATAAATGGTAGCTTGAAGCGTCTTAAATTCAACATTAAACCAACAATTGTTGTTGTATCTTGGATCTCTCGAAATAGAAGTATAGATTGGTTTTTCAAAAGTAAAAGGGCAACCATCGTCAAACAGTTCGTATTTTTTTTCTGGTAAATCTATTCTAAAATAACCTTTTGGTTTTGGGGTGTAAGATTCACCTTCGCACGAGAACAAAACAATTAGCAATAAAAATGGAATTAATTTTAGGTGTTTCATGCTCTATTAATAATCAGTTTCACTCGTTTTATTCTTCTTTTATCCGATGCCTCAACAACAAAGGAAAGGTTGTGGAAGTTTATTTTTTCATTTTTCTGAGGAATTTTTCCAGAAACTTCAATGATTAAACCAGCAATTGTTTCAGCTTCTTTTCTCATTTCAACAAATACTTCTTCATCTTCAAGAGAAATGATTTTAGTTAAATCATTAATGGTTGTGTTGCCATCAAACACATAAGTATTGTCATCTAATTTTGAATAAACAATATCATCGGTATCAAATTCATCACTAATCTCACCAACAATCTCTTCAATAATATCCTCAAGGGTTATAATACCAGAAGTTCCTCCATATTCATCAACAATAATAGCTAAGTGTATTTTTCGTTCCTGAAATTCTTTCAATAAATCATCAAGTTTTTTATTTTCAGGCACAAAAAATGGAGTTCGGAGTAGGGGTAACCAATCAAAATTTTCTTCTTGGTTAATATGAGGAATAATGTCTTTGATGTAAAGAACGCCCAATATTTTATCAAATGTTTCTTCGTAAACTGGTATTCTGGAATGACCACTTTCCAATATAACATCAATAACTTCTTTAAATGGTGTTTCTTTTTCAATGGAAACAACCTTCACTCGAGCTGTCATTATTTCTTTAACACTAGTTTCACCAAACTTTACTATACCTTTTAATATTTGGTGTTCTTGTTCGTTCGAGTTAATATCATTGGTTAGGTCAATTGCATGAGAAAGTTCCTCAACAGAAATATCATGTGTTTTTCGTTTTACTCTTTTATCTATAAAATTGGTTGAAGAAATAAGTAAGTAGCTAATAGGTTTAAAAATAGCGATTAAAAATTTTAATGGTTTTGCCATTAAAAGAGCCATCTTAAAAGCATTTTTGGTAGCGTAAACCTTTGGTAATATTTCGCCAAAGAGCAAGATAAAGAAAGTGATACCGATGACTTGAATCAAGAAATTTAACCAATCTGGTAGAACATCAAAATTAAACTGTTGGTTTAAGGTAATGGTACTTAAAAGTATTATAGCAATGTTAACTGTGTTATTTGCTATTAAAATGGTAGCTAATAGGTAGTTAGGTTGATTTAACAATTGACTAATTACAGAAACACTACTGTTGTCATCAGCATCGTGTATTTTTTCTAGTTCGTGGGGTTTAAGTGAAAACAAACCTACCTCAGAACCTGAAATTAAAGCAGAACACATTAAAAGTAAAACGAGTACAATTAAGTTTAAAAGCGTTTCGAAAACAAACGGATTAACAAAATTGTTTAATAATAAAAAATAATACGGTTCGGGGTCGTCCAATGCTTGAATAATTTAATTAAACTAAAAAGGTAAGTCGTCTTCTAGGTTATCCTGACCAATTTCTGGCGAAGGAGGTATAGCTGATGAATCTGATGCTGAAGAAGATGAATTGTCATCTTTTCTTCCAATCATTTGCATATTTTCAGCTACTATTTCAGTAGTATAGCGTGTATTTCCGTCTTTGTCCTGCCATTGGCGAGTACGTAACTTTCCTTCAATATATACTTGATTACCTTTTTTTAAATATTTCTCTGTAATTTCAGCTAAACCTCTCCACAAAACCACATTGTGCCATTCGGTAATGGTTTTACGTTCACCAGAGGTTTTGTCTTTGTAGTTTTCTGATGTAGCTAAAGTAAAATTTGCAACTGCGGTGCCACCTTCTAGGTATCGTATTTCTGGGTCTTTCCCTAAGTTACCTAACAAAATTACTTTGTTTATTCCAGCCATTTTTTTGTGTTTTTAAAATCCAAAAGTACAAAAATTAGAGAAACGATTTGATATAATTTTCTATCAATTTAGCAACTGGGTATTGATTAATGTGGCTATACTTTATTTTTATGCTGTTTTGTATCGGTTTATCTATTTTAGTAACATTAAACAACCAAAAAGTAGCATGTATTTTTTGGTGACTCAATTGATGGATATATTCATGTGATTTGGATAATAGGGTAGATTTATCCATAAGCCAATTAAATTCTTCTGGTAAAATGGTTTCTATATTGGTAATCGATTCGGTGGTTTCAATCAATGGAAAATCAAACAATCCGTTCCAAATGTCTTTATCGGTTCGTTTTTGAATTAATATCTCTTGTTGATTAGTAACAACAAGGTAGTTAAAATAACGGTTTCGTTGTTTGGTTTGTTTTTCCTTTTTAGGTAAATTGATAATCTCATTGTTTTTATAGGCAAAACAATGTTGTTGAAAGCAACAATCATCACACAACGGCAATTTTGGTTTACATTGAATAGCCCCAAATTCCATAATGGCTTGGTTGTATGTGGCGGGATTTTTTCTATCCAGCAATTCTTCTGCAAGTGCTGTAAAAACTTTTTTACCTTTCGGGGTATCGATAAATTCGGTTACACCAAATATTCGAGCTAAAACACGGTAAACATTACCATCAATAACAGGGTAGGGTTGGTTGTGAGAAAAAGATAAAATTGCAGCAGCCGTATAATCGCCAATGCCTTTTAAACTTTTTATTTCTTTTAGTGTTTCAGGAAATTTTGATTGATGGTTGCTTACAATTTGTTGAGCCGTAAAATGCAAATTCCGTGCACGAGAATAATATCCTAATCCCTGCCAAAGCTTTAGTACTTCCTCTTGGTTGGCATTGGCTAAATCATCAACAGTTGGATAGTTTTCAATAAACTTTAAATAGTAACTCAAACCTTGTTCTACACGGGTTTGTTGTAAAATAATTTCCGATAACCAAATGTGGTAAGGATTTTTTGTTGTTCGCCAGGGTAAATCGCGCTTATTTTGATGGTACCAATGTATTAAAATTGTTGAAAAATCCATGAATTAGTTAATCTTATCGAAAATAAGTACTTTTTAGGCTAAAATTACCTATTGTATTTTTAAGAGTTAATTAAAACTTGTATATTTGCACCCCTCAAAAAGATAAATTATTGAAATTAAACAAGTTAAAAGTATTTTAAAAATGACAAAGGCAGATATAGTAACAAAGATTTCAGACAAAACAGGAATAGAAAAATTAGCTGTTCAAAGAACTGTTGAAGAGTTTATGAAAGAAGTAAGAAAATCTCTAGAAAGTGGTAAAAACGTTTATTTAAGAGGGTTTGGTAGCTTTGTAGTTAAAAAGAGAGCTCAAAAAACAGGTAGAAATATTTCGAAAAACACTACGATTATTATTCCAGCACACAATATACCTGCGTTTAAACCTGCAAAATCTTTTGCAGAAAAAGTGAAAAAAAGCGTTAAATAATTTTAACGAACTTAAGATATATAAAATCATTTAAAACAAGAAATTATGCCAAGCGGAAAGAAAAGAAAAAGACATAAAATGGCTACGCACAAGCGTAAAAAAAGACTTAGAAAAAATAGACACAAAAAGAAAAAATAATTTCTTTTGATACATTTCTATAGCAATTCCGCTATGAAATTTATTTCGTATTTTATTTTTTAATTATAACGGAACCTTTTAAGTTTTCTTAAAAGGTATTCGTGTTTTGGTACAAAAATACTTCACATGAGTGTTGAACTAATCATAGATTCTACTCCTAAGGAAGTTGTTATTGCCATTCTTAGCAACGGTAAATTACTGGAGCTGCACAAAGAGAAAACCAATAATAATTTTTCGGTAGGCGACATATATTTAGCAAAGGTAAAAAAGATTATGCCTGGCCTAAATGCTACCTTTGTTAATGTTGGTTATGAAAAGGATGCTTTTCTTCATTACCTCGACTTAGGTCCTAATTTTCATTCGTTTGTAAAATATACCAAAGGTGTTGTTGGTGGCGGACTAAATAGTTCGGCATTGGATTTTAAATTTGAACCAGAGATTGAAAAATCGGGGAAAATTGAAAAAGTTTTAAAAACCAACGACCAAATTCTTGTTCAAATTGCTAAAGAACCTATTTCTACAAAAGGACCTCGATTAAGTTCCGAAATTTCTATTGCAGGCAGGTATTTAGTTTTAGTTCCTTTTTCTGATAAAGTTTCGGTTTCGCAAAAAATTAAAGACGGCGAAGAACGTGATCGTTTAATTAAACTGATAAAAGGTATTAAACCAAAAGGTTTTGGTGTAATAGTTAGAACGGTTGCCAAAAATAAAAAAGTTGCCGACTTGCATGCCGACATGGACGACCTCACCAAAAAATGGGAATTCTGTTACAATGCATTGAAAGATGCTCATGCTCCAAAAAAAGTGTTGGGCGAATTAGATAGAACATCGGCTTTGCTAAGAGATTTACTTAACAGTGATTTTAGTAGCATTACCGTTAACGATGAAACCCTTTACAACGAACTTAAAACTTACCTACACACCATTGCTCCTGATAAAGAGAAAATTGTAAAACAATACACGGGTAAAATGCCCATTTTCGATAATTATGGAGTGGAGAAACAAATTAAGTCGTTATTCGGACGAAATGTTACTCTTAAATCGGGCATTTATTTAATTATTGAACACACTGAGGCTTTACACGTAATTGATATAAACAGTGGGCAAAGAGGAAAACGCAAAGACAGTACTCAAGAACAAAATGCACTAGAAGTAAATTTAGAAGCTGCCGAAGAAGTTGCTCGCCAACTCCGATTGAGAGATATGGGTGGAATAGTGGTGGTTGATTTTATTGATATGAAAGAATCGGAAAACCGACAACTTTTGTATGAAAAAATGAAAGAATTTATGAAGGACGACAGGGCAAAACACAACATTTTGCCTCCTAGTAAATTTGGTTTGGTTCAAATTACCCGTCAGCGTGTACGCCCCGAAATGGAAATTAAAACTTCTGAAAAATGCCCTTCTTGTGGCGGAAGTGGAGAGGTACAATCTACGGTATTGTTGGTTGAAGAAATTGAAAACAACATCAGATACATTACCCAGCACCTAAACATGAAAACCCTAAAAATAAATGTTCATCCTTTTGTTGAAGCATTTATTAATAAACGTAAGGGCTTGTTTTCATCGTTGAGAAAAGAATGGCAAAGCAGGTTTAAATGTAGTTTGGAAATAATGCCAACCACTTCGTACAACTTTTTACAATACAAGTTTTTTGATACCAAAGACGAAGAAATTCATCTGTAATTGGTTCGCATTGTAATGGTGAGATTTAATCTCGTAAACTAAACTTCTTTTTGGAATTGAACTTATGTTAGTATTAGTTTCATAATTTGTATTTGTATAACTCTGCTACTATTTTGCTGTATTCCATTTCTGTTTTTAAGTATTTATATATTGCCTCATAGTAATAGGTCATTTCAATAAAATATTCTATGGTAGATATTTGTCCTAATGCAAGAGATTTATCTAAAAGTTCAACATTGTTCAATGAAGAAAATAATGTTTGGTATTCATTCAACGTAATTTTCAAGTTGGTCATTTGCTCATATTTCTGTTTGATGTCATAATAATGCTCATTAATATGGTTTTGTAGGTTGGCTTCATTTAAAATTAATTCCGCTTGTTGTGTTTTTACCTTGTTTCTGTTTTCCCAAAGTGGTATTGTCAAACCAAGATGTACACCATTGAAACGCTGACCTAAAATAGCTTGATAGTGATAACCTGTTTCAATTTTTGGTAGTGCAAGTGATTTAGATAATGCAACTTCATTTTGACCTATCACTTTTTCCTGTTCCAAATATTTCCGAATAGGGTCTTTGGTTTCAATTTCTTGTTCTAAAGTTTCAAAATCAGAAATGAATGTAAAAGAAGAAAATACTGTATCTGAAAACTGAATGGGTATTCCTCCATTCAGTTCTTTCAATTTTTGGTTTAGCTGATTACTGATAGAAAGGTTTTCTTGAAATGCAGCATTGATTTCAATAAGTTGCAGTTTTGCCTTATTCACATCCATAATGTTACCTTGACCTTTTTCTAAACTTGTCTGAAAGGCAATTAGCCACTTTTCTGTGTTTTGTTTGCGAATAGTTAATTCTGAATTGAGTTTATTACGATATATCAGTTCAATACATATTAATTTTGCTTCAAGTAAAACTTCTTGTCGGTTAGCATTTAATTGATATTCAGCTTGCTTTATCTGTTCATTAGATAGTTGCTTCTTACGAGTATATACAGTCGGAAAATCAAAAGATTGCGTTATTGCAAAATCTGTTTGATTGCCTGCATTTGAAGGTGTTCCAATCAAATAATCGTAATCAACTTTTGGATTATAGGGTGTTAATCCTGTTTGATATTCCAATGTTTTTGCTTCCCAATATTTACTGTTGGCAACAATGGTTTTATTGTTTTTTGCGATGGTTATCAATACAGAATCAATAGTTGTCTGCCCGTTAACATTCAAAGCTGAAATTAGCAAGGGTAGTATTTTATAAATTATTTTTTTCATTTCTCTTCTGATTTTGAATTAGATAAAAAGTATACCATAGGTACAATGAAAATGTTGAGTAGTGTAGATGTAAGCAGCCCACCCAAAATTACTTTTGCCATAGGGCTTTGAATTTCATTACCTGGCAAATCTCCTGCAATGGCTAATGGAATCAATGCCAAACCAGCTGTTAAAGCAGTCATTAAAATAGGGCTTAATCGGTCTTTTGAACCTTGTATAATAGTGTCATATAAATTCAAACCTTCGTCTTGTAAGGTTTTGTAATGTGATACCAACAAAATTCCGTTACGGGTGGCAACTCCAAAAAGTGTAATAAATCCAATAATGGCAGGAATACTTAGAATACTGCTTGTAAAGTAGATACTTAAAACACCTCCTATGAGAGCCAAAGGCAAATTCAATAATACAATTCCTGCAATTTTCACAGATTTGAATTCTTGAAACAGCAACAAGAAAATGACCAACAAAGAAAGTAGTGATGTTGCCATCAACGTTTTGGACGCTTCCGCTTCTGCTTCAAATTGTCCGCCATATTCAATGTGATAGCCTTCTTGCAACTGAATTTTTTCATTAATGATTTTCTGAATTTCTTCTACAGCACTTTTTTGGTCACGCCCAACAACATTTGCAGAAACAACGGTTTTTCGTTCTACATTTTCTCGGTTGATAGTATTAGGTCCACTTGTGCTTATCACATCAGCGACATAGTGCAATGGTATTTTTTGCCCGTCTTCTGTGTCAATAAGAACATTTTCTATATCTTCTATTTTCGACCTGCTATCTTTATCTAATCGTACGATTAAATCAAAAGTTTTAGCACCTTCATAAATGTCAGATACCTTTTCTCCTGCGATAGCAGCATCAATAAATTCATTAAATGCACCGATAGTAATTCCGTAATAGTTCAATAAACCTCGCTTGGCTATGATTTGAATTTGTGGGATTTCTACTTGTTGTTCCACACTCATATCAACCAATCCTTCAACCTCTTCAATTTCATTTTTGATTTGATTGGAAAGTGAAAACAGTTTATTCAGGTCATTCCCAAATATTTTAATAGCAATATTTGCTCGAGTTCCTGAAAGCATATGATCTATTCGGTGACCGATTGGTTGACCGATGGTTATATTTGCACCTGTTACACCTGCAAGTTTTTCTCTTACGTCTTCCATGAAATCCGCTCGACTTCTATCATCTAAAGTAAAAGGAGCATCAATTTCAGAAGCATTTACACCTTGTGCATGTTCATCTAATTCTGCTCTTCCTGTTCTTCTTGTTGTGATATTAATTTCAGGAACAGTAAGCAATGCTTTTTCAATATTTACTCCTATTTTATTACTTTCTTCTAATGAAATACCTGGTAGACTTACAGCACTTACTACCAAAGAACCTTCATTAAATTCGGGCAAGAAACTTCTACCTAATTGAGTGAAAGCTAAAAGTGCTAAAACGAACAATCCTATACTTGAGTAAACTATCGCTTTTTTCCAATGCATAGCCTTTTCTAATAAGCTGCTGTAACTATTTTGCAATCTTTCTACCAACCAACTTTCCTTGTGTTGTTTTTCCAACATCTTATCATTGGTTAGCAAATAACTACAAAGCACAGGGGTAAGTGTAATAGAAACAACTAGCGAAGCGAATAAGGAAACAATGAATGCAATGCCGAGCGGTGCTAATAATTTTCCCTCCATTCCTGATAAGAAGAATAGTGGGAGAAATGCTACAATAATGATAAATGTTGCATTGATAATGGAATGTCTGATTTCAAAAGAAGCATCAAAAATCACTTTCAGTTTGTTGGTTTGTTGTTCAATTGGTTTTTTAGCATTTTCCTTTAGCCGTTTAAATACATTTTCCACATCTATTATGGCATCATCTACCAAATCGCCAATGGCTATAGCCATACCGCCTAAACTCATAGTATTAATTGTAAAACCAAACCATTTCAAGGTAAGAATGGCTACAATTAATGAAATAGGAATAGCCAAAAGGGAAATAGCTGTTGCTCGCCAATTCATCAGAAATAAAAAGAGAATGATGATAACAAAGGCTGTTCCTTCTAATAATACTTTCTGAATATTACTGATGGATGCGTTGATAAAATCTGCCTGTCTGAAAATTTTGGTATTGATATGAATATCACTTGGTAGGTTTTTCTGCATATCGTCAACCGCTTCATCAATTTTGTCTGTTAGTTCAAGCGTGTTGGTAGCTGGCTGTTTCATTACAGTCATAATCACAGCAGGATTTCCTTTTAGCGAACCATCACCTATTTTTGGTGCGGCACCTATTCTTATTTCTGCTACATCCTCAATTTTTATCGAATTTCCATCAATACGCTTTATAATCGTCTTGCCTAATTCCTGCACAGAATTGGTTCTACCAATTCCTTTGAGAATATATTCATTACCATACTGATTGATAAAACCGCCTGATGAATTGCCATTCGCTTCTTCACTCGCTTTGAGCAATTCGGGAAGTGAAACATTATAATGCTTCATTTTGGTGGGAGATACCAATATTTGATATTGCTTGTATTCTCCTCCAATTACTACTACTTGAGCTACACCACCAGTTGCCAATAATCTTGGGCGTATCGTCCAATCGGCAATGGTTCTTAAATCCATTTGGTTGGTGGAATCAGCCGTTAAGCTAATAAGCATTATTTCTCCCATAATGCTCGATTGTGGTGCAAGTGTAGGATTGCTAACGCCATTTGGCAATTTTTCGCCAATTACACTTATTTTTTCATTGACAATTTGCCGAGCTTTAAAAATATCAGTATTCCATTCAAACTCTACCCAAACAATAGAAATTCCAGCCGAAGAAGAACTTCTCACTCTTCGTACATTCGTTGCACCGTTTACAGCTATTTCTATAGGAAATGTAACGAGCTTTTCAACTTCTTCTGGAGCCATGCCGTGAGCTTCGGTAAGTACAACTACGGTTGGAGCAGTAAGGTCAGGAAATACATCCACTTCCATTTTTGTGGCTACAAACGAGCCAAACACAATCAACACCACCGATGCTACTATAATGAGAAGACGGTTGTTGAGTGCAAAATGTATGATTTTGTTTAACATATGTGGATTTTTTTAGTGTTCGTGACCGTGTGCTGGTAATTCACCAGATGCAGACGAAAGTTTAATTTGATAAGCACCTTTTGTCACAACCCGTTCACCGTTTATAATGCCTGAAAGGACTTGTACATTTTCGCCATCATCTGCACCAATTTTTATTTCTCGTTTTTGAAAACTTTCGCCACCTAATTGTACATATACATAGAAATTTCCTTGCTCTTCCATTAATGCCGAAATAGGAATTATCAAAGCGTTTGGAATAGCTGAAGATTTTAAAAATACTTCTGCTGCTGAACCTGAAATAAGATTCCCTATGTTGTCAATTTCAAAAGTGATAGGTAAAAAAGCCGAATTAGCAGTTGTACTTTTGCCAAATGAAACAATTTTGCCGTTCAACATTTTAGTGTCAAAAACTTGTTCAGATCCAATCGGTTTGAAATTCGCTGATGAAATAGTAGGTAGTTTGCTGAAATATTTCTGCGAAACACTTGCTTGTAGGATCAGTTTTTTGTTCTTTGAAATTACGCCAAGAGGTGTTCCTGCTTCTACAAACTGACCTTCATTTACCAAAATATTTTTTATAAATCCGGTCATTGGTGAACGGACAGACTGCCCAGATTCAGAGTAGTTTTTAGCAATAGCATTGAAAACGGTTTGTGCATTTTCAAAAGCATTTTTCGCTTGTAAAAAAGCTACTTCCGAAATAATTTTATCGTTTACCAATTCATTTGCTCGCTTAAAATCTGCTTTGGTTTTGTCATAATTTGCTTTTGCTTCTTTGTAGTTAGCGTCCAAATTGTTTTCAGCAAGATTACCTCCCGTAATGGTAAACAAAGGTATATTTTCAGAAATTTCTGAACCAATGATTGTCTTGTTTCCTGTGAAATTTACAATTCCGCTTGCATTGGCGGTTACCAACATTTCATCACCAGGTGCGGAAAGTATTTGTCCACTTGTTTTAATGATGTCGGAAAAAGATGTTTTAACTACAGGAGCATTGGCAAATTCTACTTTCCAAGCTTGTTCTTTCAAGTAAACTATTTCGTCTGAAATAGTTGTTTCTGTTTGATTGTCCAATGCAGAATGTTCATCTGCATACACGGTAATGTTATTAATAACAATTTGGTCGGTGTAACTTTCTGTTTCTATATCAAAAACGAGTTTGCCTTTTCCTGCGATTTTTGGAACTAAAGCCAGTCTATAAATACCAGGAGAGCTTGCGGTATCTGCACTATGGCGTATACCGCTTTCACCAATAATCAGGCTGATAGTTACTTTTCCTTTTGTAAGTGGTAAAAACTGCTCACCTAAAATAGTAAAGTGTGCAGCAAAGTTTGATTTGCTACCAACCACAAGCGGTTTAAATTCAACAAAGAGTTCTGATTTGTCGGAGTACATAGTATAAGCAAGCGGTTCTAAACCGTCTGCTCCATGTTCGTGTCCGTGCTCGTCAGCTTTTTTGTCGGCACAACCGACAAAAAGCAAAGCAAACACAGCGATAAAAATTGATGCTGTCTTCATTATATAAACGGATTTAAGGATAATTAATGCTTATGGCTGCCGTCCTCGTGACTATGACCGTGTTCATTTTCTGTTGTTTCAGTGGAACTGTCGCTCTCTACCTTAAATTCCTCTTGATGATGTTCAGTGTCTTGATGGTCTTTGTGTACCGAGCCATCTTTGTGTTCGTGAACGCTTTCTGTATTGGTATGATTACCTTCACTATCGTGAGAATGTTCGTTGTTGTCACATCCAGAAAAAAATAAGGCTATAATAGCCAATGATAATATGTGTTTTGTCATTGTTTAAAAATTTAAATTGAATAAAATAGTTAATTGTTTATTGAGAAATTCAACAAACAGATAAGACCTTTGAATAATCAAAAGCATTAAACAATAAAAGATGGAGGGGCTCTTAGCCCAAAGGATTGGTTATTTTTTGAATTATAATAATCTGCAATATAAGGCGGTGCATTTTGCTTGACATCAGTAACAACCAACTGACAAATAAAATTTAAGTTACTAAACGAAGTAAATTTTAGTATTTGCTGATAAAGATTATTTAAAGAATGATGATTATTTAGAAATATCAGTTCCTCGGAGCTATGGTATATACCTAAGAATAAATAACTAAAATCATAAGTATCATCTTCTGAATCATTATCATGATGGTGTTCATCGCTATGATGATGTGAAAATTCACTATGCTCATAATCGTGGTGATGGTGGTGCTCAACAAAATTATGTCCAAGCATTATTGCAAGTGCAGAATACAACACTAATATAGACACAAATCTTTTAATCATGTTCTGTAAAAGTACGATTATTTCTATAATGAAGTTATTTTGGGTTTAATCAAAGCCTAAGCTTTGATTAAAATAAAGATACTTAATATTAAATCAACTTTACGGTAGTAAACTAAACCTCTTTTTGGAAATGAACCATTTTAATGGCAGTAATGGCAGCTTCGTCGCCTTTGTTGCCATGTTTTCCACCAGAACGGTCAATGGCTTGTTGTAAGGTGTTGTCGGTTAAAACCCCAAAAATTACAGGTGTATTGTACATCAACGATACATCTTTAATACCTAAAGCCGTAGCTTGGCATACAAAATCAAAATGTTTGGTATCGCCTTGTATTACACTACCTAAACAAATCACCCCATCAAC
The DNA here is from genome assembly GCA_964398455.1 of uncultured Vicingus sp. Classification (GTDB taxonomy): domain Bacteria; phylum Bacteroidota; class Bacteroidia; order Flavobacteriales_E; family Vicingaceae; genus Vicingus. The sequence goes on along the minus strand of CAYNMR010000002.1, from coordinate 154,165 downwards.
TTCGGTTTTTTCTAAAATGGTTTGTGCAGCAACGGCTAACTCAAAACTACCCGGAACATATTTAACGTTAATGTTTTTCTTTTGTGCTCCGTGTTTAATTAACGTGTCGTAAGCACCTTTTAATAGGTTAGAGGTAATGTTGATGTTCCATTCGGCAACAACTATAGCAAAACGCATCTTTTTAGCATTTGGAACGCTATTTACATCGTAATCAGATAAGTTTTTGTTTGCTGTAGCCATTGTAAATGAAGAATTATGAATGTAGAATGAAGGATTATGAATGTAGAATAGTGATTGAAGAATTTAAAAACCCATCACACACCACTCAATAACAATCACTTATTTAAGTGCTTCTGCTCTAGCTAAATATTTTTCAATAGTTCTACCTTCGCTCGAATCAGAAAAATCTTTTTTAATCGTGGTATATTTATCAAAAGCTTTAGCGTAGTCGCCTTTTTCTTCGTAAGCTAAACCAGCTTTAAACAAATACATTGGAGTAGTTAATTCGTTTTCGTTGTTTTTTGCAGCTTTTTCGTAGTACGAAATAGCATCATCAACATTTCCTAATTCCATGTAAGCATCGCCAATTGCACCAATTGCAATAGAGCTAATCATAATATCATCAGAACTAAACGCTTTTAATTGCTCAATAGCATCTTCGTAAGCACCAGTTCTTAAGTAAGATATTCCTAAGTAATAGTGAGCCAAGTTAGCAGTTTTTGTTCCGCTGTATTCGTCAATAATATCAATAAAACCATAGTTCACACCATCGCCATTAATAGCTTTGTCTAACGAATCTTTTTCGAAATATTTTTCAGCCATAAAAATAGAAGATTGTGCTTCAATTTCTTTTGGACCTAAGTAAATTTGCGTGTAAGCGAAATACAAACCTATAACAACCACAATACCTCCCAACACCATAGAAAGTACTTTTTTGTTGTTTTCTATAAAGCTTTCGGTTTTGCTATAAACTCCCTGAACATCTACAATTACCTCTGTATTTTCGTCTTCTCTAATTTTACTCATGTTTTCTTAAAATTAATATAAGGTTGCAAAAATAGTTTTTTTTTAAAATGATTAGCATTTTTATTCATAAATCTATTCATCTTAATACATTTGTAATATGTTACTTAAAAAACTTTCCGTACTTAACTTTAAAAACTGTAGTGAGCTAAACATCGATTTATCAGATGATGTGAACTGTTTTTTGGGAAATAATGGGGAAGGAAAAACCAATTTACTCGACGCCATTTATTATTTGTCGTTCTGCAAAAGCTACTTTAATCCTATAGATAGTCAAAACATTAAACACGACGAACCTTTTTTTGTGTTGGAAGGCATTTACCAGCAAGGCAATAAAGAGGAGAAAGTAAATTGTGGGTTAAAACGCAGCCAAAAAAAAACAGTAAAGTTTAATAAAAAAACCTACGACCGCTTGGCAGACCACATTGGCAAAATTCCGTTGGTAATGATTTCACCTATGGATGTGTTGTTGATTATTGAAGGGAGTGAGGGAAGGAGAAAATTTATCGACGGCATTGTTTCGCAATACGATAAAAGTTACTTGAGCAACTTGCTTTCGTACAACAAAGCCTTGCATCATCGAAATTTATTGCTCAAATCGTTTTGGTTAAACCGAAATTTTGATGCTGCATCGCTCGAAATTTGGGACGAGCAGTTGGTAAAATACGGAAACCAGATCTTTGAATCGCGAAAAAAGTTTGTTGAGGATTTTACTCCTATTTTCCAAAAATACTACACCACGCTAAGCAATGATTTTGAAAAGGTATCATTAAACTATGTTTCGCAGTTGGTAGATGCTAATTTTCATGATTTACTAACCAACAATTTAGATAAAGACAAAACCAACCATTACAGCAATTTTGGTATTCACAAAGACGATTTGGAATTTTTAATTGGCGATTTGCCTTTAAAAAAGTTTGGCTCGCAAGGACAACAAAAAACCTATTTGTTAGCACTAAAATTGGCTCAAGCCGAGTTGATAACAGAAATAAGCAACAAAAAGGTGATTTTTTTGCTCGACGATATCTTTGATAAACTGGATGAAACCCGAATGAAACAATTGCTAACCATTGTTGGAAATGGCAATTTTGGACAAATATTTATTACCGATACCAGTTTAACCCGAATTCCAACTATTTTAACTCAAGAAAAGATTAATTTTAGAGCCTATAAAATTAAAAACGGAGAAGCAACAGATGTCTGACCAACCACTAAAACCTTTAATAGATAAATTGTTGCGTGCCTATGGTTATCAAGACCAATTGGACGAAATGGATTTAGTTGCTGCTTACGAGGAATTGGTTGGTAAACTCTATTGCAAACACACCAAAAGCATTAATTTTAAAAACAAAGTGTTGTATGTAAAGCTCGATTCGGCTGCATTAAAGCAAGAAATGAGTTACAAACGCGAAGAAATAATTACCCGATTAAATCAAAAATTGGGACGAAGAATTGTAGAACAATTAGATATAAAATAACTTGAGTCCAGTTAAAAAAATACAGTTAAAAGTTGGCAGATACACCCTTAACAAGGAAAAGAAAAAGCTACACCGACAAACCATTGCTTGCAATTTAGAATCGGCAACCACCATTGGTATTTTATACAATGCCACCCAACGCGAAGAGTGTGATTTGGTTAAAAACCTGGTAATTGATTTAAAACAATTAAAAAAGGATGTGCTGGCTTTGGGTTATGTTAATTTAAAAGACTCGTCAGATGTTTTTAAACCACACATCAGCTATGCTTATTTTGATAACAAGCAACTTACTAAAACCTTTATACCTAAAAGCATAGACGTTACCAATTTTATTGAAAAACCGTTTAGTTTGTTGATAGACTTAAACATCAACAACGATTTTCCGTTGGAATACATTGCAACACTTTCTAAAGCAACATTTAAGGTGGGAGCAACAGGTTCGTACCGCGATAGCGATTATGAATTAACCATAAATATAGGCGAAAACCAAAGCAGTAAATATTTGATTACTCAAATCAAACATTTCCTCAACATGATTAAGTTGTAATAAAAAGTGTCAGTTCGAGTTTTTTATGAAAGAAAAAGTATCGAGGACACACTTTTTGAACTTAAAATCCAACCTTGTTCAGTTCAATTTTATTGGCAAGCACAATTTTACCGTTGGTAATGCTAAAACCCTTAAACGGATTGTTTTTGTTTAAATACGGAGCATCTAAATCTGCCATGTGGCATTGCGAAGCCAATACCGCAGCCATAGATACCCCCAACGACGATTCGGACATGCAACCAATTAACTTTATAAAATTGGGCTCGTTTGCAGGTGTAAAATCGAGCATTTGTTGTGCTTGTAGCAATCCGCCACACTTCATCAGTTTAACATTTACACCCGAATAAGCTTCGTGGTACTGAATCAAATCGTTGTATTGGCAAATCGATTCATCTGCAACTATTGGCAGTTGGGTTCGTTGTTTTAACCAATAATGTCCTTCGTGGTCGGTATCTTTTAGCGGTTGCTCAATTAAAATGCAGTGTTGTTTTTCTAAATCCGTAATTAACTTTATGGCATCTTCGCGGTTTTGGTAACCTTGATTGATGTCGATACAAAACGGTAAACTGGTTTTTGAACGCAACGATTTTACAAATTCCAAATCGTCAGCAGTGCCAGTTAGTTTTATTTTAAAATAGTTAAAGTGCTCGGTAAGGCTTAGTTTTTCGTTAATAAACGGAAAATCGTTTTTGGTAATGGTAAGCGTGAGTTGGGGTGTGTTGTTGGTTTGTTTAATGTAATCGGTTAAACGAGTTTGGTTGGCTTGCACGTACCAATTTAAAATAGTCGACTGCAATGCCGCAGCAGCCGAAGGATGTTCTGCCGAAAAAGGCATTGGTACAGCTTGCTCAAATGGATTGCTGGAGAGCAACTCCAACACCTTGTTATTTTGGCTGTTTACCCAATCGGTAACCGATTGCAGCGTTTCTTTTCGGTAGGGCGGAAGCGAAGCTTCACCATAAGCAACGATGCCGCTGTGTTCGAGTTTTACAAAAGCGAGTTGCGTGCCACTTCGGGTGCCGTGTGCCAAAGCAAACGGATGTATAAATTCTAGAAAGTAGGGATGGACGCTCAGTTTCACCGAGTAAAATTAGCACATTTTTCGTAGAGACGGATGATTGACCGTATTATACCCGCAAAATCTTTTCCATTTTCCTGCCTTTAGCCAACTCATCCACCAACTTATCTAAATACCGAACTTGTTTGGTTAATGTGTTTTCAATTTCCTCGATACGATACCCACAAATTAACCCAGTAATAAGATGTGCATTGGGGTGTAAGGTGGCTCTTTTAAAAAATGTTTCAAAAGTTACCTTTTCGTTTATCAGTTGTTGCAGGGTGTTGTTGTCAAAACCTGTTAACCATGTTATTACTTCATGCAATTCTTCTTTTGTTCTGCCTTTTTTCTCCACTTTGGTAACATAATGCGGGTAAACCGAAGCAAAGGTTAGTTTTGCAATACGCTCATGGTGTGTGTTGGAATTGTCCATCATGTTTTTATAATGTATTCTTCGTTAAACTCTTGCCAGCAGGGGGTGTTGCATTAAATATCATAGATAAATTTTCCATCTGGGTCAATTGTATTAAATATGGTTTTTGAAAAGTCGAGAAATTTTTTCGTATTTGGTTTGCTTTTCGTAGAGTCAATAAAAATGTAAGTTTCGTATTTAGCTCTAGACAAAATAATATAACCAAGTTTGTGATAGTCGCAATGTGCTGTCTCAGAAAGATGAAAAAGTTCTTCAAAGCCAAGTATAATTGTAAAATTAGCTTCAATCCCGCGGCAAGAATGAAAAGAAACAATTCTCACTTGATTTATTAAATAATCAAGTCTCCTATTTTCTTCGATAGTATAATCAATGAAATCTAGTTTTAATTCATTTAGAGTGTCGACCGCAATATTTCTATAGAAATTGTTCTCTGGCATTTTTGAACTGAATTTGAATGGAACAATAATTAATATTCCAGAAGCACCGAGTCCATAAGTTTCGTTTTCAGATAAGCAATGAAGGATTGCTTTTTTTAAAGGTTCTCTGAAATTTTTATGTGAATTAACTTTGTTTATTATATACGGAAAATTACCAGCCTGTCTAGTAAACTCGAATGTAGGGTCTTTCTTAGTTTCGTTGTCCTGAATAAATTTTGTTGATTTTGATATTTCAGGATAATCATCTAAAAATGTTTGGGCAAGTAAAAAAGTCCTTGTTTTGTTTCTGTAAATTCTTCTTTTCTGCTTATAGTTAGATTTTAAATTATTTTCTTCTTGAATTTTTTTGCACTTGTCTTCAAATCGTGTAAGGTAAATGCTTGGTTTCTCTAAATATAAATTCTGTTCTTTGCCATTCAAAACAATTAAACTAGCTGTTTCTCTTTTTGCAAGATGCATTATAAGTTTCCAACCATAGTCTTTTAAGTCCTGCGCCTCGTCAATAACAATATATTCAAATACACCTTTAAAATATCCTGACATAACTATTTCGTTTACGATAGTATCAAAATAGTTGTCTATTTGGTTATTTGGAATATTGAAATTGATAAATTTTGAGAACGGGGAATATTCATAAATTAAGCTGTGAATATCTTTGATTGTAATATTGTCAAAGTAGCGATAGGCTTCTTCGTATGAAAGTTTATTAAAACGTCTTAGGTCAGTTGCTAATACTTTATTGTAGCAAGTAAACAGCACCTGTTTGTTTTCTATTGCAAACTTTTGTAAGATTTTTAGCGCAATAAGAGTTTTACCTGTACCTGCATATCCATAGCGAAAAATGGGAAAATCAAAATTAAGTTCGTTAAGTTCTTCTGTCAAATCTTTATTCTCGAGAAGTTTCAATAATGCGGTGTCGTATTTATCATCTTTATTGGATTCGGGCTGAAGAATAAATATTTTTTCTTTATATAATTTCGCAATTTCAGGTGTATAAACAGACACAAGTTTGTTATAATCGACCTTCTTGCTTTGCTCGTCTGTCTTGTTTTGTGGATTATTTCTTACTTGATTTTCTCCTATTCTTTTTAACTTGTTTTTGAAATACTCTACATCTAAATGGCAGTCATTAAAAAGTATATAGTCAGAAAGAATACCGAAAGAATTTGGGAAAGCATTCTTAAAGTCCTTTTCACTTATGAATGGGAAGTATGTAAAGGAAAAGATATATGGTATATAGCTAAATCTTTGCTTGCTGTCTTTACTTGGAAATATTCTTTTTTGATAATAAATATTTGAAAGAAATGTAGCTAAAAGTCTTGAAGCTATTCTAGCTTGTTTCCAAGGCGGATTTTTATGTCCGTATTTTGATTGATGATTTTGACTTGAAAATGTGATATTGTCCAGTGTAATGTCTTTGAAGTCTTCTAATTTAAAGCCTTTTGTTTCTATTGCAAAAAAGCCGTAGTCCTTAAACCAACCAATGGAATCAATTTCATTAATACCAGGAATATCCAAGTTGAACCAAGAGACTCCTTCCAATGTCAAGGAATTGAAAAAATCATATAATGATTTTTCTGCGTTGTCTGTTGGTTGTCGTCCTAGTGTCTCCATGTCTTTTTGCAATTACGCCTAACTTGTTTATATGAGAAATAAAACTACATAATTTTTATTTCAAATATAATGAATTTACTCAAACTCTACCACCAAGTCGTTTTGTTCCAGCATGGTACCTTCGTGTAAAAACACTTTTTTTACTTTGCCTTTAAATGGTGCAGTTACGGTCGATTCCATTTTCATGGCTTCTAAAGCAAACAAGGGGGCATCTTTTTCTACCGCATCGCCAACAGCCACGTTTACTTTAACCAATTTGCCTTGTAGTGGTGCTCCAATTTCTTTGTCGGCAGCCGCTTTTTGGTGTAGTACTTTGGTCGATTTTACGTTGTTGTCTTTAATTTTTACTGCACGGGTTTGTCCGTTTAGGTTAAAAAACACGGTTCTAATAGCCTCAGCATCGGGTTTTGAGGTGTATAAATACTCCACAATTACGGTTTTTCCGGGTTCAAACTCAATGCTAATTTCTTCGCCCGATTTTAATCCGTAAAAGAATGCTTTGGTTGGTATGTACGATACATCGCCAAACTCCTCGTGGTGGTTAAAGTATTCTTCAAACACTTTTGGGTAAAACTTGTACGACAAAAAATCCAAGAAATGGCAGTGTTTATTAAACTTTTGTTGGAAATCGGTAAACTCTTTTGCAAAATCAATAGGAGCAAGGTGTGCGTTGGGTAAATCGGTGTAAGGCTTTACATTTTTTAAAATAATTTGCTGCAACTCCTCTGGGAAACCGCCTGTTGGTTGCCCCAAGTCGCCTTTCATAAAACTAATTACCGATTCGGGAAACGATAATGTTGCACCTTTTTCCATCACGTCTTGTTCGGTAAGGTTGTTTGAGGTCATAAACAACGCCATGTCGCCCACCACTTTTGACGATGGCGTAACTTTAACAATATCGCCAAACATTTTGTTCACCACTTTGTAGTTGTCTTTTATGGTTTCAAATTTATCTTCCAAACCCAATCCTCGTGCTTGTGGGCGTAGGTTCGAGTATTGCCCGCCCGGTATTTCGTGGTCGAAAATTTGAGCCGTAGTGGCTTTCAATCCCGATTCGAAAGGGTAGTAGTATTCTCTCACATTTTCCCAATAGTTGGAATATTCGTTGAGTTTTTGCAAGTTAATTTTTTCGGCTCTCGGGTGGTTTTGAAACATGGCAACCGTAGAGTTAAAGTTGGGTTGCGAGGTTAATCCGCTCATGGATGCTAAAGCCACATCAATAATATCTACATCGGCTTCAACGGCTTGTAAATAAGTAGCAACCTGCAACCCCGAAGTATCGTGGGTATGCAAATGAATAGGAATGTCTATTGATTTTTTCAGTTCTTTAATCAACACACTTGCCGAGTAAGGTTTTAGCAAACCAGCCATGTCTTTTATACCCAAAATGTGCGCTCCAGCATCTTCCAATCGTTTAGCAAAATCGACATAATATTGTAACGTAAACTTGTGTTGGTTAGGGTCTAATATATCGCCAGTATAGCAAATACAAGCTTCGGCAATACCTTCGGTACGTTCGTTTACTGCTTTAATGCTGGTAGTCATGGAGTCGTACCAGTTTAACGAGTCGAAAATACGGAAAACGTCCAATCCGTTTTTCCACGATTCTTCGATAAAACGCTCCACCAAATTATCGGGATAAGCGGTGTAACCCACCGCATTGGAGCTACGAATAAGCATTTGGGTGAGTATATTTGGCATGGCTGCACGCAACAGTTTTAAACGCTCCCAAGGGCATTCGTGCAAAAACCGCATGCTTACATCAAACGTAGCACCGCCCCACATTTCCATCGAAAACAATTCGGGGAAACTTTTGGCAAAACCTTCGGCAACTTGCATCATGTCGTTGGTTCTAACGCGTGTTGCCAATAACGATTGGTGAGCGTCTCTAAATGTGGTATCGGTGTATTTTATGCTTTTGTTTTGTTTTACCCAATCCAAAAAGTTGCTTCTGCCCATTTCGGTTAACATGTCCTTGGTTCCTTTAGGGTAAGGTGCGTATTTGTCAAAATCAGGTACAACGGGTTCAACAAAAACTTTGGTTGGGTCAACGTATTTAACGTCGGGGTTTCCGTTTACAATAACGTTTCCTAAATAGTTTAAGCTTTTGGTCGCTCGGTCTAATTTGCGTTTAAAATGGAAGAGTTCGGGATGGTTTTCAATAAACTTAACGGTTACGTTTCCTTCAATAAATTCGGGGTGGGTAATTACGTTTTCTAAAAAAGCAATGTTGGTTTTAACACCTCTAATTCTAAATTCTTTTAACGCACGTTCCAATCGTTGGCAAGTTCCTTTTAAGGTTCTGCCCGATGCCGAGATTTTTACCAACATCGAATCAAAAAATGGCGAAATTTTAGAACCGGTGTACAAACTACCAGCATCTAAACGAATGCCATAACCTGCGGCGGTACGTTGTGCTACAATAGTTCCGTAATCGGGAGTAAAGCCATTTTCAGGATCTTCGGTAGTAATTCGGCATTGTATAGCGTAGCCGTTGCATTTTACATCGGCTTGGCTTTTTAAGAAAATTTGCGGGTCGGAAAGTTGGTAACCTCGTGCAATTTGTATTTGCGAACGAACAATGTCAATGCCTGTAATTTCTTCGGTAATGGTGTGTTCTACCTGAATACGAGGATTTACCTCAATAAAATATATGTTTTCTTGTGGGTCGACCAAAAATTCTACTGTACCTACGTTGTTGTAGTTTACCGATTTGCAAATGTCAATGGCGTATTGGTAAATGCGTTGTTTTGCTGCTGCCGATAAGTTTTGGCAAGGAGCAACTTCAACTACTTTTTGGAAACGACGTTGAACCGAACAATCTCGTTCAAACAAATGAACCATGTTGCCGTATTCATCTGCCATTATTTGTATTTCAATGTGTTTGGGGTTATCGATAAACTTTTCGATAAAAATGGTGTCGTCGCCAAAAGCTTTACCAGCTTCGTTTTTTGCTTCGTTGTACGATTTTTTAAGTTGGTCGTCGTTCCAAACCACACGCATACCTCTACCGCCACCACCTGCAGCAGCTTTAATCATAATAGGGTAGCCAATGCGTTGAGCTTCGGTAAGGGCATTGTTATCGTCGGCTAAATCAATGATGCTGCCTTCAATTACAGGAACATTGGCTTTTCGGGCAATGTTTTTTGCAGCAATTTTGTCGCCCAATTGTTCCATAACTTCTGGTGCAGGACCAATAAATATAATTCCTTCTTCACGGCAACGACGAGCAAACTGAACATTTTCTGATAAAAAACCATAACCAGGATGAATGGCATTTGCACCAATTTTTTTCGCTACATGAATAATTTCTTCAATATCTAAGTAAGGTTTTAAAGGTTCATCGTTTTTACCAATTTGATACGATTCGTCGGCTTTGTAACGGTGCAACGAGTAGCGGTCTTCGTAGGTGTAAATGGCTACCGTTCTGATGTGTAGCTCGGTTGCAGCTCTAAAAATACGGATAGCAATTTCGCCTCTGTTGGCAACTAAAAGTTTGGTAATTTTTTTGGTGTTCATCTTTAAAATAAGTGTGTTTAGCGATTGAAATGTATTATTTATTGTGGTTTTTATACCTTTTGCGAAGTTAACAAGAAGTTTAGAAGTATAAAAAAATGTTAAAAAGTAATTACAATTAATTTTAACTTATTGATTATAAATTAACTGTATGTGAAATAGTGCGAAAAAAAATGGAAATAAAAAAAGCTTCATGAAAAATGAAGCTTTTATTTGTAGCGAGGACGAGAGTTGAACTCGTGACCTCCGGGTTATGAATCCGGCGCTCTAACCAACTGAGCTACCTCGCCAAAATGGGTTGCAAATATAGTAGTTTTGTTATTTTATCAACAGTTTAATGCATTTTTTTTTCAGATAAATTTTAAAAACATTTTTTTTCCTATCTTGCAGCCTCGAGTTTATTAAAAGTAAGTAGTATGTCATCAAAAGTAAAGTTTCAATTAGAGTTCGTTGTAAAAGCTTCTCCAGCACTTTTATTCAATTATATTTCTTCTCCAAGTGGTTTAGAACAATGGTTTGCCGATAATGTAAAATCGAGAGGTGAGGAGTTTATCTTTATTTGGGAAAATGCTGAAGAATCAGCAAAAATGTTGAGTAAAAAAACAAACCAATCGGTTCGATTCAAATGGGATGAAGATGAAGAAGAGGAAACGTATTTTGAATTGAGATTACAAATTGACGATTTAACACAAGATTTAGCACTTATTGTAACCGATTTTGCTGATGAAGATGAAGTTGATGAAGCAAAATTATTATGGGGAGCTCAATTAACTAAATTGCACTCGATAATAGGTTAAAGTTTACCTTCTTCTATCATTACCACAATTCGTTCAATCATTTCGTCCTCTGCATTTTCTTTAGGATTGTAGCGTTCCTTTAAATCGCCATCGTAAAATTTAGCAACCCCTTGGTAAATAAACGCTTTAAATCCACCACGCATTTCTTTTATAATATCGTAGGTCGATTCGCCTGTTTCGCGGTCAATTAGTTTTACCAACACACGACCTTGTGTTACAGTCATTGTTTTTATAACATCGGTAAACTCTTCTTTTAATTCTTGCTCACGTTTCTTTAAAAGCAAGCGTCGTTTTCTATTTGAACCAACATTTGCCAACTCTTCGTTATATTCATTTAGTTTTTTTGAAGCCAATTTAGCATATGGATACACCTTGGTAACATGGTAACGTAAACGTCTAAATTGTTTGTCTTTTTCGGCATCGCCATACAATTTTTCGCCAACAATTCTAACCGTAGGTAGGTTGTACAAGTAATTGGTGTCTCCATCAATAATAAGCATTTGCATTACTTTTCCGTTCGGAAACTTTTGCATAACGATTTGAAAAGCAGAAGAATCGATTTTGGAAGTGTCGCTAACGGTTTCAGTTACCACTTGGGAAAAACCTGTGGTAGCAAACAAAATGAATATGAAAACAAAAAATCTCAAATCGGTTATTTTGGAAATAAAATTAGACCTTTACAATCAATAATTATCAAAATGGCTTTAAACTATCAAGAAATTTTCGAATTGCTAGAAGAAAAACACGATAAGTTTAATCGCGTTTCTTTTATTGAATCCGACCCAATTTCGATACCACACTTGTTTTCAAAACCTAAGGATATTGAAATTGCAGGATTTTTAGCTTCAACCATTGCTTGGGGGCAACGTGTTACCATTATTAAAAATGCCAATCAACTGATGCAATTGATGGATTTAGCTCCTCATGATTTTGTAATGAACCATGCTGCATCCGATTTAATGCGTTTAGAGAAATTTAAACACCGTACGTTCAATTTTATTGATGTAAGCTATTTTATCACCTCGCTAAAAAACATCTATACGAAACACCAAAGTTTAGAGCATGTGTTTGCTCAATATCCAATGGATATGCAGCAAAGCATACATTATTTTAGAGAACAATTTTTTGAGTTGGAACATCCACATCGAACAACCAAACACGTTTCGGATACCATGAACAATTCTGCTGCAAAACGTATCAACATGTATTTACGTTGGATGGTTAGAGATGACAAAAGGGGAGTAGATTTTGGTATTTGGAAAAAGATGGATGCAAAACACTTGATGTGTCCGTTAGATGTGCACTCTGGAAATGTAGCTCGTAAATTAGGGTTGCTTCAACGAACTCAAAACGATTGGAAAGCAACGGTGGAGCTAACCAACAACTTAAAAAAATACGATGCCAATGACCCCATTAAATACGATTTTAGCTTATTTGGATTGGGTGTTTTTGAAGGCTTTTAATCGTTAAAAAAATCATTAACAATTTTTAACAAAGAAAACAGGCTATATAGTAGGATAATTGAAAGGTCTGGTTAATTTTGAACTGCTAAAATAGATAACAATGGAAGAGACAAATTTAAACAACCCAACAACTGTTCAAAATCAATCATCAAACGTTGATATTAGAGCATTAAACGAGAAAATTCAACAAGAAAGTTCGTTTGTAGAATTGCTTACCATGGAAATGGATAAAGTAATTATTGGTCAAAAGCACATGACGGAGCGTTTGTTGATAGGGCTTTTATCTAACGGACATATTTTATTAGAAGGTGTTCCTGGTTTGGCAAAAACATTAGCAATTAATACCTTGGCAAAAACCATTGACGCTAAATTTAGCCGTGTGCAGTTTACACCAGATTTATTGCCTGCCGACGTTATCGGTACCATGATTTATAATCAAAAGCAAGAAGCTTTTTCGGTAAAAAAAGGACCAATTTTCGCCAATTTTGTTTTAGCAGATGAGATTAACCGAGCACCAGCAAAGGTTCAAAGTGCTTTGCTTGAAGCCATGCAGGAGCGTCAAATTACCATTGGTGAAGAAACATTTAAATTGCCAGAACCGTTTTTGGTTTTAGCAACACAAAACCCTGTTGAACAAGAAGGTACATATCCATTACCAGAAGCTCAGGTTGACCGTTTTATGTTGAAAGTGGTGTTGGATTATCCTAAAAAAGAAGAAGAAAAACTGATTATAAGAAACAACATTTCAAAGGCAGGATTTCCTTCAGTAAATTGTGTATTAAAACCAGAAGATATTTTAAGAGCCAGAAATGTAGTAAAAGAGGTTTACATGGACGAAAAAATTGAACAATACATCGTTGATATTGTTGATGCAACCAGAAACCCTGAAGACTATAAACTGGCTGAATATAAAAACCTCATTAGCTTTGGCGGATCGCCAAGAGCAAGTATCAACTTGGCTTTAGCAGCTAAAGCTTATGCTTTTATTAAACGAAGAGGTTATGTAATTCCAGAAGATGTTCGTGCAGTTTGCCACGATGTGCTTCGCCATAGAATTGGTTTAAGCTACGAAGCTGAAGCTGAAAACATTACTTCAGAGCAAATTATTAATGGAATATTGAATAACGTTGAAATACCATAGGCAGAGGTAAGACTTAAAGATAGAAAGACCTAAGACTATATTCATTTAGTTTTTAAAGTCTAACATCTTAAAATCTAATATCTTAAAATCTAATTATGTCAGCGAATACCACATCAGAACTTTTAAAAAAAGTACGAAAGATCGAGATTAAAACTAGAGGATTGAGTAATCAAATCTTTTCTGGTGAATATCATTCTGCTTTTAAAGGAAGAGGTATGGCATTTAGTGAAGTTCGAGAATACCAACATGGCGATGAAATTAGAACCATCGATTGGAACGTAACTGCTCGATTTAATCATCCTTACGTTAAGATTTTTGAAGAAGAGCGTGAAATGACCGTGATGTTGTTGGTAGATGTAAGTGGCTCTAAAGAATTTGGAACACAAGTAAAAAGCAAACAAGAATTAGCAACCGAAATTTGTGCTGTGTTAGCATTTTCTGCCATTCAAAACAATGATAAAGTAGGGGTGATTTTCTTTTCAGATAAAATAGAAAAGTTTATCCCGCCAAAAAAAGGTAAAAGTCATATTTTAATGATTATCAGGGATTTGTTGGAGATAGAGCCAACAAGTAAAGGTACAGACATAGGTTTGGCTTTAAAGTATTTTACAAATGTGATTAAAAAACGAAGTACCTCATTTTTAATTTCTGATTTTGTAGATGAGAAAAACTTTGAAGATGCACTAAAAATAGCCAATAAGAAACACGACTTAATTGCACTTCACATCTACGATAAGGCAGAAGAAGACTTGCCAAATTTGGGGTTGATTCCTTTTTTAGATGCTGAAACAAATGAAATTAAATGGGTAAATTCTTCGAGTGCTGATGTTAGAAAAAATTATAAAATAGAAGCTTTAAAACGAAAAGATCAATTGAAAACAACGTTTCAAAAATCAGGGGTAGACAATACCGAAATACCAACAGACGGAAACTACGTGAAACCATTAATGAATTTATTTAAAAGAAGAGGATAGGAATTGATTAGCTAATTTGAAGTTCTGCGAGAAATAAAATGAAAAAGATACTTTACATATTACTTTTATTAGTTGTTACCTTTCAGGTAAAGGCTCAATCGTTCTCGGTTGAGGCTTTACCCGATACCAATAAATTGATGATTGGTGAACAGGTAAAAGTGAATTTAAGGGTAACTTATCGGGTAGATAATGGTGCAGTAAATGTTGTTTTTCCTACGTTATACGACACCATTAACGAGTTTGTGGAGATAGTTAGTAAATCTAGGATTGACACCGTTATACCTGATAAATCTGACCCTTACCGATTTTATCAAGAACAAAACATTGTGTTGACTTCTTTTGATTCAGGTTATTATGTGGTACCTCCATTTCAGTTTGTTATAAATAACGATACGGTGGAGACCGAAGCTTTTCTATTGGAAGTAAACACCTTAGAGGTAGATACAACACAAGGAATCTTTGATATCAAACAACCTATTTCAGAACCTTTTTCATTCCTAGACTGGTTAAAAGAAAATTGGTGGTGGATGGTTGCAATTTTAGTGTTGGCAGTAGCTATTTATTTGTTGGTACGTTATTTAAAAAATAGAAAACCAAAAGAAGTGGTGGAAGAAATTATTCCAATCATTCCATACCATGTTATAGCACTCGAAAAACTCGAAAAATTAAAGCAGGAACAGTTGTGGCAGAAAGGAAAAGTGAAATTGTATCACTCTCATATCTCAGAAATATTAAGAGATTATCTAGAGCATCGTTACCAAATTAATGCTTTAGAAGAAACAACTGCTGAGATTATTTATGGGCTTCGTTTGCAATTAATTTCTTCGGAACAAATGAATAAATTAACCCAAACTTTAACTTTAGCTGATTTGGTTAAATTCGCTAAAGAACAGCCACTTCCGTTAGAAAATGAGCAAAGCTTAACTTTTGCTGTCGCATTTATTGAAGCAACAAAAATTAATGTAGAAAAACCAACTAATGCTTAACTATTGGAACAACATATCGTTTGCAAATCCAGAATACTTCTGGTTGTTAGCTGTTATTCCAGTTTTGTTGGCTTGGTATATTTTTAGAAACCGAAAATTACAAGGGACGGTTAAAATATCAACGTCAACTAGCTTATCAAAAACCAAGTTTCCACATTTTCGTCATTCAGTTATTTTGTTTAGAATGTTGGGTTTGGCTGCATTAATTGTCGCAATTGCTCGTCCACAAAGTTCGTTGAGTTGGCAAGATGTAACAACTGAAGGTATAGATATTGTTATTTCTATGGATATTTCGGGTAGTATGTTGGCAGAAGATTTTAAACCAAATCGTTTAGAAGCCTCTAAAGACGTAGCAATGAAGTTTGTGTCTGAACGACCATACGACAGAATAGGATTGGTAATTTATGCAGGAGAAAGTTTTACTCAATGTCCGCTTACAACCGACCACGATGTGTTGTTAAACCTATTTAAAGACATTGAAAATGGGATGATTGAAGATGGAACTGCTATTGGTATGGGTTTGGCAACAGCGGTCAACCGTTTAAAAGATAGTGATGCCAAAAGCAAGGTGGTAATTTTGTTAACGGATGGAGTAAACAATTCGGGTTCAATTCCTCCAATTACAGCTGCCGAAATTGCTCGTGAATTTGGTATTAGAGTTTATACTGTTGGAGTAGGAAGTAATGGAACTGCACCAACCCCTTATCAAGATCAATTTGGAAGAACGGTGTATCAAGATGTGCCTGTACGAATTGATGAAAAAACTTTAAGTGAAATATCAGAAATAGCTGACGGTAAATATTTTAGAGCAACAAACAAAAATAAATTAGAAGCCATTTATAAAGAAATAGACCAAATGGAGAAATCAAAAATAAATGTTACTGATTATCGAAAAAAATCGGAACATTTTTGGCCATTTGCGTTAGCTGCTGCTGCATTTTTGATGATTGAATTTTTATTAAAAAATATTGTATTTAAAAGTGTTATTTAGATTTGAACATACCGTTTTCTTATGGGCTCTGTTGGGAATTATTCCAGCAATGGTGATGATTTTTGTTTACATGCAATTGTGGAAAAAGAAACAACTTAAACAATTTGCAGGAAAACAAGTAATTAAACGATTGATGCCAAATGTTTCATTTTCTTCGCCAATTATCAAGTTTTCAATCTTCTCATTGGCTATTATCGTTTTGTTTTTAGGTATTGCAAATCTTCAATTTGGAACCAAATTAGAAGAAGCCAAAAAAGAAGGTGTGGATTTAATGATTGCACTCGATGTGAGCAATAGTATGATGGCAGAAGACTTATCGCCAAACCGTTTAGAACGTGCAAAAAGAGCTATTTATCAGTTGTTGGAAAAACTTCAAAACGATCGATTGGGTATTATTGTTTTTGCTGGAGAATCGTATGTTCAATTACCTATTACAACAGACTACTCTTCTGCTAAATTATTTTTAGAAACCATAGGAACAGATATTATTCCAACACAAGGAACAGCAATTGGTTCAGCAATTGATTTAGCAATGGAATCATTTGATTTTGAGACAGCTACAAGTAAATCAATTGTAGTAATAACTGATGGTGAAAACCATGAAGATGATGCTATTGCTGCTGCTGAAAGAGCCGTTGAAAATGGTGTTTTGGTACATACTATTGGAATGGGTTCGGAGCAAGGTGCTCCGCTACCAATTTACCAGGCTGGCAGACAAGTTGGTTTTAGAACAGATAATACTGGAAATACAGTTGTTTCAAAACTAGACGAAAACATGTTGAAGAAAATTGCAGCAGCTGGAAAAGGCACTTATGTTAGAGCAACCAATGCCAATGCTGGTTTAGGAATAATTATGACTGAAATAGGTAAAATGGAGAAAACCGAGTTTGATAGCAAAGTGTATAAAAACTATGAAAGTCGTTTTCAACCATTTTTATTTATTGCCTTAGGCTTATTAATTATTGAATTTTTAATTTCAACCAGAAGAAATAGCAAGTTGGATAAAATTAATTTGTTTGAAGTAAAAAAATAATGAGAAACATCTTTGTCATATCAGCTCTTTTGTTTTGTCTAAGTGTATTTAGTCAAGAGGATAGAACCCATATTCGTAAAGGAAATAAGCTTTATGAGAAGGAAAATTATGTTGAAGCGGAGCAAAGCTATTTACGTGCATTGGAAATAAATAACCAATCAACCAAAGCAGAATACAATTTAGGTAATGCACTGTATAAGCAAAATAAGTTTGCCGAATCGGCTCAACAATTTCAGAAGGTTGCAGAAAAAAGCAGCGATAATACCACTAAAGCTAATGCCTACCACAATTTGGGTAATTCGCTATTACAGGCCTCAAAATATCAAGAAAGTATTAATGCTTATAAGCAGGCATTAAAATTAAATCCAAAGGACGACGAAACCCGTTATAATTTAGCTTACGCTAAAAAGAAATTGCAAGAACAGCAAAACCAAGAGAACAAAGACAAAAACGACGATAAAAAAGATCAAGAAAACAAAGAGAATCAAGACAAAAAAGACCAAGAGAAGAAAGACGAAAACAAGGATAAGAACGAAGACAAGAAAAACGATAAATCTGATGAAAAAAAGGATGATGGTGAGCAAAAAGAACAACCTCAACCGAATCAACTTTCAAAAGAACAAGCTCAACAAATGCTTGACGCACTAAATAATCAAGAGAAAAAAGTACAAGCTAAGCTAAAAAAGAAAAAAGAAGGACAGAAACAAACTATTGAAAAGGATTGGTAATCTTTGTTCATACAAAATTATGATAGAGAAAAACATTAAATATTTATTGTTGATAGTGAGTTTAGTACTCAGTAGTTTTTCGTTTGCTCAAGACGTTAAGTTTTCTGCTGCTACTAGTCATACAGAAGTTAATACCGGAGACCGTTTTCAAATTCAGTTTACTGCAAATGCAAACATTACCAATTTTAAGGCTCCTGATTTAAGTGACTTTAGAATTTTATCTGGTCCTAACCAATCAACAAGCATGTCTTGGGTAAATGGCAACATGAATCATTCTATTTCATACAGTTATGTACTTATGGCTGTTAAAGAAGGAACATTTACTATAAAGCCTGCCCTTGCTGCATTTGATGGGAATGCTTATAAAACAAACTCGTTAACCATTATGGTTGGTAAAGGTGTTAATGTTCAACAACAGCAGCAAAACAATAAAACCGAGGAGACAGTAAATGTAAGCAAGGTTGATGTTTCGAAAGATCTGTTTATAAAATCTAGTGTAAGTAAATCAAAAGTATATCAAGGAGAATATTTAGTAGCAACATATCAGTTGTTTACTAAGGTAAATATTGTTGCCAATGAGTTGGTTAAAAATGCCGATTTAAATGGTTTTTGGAGTCAAGAGATTGATCTAGGACAAGCACAATGGAGTCAGGAGGTGATAGGAGGATATCGATGGAATGTTGCTACTATTCGAAAAATTGTATTATTTCCACAACGCTCTGGTTCGTTAACTATCGACCCATTAGAAATGAAATTTGTTATTCAGCGACGAGCAACTGGTGGAGGCAACTCTGTTTTCGATCAGTTTTTTGGTAGAGTTGAAAATGTAGAATACAATTTAAAAAGTGAACCTATTAAAATTACAGTAATCCCTCATCCAGAAAATAAACCTGCTAGTTTTAATGGAGCAGTTGGTCAGTTTGAATTTACATCAAACATCACAACAAATAAAGTTAAGGCAAACGAAGCTGTAAATATTAAATTTAGAGTTGCAGGAAAAGGTAATTTACCTTTGGTGGATAAGCTTACTATTGATTTTCCTAAAGATTTTGAAACTTACGATCCGAAGATAGTCGACAATTACAAAACATCTGCAAATGGAGTTTCTGGCTACAAAGAATTTGATTACCTAATAATCCCTCGCCATGCAGGTACTTTTACCATTGATCCGATTGAATTTTCCTATTTTGACCCAGCTACCAAAAAATTTAAAACCTTAAAATCTCAACCTTTTACCATAGAGGTGGAAAAAGGAGAAGGAGGGGATGCTAATGTTACATATAGTGGAGCTAACAAAGAAGATGTTCAATTATTAGGTGAAGATATCCGTTATATTTTTACAGGCAACATATTGGTTTCTCATACCGAAACATCATTTTATAACAGTTGGATGTTTTATGTTTCTCTTTTGTTAACACCACTTATTTTCCTACTGGTATTGGTTTTTCGAAATAAAATTAGAACTGCTCAAAGTGATATTGTAGGTTTACGAAGCAAAAAAGCAAGTAAAATGGCTAATAAACATTTAGCTTCGGCTAAAAAGAGTTTAGCCGCACATCAGCAAAAGCAATTTTATGAAGACATCTCAAAAGCCTTGTTTGGTTACACTAGTGATAAGTTAAAAATACCATTGTCGGAGTTAAACAAAGAAAATATTGCTCAGAAATTGGCTACTGTAAATGTAACAGCTCCAACCATAGATAATTTAATTGCTACATTGGAAATGTGTGAGATGGCTCGATTTGCACCAGTTGCGGTTGCAGAGCAAGAGATTTTTAGCAAAACGGAAACCATTATCAATCAATTAGAAAAGGAGGTAAGGTTATGATTTGGTATAGAAAAATGCTGCTTGTTTTAGCTCTAATGATTGTACAACTTACTTCTTTTGCTACTTCTGTTGCCGACCCTAACATAAAATTTACAGAGGCAAATAAATTGTACGCTGAAGCAAAATATCGCGAAGCTATTGAGGTGTATAATCAGTTGATTAAAGAAGATTACTTATCGCCTGAGGTATATTATAATTTAGGTAATGCTAATTATAAATTAGATGAGATTGCGGCAGCTATTTTAAATTATGAAAGAGCTTTAAAATTAAAACCTGATTTTGAAGATGCTATTTTTAACCTGAAATTAGCTAATCAAAAGACTATTGATAAAATTGACAGGTTACCAGAATTATTTATTGACAGTGCATATAAAAACTTTGTGAGATCGAGAACAACCGAAAGTTGGGCTTTTTACACAGTCGGTTTAATTTTTATAGCATTAATATTATCGATCAGTTATTTATTATCAGGCAACATTATAGTTAAAAAAGCAGGTTTCTATGGAGGTTTGTTGTTTTTATTGTTCGGTTTGTTTTGTTGGTTTATGGCTAGCGAAAATCAAGAAATAATAAACCAGTCGGCAGAAGCTATTGTTTTTGCTAAAACAATTACTGTTAAAAGCGAGCCTAATGAAACCTCATTGAAACTGTTTACCTTACACGAAGGAACTAAAGTAAATGTACTCGAAAAGCACAAGAATTGGACTAAGATAAAAATACCAAATGGTAATGTGGGTTGGTTGTTAGCTAAAGATGTGGAAGTGATATAAAACCTATCCTATTTTTACTGAAGTCATCGTAAGAGATCCTCCTATTGCTTTATCGTTAAACAAAAGAACTTCCTCTTTTTTTTCTTTCAAACCTAATGTGTAGAGTAGTGGTAAGTAATGTTCTGGTGTGGGGATAGAAAGGTTAAAGGCTGAACCTTGATTTTTATAATTGACTAAGGCTTGATGATTATCTTCTAATATAAACTTTTTTATTTTACTATTTGCTTCTAATGCCCAATCGAAGCCATAATTATCGGTGTTTAGTTTATCCCAAGCAACTTTTCCAAGATTATGAACCATGTTTCCACTACCTACAATTAGAATACCTTTTTCACGAAGTTTGGATAATTCTTTTGCCAATTCATAATGGTATTGAGGTGGTTTGGTATAATCTAAGCTAAGTTGTATAATTGGAACATCTGCATTTGGGTACAAATGCTTGATTACTGACCAAGCACCATGGTCGAGACCCCATTCATCATCAAGTTCTACATGAGTTGTTTTTATTAATGATTGAGTTTCTTTTGCCAATTCAGGGCTTCCTAAAGCAGGATATTGAACATTAAACAATTCTTGAGGGAAACCACCAAAATCATGAATGGTACGAGGATGTTCCATTGCGGTAACAAATGTGCCTTTAGTTTCCCAATGAGCAGAAATACATAGAATAGCTGATGGTTTTTCGATTTGAGTAGATATATTTCTAAAACCTTTAACAAATTCATTTTCCTCAATGGCATTCATGGGGCTTCCATGTCCTAAAAAAAGCACAGGCATTTTTTCGGTTTTTACACCTGATGATGCTAATTGGTTTATTAATTCATTTTTCATTGCAACAGCTGTAAAAGGTAAAGCCACTAAGGTTTTTAGGAAATCTTTTCTCTCCATTCAAGTAGGAAATTAATACTCATATACTCCAACATCTGGAGGATTGTTTCTTGTTACGCCATCTCTATCAAGCAACACACTACTAGCAATGCCAGCGTTTATTGCTGGCGAACTACCAGAAAGATGATAGTTGTGGTTTACTTCATCCACAAATAGCGAATTACCAGGATTTAAAACAAGATTGTTAAAATTACTACCTCCAGTCCAAGTAGTTTTAATTACGCTGTAGGTTACCGTATAATTGATAACACCAGGTGATAATGCCTCTAATGCAAATTCATTATCAATGTTTCCGTGAATAATGGAATTTTTAAAATTTAATGAGTCGATATTTCTTAGTTGAATGTTTCCGTTAATATCTTGGTAATAGTTTTGAGCAAAAACTGCTGGAGTTTGTCTAACACCATCGGGCCAGTAGTTGGCTATGGTAGCGTGGTTAAAAATGTATTTTCCACCACCGCTTATTAATAGATTGTATTGCCCGCAATTGGTTATTAACGTGTTTTCACTTTCAATAATATAATTGGTTGCCAAAATTCCTATTGCAGAAGAATTGTGTATTTCGCTATTGTTTAGAATAAGTTTGTTAGTACTAATAGCGGTATTGGGTTCAAAAGGCAATGTTTCTGCTTGTATTCCAACAAAAGCATTTTTAATAATAGCATAATTAAAAACATTGTTAACACTTCCTTCGTTAATCCAAATTCTGTCCCATTGACCAGGAACGTCTTTAAAGCTGTAATCTAATCGAGTGCCCTGAAAAGTAACAGGTTCGGTTAAAGTTCCATTTACATTTAAGTTGCCTCCTTTGTAAACCCAAATACCAGATTTGTTGTACAAGTGAACTTTTACACCAGCACTGATATTTAATACATCTGCCGAATCAATTACTAGGTAACCATAAATAACATAAGGTTTGTCGTTTATCCAAGTTTGATTGATAGGAGGGAGTGATGCATCACAATTTCCATCTAGGCAAGAATAATTAGGTAATCCGTTGGTTGGAAAAACCTTGGGTGTAAAATAATGTGCATTTTGCCCCCAAGCAACCAATTGAACTTGTTGTTGATTTCCGTTGGTAGAGAAAATTAAAGCATCTTCAACTACAAAAGGAGAAAGCGAACTGTTTGGATCTATAGTTACTTCAACAAAAATAAATAAGCTATCGTTGGCTTCTATTTCTACATTTTGATGCTGGTTGCCCGAAACACCATCTACATTTATTCTAAATTGTGAATTTAAACCTCCAGCAACAGCTATTGTCGAAATATTAATACGTTGATTATTTCTGTTATAAACAACAATTCTTCTTGTGGTAGAGCCAATGGTAGAAAAAACAGTGTCGACAATTAAAGTATCGGTAGAAAATGAAAGTTTGGCCGAACTATCGGTAATGATTTCGTCTTTTCTACACGAAAAAGTAGTGAGAAGAATGAAGAGCAATGCAATTATCGAAATGTATTTCATCATTGTTGTAAAGGTAATGATTTTGATTCGTCCTCTTTGGTGTTAGTTGGCTATTTCATTTTTAAATTGATAGTCGTATAATTTTTTGTAGTAACCACTTTTGTTGATTAGCTCATTGTGACTACCTCTTTCAACAATTTCACCTTTATCGATAACTAAAATAGTAGTAGCATTTTTAATGGTTGATAGTCGGTGAGCAACAATAATAGAGGTGCGGTCTTTAGTTAACACTTCGGTTGCATGTTGTATCAACGCTTCCGATTCACTATCAATAGAAGAAGTGGCTTCATCTAAAATTAATATTTCGGGTTGATGAACATAAGCTCGGATGAACGAA
Source organism: uncultured Vicingus sp. (assembly GCA_964398455.1). Classification (GTDB taxonomy): domain Bacteria; phylum Bacteroidota; class Bacteroidia; order Flavobacteriales_E; family Vicingaceae; genus Vicingus. The sequence goes on along the minus strand of CAYNMR010000002.1, from coordinate 130,657 downwards.
ATTAACTGTCGTTGACCTGCTGATAATAAAGCACCTCGTTCTTTAACGTTGTATTGATAACCTTTCGGGAGTTTACTAATAAAATCGTGAGCACCAACTTTTTTAGCGGCATCAATTACTTGCTCTTCTGAAATATCGTTGCTGTATAGGGTAATGTTGTTGTAAATGGTGTCTGAAAACAAAAATACATCTTGTAAAACCACCGAAATATGTTTTCTAAGTAAATTTAATTCAATGTCTTTTATGTTGATGCCATCAATGTAAATATCGCCTCTATTTATCTCGTAGTATCTACCAATAAGGTTTATTATGGAAGATTTTCCTGCTCCTGTAGCTCCAACCAAAGCTAAGGCTTGTCCACGCTCAATTTTAAACGAAATGTCTTTTAAAACCCATTCTTCATCATTGTAGGCAAACCAAACGTTTTTAAATTCAATGTTTCCTTTTAAATCTTGAGCGGTTAATGTTCCTGTGTTTGAAGTGGTATCTTGTGTGTCTAACAATTTAAAAACCCTTTCAGAACTTACCATTCCCATTTGTAGCGTATTAAATCTATCAGCAAGCTGACGAATAGGGCGATAGAGCATGTAAATAAATAGAATAAAAGAGAAAAGCATACCTGGAGTAGCGTGTAATTCTGCAACTTCTTTAAATCCGTACCATACCAATAATGATATAGATGCTGCTTGAAGAATATCTACTACTGGAAAAAATACGGAGTAAGCCCAAACGGTTTTGATATGAGCGTTTCTGTGGTTTTTGTTAATCTCATCAAATCGTTCCATTTCTACCTCTTCGCGATTAAACACTTGAACTATCGACATCCCTGTAACGTGCTCCTGAACAAAGGTGTTTAGTTTTGCAACTTCTTCGCGTACTTCCTGAAAAGCTTTTTTAATAACCTTTTTAAATACCGATGTAGCCATGAACAAAATAGGAACAGGAACTAAAGTAATTAACGCCAAATCCCACTGTTTGTAAAACATGTAAGCAATGATGGTTATTATTTTTAGTAAATCGCCAATGATAACTAAAATTCCGCCAGAGAATAATTCGGCAATGGTTTCAATATCAGAAACTGTTCGGGTAACCAATTGTCCAATAGGAGTGTTGTCGAAATGTTTTAACCTAAAATCTAACACATGCTTAAATACCTGATTTCGTAAATCTCTAATTACTTTTTGTCCAAGTAAATTTCCTAAGTATCCAAACAAGTATTCTAAAACGGACTCAAGCAATAAAAAACCAATCAAAATCATGGTCATGATGAACAATCCTTCAGCATCAAAAGCTTTAATGTTTTCGTCAATGGTTTGTTGAATAAGTACAGGACGAACCAAAGCCACAACCGCTAAAACAATACTTAATGTAGCAGTAAAGTAAAACACCTTTTTATAAGGGTTTACGTAAGTCATTATTCGTTTGAATAACGGAATATCGAATGCTTTACCTGAAACGCTGTCTGCCAATTTATTCGTAGTTAAAATGTTGGATAAGTTACTTTTGTTAAATATAATCCGTGTGCGGGAACACTTGTTCCTGCTTCTGAACGGTTTTTTGATGCTATTATTTTATTTAAATCGGCTATAGTTAATTTGCCAGAGCCAATTTCTAATAAAGTTCCTACAATTGCTCTTACCATGTTGCGTAAAAATCGGTCGGCAGTAATGGTAAAAATCAATTTTTCGTCGGCTATTTTCCACGCTGCAAAAGTAATGTTACAATTATTAGTTAAGGTATCGGTATTGCTTTTACTGAAACATGAGAAATCGGTTTGTTGAATAAGCTCTTTGGCAGCATTATTCATTTCATCAAGGTTTAATTGTTGAGGAAAAAAATAAGCATATTCAGTTAAAAATGGATTTTTGGTTGGAGTTATCCAATATTCGTAGGTGCGAGATGTTGCAGTAAAACGAGCATGAACGTCATCTTGTACTTTAAAAACGCTTTTGCACGAGATGTCTTTTGGTAAAATACAATTCAGTTTATAAGTCAAAAAATCGTTTTCAAAATGTTTGTCAGTATCAAAATGAGCAAAAAATTCTTTGGCATGAACTCCAGTATCTGTTCTTCCACAACCCATAACCATAATATCTTCTTGTAAAAAAGTGGTTAGTGCTTTGTTAATTTCTGCTTGAACTGTATTGGCATTTTCTTGAATTTGCCATCCGTGGTAATTTGCTCCGTTGTATTGTATTTCGATAAAAAATCTGCTCATAACGAGCAGCAAAATTAAGCATCTTGTATGATTAAATGAGTTGATTTAAAAAGAAAAAGGCTCAACTACAGTTGAGCCTTTTTTATAATGTAATACCTAGGTATTATCGATTAATTTTAGCACAATTTTCCGTTGGTTTTACTTTTTCACCTTGTTTGTTAATTAAAACAATTTGTTCAATATAAACCACAGAAGGGTTGTGTGATTTAATTATTTCTATTGCTTTTTCCGATAAAGCATTGTCGCTAAACTTAAATTCTTTATAATCTTTACCTGTTTTAAAACCTAAAGTATAGGATGCTACCTTATAATCAGTATGATTTACAGAAAGTATTTTACAATTAAGTAAATCTTTTATTTTTATTTCATTAGCTGATTTACTACAGAAGTCCACTTTCAAGTCGTTTTGAGTAAAAGCTACTAGCGAAAGTGAAAGACTTAAAAGGATTAGCGATAATTTTTTCATAGTATATTTTTAATACTGATTCATCATTTCTGCCCAAGGCATAGCTGTTAATGCTGCTCCAACAATAGCAATATAAATAATTATAACTACCAAGTATAAGCTAGATAAACAAACACCAATAATAGCACAAACCTTTCCAGCTTTCATGTTTTTGTATGAACTCTCTGAGTATGTGTGTGGGTTTTCTAGGTATAGTTTGTTTGCTTTGTTTGCCAAAACTAAGGCAATAATACCTAAAGTTAATCCAATTAATCCGTAGCAAAAACAGAATACAATTGATAAAATACCCAATACCAACACTCCCGTTGAGTTGGGTAATACTTGTTGCGAATTTAGTTGTTGATTTTCCATAAAGTAAATGTATAAAAAAAAGTCCCGATTTTCGGGACTTTTTTAAGATTTTTTAATTCAAAATTATGCAGCAGTTGTTGGAGCAGTATAAGTAGCATCTCCAAAAGCTAACATTGGGTAGAAAATTATTCCTAAAAAGATTAAACCAACAGTGTAACCAGTTCCTTTGCCAAAAGATTTTGCCAATGCATTGATTACAATAATTAAAACAACAATGTTAACAATCGGTAATAACATTAAAACTATCCACCAAACTGGTTTATTAACGATTTTTAATAAAACAATAATGTTGTAAATAGGCACAATACTAGCCCATCCTGGTTGTCCTGCTTTTGCATAAATTTTCCACATTGATGCTATCATTAATACAATAATAGCTACATACATAATAATTCCTACGATCATAATTTTTTTTGTTTTTTTAGTTAATATTTATTTTTAGTTAGATGCAACTAATTTATAACAATTTTTGAATTACGCAAGTTTTCGTCGAATTGATGTTATTAACAATCGAAGTCAAATAATGATTTGTCGAAATAAAAATCTCAACAAAAACAACTCTTTTCAGGGAAAAATAGTGTTGTTAATAAAATGTAGAGCTTTAAATAGTCTTAACTTTTTGTAAACGAATTGTTAACCTTTCCAACAACTAAAATTTTTGTTTTTAGAGTCTACTATACCAATGGTGTATTGTTTAAAGTAGATGGTTTTACTGCCATTTAATTGTTTTTGTTCAACTAAACCCAATTCTTTTTTCAAGGTTAATGTTTGATTATCGGTATTAAAATAATTGCTCCATTGTTCTAAATCGTTGGTTATTTTAATTCCATTTATGGCTAAAACCTCATCGTTTACTGATAAACCTTGTTTTTCGGCAACCGAATTGGGAAAAATAGTGTCTATTAAACATTTCCCATTTTCGTAGCGCGTTTTAAAACCTAAATAGCTTTCGTTGTAGTTTTTTGTTGCTTCAATTTTTAAGTCGGAACCAATGTAATTTAAGCTTTCTTTTAAAAGTAGGGTATAATCACCAACTCCGTGTATCAGTTTTTTGTAAATGGTGTCGAACGGTTTTTCTGCAACTTTTTCTACTACTGCTTTATAATCTTCATCAGAAACCCCTTTGTTCTTTTTAGCAAAATCGTTGTAAAGTATTTTCATTACATCATTTAATGATTTTTTATTTTTGGTGTTTTTTAAAATAAAAACATCAGTAATAAAAGCAATTAAAGCTCCTTCGGTATAAATAGAGGTTTTTCTTCCAGGTGTTCCTTTCACATAACCATCTAGCCACGTATCGATAGACGATTGAACTACTGAGTAGTTTTCAATTGCAGTATTGTGGTAATGACGCAACAACAATTCGTTAAATGTTTTAGCATATTGGTTCCAATCGAAAACATTAGCAGTAAGCAACATTTTGTCGCCCATGTAAGTAGTAACTCCTTCGCACAAATACCCCATTTTAGAGTAGTTTTCTTTGATGTAATCGTAGGGCAGCATTTCTACTGGACGTATTTGTTTTACGTTCCATGTATGATATAACTCGTGTGAGCTAACTCCCAACAATTCGTTATACCAATCAATATTATTAAACACATCGTAGCTCGGACCAATAGTAATTACGGTTGAATTGCAATGTTCAACACCATGGTAAGCTCTGTAGGGTAAAACTTGAATAAGGAAGTGGTAATCTTTAGTTGGAAAATCGCCAAAAGCATTAATTTGTGCTTTGCAGAATTTTTTGAAATCGGTTTCTAATTTTTTAAAGTCGGGTTTGCATTCGCCATTAAACCACAAGTTGAATTCCACTTTTTGTTCAGTAAATTTATGATGTTTTAAATTGGCTGAAGCAATAAAAGGGCAGTCGACAAGCTCATGAAAATTGGTTGATACAAACTTGTTATTACTTTTTGATTTTAATCCTGTAGCTACTTTAAAGTTTTTAGGAATAACCAGTTCCAATTCACAAGTTTCGTTAACTCTGTCGGTAATGTATAACAAGCAGTTAACTGGATTTACATACAATTGACTTTCGTCTAAATAAGAAGAACCAGCGTTGAGTTCGGCTGCATAGTAGTTGTATTTTATAGTTAACTTACTAGTTCCTTTTGTTTGGACCTTCCAGCAATCTTTTGCAATCTTTTCACTCTTTAATACGTTACCCTTCTCATCAAATGCTTCCCATTTCTGCACATTTTTGGCAAAATTTCCCAATTCATATCTGCCTGGTCGCCATGCAGGAAGTTGTATTAACAATTTGTTGGTTTTTATATTGTCAACCGTATATTCAATATCGATGTAATGATTGTTGGGAGCTGTGTATGTTATTTTATATTTCATTTCAAACTATTTTCTCCAAAAGTACACTTTCATTAAACTTAACCAACTTAGCTTTTAACATTTTTTATGACCGCTAATCATATTTTAACACTTGATACTGCTTAGTGTTTCTATATTTGTTTGACTTTTGTTTGGTTATAATAGATTTACATTTATTTACAATTTTTTACAATCTGTTGCCATAATTTGAAATACTAACGCATAGCTTTGTTCAAATAGTCTATAATTAATTGAGTATGGTAAGAGAAGTAAATAATGAAGAGGGAGTAGGTATCTATTATAGAGTTATGTTCTCTTATTTGAAAAGGATTAAAATAATTTCTGTCATATTATTTATATTATTTAATACACCTGTTCTTTTTGCTCAAGAAGAAGGAAATAAAGGCTTGGTTAAAGGTGTAGTAAAAGAAAAATCTACTCAAGCAAATATTGAATTTGCTACTGTTTCTTTGTTCAGAACCCATGATTCGACTTTAGTGACTGGAGGAATTACATCAAACTTGGGTTCGTTTGAAATATCTAAAGTACCCAATGGAATTTATTATGTTAAGGTTGATTTTATTGGATATGAATCAACTTATTTTAATAACATAACAATAAGCAACGAAGTATCGGAAATAGATTTAGGAATAATCAACTTGGTTTCTTTTTCTAAAAACATGAGTCAATTTGAGTTTGTAGATGAAAAGGAGTTGATGGAAACCAAGATTGACAAAAAGGTTTACAATGTTGAAAAAGATATTAGTGTACAAGGTGGAACGGGGTTGGATGTGGTTAAGAACATGCCGTCGATAGAGGTTGACGAACAAGAAAAAATAAGTTTGCGTGGTGATAAAGGTGTGCAAATATTGATTGATGGACGTCCTTCAACTATTTCGCCAGCTCAATTGCTAAAACAAATACCTGCAAGTTCCATCGAAAAAATTGAAGTAATAACTAATCCTTCAGCAAAATATAACCCTGAAGGAATGTCGGGTATTTTAAATGTTATTACCAAAAAAGAAAAAGCTTCGGGGTTTAATGGAAGTGTAAATGGAGGATATCAATATAACGGAAACCATGGTTATAACGGTAGTTTGGACTTAACTTATCGAAAAAATAAAATTAGTATACATTCTAATGTGGGGATTTATAAAAGTTTTTGGGAAAGTAATGCCTCAGAAAACAGGTCGTTTTTTAAAGATACCACTTACAGTCAAGAAATGTTGAGTAGTAGTTTGGGTGATAATAATAATTATTGGTTTACTGTTGGGTTAGACTATTTTATTAACAAGAAAAACACCTTATATGTTCAAACCAATGGTTGGACTTGGCAAGGATTGAATGAAGGGGTTCGAAGGTATAATTATATAGACAATACCAACGAAATACAAAGCTTTAGTAACAGATTTAATGATAACAATAATGAAAATTTAGGTGTTGGATTTACAACGGGTTGGCAAACACAATTTGATAAAGAAGAACATAAACTTGATGTGGAATTGAATTTATATAGAGATGATCAATACAATAACAGTTTAAATAAACAAGATTTTTACTTCATCAGTTCTGTTAATCAGAAACAAAATACCACTAATAAAGGAACTGGAAATAATGTTGATGTAAAGGCAGACTATGAATTGCCGATAACCGATTCGCTACTTTTAGAAGCAGGTATAAGAAATACTTATAGCGATAATTTTAGCGATTTTTACTCTGAAAGTGCACAACAAAACAATCCTTTTGTTGCTGATACCAATCTAAATAATGTTTTTGAGTACCAACAAAACGTTTCGGCAGTTTATGCAATTTTTGGTAAGCAATACAAAAAAACAGGCATTAAAGTTGGTAATAGGTTTGAGCAAACTATTGTTAATACTAAGCTTGTAAATACGAACGAAAAGCACGACCAAAACTATTTTAGTTGGTTTCCGTCTATTCACTTGTCGTACAAAATTGCCGAACAAAACGAATTGCTTTTTAATTATAGCCGAAGAATAAACCGTCCAGAAAGTTGGGATGTTAATCCTTTTACCTCTTATAATGATCCTTATGATTTATACAGCGGAAATCCAAGATTAAAACCCGAATTTATTGATGTTTTTGAATTGAGTTATCTTAAGTTTTGGGAAAAGTTTAACATCAATGCCAGTAGCTATTTTAGACAAGTAAACGACAAACATCAATGGATAACTCGTTTGATTGATAATAATGTGTTTTTTTCAACAACAGAAAACTTATCGAAAACACAAATTACAGGGGGAGAATTGGCTTTAGGTTACAATCCTAAAAAATGGTGGAAAATGAATGGGTCATTAAACATTTGGAGTTCAAATTTAAACAATGCTTCCAGCGAGTTAAATCAAAACACATATGGCTGGTCGACTAATTTCTCATCCAATTTTACTCTGCCTAAAAAATGGTCGCTAAATACTCGTGTTCGTTATTCTGGTAAACAAAGGAGTTTACAGGGGTATAATCTTTCTAATTATAATGTAAGTTTTTCGGTAAGCAAACAACTGATGAAAGAAAAAGCTCGAATAACCTTGCGTTTCGACGATATTTTTTGGACCCAACGTTGGGCTTTTGAAAGTAATAATCTGAATGGTTTTTCATACTATAGCAACAGTCAATGGTCGTCTCGTTCGGTTAACATCAGTTTTAGCTACAATTTTGGTAAAATGAATTACGATTCTCAAAAACGACAATCAAAAGACAGTAGTGCTGGTGATGATTTGAAAATTGGCGGTGGAGAAGGAGGAAAGTAATTTTTTTTATTACTTTTATCTCCAATAAACGAATTATTATATTTAATATCCTTTTTATGAAATTTTCTAGCACCCTTTTTGTTTATGTAATATTGATTAGTTTGACTTTCTTTACTAATAAAGCAAACGCTCAATGTCAGGCATCATATACTTACACCAATAATGGAAATGGAGAGATTGTATTTACCAATACTTCCTTGGGAGGTATTGAATTTAGTTGGGATTTTGGAGATGGAACAACTTCTATAAACTTAAATGAGACACATACTTTTAGTAATGGTACTTTTACTATCTGTTTAACAATTAATGATTCTGCTTCTTCATGTACTTCAACTTTTTGTGATTCATTGACTATCGATACTGCCTATGTTCCACCATGCTTGTTATATGCAGAGTTTTCTAATGTTATGGATAGCAGTGGGGCGTATACTTTTACGCCAAACATAACAGGAGCAACATATCCTGTTACTTATCAATGGTATTTTGACGATGGAGGAAATTCGAATGACGAAGAGCCAACTCATGCCTTTTTGTACGATAATGTTTATTTAATCTGTCTAACAGTTACAGATGCTGAAGGTTGCAACTATTCAGTATGTGATTCAATGTATTTCTATGGTTCTAATGCTTGTAATATTGTTGCAGGATTTAACTATACCGATAATGGAAATGGTGAATATTCGTTTGAATCAATTTCAACAGGAAATATTGCTCATCATTCATGGAATTTTGGAAGTAGTACCTCTATTTTATTAACTCCTTCGTATAGTTTTCCAATGGATGGAAATTATGTAGTTACTTTATATGTCTCAGACTCTAGCAACTATTGTCACGATTATTATACTGAAACAATATCAGTTTCGGGGGTTTTAAATCCGGTAGAATGTAATGCTTCTTTTTCAATGTTTACTGACTCCACTTATAATGGTGTTTATGTAGTTAATAGTTCAGGAGGAAACAACTTGTCTTATTTTTGGGATTTTGGCGATGGAAACACATCCAATCTACCTTATCCAAACTATACTTACGGAAGTGGTGGTCCTTTTGAATTGTGTTTAACTGTTACATCAGATAGTGGTTGTACAAGTACTTATTGTGATTCAATTTCTTCAGGTGGAGTGGTTAACAAACAAAATGGATTTGAAATGACTGTTATTCCTCCATTAACTACAAATGTTGATGTGGTGTCGGTTTCGCGAATTAACAATCTCAAAATATACCCCAATCCATTTACAAACTATGTTTATATTTCATTGAATATGTTAGAACCTACAATAACTTCTATTGTAATAACTGATGTTTTAGGAAACACTATTGAAACATTAGCAAATAGAGAGTTAAATGGGCTAAATACTTTGATTTGGTATTCAGAAAATAAACCCAATGGAGTTTATTTCTTAAACATTAAAACTCCAACAGGATTTGATGTTGAAAAGTTGGTGTTGAATAGGTAGATTATCTATTCCAAATCTCCCAAGCCTTTTCAGCTTGTAATTTAAGCATTTGTAAGCCGTTTAATACCATTGCACCACGTTGTTTGCCTTCTTTCAAAAATGCTGTTTCAGCAGGATTATAAACCAAGTCGTAGAGTAGGTGTTTTGAGGTTAATTCATTGTAATTGATAGGAGGTTTCTCATCAACATTCGGAAATGTTCCTACAGGTGTGGTGTTTACAATAATTTGATGATTTCTGATAACGTATTCGTTCACATCTTCATAGCTTATTTCGGTATCATTTTTAGGATTTCTTGAAACAAACAAACACTTGATGTTTAACGAATGTAATGCATAAAAGACCGCTTTTGATGCTCCTCCAGTTCCCAAAATCAATGCTCGCTCTTGCGAAATTTCTAGAAATGGCTTTAACGACTGTTTAAAACCGAAGTAATCAGTATTGTAGCCAATTAATTTATTCCCCTCAATTTTAACGGTATTTACAGCACCAATTTCCTTAGCAACTTCATCTATTTCCGTTAAAAAAGGAATAATGGATTCTTTGTAAGGAATGGTTACATTAAATCCTTTTAGGTTAGCGTTGTTTTTTAAAACTTCATGTAACGAATTAATGTGTGGTAAATCGAATGTTTCGTATTTACAATCGGTAATACCTTCTTTTTCAAACTTATCGGTAAAATATTGTTTTGAAAACGAGTGAGATAAGGGATGTCCGATAAGTCCGTAAAGTTTCATTTGTTTTAATTGATTAGGCAAATTTACGTTAAACAATATTAGTAAAAGGTTTGTCGTTATAGAAATTAATTAACCTATCTAAATTCCTAGTTATGAAAACCTTAAAGACCTTGTGCTTTAAAAGCACCCTGTTAATCGTTTGCCTAATTTTTGCGTCATTTAGCCCTAAATATCTAACTTATTCAAATAACTCCTATGCACTATCTATTGAAGATGCAGTAAAACGAAACATGATTTCGTGTGCTATTGAAAGTAAGGGTGGGCATACTGGAAATTGTGTAAACATGAGTGTAAAAAACCTAACGTCAACTAAGTTAATTGTTAAGTTAGAATCAGGAAGGAATTTGGTTTCATTAGACACCAATAGTCAAGATATTTTAGTGGTAAAAGAAGAGTTATTTGTTTTAAATCCTTCTCAAACTCAGCATAAAGAAATCTTTGGATTTTGCTCCGAATCACATAAAAGTGAACCCAATAAATCGGATTTGTTTACCATTGGCGAGATGAAAGATAAGAACATAATAAAACTAACCCAACACTTGGCGGTAAACAAATATCCCATTTCGGCAATGCAAGATGCTATTTGGTCACTTACCAATAATCGACCTGTGGCTTCTATTTTTCATGCTAACCGCGATTCTATAGAAAATTTACAAGAGTTTGTATCTCAGTTTACCAAAAGTATGTCGCCTTGGTATGCTATTGAATATACTGAACCAGATAGCGGTATGGCATCAAATACAGCAAAAAGCATACACGGTAATGTTGAGGCCAGATTACCTAAAAATACAGTAGTTAAAATTGTAGTTTATGATATGTTGAATATTTCTCAAATTAGAACCGAAATGGTAACAAGCGAAACAGCCAATAAACATCCGTTTAATGTAAATGTATTATCATTGCCAAAAGGCAGGTATCATATTGGTTTTTATACTTTGGGTGGACGGTTAGACGAAAAGGTTTTTAGTATTTGATGGTTGTGAATAAATTTACTGATTCTTATCAGTAACTTCGCAACCTCATGATTGATTCAATTGAAAATATTACTGAAACAGACAAACTGCTTCTAGAGAAAGGGTTAAAACTCCCTATAATGGAAGAGTTTTATACCATACAAGGAGAGGGCTACAATACAGGTAAAGCTGCCTATTTTATTCGTGTTGGTGGTTGTGATGTAGGTTGCCATTGGTGTGATGTAAAAGAAAGTTGGAATCCAAATCTTCATCCACTTACAGCTATAAGCGTGGTGATTGATAACATGAAAAAATTTCCAGCAAAAAGTATTGTGGTAACAGGCGGAGAACCTTCTATTTACAATTTAAATGAAATAACACAACAACTTAAAAAAGAAGGTGTTGAATTATTTATTGAAACTTCTGGAGCATACCCTTTAACGGGTACTTGGGATTGGATTTGTTTGTCTCCAAAAAAGACCATTAAACCTTTACCAGAGAATTATAAATTGGCTCACGAACTGAAAGTGATTGTGTTTAACAAAGATGATTTTAAGTGGGCAGAAGAACAAGCTTTAAAGGTTAATACAACTTGTAAACTCTATCTGCAACCAGAATGGAGTAAATTGGAACAAATGTTGCCATCAATTATTGAGTATGTTATGAATAATCCAAAATGGAGCATTTCGTTACAAACACACAAGTACATGAACATTCCTTAATATTAAACTTATGCAGCGAATTTTAATTGTTATTCTAATTGGATTTTTAACCAATTTTTCCGCTTGCAAGGCTCAGCAAAAGTATACAGTTACCAATAAAAAAGCCATTAAATTATACGAAGAAGGTAGAGGCTATTACGACCAACGTAAAAACGAATTGGCCGAATTAACTTTACTTCAAGCCATTAAGAGTGAACCTAGTTTTGCAGAAGCAGAATTATTGTTGGCTTTTGTTTACACCGAAAATACTAACCACGAAAAAGCCATTGAACACTATCAAAAATCGGTAAATATCAATCCAAATTTATTTCCAGAAGCTCATGCTTCATTGGGCTTGTTGTATTTCGATTTAGGTAAATACAACGAAGCAAAATTAAATTTAGAGAACTATTTAAAATTTACCGATGCTCCATTAATGATGAAACCGCTTGCAAATAAAGCATTAGCTGACTGCGATTTTGCAATTGAAGCATTAAAAAATCCAGTTCCGTTTAACCCGATCAATTTGGGTGAAGGAGTAAATTCAGCCATGCCAGAGTATTTTCCAGCACTTTCAGCAGACAACAAATACTTGTTGTTTACTCGTCGATTAGAAGATAAAAGCACCTACTCAGGGTTTAATGAAGACTTTTTTATCAGTAAATATGATGGAAACAATTGGATGAGAGCCCAACCATTAAAAGGAATTAATAGTCAGAATAACGAAGGGGCACCAACCATTTCACCAAACGGACAATTTTTAATTTTTACTTCATGTGACGATCCTTTTGAGGGCTACGGAGAAGGAAGAAAGGGTTTAGGAAGCTGCGATTTGTTTTATGCTTACAATATTGGAGGAAAATGGACAAATCCTAAAAACCTGAATAATCCTGTAAATACGATGCATTGGGAATCTCAACCATCTTTTTCTTCTGATGGTAAAACGCTATATTTTATTAGAGGGTTGTTCACTAGAGAAGGGATAAAACATCAAGATATTTATACTTCAGAACTTAATGAGCAAGGTATTTGGTCTAATCCTCAAAAACTTAGCAATGTGGTGAATACTGATGGTAAAGAAGTTTCGGTATTTATTCACCCCGATGGAAAAACATTGTATTTCTCATCTGATGGACATCCAGGAATGGGAGGCTTGGATATTTTTATGACTCAAAAAGATGATGATGGAAACTGGTCTAAGCCAGTAAATATGGGTTATCCAATTAATACATTTAATGATGAAAATAGTTTATTGGTTGATGCTGTTGGTCAGTTTGCCTATTTTGCCAGTAACCGTGAAGGAGGTTTTGGAGATTTGGATTTATATAAATTTGAACTTCCTCAACATTTAAAGCCTAATGTAGTTACTTATTTGGCAGGAAAAGTGTATGATACTGAAACTAAACAGGTTTTACCTGCTCGTTTTGAATTGATTGATTTAAAAACAGGAAAGGTTGCCATACAATCGTATGCTGATGAAGTTACAGGTGAATATTTGGTTTGTTTACCAGTAAATCAAGATTATGCTTTAAACGTTTCGCACGAGGGTTATTTGTTTCATTCCGAGAATTTTACGTTAACGGGTGGAACCGCGACAAAACCTTACGAGAAAAATGTTGGACTAAATAAAATTAAGGTGGGAGAAACGGTTGTACTTAAAAATGTATTTTTTGAAACCGCCAAGTTTGACTTAAAAGAACAATCGAGAGTGGAGTTAGATAAATTGGTTGCTTTTTTAACTAAAAACCCCAACTTAAAAATTGAATTGGGAGGTCATACCGATAATGTTGGTGACAAAAAAATGAATCAAGTATTATCAGACAATAGAGCAAAGGCTGTTTATTCTTATTTGGTTCAAAAAGGAATTAGTAAAGAGCGATTAACTACAAAAGGTTATGGCGATACATTACCTATTGCAACTAACGATACAGAAGAAGGAAGAGCTGAAAACCGTAGAACAGAATTTAAAGTAATAGCAAATTAAATGAAAGAAATAGGTCACCTAGTTGAATTAGAAGCTTTAAAAACTACACCGCAGGGAGTTTATTTAATTACCGATGAACAAAACGAGATTTTGTTGCCAAACAAATATGTTCCTAGAACATTGCAAATGGGTGATAAAATTGAGGTGTTTGTTTATACCGATTCAGAAGATAGACCAATTGCTACAACATTAATCCCAAAACTAAAAATTAATCAAATAGCTTTACTTACTGCTGTTGATGTAAACGATTTTGGTGCTTTTTTCGATTGGGGTGTGGAGAAACATTTGTTAGTTCCTTTTGCCGAGCAGTTTATAAAAGTTCAGAAAGGAGGGAAGTACCTGATTTATTTATACAAAGATGAGTTAACCAATCGAATGGTTGGAACAACAAAATATGCAAAATTCTTAAAAAGTAATCCTATTGAGTTTGCTGTTGGCGATAAAGTAAAATTTATGATTAGCGGAGAAACTGAGATTGGTTACAAAGTAATTGTAGAGCAAAAATACTTGGGGTTGATTTATAAAAATGAATTGTTTAAAAAGGTAGAATTGGGTGATGAGTTAATTGGTTTTATTAGAAACATAAGAGATGATAATAAAATTGACGTTACTGTAAATACAGCTTCAATTGATGAAATAGAGGTATTGGCAAATAAAATTTATGAAAAACTACTTCGTGAAAAAGGAGCTATTAATATATCGGACAAAAGTAATCCAGAGGAAATTTACGCCATGTTTCAGGTAAGTAAAAAAGCCTTTAAACGTGCAATAGGTTTGCTTTATAGCGAACGTAAAATAGAAATAAATCCGAACAGTATAGTTTTAGTAACCAATTAGGCGTTTTTCTCTTTTTCCTTAAAGCCTTTAATGATTTCGTCCATTGATTTTCCTTGTAATTCGATAGATGCTTTTGCACTTTCAACCAATTGATGGTCGGGATATTTATTGATAAACTCTTTATAGGTTTCTATCGCTAACTTGTCATCGTGAAGCACATCTCCGATAATCATGGCTTTATAAAATAGAGCAGAACCAGCAAGATGGTGTTTTGGATCTTTTTCTATCAGCATATTAAAATATCTTATGGCATCATAAGGTTTATCCAATGCTCTACACAATTCTCCAGCCTTGAACATGTATTCCTTTGAAACATTATAATAACTGTCGTATGCAATAAATTTATCGTAAGCATTCAATAATTTTTCAGCGTAGTTTTTGTTGAAATTTAAACTGTCATCGTAGATAAGTTTAGTGTACAACTCAATTTCACTCACTCTACCTTCATAGGTGTTTAAGTCGTTACCTGTAGTTTCTTCCTTAATTACTTCAACTTTCTCTTCTGTATTCGAATCGCAGCTAGAAAGTATAAGAATTAGAACACTTAAATAAATCCAATTTTTCATCTGTTTATTTTATTGTTTTCCTTTAACTAAAGGGAATTTCATGCGATAATTTACTTTAATGTTACCTTTGGTAATATCAGCTAATTTGCCTTTTATCAACTGTTTTTTCAAAGGGTTTATTTTGTCTATAAACAAAACACCTTCAATGTGGTCGTACTCGTGTTGAACAACTCTGGCAGCCAAACCAGTAAGTTTCTCTTCAACCAATTCAAATTTTTCGTTGTAATATTCTACAATCAAATCAGGTTGACGACTAACATCTTCTCTAATTCCAGGAATACTTAAACAGCCTTCTTCAAACTTCCATTCCTTACCAGTTTCCTCAATAATAATTGGGTTGATAAAAACACGTTTAAAATCTCTTAAGCCTTCCGTGTCTTCCTCGTCGTCATCAACAAATGGTGCAGCATCAACTACAAACAAACGTATAGAAAGTCCTATTTGTGGTGCAGCTAACCCAACACCTTGTGAATGATACATGGTTTCAAACATGTCTTCAAGCACCAGTTTTAAATCTGGATAATCTTCATCTATTTCAACGGCTTTTTTTCTTAAAACAGGGTCGCCGTAAGCTATTATTGGTCGTATCATGCCACAAAATTACCATTAATTTTTGTTCCTTTGCAGCACTAAAAAAATCAGAGATGAAAAAAATATTATTTGTTATAGCAATACTCAGTTATGTAGCCTGTTCTAACCAAAAGGAAAGCAGCTTAATAACCATTGAAGGTGAAGCTCAAGGTACAACTTATCACATTGCATACATCAACAGTAAAGGAGAAAATTTTCAACGTGCTATCGATTCGTTATTGATAGAAATTGACAAGTCGCTTTCTACCTATCATAAAACATCAATTATCACCAGATTTAATCAAGCTGATTCGATAGTAGAAGTAGATAAAATGTTCACTGATGTTTTTAATTTATCAAAACAAGTCTATCAAGAATCAGAAGGGGCATTTAATCCTACCGTAGCTCATTTGGTAAATGCTTGGGGATTTGGTTTTAAAAATATAGAAAATACGGATAGTACCACCATTGATAGTTTGCTAAAGTTTGTTGATTTTGATGCAATAACAATAGTAGACAATAACGTAATAAAAACCAATAAAAACCTGATGCTTGATTTCAATGCCATAGCTCAAGGCTATTCGGTAGATGTAATTGCTAATTTTTTAGCTGACCAAGGTATTGAAAATTATATGGTTGAAATAGGCGGAGAGGTTAAAGTAAGAGGTAAAAACGATAAAAATAAATTGTGGCGAATTGGTATTGACAAGCCTGTAGAAAATGAAGCGGAACGAACTTTAGAAGCAGTAGTTAATTTAGATAATCAATCGCTTGCAACATCAGGAAACTACCGTAAGTTTTATGAAAAAGATGGTGTAAAATATTCCCACACCTTAAACCCAAAAACAGGTTATCCCGTTCGTCACTCGTTATTAAGTGCAACAGTTATTACTGATAATTGTGCTTTAGCCGATGCTTATGCAACTGTATTTATGGTGGTGGGAATAGATAAGGCAAAAGAAATACTTACTAAGAATAAGAAAATCAAAGCAGTATTGATTTTTGAAAACGAAAATAAAGAATTGGAAACCTATATGTCGGAAGAGTTGGTTAATTTTATAGAGTTGAATGACAAATAAAAAGAGTTAAACTGCTTAATTTTATCGTTCAATTTGTTTTTTACAGAATAAATTATCAGATTTGTATATAATAAGTTTAAAATAATTAATTAAAAAAGAAAGAAAGATGGAAGGCACAGAAAACCAAGACCAAGAGAGAAGAGATGAAGTATTTTCTAAATCAGTAAGAGCAGGGAAGAGAACTTATTTTTTCGATGTAAAATCTACAAAGGGTGATGATTACTACTTAACCGTTACCGAAAGCAAAAGAAGATTTAACGGCGATAACGGTAAATTTTTCTACGAAAAACACAAACTTTTCTTGTACAAAGAAGACTTTGGTAAATTCACAGAAGGTTTGCAAGAAGCTATTGATAAAATCAAAGAATTAAAATTAGCTCAAGGAGAAGAAATAGTTGAAAAACTAGCTTCTGACTATACTGATATTGATTTTGACGACTTAGGAGAAAAATAATTTTACTATAAAAACTAATTTTGGGTATAAAACCGGCAATTCAATTGTCGGTTTTTTTTATTCCATAGATTTGAACTACTTTTGCTTTATGCAAACCAAAAACCACCTAGCAGATACCATTTGTGCCTTAGCCACTCCACCAGGAATTGGAGCTATAGCGGTTATTAGACTTTCGGGTGTTAATGCGGTAGAAATTGCAAACAATTGCTTTTTTGGTAAAGACCTTTCTAAAGTAGATTCACACACTTTGCATTTTGGTACATTGCGTGATGGCGAAAAAATAATTGACGAAGTATTATTGAGTGTTTTTAAAGATGGTAAATCTTTTACAGGAGAGAATGCTGTTGAAATTTCTACACATGGTTCGCCTTACATACAGCAACAAGTAATACAATTGTTGGTAAAAAATGGAGCTAAACTGGCTGGTCCAGGTGAGTTTACGCTACGAGCTTTTTTAAACGGAAAAATAGATCTTTCTCAAGCTGAAGCAGTGGCTGATGTTATTGCTTCCAATTCAGAATCATCGCACCAGTTGGCAATGCAACAAATGCGTGGTGGCTTTAGCAATGAAATACAAAAATTAAGAAACGAACTCATTCATTTTGCTTCGTTAATTGAGTTGGAACTCGACTTTAGTGAAGAGGATGTTGAATTTGCCGACAGGCAAGATTTAAAAGCGTTGGTAGTTAAATTGCAATCGGCTTTACACCGATTAATATCATCGTTTAACTACGGCAATGTAATTAAAACAGGCGTTCCAGTGGCAATTGTTGGAGAACCTAATGTGGGTAAATCAACGTTGTTAAACGCATTGTTGAATGAAGAAAGAGCCATTGTTTCGTCAATTGCAGGAACTACTCGCGATACCATTGAAGATGAAATTGTAATTAAAGGAATCAACTTTAGGTTTATTGATACCGCTGGAATTAGAACCACTAGTGATGAAATAGAAACCATAGGCATCAAAAAATCGTTCGAAAAAATTGGTGAAGCTGCCGTAGTGTTGTTGTTGGTTGATGCTGAAATAGCACAATCGGCATTGCAGGATATTTACCAAAGCATAACAGCAAAAATTGCTCATTCCAATAAACGATTGGTGGTGGTGGCAAACAAAGTTGACAAAACCAATATCGACCAGATTAAAGCCAAATTTGAAGGAATAGAACACGTGGTATTTTTGTCGGCAAAAGAAAAAACCAATTTAGAATTGTTAAAAGAACAATTGTTCGATTTTGTAAATGCTGGTGCTTTAGCCAACAACGATGTGGTAGTTACCAATGCCCGACATTTTGAAGCATTAACCAAAGCAAACGAAGCGTTATTAAAAGTACTAGAAGGTTTAGATACCAACATTACAGGCGATTTTTTAGCAATGGATATTCGCCAATCGTTACATCATTTGGGAGAAATAACAGGCGAGATAACTACCGATGACCTTTTAGAAAACATCTTTACGCGGTTTTGTATCGGTAAATAAAATTAACTTTCCACATGCCAACAAAAGTATTGTTAATTACGCCTCCGTTTACCCAACTCAATACTTCGTATCCTGCAACCACTTATTTAAAAGGGTTTTTAGACAGTAAAGGAATAATAACTTATCAGAGTGATTTAAGTATCGAGTTATTCAATAAAATTTTTACCAAAGATTTTATTACGCTTGTATTTAACGAAGCCAAAAAACACCACAAAGAGTTTGAGTTTCCGTTGGTTTATGAGCAACGAGAACAATACATTTTAAAGGTAGAAAGAGTAATCCAGTTTTTGCAACAACATGAGGTTACTACAGCTTATCAAATGCTGCAACCCAACTTTTTACCCAAAGCACACCGAGCCTTACATGTAAACCACGAAGAGTTTGAGTTTGGTTTCGGTAATTTGGGAATTATTGATAAAGCTAAACACTTAGCCACACTTTTTGTTGAGGAATTGGGTGATTTTATCAAAGCCAATATTGATGAGTTTTTCTCTTTTACCCGATATGCTGAGCAAATAGCCACAGCAGCAAGTAGTTTTGATGAAATAGAGGAATACCTCTCGTTTGAAACCACCATTATTGAAGACCAATTGTTGTTGTTAATGGCGAGTAAATTAGAACAACATCAACCTGATTTGGTTTGTTTTACGGTGCCATTTCCAGGTAATTTGTTTGCTGCTTTGCGTTGTGCTAAGTTTATAAAAAAACATGCTAAATCGGTTAAAGTGGCTATGGGTGGAGGATATTGCAATACCGAATTATTGTCACTTTCCGACCCTCGTATTTTTAAATATGTTGATTTTATTACGTTAAACGATGGCGAAGGTCCTGTTTTAAAATTGTGTGAGTATTTAGATGGAACAATACCAAAAAGTGAATTGGAACGAACGTATTTGTTGGAAAAAGGCAAAGTGTTTTATCAAAATAAGTTGCCGAATACCATTTTTCACCATAGCAACTTACCAGCTCCAAGCTATAAAGGATTGGAAGCCAACAAATATTTGTCATTTTTAGATGTAATGAATCCCATGCATCGCCTCTGGACAGATGGAAAATGGAATAAACTAACTGTTGCACATGGTTGCTATTGGAAACAATGCAGTTTTTGTGATGTAACACTTGATTATATTGCCAATTACCAAAATACTTCGGCTGAAGATTTGGTGAATAAAATAGAACAACTTATTGCCGAAACAGGAATTTACGGGTTTCATTTTGTTGATGAAGCTGCACCTCCCAAAATGCTGAAAGCATTAGCTGAAGAGCTCATTAAACGAAAAGTTTTTATTACTTGGTGGACAAACATTCGTTTTGAAAAAACGTTTACTCCCGAATTGTGTGAATTGTTAGCCCAATCGGGTTGTATAGCAGTAACTGGTGGGTTGGAAGTGGCATCTGACAGGTTGTTAGAAAAAATGAAAAAAGGGGTTGATATTGCCCAAGTTACAAGGGTTACCAACTCGTTTTCGCAGTATAACATCATGGTTCATGCTTATTTAATGTATGGTTTCCCCACAGAAACCGACCAAGAAACCATTGATTCGTTAGAGGTAGTTCGACAACTGTTTGAGAATAATTGTATTCAATCAGCTTTTTGGCATCAATTTACTGCAACGGCTCACAGTCCAGTGGGTAAAAATCCTACCGATTTTGGAATTAAAATTATTGGACCAAAATTTAATGGGTTTGCCCAAAACGATTTGTATCACGAAGACCCAACAGGAGCAAAACATGAAAAATACAAAGAAGGTTTAAATTTAGCACTCCACAATTATTTAAATGGAGTAGGGTTTGATGTGAATTTACAGGAATGGTTCGATTTTAAAATTAAACCAACCACACATTCAAAAAACCTGATACAATCGTTTTTAGATTGATTTTTTCAAACTAACCCAAGTAATACAGTCTAATAGTTCTTCTGGAACAGCAGATGAATCAGTTTCAATTTTACTAATGGAGTAAATTTGATTGCTCGACGTAAAAAACAGTTTTTCGATAGAAACACCAACTACTTCAACAGAGTAGGGTTTAAATATGGTATTAAAATCGTCAGCTAATTTAGATTGTTTTAAAAATGCAGCAGTCGTTTTGTAATCTTGAAGAGGTTTTTTAACTTCAAATTTTTTTAGGTATTGGTTGGTTACATCAATAACAAGGTCTCCATGAGAGATAAGTCTCCCCATTTCAATGGAACTTAACGAATCAAACTCAAATTCGGTAAAAGCAGTTGGTAATATTGCATCTAATTCAGCCATTCGTGTTGCGTAAGTTTTTGAGGATTCATCAAGGAAAAAACTAATGCTAACTTTTCCATCATTTGATTCAGAAAATATAGATACAAAATCAGAAGTATCATTGTTTACAATCAAATAATACCCAATGGCTCTTTTTCTATAATTAGCTCCTGCAATTTCGTTGGTAATAATTCTTCTTCCAACAAGGGTATCAATAGTTGTAATGGCTGGTTGTGCATTATTTTGGCTTGTATTTGTTTGAGGTTCATTGCAAGCAAACATCAATAACAACAAACCAAACAGTAATAATTTAAAAGAGCTAAGCATATCAATTATTCTTTAGGATTTACTTTTCTTTCGGGCATCGGACCTCTTAAATGGATAATTAAACCATTTAAAAAGTTTCGTAAAATTTGGTCGCCACAATCCATGTATTTTGGGTGATCTTCATTTCGAAACAAAGCACCCAATTCACTTTTGGTAATTTTAAAATCTACTAAAGCACAAATGCTAACAATATCTTCGTCTCTAAGTTTATGAGCTACGCGTAGTTTTTTTAATATATCGTTATTATTTAATCCCATGAGGTTATTTTTTTAGTTAATGATGTTTTTTACTCTGCCAACAATACCATATTCTAGCATCACTTTTATGCCGTGTGGGTGATTGGCTGAATTGGTTAATATTCGTTTTACCACTCCAGCAGTTAATTCGCCTGAAGTTTGATGGTGTTTTTGAACCACCTCTACTGCTAAACCAATGGTAATGTTCTTTTTTAAGTTTCCTTCCGACATAGGTTCAAAAATAGTAATTCCTTACTTAATCCAGTCGTAAATAAACTTTAAAATCAACAGAAGAACAATAATCAAATAGAATTTACGGATAAAACTATTACCTTTCTTAAAAGCAAATTTAGCTCCCAAATAAGCACCAAACATGTTGCTTATAGCTAGAGGTATAGCGATTTTATAAATAATGTTTCCCGAAACAACAAAAAACAACAGAGCAGCCACATTGGTAGCAACATTAATAACTTTAGCGTGTGCCGAAGCCAACAAAAATTCCATTCCAAAAACACTTATAAAAATAAGTATAAGAAAACTCCCTGTACCAGGACCAAAAAAACCGTCGTAAAACCCTAATATCATACCAACTAAGGCAGAGTATATGTAGCTGTTGGTGTTTACCAACTTGTGTTTGGTGTACTGACCGAGTTCTTTTTTAGCTAAAGTATAGACAAAAACTACAATCAGTAAACCAAAAATAATGGGTTTTATAAGCTCTTTATCAAGCAGGGTAATCATCCATGCTCCAACAAACGAGAAAACTACTGCACTTATAATTCCTGGTAGCAGTAATTTGTAGTTTATTTTAACCAGTTTGGTATATTTAAAAGTAGCCAATACAGTTCCGCTAAAACCAGCTAATTTATTGGTTCCTAATAAGCTTGGAATAGCATATTGTGGCAAAAACAAGATTAACGCAGGTAATTGAATTAATCCACCACCACCAACAATAGCATCAGTAAAACCAGCTATGAAGGCTAAAAAAAGTACAATAATGACGTCTTGAAAAATTAATTCGGCAAACATTAAAAAATGGTGTGGTAAAATAAGTGTTGAAAGGTAATAAAAAGTTAACATCTGTTTAAAACTAAATCTACATTATTTCAAAAAATTGCATAATATCATTACATTTGCCCCTGTTTTAAAACAACTGAATATGACAGATTTATTTGAAAAAATTAAAAATAACAGAGGTCCATTAGGAAAATATTCTAAAGAGGCACATGGTTACTTTGCATTCCCAAAATTAGAAGGAGAATTGAATGCTCGAATGAAGTTTAGAGGAAAAGAAGTATTACAGTGGAGTTTGAATAATTATTTAGGATTGGCTAATCACCCAGAAGTTAGAAAAGCAGATGCTGATGCTTCTGCAGAGTGGGGATTGGGTTACCCAATGGGTGCAAGAATGATGTCAGGAAACTCTAATTTACACGAACAATTAGAGGCAGAATTGGCTGCATTTGAACAAAAACAAGATTCTATTTTATTAAATTACGGTTACCAAGGAATGGTTTCTGCTATTGATAGTTTAGTAGATAGAAATGATGTAATTGTTTACGATGCTGAGTCTCATGCATGTATCTTAGACGGTGTTAGATTACACCAAGGTAAACGATTTGTTTACCAACACAACAACATGGAGAGTTTAGCTAACATGTTAGATAAAGCTACTCGTATTGTTGAAAAAACTAATGGTGGTATTTTAGTTATCACAGAAGGTGTATTCGGTATGTCGGGTAACCAAGGTAAACTAAAAGAAATCGTTGCATTAAAATCTAAATTTCAATTCAGATTATTTGTTGATGATGCTCATGGTTTTGGAACAATGGGAGCAACAGGTATAGGAACTGGGGAAGCTCAAGGTTGCCAAGCTGGTATTGATGTTTATTTTGGAACATTTGCTAAAGCAATGGGTAGTGTAGGTGGTTTTATTGCTGCTGATGAGCAAGTAATCGAATATTTACGTTACAACATGCGTTCGCAGATTTTTGCTAAATCTATGCCAATGCCTTTAGTTGTAGGTAATTTAAAAAGATTAGAGTTACTTAAAAGTAAACCTGAGCTAAGAGAAAAACTTTGGACAATTGCTCATGCAATTCAAAAAGGATTAAAAGATAATGGTTTTGATATAGGTACTACAAATACTCAGGTAACGCCAGTAATTTTACACGGAGATATTCCAGAAGCAACAAATTTAATTATCGATTTACGTGAGAACTACAACTTATTCTGTTCGATAGTAGTTTATCCAGTTGTTCCAAAAGGTGTAATTATGTTAAGAATTATTCCAACAGCTGTTCATAGTATGGATGATGTTAATTATACCATTGATACTTTTAAAGCTGTAAAAGTTAAATTGGAAAAGGGCGAATACAAATCAGAGCAGATTGCTGCTGTATCAAGATAGTATTCACTTTTATAAACATAGAAAAAGCCCTCCTTCAACTGAAAGAGGGCTTTTTTCTTGCAAAAATTTCAGCACTACATTTACAAGGTGGTTGTCCGCAAATAGCACAATGGTAGTTTTTTTCTTTACTATCATTATACCAATAGTTGGGAATTAGTTTTATGGATTCAAAACCATTTCTAATCAGCAGTCTTCTCATGGCATTAGCATCTTCTTTTACCCAATAAACGCTAGTGAGAAAATCGATTTCAATTGGGAGTTCTTGAACAGATTTTTTAAATATAAAATCACCATAACCCTTATTTTTATACAATTCATCTACAGTTACTTGATTCAACTTAGCTATTAAATTGCTTGAATTAAAATAATTGATAAAAAAGGAGCTCTCTGAATAGAATAATTTTGAACTTTCAGAAGAATTTACTACTTCCCAAATAACAAATCCGATGAGTTTATCATTGTCTTTTAAAACGTAGGTATAATGATTGTGTGATTCGATAGAAAAAGTAATGGATTCAGTTGAAAGAAAATCTTTCCCAAATGTTTTGTCAGCAAGAATTGAAACTGGCAAAACATCATTATGTTGCATTAAGCAAAATTTCATTAAAGAAGAACTAAAATTGCAGAAAACAATCCAATAACAATAACCAAAAATTTCTTTAAATTAAACTTATGGGCTTCGCTGGTTTCAAATAATATAGTGGTTGATACGTGTAGTAAAATACCCACAGCTAAAGCATTTAAAATAGATACATTATCTAATAAAACTCTACCATAGGTAGATGCTAAATATAACCCAATAGGAGCTGTTAAAGCAAATATTAATACACTCAGTAATCTTGATTTAAAACTAATTTTATTTGTTAGCATTAATGTAGCTAAAATAATAGCTATAGGTATTTTGTGAATAATTATACCGACTAATAAAGAAGTATTACTGAAATTGTGTTCATGATAATGGTTTGGTTCTACTAAAGCCATACCTTCTACAAATGAGTGTATACATAAACTTAAAAATAAGGCGTAAGGAAAAATTCGTTTTTCTTTACTTGCATGGTAATGTCCATGTTCAATTCCTTTTGAGAAGAACTCTAGTAATATTTGTAGTAAAAACCCAATCAAAATAAAAATCCCAACACTGTAAGAATAATCGTGATATAATTCAGGAATTAAATGTAAAAAGCATATGGCTAATAGAAACGAACCGCTGAAAGAGAGTAATAACTTTAGATTTGCAGATAATGATGGTTTTAAATACATTACCACTAATCCTGTAATTAATGGTGCTAAAAATAGAATTATATAGGTATAAGAAATCTCCATTATTTTTTTGCAATAATAATTAAACGTTCTGAGTTTTCTTCATTAAATGGATTTAATGAATAGTCGCCAAAAGTAGCTTCAATTTTTAAATTAGCTTGTGTTAAATAAGTTATAAAATCACTTAAGTGTAATATTTTAACCCTTTCAGTGTAGTGATAATGTTGATTCTTGTCATCAAACTCAATATGTTTTATAATAAAATCATGCTCTATTTCTTTTGTGATTTTAAATGTAATACCATCAATTCGCTTAACTTCCGAAAGGGTTAAGTTGTTGAGTGTATAATTTACATTCATAAAGTCTATCACCAATATTCCATCTTTAACTAAACTTTGTGCAATTGCATTTATAGCTTTTTTATTGTCGTTTTCATCAACAAAATAACCAAAACTGGTAAATAAGTTAAAAGCAAAATGATAGTAATTTTTATTTAAAGGAGTTCGTATGTCGTTTACGTGAAACTTTAAATTACAATTTTCATGCTTTTTAGCCTCATTAATACTGTTTTTAGATAAATCAAACCCATCAGTAGCATATCCCTTTTTATTAATAAATAAAGAATGTCTACCTTTTCCACAAGCAACATCAAGCATTTTTGAAGATTTTTTAGGGGCTAAATAAGATAAAATATTACATATAAAATACTCAGCCTCAATATGGTTTCGATCTTTATATAATAAGTGATAATAAGGAGAGTTAAACCAATCTTCAAACCAATTGAATTTATTTTGTTTGTTTTGCATTAATATTAAGTATTTATAAGACAAAAATAACTTATTAAAAGTAAAGAGTTTTATAAGAACTAATGATTGATTACAATTTAACAAATTCAAAGTAGGTATAATCGATGAAAACAAATAAAAAATCGACAAAAAAACCAATTTATATAACGGATAGAAATTATAAACTAAATAGTATGGTACAAATAATTTATAAAAATAAATTATATAAAAGTTAAATTATTCAATCAAATTAATATCTTTGGAATCGAAAATAAAAAGTTGAAGTATAGCGAATGGATAATATACACGATTTTTACAACATGATGGAGGACGGAAATATAATGCTTTCTTTTAAGGGAGAGGTTACCTCTGATTTGTTGACATCTATACTTCAAATTATGGAATCTAAGATGGAAACCTTAGATGAACCACCAAAAATCAAGAAAAAGGTTTACAATATTTTAGTAGAGTGTTTACAAAATCTATATCATCATATTGATGAGGATGATGCTTTAACTGCTGCTAATGAGAAAACAGCTCTTTTCATGATTAGAAAAAATGATGATGGAGAATATTCCATCATGACTGGCAATTACATCGCAAACGAAAATATTCATATTCTTAAAAACAGGCTGGATAAAATAAACAGTATGGACAAAGAAGAATTGAAAGATTATTATAAAGAAGTATTGAATAACGGAGAAATGTCAGCAAAAGGTGGCGGTGGTTTAGGAATGATAGATATCGCTCGAAAATCAGGTAAAAAATTAGATTACGATTTTGCCAAAATCGACGACAAATTTTCGTTTTTTAGTTTAATAGTTAATATAGCACAATAAAAATAGATTTGATATGGAAGAATTAGTAATAGAAGGTACACCGAAAACCCCAACAATTAAGTTTAATCCAAATAATGGATACTTATTAGTAAGAGGTAGATCAATTCCTGAAAATTCAATTGAATTTTACAAGCCATTAGTTGATGCTTTAGAAGCTTATAATAAAAGTTCAAAACCACAAACCAAAGTTGATATTCAATTGGAGTATTTCAATACAAGTTCATCTAAATGTATTTTGGATGTGTTTAAGAAATTAGAGGCTATCAATGCAGGAAGCAGTGAAGTAACCATTAATTGGTTCTACGAGGAAGATGATGAAGACATGTTAGAAGCAGGTGAGGATTATCAAGCTATCATTAGTGTTCCTTTTAAAATGGTTGAAGTAGAAGAAGACTAAAATTATATTTATAGTTTTAAATAAAAAAGCTCTTGAAATTTTTCAAGAGCTTTTTTATTTTTAGTCGGGATGACAGGATTTGAACCTGCGACCACACGCCCCCCAGACGTGTACTCTACCGAGCTGAGCTACATCCCGAATGAGAATGCAAGTCTAATAAAAATTGTTATTAAAACATCATTTAATGTGTATAATTTATCTGTATTGCATAGCTCATTTTGAGTAATTTTGGACACAAACCATTTTAAAAAGGAGAGGATATGTCAGAACAAATAGAAAAAGTAAAATGTTTAATTATAGGCTCAGGGCCATCAGGTTATACAGCTGCAATTTATGCCGCTAGAGCTAACATGAATCCTGTTTTGTACCAGGGGATGCAACCAGGAGGACAATTAACAACAACTAACGAGGTGGAGAATTTTCCAGGTTATCCAGATGGAGTTACTGGTCCAGAGATGATGGAGCAGTTGGAAAAGCAAGCAAAAAGATTTAATACCGATGTTAGAAATGGTTGGGTAACAAAAGTTGATTTTTCAGGTTCGGTTCATAAAGTTTGGGTTGATAATAAAAAAGAAATTCATGCTGACACTATTATTATTTCAACAGGTGCAACAGCAAAATATTTAGGTTTGCCATCAGAACAACATTATCTGAAAATGGGAGGCGGAGTTTCTGCATGTGCAGTTTGTGATGGGTTCTTCTATAGAAATCAAGAAACGGTAATTGTTGGTGCTGGTGATTCAGCTTGCGAAGAAGCACACTACTTATCAAACATTTGTAAAAAAGTTACTATGTTAGTTCGTAAAGATTTTAGAGCTTCTAAAATAATGGCAGAACGTGTAAAAAATACTCCAAACATTGAGATACTTTACAATACCGAAACAGAAGAAATTTTAGGTGAAAACGATTTAGTAACAGGAGTTAGAGTTAAAAACAATGTCACAGGAGAAACCAAAGTGATTCCTTGTACAGGATTTTTTGTTGCTATAGGTCATCAACCTAATACTGAAATATTTAAACCATATTTAGATATGGATGAAGTAGGATACATCGTTAATGTTCCAGGAACTTCAAAAACAAATGTACCTGGAGTTTTTGTATCAGGAGATGCCGCTGATAAAAATTACAGACAAGCTATTACTGCTGCTGGTACAGGTTGTATGGCAGCTTTAGATGCAGAGCGATATTTAGCAGCAAAAGGACATTAATAATTTTATAAAACAAACACATAATTATGAAAAATGTAGCAGTAATTGGAGCAGGAACAATGGGAAATGGAATTGCCCACACCTTTGCTCAACGTGGATTTAAAGTAAACTTAATAGATATTTCTCAACCAGCTTTAGATAAAGCAGTTGCAACCATAACCAAAAATTTAGATAGAATGGTTGCTAAGCAAACCATTTCGGCTTCTGATAAGGCAAATACCTTAATGAATCTTAAAACATATACCGATTTAACTGAAGGTGTTAAAGATGTTCAATTGGTAGTTGAAGCAGCTACTGAAAATATTGACTTAAAATTGAAGATTTTTAAAAACTTAGATGAAGTAACGGATTCGTCAGTTATTTTAGCATCAAATACATCATCAATTTCAATTACAAAAATTGCTTCAGTTACAAATAGAGCAGATAAAGTGATAGGAATGCATTTTATGAATCCTGTGCCGATTATGAAATTGGTAGAAATTATAAGAGGGTATTCTACATCTAATGAAACTACAGCTACTATAATGGAACTATCTAAAAATCTAGGTAAAGTTCCTGTAGAAGTAAATGACTACCCTGGTTTTGTGGCAAACAGAATTTTAATGCCAATGATTAATGAAGCTATAATTACACTATACGAGGGTGTTGCTGGTGTTGAGGAAATTGATACCGTAATGAAATTGGGAATGGCTCATCCAATGGGACCATTACAGTTGGCAGATTTTATTGGTTTAGATGTTTGTTTATCGATTTTAAATGTACTTCACGACGGATTTGGAAATCCTAAATATGCACCATGTCCATTGTTAGTAAATATGGTTACTGCAGGTAAAATGGGGGTGAAATCTGGTGAAGGTTTTTATACATGGAATCACACAACAAAAGATTTGATTGTATCTAGTCAATTTACAAAATAAGAATCGAATATTTTTCATAGAAAACGCCTTTTCATAAAATTGAAAAGGCGTTTTTATTTAATCAGAATCGCTTTAAAAATTATAATTACTTATATTTCGTTCCGTTAATTTATCTTTGCAAACAAAGAACTAAATTGAAAAAAGCAAATCTTTTCATATTAAAATCATTTATAGGTCCATTTATTATGACCTTTTTTATTGCATTGTTTGTGCTTTTAATGCAATTTATTTGGCTTTATATAGATGAAATGTTGGGAAAAGGTTTGGAATGGTATGTTATTGCTGAATTGTTAATTTTTGCTTCTGCCAACTTAGTTCCCTTAGCATTACCATTGGCTATTCTTTTAGCCTCTTTAATGACTTTTGGTAACTTAGGAGAGCATTTTGAATTGGTTTCGTTTAAAGCAGCTGGTATTTCTCTTCAGAAAGTAATGCAGCCTTTGATTATTTTAGTAACCATAATTAGTATTAGTGCATTCTTTTTTGCAAATAATATTATTCCTGTAGCTAATCTTAAGTTTTACTCTTTGCTTCACGATATCCGCTCACAGAAACCTGCATTTAATATTTTACCTGATGTATTTTATAATGAAATTGATGGATATGTTATTCGTGTAAAAGATAAAATACCAGGCGAAGAAGGCGATATGCTAAAAAAGATTATGATTTATAATCATACTGAAGATAACGGAAACAGACAGTTGACTATTGCTGATTCTGGTATTATGCAGATTTCTAAAGATAAATCTTACTTCTCTGTAAAACTTTATCATGGAGTAGATTATCAAGAAAAATTTGAAGGAAGAATGGATAAAGTTTATCCTTTATCACGTTTTTCGTTTGATGAACACGAAATGAGGATTAATATGAGTGGTTTTAAATTAAATAGAACTGACGAGGAATTATTTAAAGAAGATTATAGAATGCTTAATTTAAGACAATTAGCTGAGAAAACAGATACGATAAATAAATACTATACAACCAGAAGTGATGAATTTTATAGGGGTATTCAAACATCATACTTGATAAATGACACCTTGTTATTATCAACGATGAAATCAGTAAAAAAAGATGAAAATTTAACCGTTGATGAATCGCTAAGAAAATTGACAAAAGATGAGTTGAATCAAGTATTTAATATAGCTATAAATAATGCCAGAACAAATAAGGGTCGTTCCTCAGCAGTTATGGTAGAGATGGATTTCTATTCCGAGAATTTACTAAATCTGAAAGTAGAGTGGCACAGAAAATTTACTTTTTCATTAGCGTGTTTAATTATGTTTTTTATTGGAGCACCATTAGGAGCAATTGTTCGTAAGGGTGGTTTAGGTATGCCGGTAGTTATTTCTGTGATTTTCTTTTTGTTATTTTGGATATTATCAATTACAGGAGAGAAAATGGCTAAAGAACAAGTAATAGAAGTTTATCAAGGGATGTGGATGGCAACGACTGTACTTTTTCCATTAGGTTTTTTCTTTACTTATAAAGCAACTACAGATTCAGCCATGTTTAATATGGATGCTTATATCAGCTTTTTCAAGAGATTGGTTAAGAAAAAAGAAAGTTTAGTTACTGATAATAGTTAATAATATCTCTTAAACTATCTTCTAACGAAAACCTGTTTGTCCAGCCAGTATCTTTCCTTAGCTTTTCATTAGAACCAATTATAACTCTATTGTCGTTTGGACGGACTAAATTTGGATCAGTTTTTTGAATTACCTTAATATTTAAAATATTGGAAATTAATTGAATAACTTCAGTTAAAGAAGTTCCTTTACCATTACAAATATTATAAATCTCTCCTTTTTTTCCTCTCTTAAACAATAGGTAATAGGCTTCTACAACAGCACGAACATCAACAAAATCTCTAATAATAGATGTGTCACCAGTTACCAATTCTTTAACTTCATTGTTCGACTCCTTTAACGCAATCATTTTTTTAACAAATGAAGGTATTACAAAAATATCTTTTTGATGTGTTCCAATATGATTGAAAGACCTTGTCATGATAATATCCATACCATAACTATCTGTATATACCTTTGATAGCATTTCTTGAGAAACGCGGGCAACAGCATAAGGACTGATTGGATTAAGTACATGATCTTCTCTTAAGCTAATACTATTGTCGGCTGCATTTCCATATTCTTCAGATGAGCCAATGGATAATATTCTACAATTTATTTCAGCTAAACGAACAGTATCAATTAGGTTTAAAAAAATATTGGTATTATTGGTAAAACTCTCTACAGGTAATTTCCAACTCATTGCAACACTGCTATATGATGCTAAATGTAAAATATAGTTGGGTTTAAATTGAGAGATTACTCTTTGAACATCAGTTTTATTCAATAAATCAATTTTTTCAAAACAACATTTTACATATAAAAGGTTGGAATAATTAAAAGGAATATTCTCATTAATATCTGCTCCTAATACATCAGCTTCAATTTTATTATTTTCTAGATAATCAATAAAATGTTTGCTTACAAAACCAGAAAATCCAGTAATTAAGTATTTTTCTCTGTTACTCATTGCTTTTTTATTGGGTTTCAAATGTAAACATTCGTACTAAATAATAAAATTTAATAATGCATTGTGTAGGTACTTTTTATAAAACCACAAATACAAAGTAAATCTTATTGTTATATTTGCAACCTTTACCAGTATTGGATTGGTTTAAGTTTTAGTAATGAAGATATTACAGATTTGTAGCAAAATACCTTTTCCTCCAAAAGATGGAGGTAGCATTGCTATGGATATACTTACGCATGGATTGATTAATGCAGGAAATCAAGTTGATGTATTGGCATTGAATACACCAAAGCACTTTATTAAATTAGAAGATGTTGATGTAAACTATCGGAATAAAACGAATTACGAATTGGTTTTTATAGATACAAACGTTAAGCCATTGGACGCAATTACTAATTTATTCACAAACAAGTCGTACAATATTAGTCGCTTTTATTCCTTAGAATTTGAAAAAGTATTGGTTGAAAAATTGAAATTAACAAACTATGATGTCGTTCATTTGGAAACTTTATGGGTTGCTCCTTATGTAGATGTTATTAGAAAAATTTCGAAAGCAAAAATTGTACTAAGGTCACAAAACATAGAGTTTATGATTTGGGAACGATTAGCTGAAGATACCAATAATCCATTAAAGAAATGGTATTTGAAATTATTAGCAAAGCGTCTGAAAGCTTACGAATATGAGGTGTTAAATAAATTTGATGCCATTGCTACAATTACCGAGTTAGATTCAGATACATATAAGAGGATGGGGTGCACATCACCAATTATACATATCCCATTTGGAATAGACTTGCAGAAATATAAAGTGGATACTACTCATTTACAAAAACCATCTGTATTTCACATTGGAGCTATGGATTGGCGACCAAATGCTGATGGAATAAATTGGTTTTTAAAAAACATTTGGACAAAAGTATCAGAAAAGAATTCGTCTATAAAATTGTATTTAGCAGGACGAAATATGCCAGAATGGTTGTTGCAATTGAAAATGAAAAATGTTGTGATTGAAGGAGAAGTTGCTGATTCCCACCAATTCATTAATTCAAAATCTATTATGATTGTGCCTTTAAATTCAGGAGGGGGAATGCGGGTTAAAATTATTGAGGGAATGGCTTTTGGTAAAACTATTATTTCTACAGCAGTTGGAGCAGAAGGTATTGAATACGAGAATGAAAAGAATATTCTTATTGCAAACACTGAAGAGGAATTTTCTGAAGCTATATTAAAATGTTTGACTAATCAAGAGTTATCAGATTCTATTGGAATTAATGCAAGAGAATTAGCTGAGACAAAATATGATAATCAAGTTATTTGTAACAAACTTTCGGAGTTTTATAAGAACTTAATAAATTAATGAAGGTTTTCGTTCTATTATCAAGGTTTCCCTATCCGCTCGAAAAAGGTGATAAGCTAAGGGTTTTTCATCAAATCAAGGAGCTTTCAAAGCATCATGAAGTAGTTCTATGTGCACTTTCTGACGAACCAGTTTCAAAAGAAAGTTATCGTGTTTTAAGTCAATATTGCTCAAGAATTGAGGTAATAAGAATTTATAAAACTAAGATTATATTTAATTTGCTATTTAAGCTATTTTTCACCAAACAATCACTTCAAGTAAGTTATTTTTATAATAAGGCAGCTCAGAAAAGAATAGATGAATTAATCAATGATGAAAAGCCAAATCATATTTATTGTCAATTAATTAGGGTTGCAGAATATGTTAGAAATGCATCTATTCCTAAAACAATGGATTATATGGATGCTCTTGCAAGAGGAATGGAACGAAGAATAGAAAATGCCCCATTTTATTTAAAACCGTTTTTAAAGATAGAAACAACTCGATTAAAACGCTACGAACATGATATTTTTGATTGTTTCAATAATCTTACAATCATCTCGAATCAAGATAGGGATTTGATTGTACATATAAAGAATGAAGAAATTGTTGTTGTTCCAAATGGTGTAGATTACACTACATATCAATATAGAGACGTGGAGAAAAAGTACGATTTGATTTTTACAGGAAACATGAGTTATCCTCCAAATGTAGATTGTGCAATATTTTTGGTGAAAGAAATCATGCCTTTAGTTTGGAAACTTAACCCATCCATAAATTTAGCTATAGCTGGGGCAAATCCTGATTTTAGAGTTACATCATTAAAATCAGATAAAATAGAAGTTACAGGATGGGTAGATGATATTTCTGATTATTATGCCTCATCAAAAGTATTTATTGCTCCAATGCAAATAGGTACTGGTTTACAAAATAAATTGCTAGAAGCGATGGCTATGAAATTACCATGTGTAACGTCTAAACTCGCAAATAATGCCCTAGGCGCAGAAAACAATAAAAATATTTTAATTGGAGAAAAGCCTAATGAATTTGCTCAACATATTCTTCAACTACTCGAAAACAAGGAGTTTTATCAAGCTATATCAGAAAAAGGATATGATTTCGTTACACAAAATTATACTTGGGAAGGAAGTACAGCTATATTAAATAACCTTATTGAATCAAAATAATTATGCAAAAACTACAAGAAATTATAGAAAAAACTTGGGATAATAGAGAACTTTTAAATCAAGTAGAAAATCAACAAGCCATAAGAGATGTTATTGAATTAATAGATAAAGGGCAATTGAGAGTGGCTGAACCTAATGGTGATGATTGGAGAGTAAATGAGTGGGTTAAAAAAGCTGTAGTGTTGTATTTTCCTATTCAAAAAATGGAAACTATTGAAGTAGGTCCATTTGAATTTCATGATAAAATGAAGCTAAAAACAAACTATGCTTCACTTGGTGTTCGTGTTGTTCCTCATGCAGTAGCAAGGTATGGTGCATTTTTAGCAAGCGGAGTTATTATGATGCCATCTTATGTAAATATTGGGGCTTATGTTGATTCAGGAACAATGGTAGATACTTGGGCTACAGTTGGTTCTTGTGCTCAAATTGGAAAAAATGTTCATTTAAGCGGTGGAGTAGGTATAGGCGGAGTTTTAGAGCCTTTACAAGCAGCTCCTGTAATTGTTGAAGATGGTTGTTTTATTGGTTCTAGATGTATTGTGGTTGAAGGAGTAAGAGTTAGAAAAGAAGTTGTTCTTGGAGCGAATGTAGTGTTAACAAAATCTACAAAGATTATTGATGTGAGTGGAGAAAAACCAGTAGAATATATTGGAGAAGTTCCTGAAAGAAGTGTTGTTATTCCGGGTTCTTACACCAAAAAATTTGCTGCTGGAGAATATCAGGTTCCTTGTGCATTAATTATTGGCAAAAGAAAAGCAAGTACTGATTTAAAAACTTCATTAAATGATGTGTTAAGAGATTATAGCGTAGCAGTTTAAATTTATGAATAAAGAACTTAATAAAATATTAATCATTCAAACTGCATTTATTGGTGATGTGATTTTAGCTACAGCACTAATTGAAAAACTGATTGTTTTCTATCCAGAAAGTAAAATTGATTTCTTATTAAGAAAAGGAAATGAAGGTCTTCTAGAAAATCATCCGAAACTCAATGATGTGTTGATTTGGGATAAAAAAATTGATAAGTATAACAATTTAAAAGTGTTGTCAAAAAGTATTAATAGAACTAAATATGATGTAGTTATCAATCTTCAACGATTTGCATCGAGTGGAATGCTTACTGCTTTTTCTGGTGCTCCAATAAAAATAGGTTTTAAGAAAAATCCATTATCGTTTCTTTTTACGAATAGTGTTGAACATGATATGGAACGTGGATTACACGAAGTTGAGCGCAATCAGAAATTGATTGAAACTTTTACCGATACTATTGCAGAAAAACCTAGGTTGTATCCATCAAATAAAGATTATGAATTAGTTCAATCCTATAAAACTGAAAAATATGTTTGTATTGCACCTAGTTCAGTCTGGTTTACTAAGCAGTTGCCAAAAGATAAATGGATTGAATTGATTAAAAAAATAAAAGACGATAACACTATTTATCTATTGGGAGCCCCATCAGATATTGAATTGTGTGAGCAAATTCAATCACAAACAAAAAATAAAAAAGTTATCATCTTAGCTGGAAAATTATCTTTTTTACAATCTGCAGCATTAATGCAGCATGCAGAAATGAATTATGTAAATGATTCTGCTCCTTTGCACATAGCTTCGGCTATGGATGCTCCTGTTACAGCTTATTTTTGTTCTACTTTACCAAGTTTTGGTTTTGGTCCGTTATCAACTAAGTCAACTATTACCGAAATTGATTATGCTTTGAGTTGTAGACCATGTGGATTACATGGAAAAAAGGAATGTCCCGAAGGGCATTTCAAGTGTGGTAACGATATTAAAATATAAAAGAACGCTTTATAAATAAAATACGATTAGTATATTTGCAGCACAATTGGCCTCGTGGCGTAACTGAATAGCGCATCTGATTACGGCTCAGAAGGTTACAGGTTTGAATCCTGTCGAGGTCACTTTAAATTAGTCCGATGTTTTTTGCATCGGACTTTTTTATACCTTTAAAGTTCAAATGAAAAAAGAATGAGTTACCACAAAATAAATGAAGAACATCTACTAGAACTAAAAAATATTGTTGGGGAGAACTATGTGTTTGTTGATACTGAAAACCTCCATAAGTATAGTCATGATGAAACAGAGGATTTAATTTTTTACCCTGAAGTTGTAATTAAACCAAGAACACCAGAAGAAATCTCAGCTGTATTAAAACTTTGTAATAGAGAAAACATTTCAATTACACCAAGAGGAGCTGGAACAGGATTGAGTGGTGGGGCTTTACCTATCAATAAAGGTATTTTACTTTCAATGGAGCGTTTTAATCAAATCATTGAAATTGATGAACGAAACCTACAAGCGACAATTGAACCAGGTGTAATTAATGAAGTTTTTCAAAATGCAGTAAAAGAAAAAGGATTGTTTTATCCACCTGATCCAGCAAGCAAAGGAAGTTGTTTTATTGGTGGAAATTTGGCTGAAAATTCAGGTGGACCCAAAGCTGTAAAATATGGTGTAACTAAAGATTATGTGTTGAATTTAGAAGTGGTTTTACCTACAGGAGAAATAGTTTGGACAGGAGCAAATACCTTGAAAAATTCAACGGGATATAATTTAACTCAATTAATGGTTGGTAGCGAAGGTACTTTAGGAATTATTACTAAGGTAGTTTTTAAGTTAATACCATTTCCAAAATATAATTTATTAATGTTGGTTCCTTTCTTCAATACAGAAGATGCGTGTAAGGTTGTTTCAGAAATTTTTAAGGCAGGAGTTATCCCATCAGGCATGGAGTTTATGGAGCGTGACGCTATTTTGTGGGGGGCAAATTATATTGAAGATGATTCATTTCAAATAGGAGATGATATTCAAGCACATTTGTTAATAGAAGTGGATGGAAATGATTTAGACGTGCTTTATAAAGATTGTGAATCAGTATATAAAGTATTAGAAAATTACGCTTGTGATGAAATTTTATTTGCAGAAGACCATGCTCAGAAAGAGAGATTATGGAAAATCAGAAGAGTAGTAGGAGAGGCGGTAAAATCAAAATCGATATATAAAGAAGAAGATACAGTGGTTCCAAGAGCTGAATTGCCTACATTGCTGAAAGGGGTGAAAGCTATTGGAAATAAATATGGCTTTATTTCTGTTTGTTATGGTCATGCTGGTGATGGAAATTTACATGTAAATATTATCAAGGATAAAATGACCGATGAAGATTGGAATACAAAAATTCCTACGGCTATCAGGGAAATTTTTGAGTTATGTGTGAGGTTAAAAGGTACTCTTTCTGGTGAACATGGAATAGGGTTAGTTCAGAAAAATTATATGGATATAGCTTTTAGTGAAACACTATTGAATTTACAGAAAGATATTAAAAGAGTATTTGATCCGAACAATATTTTAAACCCCAATAAGATGTTCCCATAAAAAAAACCCTGATGGGATTCAGGGTTTCTTATTCTTGAAGGAGAATAAAATTAGTTTTACCTATCTATATTAACTTTAAAACCTTCTAGTAACAAGACGATTTATATTTACAAAAGGTTGCTTCAACATATTAAGTTTAGGATTCATCGAATTATCACAAACTTATAGTTGGTGGTTAAAAATTTAAACTTAAATTTAGGCTTCAATTTAATAATAAACTAAACTAAACTAAACTTAAAATGAAAAAAAGTACTTTATTAATGTCATCATTGATGTTGAGTGCGGTATTGGCTTTTGGGCAGAATAGCAGAAAAGCTTTGCCTATTAACAAAACTCAAACACTAGATGCTCAGCTTGGAACTGAATTATTCCAAAATGCAAAAAGAACTCCATCAGGTCATATCAGATGTTTTACCAACGAGATGGAACAATTGAGAAGAGCTTCAAATCCTTCTCTGGAAACTGCTGATCAGTTCGAAAGTTGGATTTCTCAAAAAATTAAAGAACAAGCTAACAATCCATCAACTCAGAAAGCAACAAGAAATATTCCTGTTGTTGTTCATGTAATTCATAATGGAGATGCTCTTGGTTCAGGAGAAAATATATCTGATGCTCAGGTAAATTCACAAATCGCTGTTTTAAATGCTGATTTTTCTGCTACTAATGCAGATTTTGCAAATGTACCAGCTGCATTTAATAGTGTAAAAGGAAATATGGATATTCAGTTTTGCTTAGCGACAATAGATCCAAATGGAAATCCTACTACAGGTATTAATAGAGTTAATAACGGTATAGCTTCTTATGGTCAAGCTGCTACTGAAACAATGAAAGCTTCAACACAATGGGATCCTACCAAATACTTTAATATTTGGGTGGTTCGTTTTGGTGGTGATTTAAATGGTATTTTAGGATATGCTCAATTTCCAAGTTCTTCAGGATTATCAGGGCTTAATGCTAATGGTGGAGCGGCTAATACTGACGGTGTTGTAATTGGATTTAATTTTTTTGGAACAACTGGCGCGGTATCGTCTCCATTTAATAAAGGAAGAACTGTAACTCACGAAGTTGGTCACTGTTTTGGATTAAGACATATCTGGGGTGATGATAATGGTGCTTGTGGAGGTAATGGTGATTTTTGTGCGGATACTCCTGATCAGGCTGATGAGAATTATAACTGCCCAAGCTTCCCTTCTAATGCTTCTTGTAGTAATGGTGGTGATATGTCTATGAACTACATGGATTATACTGATGATGCTTGTATGTATATGTTTACTGTTGGTCAAAAAGCGAGAATGGATGCCGTGTTAGCAAATTCTCCAAGAAGAGCTTCATTATTAACATCTAATGTTTGTGGTGTTGCTTCAATTACTGCTAATTTTACAGCTTCAGCAACAACAATTAATGAAGGTCAATCAGTTACTTTTACTGACGCATCTGCTAGTCCAGCTACATTAAACTCGTGGTCTTGGACATTTACAGGTGGTTCTCCAGCTTCTCACAACGGACAAACACCTCCAGCTATTACTTATAATACAGCTGGAACTTATGCAGTTTCTTTAACAGTTGGCGACAATGCTGCTGGTACTGATACAGAAACTAAAACGGCTTACATTACTGTAAATCCAGCAGGAACGGCATCTTGTGATTCACTAGCTGCAGGTTGGGATTGGAATACAGAAGGATTTGGTGGTGCTTATTGGACTGCAGATTTATGTGTGGGTAATGATGGTTATATTATGGGAAACAACTGTTATGATGATAATGGTTGGGCTTCAATTGTTCCTTATCCAGGTGCTGGTAAAGAATTAACAGATGTTATTTATGTATTCGTTCAATCTTCTGGAACAGGTGTTGCTACTTTGAAAGTATGGAATGGTAATGGTGCAGGTAAAAATGCTGCAAATGCAAATATTACAACTGCTCCAGGTACGATTATTGAACAACTTGCAGGAACCTCAGGAATGTTTTCAGGTAGTTTAAATACATTATTAACTTTACCTTTAACAACACCATTTCCATTAACAGGTCCTGTTTATATTGGTTATGATCATCCAGCAGCTCCTGCAAATGGCGATACTTTAGCTATGGGTGTGGCTACAGGTACTAGTGGTAATACAACATGGGCTAACGAATCAGGTATTGGTTGGAGAGATATTGCATTTTGGGGTGTAGATTACAAAGGTACTGTTGCTGCAGTTGTTTGTGATATTGCTACTGGAGTTTCTTCACATACAGGTAACTTTAATGATGTAAATGTGTTTCCTAACCCATCTACTGGTTTAGTTAATGTTATGATGCCAACAAATACTTCTAACTTCAACGTTGTAGTTTATAATGTTGTTGGTGAACAAATTACCAATAGAACAGTAAACTCAAATTTTGCTAAAATTGATTTAAACAATCAACCAAACGGTGTTTACTTTGTTAAAGTAACATCAAACGGTGAAGTAACTACTAAAAAAGTACTTTTATCTAAATAGTAGATTAAGGTATTATAAAATTAGAGAGTCCCGAATTTTTCGGGACTCTTTTTATTATGAATAATCCTATCTTTGCATGTAATTTTTTTACTACAAAAATGCAAATAGCTTCATTATTAGAACTTACCATAAAAGACGAATTGCTTTTAAATCTATCAAAAAAGGTAATTGAGGAGAAACGACTTACACTAGAAGAAGGTGTATATCTATATAAAAATGCTGAATTGAGTTTATTAGCAATGCTAGCTAATTATATTAGAGAAAAAAGACATGCTAACAAAACCTACTTCAACAAGAATTTCCATATTGAACCCACCAATATTTGTGTATATGACTGTAAATTCTGTTCGTATTCAAGAAAATTAAGGGAAAAAGATGATTACGAGGCTTGGGAATTGTCTGAAGAACAAATTTATAATGCTATAAAATCGTACAGCAATCAAGACATAACAGAGGTTCATATTGTTGGAGGAGTTCATCCTAAAATGGGATTAGAGTACTTTAAAAATTTGATTCAAAATATAAAACAAATCAGACCAGATTTGCACGTGAAAGCCTTTACTGCTGTTGAATTGGAATACATGTGCCGTAAAGCTAATGTTTCATACAAAGAAGGATTAAAAATTTTAAAAGATGCTGGACAAGGTTCATTGCCTGGTGGTGGTGCTGAAATTTTTGATGAAGCTATTCGTGAAAAAATTTGTAAGGACAAATGTACTTCTTCACAATGGTTAGAAATGCATGAAGCGGCTCACAGTGTTGGAATGCCATCAAATGCTACAATGCTCTATGGACACTTAGAAAATTATGAGCATTTAATTGACCACATGAATAGATTGAGAGAATTACAAGATAGAACGGGTGGTTTTAATGCATTTATTCCGTTGAAGTTTAGAAATAAAAACAATCAGATGTCTGATATTGAAGAGGTGAGTATAATTGAGGATTTGAAAGTATTTGCTATGAGTAGAATTTACTTAGATAATTTTAATCATATTAAAGCCTATTGGCCTATGATTGGAAGAAAAACTACTCAACTTTTATTGTCGTTTGGAGTAAATGATATTGACGGAACAGTTGATGATTCA
This sequence comes from uncultured Vicingus sp., assembly GCA_964398455.1. Classification (GTDB taxonomy): domain Bacteria; phylum Bacteroidota; class Bacteroidia; order Flavobacteriales_E; family Vicingaceae; genus Vicingus. The sequence continues at coordinate 89,092 of CAYNMR010000002.1, read as the reverse complement.
ACAAAAATATATTCAATGGCTGGTTCTGAAGAGCAAAAACCAGTGATGACATCTCAACAAATGATTGATTTAATAAAACAGGTTGGAAGAAAACCGATAGAAAGAGATAGTGTTTATAATGAATTGAATGATTATTCTGTAGTAGAATTAGTATAATGAGAAAACCATTAATTATTACAGGACATAGAGGAGCAGGAGGATTAGCTCCAGAAAACACCTTAGCATCTATTCAACTTGCACTTGATTTAGGTGTTGATAGAATAGAAATTGATGTGCAACAAACCAATGATAACGTTATTATTGTTTTACACGACAGAACTTTACGCAGAACAACTGATGGTTTTGGGTTTGTTAAAAACTTAGATTATGCTGATTTATTAAAATACAGTGCAGGAATTAAGTTTAATAAAGTATATGCAGAAGAAAAAATACCTACACTAGAACAAGTAATAGATTTAATAAATGGAAGAGTGGAATTGGTTATAGAAACTAAGTACAGCTATTTATATTATCCAAATATAGAACGCCATATTTTAAATGTAATTAAAAATAAAAATGCATTCGATTGGTGTAAAATTATCTCATTTAACGATAGAGCATTGTTTAGAATCCATAACTTAAATAAACAAATAAGAACAGGAAAACTTTTTGTAGGAAAGTCAGCAACTTTACCACTTTCGTATGATACAACGATAAATTTTAAACCATTAGAACGGTATCATTTTGTAGATGAAATAATAGTCCAACATAAATATGCATCTCAAGCTTTTATAGATAAGGTTCATGATTTTGGTAAGCAACTACATGTATGGACGGTAAACGATCCTGAAACAATAGAAAAATTAATAAGTAGAGGAGTAGATGGAATTATATCAGACTATCCCAACTTACTTCTAAAATACAAATAGTAATGTCTAACTTTGTATCAATAATTTAAATTTTTTAAAAAACATGAATAAATACGTTTTATCAATAGCATTATTATCGTCAATATTTATATCTTCTTGTACAGATGATAAATCATCAAAAACAGCGGAATCGACAGAAAATATTTGTTTTTACGAGTATGAAAAATCAAACACGATAAGTTTAAAATGGACTGCTTTTAAAACATCAGAAAAAGTTGGTGTAAGCGGAACATTTAACTCTATTTTAGTTACTGGAGGTGAAAAATCAACAAAATTACCAGAAGTACTTCAAGCTATAAAATTTACCATTCCAACAAATACTACGAATACGACGAATCCAGATAGAGATAGTAAAATTGTTAATTCCTTTTTTGGAGCGATGTTAAACACCGATTTAATAATTGGTCAAGTTCATAGTGTTGATGGAGATAATGAAAAAGGAAAGTGTTCTTTCTATCTTACATTAAATGGTATGGAAAAAGAGGTAATTCTAGATTATACTGTTACCGATAATGTTGTGAAATTAGTTGGGGAGTTAGACCTAAATTTATGGGAAGGAAAAGAAGCAATAGCTTCTTTAAATAAAGTTTGTGAAGATTTGCATAAAGGTGCCGATGGTGTTAGTGTTCTTTGGCCAAATGTTGGGATAGAAATTGAAGTGGCTCTTTCAAAAAGATGTCATTAATCATATTAAAATTGATGCAATAAAAAAAGGCGGTGAATTTACCGCCTTTTTTTATGTTAGTTTTTCGGAATTAATTTTTGCTACCAAGCATTAATAATTCATTTACTACAACTTCGGTAACATATTTTTTATTTCCACTTTTGTCATCGTAGCTTCTAGTAACCAACTTACCTTCAATAGCAATTTCATTTCCTTTTTGTAAATATTTTGATATAATATCTACTGTTTTTCCCCACGCAACTACATTATGCCATTGCGTTTCTTTTATGGTTTCACCTTTAGCGTTTCTGTAACTTTCATTTGTTGCTAAAGAAAATTTTGCTAGTTTTTTACCAGATTCTAAGTTAATAATTTCAGGTGTGTTACCTAAGTGTCCGATTAACTGTACTTTGTTTCTTAAATTGTTCATGGTGTTAAAATTTAAATGGTTAAACATATTTTCGATTCATTCGATGAGGCAAAGTAAGGATCAAAAAATCAGGTCATTCGGTTGTTAATTATTTACTTTCGTTTAAAATCGTTTGTAGTCGTTTGTAAACGGATATTTTTTTGCTTACATTTGGAGATCAATAGTTTAATTGTATGGATAAGAAAACCTGTATAGAATGCGGAGAACCATTTGTTGGTAGATCCGATAAAAAGTTTTGTTCTGATGCTTGTAGAAATTCACATAACAATCAAGTAAACAAGGATGATAAAAATTACATCAGGAATACGAATAACCAATTGCGTAAAAATTGGCGAATTCTTGAAGAGCTAAATCCAAATGATAAGCAGACCATAAGTAAAAAACAGTTGGCAATAAAAGGTTTTGATTTTAACTTGTTTACAAGTATCTATACCAAAAAAGATGGGACTGTTTATTATTTTTGCTACAATCAAGGTTATTTATTGCTCGATAACGATTTTTATCTATTAGTGAAGAAAAATATTAAAGAATAGACTCTATTCTTGATATTAAGAATTTCATGTTAATAAGTCAAATAGCCTAATAAGTAACATTTTTGGTAAATATTCGTTATTTTAGACACATGAAACAATTTATAGCAAATATTATTATTCTTACACTTTTTATCACAAGTGTTTCTTTCTACAATCCAGCTGTTGAAAAGGTAGAACTTGTCACTGTTTCTGGATTAAATGATAATGATACTTCTGATTATAGTTTTATTAAAACTCACCAATTGTATGTCGAACGTTGGGATACTCTTAGCCAACCAACGTTTTGGAGAACATTGATGAATATGCATCACGATTCAGCATTGATAAATGTTAGCTCAACTCGACAAATAATTAAGAAGGTTGCATTAAAAGATTGGAATAAGTTGTCTGAACTAGATAAAGAATGTTTTAGAGATAGTATAAGAAGTTATTATTATTTAAATACAGAGGATAGAATATTTGTAACCAATGGTAGAAAATTCTTTTACGATTTTGATAATGTTATGCCTTACATAAGTAGAGGTATAAATGTTTTTAAACAAAATAATGTTGACCCATTTTATGCTCAGGCAATACTTTTAATTGAAAGTCCAAACAAATTACAAAAATCTAATGTTGGAGCTTATGGTTCTTTCCAAATAATGAAGGATGTGGCCATTCATCTAGGGTTAAAAGTTAACAGGTATGAAGATGAACGTAAAGATTTTGATAAGTCAGCTTGGGCTGCGGCAAAATTAATTAGAACAATATGTATTCCTGAACTGAACAAAATATTAGATGCTAAGTGTATTGCTTACAACCAAAACGATATATGGTATCGTTTAATGGTTATGCATGTTTATCACGCAGGAGCTGGTAATGTTAAAAGAGCTTTAGATGTAATTAACCCTAAAGAGGGTAATATGGAATTAATTACCACTTTATGGCAAACAGAAGCTGGTGGGTTTAAAAATGCATCTCAAAATTACTCTCAATTGGTTTTGGCAAGTATGTTAGAATTAGATCAATTGATATACAATCGCTGTAATAATCTTTTTACATTAGGTTTAGAGTAATCCGTTAAGTTTTAAACATTCTTTTTTTTCTTTTGGCATTCTGTTATAAAAGAGTCATTTTTGTAAAAATATCATGACTTAAATCAGTTCGTGATTTGGTCAAAAATTGTAGTATTGAATTATTAAAATTTATCTTCATAAACATGAGTAATAATCATAACGAGTTAATAGAGAAAATCAACGAAAAATACACTAGCATGGGTTTAGACTCAGAAGCTTTTTATAAAGGATTATTGTATTCAAAGCCAATTAATTATTGGGATTATATTGAAGTAGAATCTTTATTGAGTTTGCAAAAACCTAGAACAGACTATCCTGACGAAATGGTTTTCATTATGTATCATCAAGTAACTGAATTGTTACTAAATATGATGTTACACGAAATGTATCAAGTATGCGAAGCCGTAGATATAAAAGCCGATTTTTTTATTGAAAAGTTAGGTAGAATGAATCGGTATATTCAGATGCTAGCCAACTCATTCGATGTAATGCGTTTAGGAATGGACCCAAATCAATACAATGAATTCAGGTTCACTTTAACTCCTGCAAGTGGCTTTCAATGTGCATCATTTAGATATGCCGAAATATGTTGTACAGATATTGAAAATTTGTTAGATACCAGAGTTAAAGGAAATCTTCCTCAAAAATATGATACAGCATTTTTATTCGAGAATATTTATTGGCAAGCAGCAGGTAAAGACCATAAAACAGGAAAAAAGTCGTATTTATTAAGTTTGTTTGAAGAAAAATATTTGGATAAGTTTATTACCATGGCAAACGAATACAAAACCAAGAATATTTGGCAAAAATACGTTGCTATGCCTGAAAGCGAGAAAAACAATCCAACTTTAATTCAAGCCATGAAAGATTTAGATATTGAATTTAACATCAAATGGCCAATGGTGCATTTAAGAGCAGCGGAACAATATTTAGACAATGGTAGTAAAGTAATTAAAGCAACAGGTGGAAGCGATTGGAAAAAATACCTTCATCCAATGTACCAGAAACGAGTGTTTTTTCCTGGTTTATGGTCTAAAGACGAAATGGATAATTGGGCTAAAGATTATGAATAATGTTGTATAAGCAAATTTCACAAAAAAGCATTGATAATTTCAATGCTTTTTTTGTTTGGAAACTTAATGTTTTATTGATAATTTCGTTGATTCTAATAAGTTAAAAAACAAGTAATAATATGGGTATGAAAGTTGGAATTCCATCGGAAATAGCTGCAAACGAATTAAGGGTTGCTGCCACACCGAAGACCGTTTTACGCTTAATTAAGCAGGGATTTGATGTAAGCATTCAAAGTGGTGCTGGAGTAAAAGCAAATTTTGCTGATGATGCTTTTAAACAAGCAGGTGCTTCAATAGTTTCTTCTGCTTCAGAAATTTATAGTAATTCAGATATTGTTCTTAAAGTTCAAGGACCAACTTTTGAAGAGGTTGACATGATGAAGGAAGGTTTAGTTCTGTTAAGTTATTTATGGCCAGCACAAAATCCAGAACTTCTTCAAAAATTAGCAGATAAGAAAGTTAACGCTGTTGCGATGGATGCTATTCCTCGTATTTCTAGAGCCCAAAAAATGGATGTCTTGTCGTCAATGGCAAACATTGCTGGTTATAGAGCGGTAATTGAAGCTGCTAATCATTATGGTAAATTCTTAAACGGACAAATAACAGCAGCAGGTAAAGTTGATCCTGCAAAAGTTTTGGTAATTGGAGCAGGAGTAGCAGGTTTAGCATCAATTGGTGCTGCTAACTCTTTAGGTGCAATAGTTAGAGCTTTTGATACTAGAAAAGAAGTTGCAGAGCAGATAGAATCAATGGGAGCTAAATTTCTTACTGTTGAAATAGAGGAAGATGGAGCAACAGCTTCTGGTTACTCTAAAGAAATGAGTGCAGCGTTTATTGAAGCGGAAATGAAATTGTTTTTAGAACAAGCTCAAGAAGTAGATATCATTATTACTACTGCCCAAATTCCTGGAAGAGAAGCTCCAAAATTGATTTTAGATTACCATGTTGCAGCAATGAAACCAGGTTCTGTTATTGTCGATTTAGCAGCTTCAACAGGAGGCAACTGTGTATTAACTAAAAATGGACAAATTTATACTACAGATAATGGTGTAACAATAATTGGTAAATTAGACCAGCTACCAAACCAAGCATCTCAACTTTACGGAAATAACCTTTGTCATTTATTAGATGACATGGGTAAATCAGAGAACTTCAAAATTGATATGGAAGATGATGTGGTTTCTCGTGCTATGGTTACCCATAATGGCAAAATCAATTGGCCACCTAAACCTTTGCAAGTAAGTCCTACTGCAGGTGGTGGAACTAAAAAAGTAGTTGCACCAACAGCTGAGGAAATAAAAATTGCTGAAGCAGAAAAGGCTAAAAAAGCAGCTATTTCAACAATAATTAGTTTAGGTGTAGTCGGTATATTATTATTACTAGTGGGTGCTTTTGCTCCTTCAGCATTTATACAGCACTTTACTGTGTTTGTTTTAGCCATTTTTGTTGGATGGCAAGTAATAAACAACGTATCACATGCTCTACACACTCCTTTAATGGCTGTAACTAATGCAATTAGCGGTATAATTATAGTTGGAGGTTTGTTACAAACCAAAAACGATGCCTCAAATATCATGACCATTCTTGCTTCAATTGCCATATTGGTTGCAAGTATTAATATCGTTGGTGGTTTTGTAGTTACACACCGTATGTTGAAAATGTTTAAAAAATAATAATCAAGACTTATGTATATAGTTAAAGAAATTCAAACAGCAGCGTATTTATTTGCAAGTATTCTGTTCATATTAAGTTTAAGTGGATTATCCTCTCAGGAGTCAGCTAAACGAGGTGTTTTATATGGTATTGTGGGTATGATTGTAGCCATTATTGCTACTGTAATGGGAAATGGCGTTGAGGGTCATGTGTATATTATCTCAGCAATAGCAATTGCTTCTGTAATAGGTATAATGGTTGCAAGAAAAGTAGAGATGACTGCAATGCCTCAATTGGTTGCAATACTTCATAGTTTTGTAGGTTTAGCAGCAGTTCTAGTTGGTTTTGGTTCTTACCTCGACCCTGAAACTCAAAAATTAACAGGAACAGAACACACCATTCATTTAGTAGAAGTATTTGCCGGAATATTTATTGGTGCTATCACATTCACAGGTTCTATTATTGCTTGGGGAAAATTGGATGGTAAAGTATCTTCTAAGCCATGGAGCTTTAAAGGATTGCAATTAATGAATTTAATTTTGTTTATTGCTTGTGTTATTTTAGGAGTATTATATGCAAATGCTGAAGGAACAAGTGGAATGTTGTACTTAGGAATTATGACTGCAATAGCTTCTTTTATTGGAATTGTACTAGTTATGGCAATTGGTGGTGGTGACATGCCTGTTGTTGTATCCATGCTAAACTCTTATTCTGGTTGGGCTGCATCAGCTGCTGGTTTTATGTTAGGTAACGATTTATTAATTGTTACTGGAGCATTAGTAGGTAGTTCAGGAGCTATTCTTTCTATGCATATGTGTCACGCCATGAATCGTTCTTTCTTCTCTGTAATTTTCGCGAGTGGAGCAGGAAATGGGTCTGGAGGAGAGAAAAAAGCTATTGAAGGTGAAGTAACTGCATTAAACCACGAAGAAGTAGCCATGTTGTTAAACGAAGCTAAATCTGTAGTAATTGTACCTGGCTATGGTATGGCTGTTGCAAAAGCTCAATATCCTATCTATGAAATGGTTGAAAATTTAAGAAAAGCTGGAAAATTAGTTCGTTTTGCTATTCACCCTGTTGCAGGTCGTCTGCCAGGTCACATGAATGTATTGTTAGCTGAAGCAAATGTGCCTTACGATATTGTAATGGAAATGGATGAAATTAATGATGATATGCCTAATACTGATGTGGTTATGGTTATTGGTGCAAATGATGTGGTAAACCCAAGTGCACAAGATGATCCTGCAAGTTCAATTTACGGAATGCCAGTAATTGAAGCTTGGAAGGCTGAAAAAGTAATTATTATGAAACGTTCGATGAGTGCGGGATATTCTGGTGAAGACAATCCGTTATTTTACAAACCAAACTCAGAAATGCTTTATGGTGATGCAAAAGATAGTGTGAATAAAATTTTAGGATTCTTAAAAGCTTAAGAATTAAAAAAATTCTGTAACAAAAAAGCTCAACTTTTTAAGTTGAGCTTTTTTGTTGTGTAATATTTTTTTTAGTTTAACCTTTATTTAAACTTTTTAATATGGTAAAAGCTCTATCAATACTATCGTCATCAACTATAATAGTGAATTCGTGCATTGTAGAAATAATATCAAGTATATTAATTCCTTCCCAAGCAATTTTTTTAAGAATAAAGTAGTAAATACCTGAAACATCAGCATTTTCGCTAGGTAATTTAATTGTTAAGGAAGATAATCCTTTGGTTTCTTGAATTAAACTTTCGTGTTTAAATAAGTTATCAATGTCATCATGTTCCGAATCACTTAAAATAATGGTAGTTTCATAAACCCCTTGTGAGAAAGCAAAGAAAGTGTCTTTTTTTCCTTTTATTTTTTTAAGTAAATCAGCTTGTCTATCAACAATAGTTTCAGAGTTTTTAAAAGTATAATAAGTAATTCTAGAACGAACAGTAATATCGCCTAATTTGTTAATTACTTTTTTAACTTTAATTTTTAAGTTTGGGTCAAATTTTGGAGACAATCTTTTAAGAGCCATAACAATAGCTCCAATCTGAACATCCTTTTTTGTTAATTCATCAATCTCAGGTTTTATTTGTCGAGACAATGAAGAAAGATTAATAATGTTTTCAGCTAAGGCTTCTTCCAAAAAAGGTGATTTTTTTATAATTTCTTCTACTAAAACGTGAGTTGCTTTCATAATTTATTTTTTATAATAAACACCTCGATTTTAATGAATCAAAGCGTCTTTTTTTTATTAATTTGAAGTTATTGTTTTATGTGTTGATACAAATATATATAAAAGCAGCATTAAAGTTAAAAATTTAACAAATAATTTAAATAAATAATTTACTACTATTGTTATTCTAAACCAGCATCATTAATAGTCTTTATTCTTCGGTCAATTCTACGTCGTTGTTTGGCTTTTTTATCAAGCAACTTATCGTATATATAAGATAAAGGATTAGCAAAAAGATGTAGAGTGGTAAATTCATAAGGTTGAATATTTCTGTCTTGGTAGAGTTTAACACCTTCCATTTTTATTTCTGGCTCAGTTGGTTTTAATTCAGCAAATGCTTTTTTAAATTCGCTATAGCTTGGCCAAGGGAATATTTCAACTTCATTTAGTGTAATAGAATCGGTATAGAGTTTAAATTTGATTAAATACTTTCCATCGTCTTGTTTTGGAGTTATATAATGTAGAGTCTTGAAACCAACAAAAGAAATTCTCAACGTATCATTTTCTGTAACAGAAATGTTAAAGGTTCCATTTTCATCTGTTTTTGTAGCAAAAGAACCGTAAGAGACAATATGTGCCCCAGCCAATAATTCATTAGTTTCTCCATTTATAACAGTTCCAGCAATGATATAAGATATTGTAGTGTCTTTTAATTGGCTATATGCTAATTGGGAAAACAACATTAATAGAAATAATAAAATCTTATTTTTTATCATAAACATAATATAAAGGTATTTATATTGTTTGTTGTAGCAAGCTAAAAATTGTTAAAATCATTATTGAAATATTGAAGGTTTTCATCGTTTTTTTTAGTTTTTTTATACAACATAAATTTTGATATGAATTACATTGAATTAAAAGTAGAAGTTACACCAGTAGAATTAGGTAGAGATATTGTTATTGCTGAACTTGGAGAAATTGGTTTTGAGAGTTTTGTTGAATTTGATAATGGTGTTGATGCATATATTCAGGAACCATTATTTAATGAAAATGAATTAAAAAACTTGTTTTCTTTTAATCACAACGAATTTAAAGTAACTTATCAACTAAAAAAAATAGAAGACCAAAACTGGAACGAAGTTTGGGAACAAAACTTTGAACCAATTAATGTTGATGATGTTTGTTATGTTAGAGCTCCATTTCATGAAAAAACATCAAGCTTTAAATATAATATTATTATTGAGCCTAAAATGTCATTTGGAACAGGTCATCATGAAACCACGCATTTAATGATACAGGAATTGTTGAACATGGATTTAAAAGATAAAGCTGTTCTTGATATGGGATGTGGAACAGGTGTTTTGGCTATACTAGCAGAACTTAAAGGAGCATCAAGTATATTGGCTGTGGATATTGATGATTGGGCTTTTGAAAATACAGTTGAAAATTTAACAAGAAACAATTGCTCGAAAACTGAAGCTTTAAAAGGAGGAGCCGAGTGTATTGAAAATCATCATTTTGATATTGTAATAGCTAACATCAATAGAAATATATTGTTGCAAGACATGAAAAATTATGTAGTAACATTAAACAAAAATGGTCATTTATTACTGAGTGGTTTTTTTAGCTCTGATAAAGATATTTTGTTAGAAGAAACTCGGAAATATGGACTTAAATTAGCATCGTTTAATACAAAAAACGATTGGACATTACTACATTTAATTAACGGATAATATGCGTAAAATACTAACCTCATTAATTTTCCTTCTTTTTTGTTTATCAGGATTTTCTCAAACAAAAATTAAACAATTCTCATCCGATTCATCTGCTTTTTTTAGCGAAATGGAGGAGTTCTTAACAGCTTCAAGAAAAGAAGATGGAAAATTTGTGATGGATCAATTTTCTTGGGATTGGTTTGGAGGGAAATTCACTCAAGATCAAAGAGAAGGTGTTTATATGATGTCAAACCTGATGCTGAATAAAAAGAAGAAACCATTTCCAGATTTTAAAAATTACCTTTTCACTATATCTCGTTTTGTAAATAGTAAATACCAAACACCAGAGTCATTCTCTGCTTGGCAAGACATTTTAGTAAAATTGGTTGATGATAAGAATAAAAACAGTTTCTCTGATTATTTGGAAGCTTGTAACTCGTTATTTGAAGAAAATGCTCTTTATAAATCGGCAGCAAATACGTGGAAAGCAAATAATAACAACTATAAATTTGGTTTTGATAGTTTACCAACCATTGAGTTCTCCGCACTTACTTTAACCTGTTATTCAAAAGAAGACAGTTCGGTAATATATAATACGAAAGGAATTTATTATCCTACATTGAACCAATGGGTTGGAGTAGGAGGTAAAATTACTTGGGAAAGAGCTGACTACTCTCCCGATTCAGTTTATGCCGAGATAAATAACTACAACATATCTTTTAAAACTCCTTCATTTGAGATTAATAACGTTACTTTTTACGATTACCTCCATTTTCAAAAACCATTAAAAGGTAAATTAGAAGAAAAAGTTTTAGCAGGAATTACCTTTGATAAAGCATCTTACCCACGTTTCGAATCTTACGATAAGCGATTAAAAATTAAAAATATTGCAAAAGGTGTTGATTATGTAGGTGGTTTTGCTATGCATGGTAGAAAAGTAATTGGTAGAGGGGACCAAGAACAAGATGCTTTTTTAATCTTCTATAAAAACGATTTACCTTTTGTTAAAATAGGCTCTAAAGCTTTTGTAATACGACCAGAGAAAATTGTATCAGAAATAGCATCATCTACAATTTATTTAAAATCAGATTCGATTTACCATCCAGGATTGTCTTTTAAATTTTTTATTGATGAAAGAAGAGTTACTTTAATTCGTGATAATCAAGGAATTAAAATTACTCCATACTTCAATTCATACCATCAAGTAGATATGGATTTTGAAATGTTAACATGGAATTTAGAAGACCCTTTAATAGAGTTTGGAAATTTAGTTGGAGGTACTAAAACTGATGCTACATTCTCATCATCTAATTTTTTCAAGTTAGATATATACCAAGATTTAGCAGGGATGTCAGATCAAAATCCATTGTATATGATTAAGAATATGGTTCAACAATATGATACCAATTTTTTGACTGTTGAACAAGTTTCTAATTTTATGAGGCTATCGAAAGAACAATCGGTATCATTACTTTTAAACTTAACGTATGCTGGATTTATATTATTTGATTATGACAACCTTAATTTTATTGTTAAAGATAAATTAATTGATTGGGTTAAATCTAGTGCTGGAAAGCTTGATTATGATGTTATTAACTTTTATTCTAATATTAAAGGTGCTGCAAATGGAACTTTAAGTTTATTGAATTATGACCTAAGGCTTAGGGGTGTGAATAGCGTACACATGAGCGATTCACAACAAGTAACCATTTACCCAGATAATCAAGAGTTAATATTAAAGAAAAATAGAGATTTTGACTTTAGTGGAGTGATTCAAGCAGGGCGTTTTGATGTTATGGGAAGTAATTTTTCATTTAAATATGATGAATTCAAATTAGATATGCCAAATGTAGATTCATTAAGAATTTACGCCGAAACAGGGCAAGTTGATGATTTAGGTAAACCTATTATTAAACCAGTTAAAACCGTAATTAATAAAATAAATGGTGATTTATTAATTGATAAACCAAATAATAAATCAGGAATAAAACCATCTGCGGAATATCCAATTCTTCATAGTTTTAATAATTCTTATGTTTTTTATGATAGTAAATCTATTCAAGAAGGAGCTTATAAAAGAGATGATTTTTATTTCGATGTTAAACCTTTTACTATCGATAGTTTAGACAACTTTACTAATGCCTCACTACAGTTTGATGGAACTTTTAAATCGGCAGGTATTTTTCCAGATTTTGAAGAAGTTTTAAGACTTCAACCAGATCATTCGCTTGGTTTTGTTAGAAAAACTCCCCCTGGAGGTTACCCAATGTATGGTGGAAAAGGAAAATTCACCAATGAAATTAACATGAGTCATAATGGATTAAAAGGTGATGGGAAATTAGAATATGTGGCTTCAACAACTTATTCAAATGAGTTTATTTTCTTGCCCGATTCGATGCATGCTATAGCTCAAAGTTTCGATGTAGAAGCTAATCCTGTTGCTGTTGAATTTCCTCCAGCTGAAGGAAAAAATATTAAAACAGTTTGGCATCCAAAAAAAGATTACATGATTCATAAACAAATTACTGAGCCAATTAGAATGTATGATATGAAATCAGTAATGCACGGACAAACCAAAATTACTCCAGAAGGTTTGTTTGGAAATGGAACCTTTGAATTTGAAAAAGCAGAAATGGAGTCGAATGAAATTAGGTTTAAGTTTCATGATTTTTATGCAGACACAGCTAATTTCAGGCTTAAAGATGCTGAATTAGCAGGAGAATTGTCATTCTCCACAAAAAATGTAAATGCTTATGTAAGTTTTAAAGAACGTTTTGGTCAGTTTAAATCAAATGGAGAGGGCTCTGTAATTGAATTTCCGCAAAACCAATACATTTGTTTTATGGATGAATTTAAATGGTTTATGGATACAGATGGTATTGAGTTAACAGCCGGAGAGCAAAAAACTACAGATGCTAGTGATGTTAAATTAGAAGGTGCTCAGTTTATTTCTGTTCATCCAGAACAAGACTCATTAAGTTTCTTTTCAACAAAAGCACAATATGATTTAAGAAAAAAAATTATTAATGCCCAAGGCGTTAAATTTATGAATGTTGCTGATGCAATGGTTTATCCAGATAGTGGAACAGTGATAGTAGATAAACTAGCTAAAATGAGAACGCTGAATAATGCAAAAGTAGTAGCAAGTTATGTTACTCAAAATCATCATATTTATAACTCTACAATTAATGTTTTTGGTAAAAGAAAATATGCAGGAAATGGTTATATCGATTATGTCGATGAATTATCGAGTACGCAGACAATATACCTTGAAAACATTGGTGTAGACACCACAGGACAAACCTACGCAACAGGAGCTATTGCAGATACAGCTAATTTTAAACTTAGTCCTTTTTATGAATATCAAGGTAAAATTAAATTATTTGCAAATAATGAATTCTTGACTTTTGATGGGAGAGGAAGAATTTTACATGATTGTAATTTGTTACCAAGAGACTGGTTTACATTTGAATCACAAATAAATCCGAAGGATATTTATATTCCAATTGATAGTACTACTAAAGATGTATTTGATAATCCTCTTTATGCAAGTGTTTTCTCTAGTCCAGATTCTCTTGGTATATATACATCATTTGTTAATAACAAAAAAGTATATAGTAATCTAGAAGTAATAAAAGCTACTGGTTATTTGTATTACGATAAAGAAAATAGTGAATACAAAGTTTCTAATAAAGATAAACTTCAGGAAATGTCGTTTGCAGGAAATTACTTGAGTTTAAATACAAAAAACTGTAAATCTTATGCAGAAGGAAAAATAAACTTAAGCGCAGAACTCGGACAGGTAGAAGTGAGTTCTGCTGGTACCTTAACTCAAAACTTAATTGACAATGATGTGGTTTTTGATTTGGTAATGTTAATAGATTTCTTCTTTAATGAGGACGCTCTTCGAAACATATCTAAAAAAATGCAACAAGCAAGTGCTTTAGATCCTGCAAAACTAGATAGACCTGTTTTTGAAAAAGGCTTACGAGATGTAATTGGGAAAACCGAAGCCGACAAGTTAATTGCACAAGCTAATTTATATGGTGAATTTAAGAAACTCCCAGATGAATTAAAAAAGTCATTAGTATTTAATGATATTAAATTTAAATGGGATGATGTAAATAAAAGATATAAATCGATAAGTAAAATAGGTATTGGTAACATTGGAAAAGAACAAGTAAATAAATATGTAGATGGAAAAGTAGAGATAGTAAAGAAAAGAAGTGGAGACATTCTTAATATTTATTTAGAAATAGATAAAAACAACTGGTATTTCTTTAACTACACTAGAGGAATGATGCAAGCGATATCTTCTGATGCTGATTTTAATACATTAATACAAGAAACAAAACCTGATAACCGTAAGGCAAAAGCAGAGAAAGGACAAGAACCTTATCAATTTATGTATTCATCTGACAAAAAGAAAATAGATTTTTTAAGAAAATTTGACGAATAATTTGGTAAAATGTTCGATTATTGCATCAATACAATATATTCGTAAATTTGTTGATTGACTTAATTTTTAATGACACAAAAAACGACTTCTTATAAATACATCTTTTTGCTTTCTGCAATATTGATTTCATTGACTAAAGTTAGTGCTCAGTATGCGTCTCAAGAAGAGTTAAAAAAAGCTGCAGAAACTTTCTTTGTTGAAGAAGATTATATTAAGGCCTTACCGCTTTATTCGCAGCTTTTAAGTTTGTATCCAAAAGACCCTGAGTATAATTACAAATATGGTGCTTGTTACTTTTTTGGCAACAGAGAAAAAGAAGAAGCCTTAAAATACTTGAGTTTTGCAACATCAAAACCGAATGTTAATCCACAAGCGTTTTATTTTCTTGCTTTAGCACAACATCACGAATACCAGTTTTCTGCGGCTGAACTAAATTACAATAAGTTTAAGGAAAAAGGATTGCCAAAAGATATACTATATTTTCAGGTAGATAGAAAAATTGAAATGTGTAGAAATGGTGTTACACTCCTAAAAAGCATGACTGATATTGGAGTGTTGCAAAAGAAAGAAATACGTGCAACTGAATTCTTTAGAAGTTATGATTTAAAAGGGATTGGAGGAAAAGTAGTAGTAAAACCAGATGAATTTAAGACCAAATTAGATGTAAAGAAGAAAGAATCGTCTATTATTCATATCGGTGACAACCCTAAAATGGTTGTTTTTTCATCTTATGGAAATGATGAAAAAACAGGTAAAGATATCTTTAAAGTAGTAAAACTACCTAATGGAGAATGGAGCTCTCCTTCCGTATTTCCAGATGTAAATACAAAATTTGATGATGATTATCCATTTCTGCACCCTGATGGAAAAACATTATACTTTAGTTCTAAAGGATACAATAGTATGGGTGGGTATGATATTTTTAAATCTACATTCGATCAATCTACAGGCAAATGGTCTTTTCCTGAAAACCTTGATTTTCCAATAAACACTCCTGATGATGATATTTTATTTATTTCAGATATAGACAACGAATTGGCTTACTTTGCTTCTTCAAGAGCTAGTAAACAAGGTGAGTTAACGGTTTATAAAGTCCAAGTAGATAGACAGCCATCAGAAAACTCTATTATTAAAGGTTTTTTCTTGGCTGAATCAAATCCAAACATGAAATCGGCTACCATCTCCATTCTTGATGTAGAAAAAGATAGAAAATATGGAGTCTATACAACGAATAGAGAAACGGGTGAATATTTACTTGTTTTTCCAGGTAATGGTGGTAAATTTAAGTTGTTAGTAGAAACAACTAATTCAGCACCAGTTCACTCTGCTGTAATCGAATTACCCGCATTAGATGGTTTTAGAGCACTTAAGCAAGAATTACGATTAGTAGGAGAGGGTAGTAGTGAGAAATTGGTGGTTAAAAACTTATTTGATGAATCTGACGAGTTTGATATAACAGATCCTCTAATTGTTCAGAATCTATTGAAAGCTAAAGCTAAAATGGATGTTAACTTATCAGAGGAAGAATCGTCTACGGATAATTTAAGTTCTTCAAAATTAAGCACCATAAATGCAATAGCTAATTTAACTAATGCAGAGCTCACAACGGAAGCAGTAAAAAGTTCGTCAACACTAGCTGATAATGCTAAAACATCAAAAAATCAAGCAAATTACTCTTATGATTTAGCTGCTCAAAAAAGTAATGAGGCTAAAAAAATATTTAACCAATCTGAGCAAAAACTAAAACTTGCTAATGAGAGTCAAGACTCAGGAGAAAAAGAATTGTTGTTAAAAGAAGCAGAACGTTTAAAATTTGATGCTGCTAAGCTAGTAAATGAAGCTGTTGCTTCATTGAATATGGCAAAAACACTAGAAAACGAAGCAACTGAAAGAGAAAGCGATGTTAAAAAATCCGCCGAATTAAGCTCTATAGTAGTTAGTAAAATAAATGCAGGAAACAGAAGTGAAGCTGAAAAAGCTTATGTTCAACTTAACGAGATATCAAGTGCTACTTATCATAAAGAATCGGCATTAAATAAAGAAAAAGAACTTATTGAAAATAAACTTGCTGATAAAGAAGCTGAATACAGTAAGGTTAGAAACAATGCTATTGAGTTAAACAATAGACAAACAGAGTTGGTTGAACAAATAGACGCTTTAAAAGAGAAAATAAGTAAAACACCTAAAAAAGCTGACAAAGAAGCTTTGCAAGGAGAAGTTAATGCATTAACAGTTGACTTAGAAGACACTAAATACGATTTGGGTGTTGCAGTTGATAATGAAAAGAAAATAGCTACAGAATTAGCAGCAATTACAAATAGCTATAATACATCAAATAATGTTATTGAAAACATTAATACAATAAAATCTTCAACAGCAACTAAATCAACTGATAAAACAGCTTTAAACAATGATATTGCTTATTTTGAGCAACAGGGTTTAGTTGGATTGTATCCTTCAACAGAGGTTGAATCAACTTCACCAAAAACATCAGAAACTTTTGTTTTAGCTGAACATAAATCAGAATACAGTATTATATCTGATGAGGGAAAGATAATTGACTACAATTCAAAACACAGTTCTAAAATTGTAGATGCACAGCAAAATTCAAGCGAGTATCAAAAATCGCTTGAAATGGCAAAAATTAATCAAGAATGGATATCAGATATTGATGAGGAAATTGAAATTAAAGAAAAACAACTTGCTTCAGCTGATAATTTGAATGAAAAAACTAAACTTAAAAGTAGAATAGAAGTACTGAAAAGTTTAAAAGCAGAGAAAGAAAAAGAAGCAGATAGATTATTGTTGTTGGCACAAGAACAAAATACAGCTGAAGAAACCTCAACAACAAACCAATCAAAAAGCAATACCAATTCAGTTGAAACATCACAAAATGAAAATATAACAGATGCTAATGGAAATATTATTGATTACTCATCGGATTATGAAAATGAATTAGCTCAGTTAGAAGAAAAAGAAAGTACTCCAGCAACAATAAAAGATAAAATTGCTGTTTATGAAAACTGGAAAAATGCCAACGAACAAGAATTGTTGCTTAAAAAAATAGAGTTAAACGATGCTCAAGGGGATGATAAAGTTGCTATTGAAAACAGAATTAGTGAATTAAACGACCAAATAAAAAGCA
The DNA here is from genome assembly GCA_964398455.1 of uncultured Vicingus sp. Taxonomy (GTDB): domain Bacteria; phylum Bacteroidota; class Bacteroidia; order Flavobacteriales_E; family Vicingaceae; genus Vicingus. The sequence continues at coordinate 71,309 of CAYNMR010000002.1, read as the reverse complement.
ACGAAGAATACATCGCTTTATATACTGATAAATTACCTGAGTTAGAGCAAAACGAATTAGCACAAGCTAAAACTACAACTCAAAATTCATCTGAAAGTAAAATTTTAAATAATAATGTTAATGCTAAGTATGATGAAAATATCATATTGCCAAATGGTGAGGTAGCAGATTATTCAACAGACTATAATAACCAATATAGTAAGGCTGAAAATATTGTAGATCCTTTAACATCAAGTAAGGAAAAAGAAAAAGTAACACAAAAATGGATTGCTGCGGTTGAACAAGAATTAGCCTATAGAAACGAGAAATTAGCTGTAGCAAACGAATCAGATAAACTAGATATCACTAGAAGAATTGCGGAATTAAAATCAGAAAAAACATCGTTAGTTGAGCAGTTATCAGATATTCAAACTGTTCGTACACAACAAGAAAATATGTTGGCTACAAATAATACATCAACTTCAAATACAAACAATGCTGCATCTAACTCTAATTCTTCTACAAATGTAGCATCAACAGCTAATACTGTTTCGCCTTCTATTTCATCAACTCAAACAGCTGAAGCTGGTTACAATTACACATCAGAACAAGCTAAGAAAGAAATAGCACAAGTTGCTTCTTTAAAAGAAGAGGTAAATCAATTAAATACACAAGCTGATGAAAAAACAGCCCAAGCTGCTACGATAAAAAATGAAACCGAAAAACAACAAATTTTGGCAGAAGCTTCAGCATTAAAAACGGAAGCAGAAAATAAAGAATTAGAAATAGCTAGAGCAATTGAAAAATCAAATAAAGCTGAATATTACAACAATCAAGCAGCTCTTTCAAAAGTAAAACAAAATGCATCTGCAACAGGTAATAACGCAACTATAGCAGAGTTAACCGAAGAAGAATCGAATGCTTATTTTGATAAAGCACAAGAAGAGCGAGAAGTAGCTCAAAATGCTTCTACAAATAATGCTAAACAAAATAGCATGGCTAAGGCTCAAGAATTAGAGCTAACAGCTATTGAGAAACAACGAAAAGCAATTGAATTGTATAGCGGACAACCAGCCGATGTGGCTATTGCATCTGCTCAAAAACAAGCTACTACTTCTAACGCAGCATCAACAAATAATTCTCAGCCTGTAGCAAGTGCTAATAATACTTCATCTAATTTAGAAATAGATGGTTTAACTGAAGACGAGAAACAACTCATAGCTAAATTATCTCCACAAGAAATTGCAGCAATTAAAGCTTCTCCAGAATACATAGAATATTCGGCTGCTAAAGAAGAATCAAGAAGATTAGTAAAAGAGGCTGAAGTAGATTATGTTCAGGCAGCAAACCACAAAGAAGATGCTAACGACCAAAAAATATTAGATGGAAGTTTGAATAAATTAGCTGAAGCAACAACAGACGAGGCTGCTAAAACTAAACTTTTAGGTCAAATACAAAAGTTAGCAACCATGATTGCTGAAAACGAAGCTAAATCTACCAAATACACTCAGCAAGCAACAGAAAAAGAAACTAAAGCTAACGAAACAGCTAAAAAAGCAGATGATATATTGGCTGCTAGTGCAAAATCGGAAGAAATTAAAACCATTGAAAAAGCGGAAGCAATTAATAAAGATAATTTGTCTAATACATTAGCAAACAACCAAGTTGTTTCATCAGCAAAAGTACAACCAACAAATACCACTACTGAAAACACTTCTAATAAAGTAGCATCGGAAAACAGTCAAGCAACCAATACATCAAATAATTCGGTTGAAACGAATGCCACAAACAATGAAGAAGAGAGTTTAGCTAATAATACTAAGGAAGAAACTACATCTACGCAAAATGTTATTCCTGCTGTAACCAATAAAGTAGAGCAAGAAGTAGAAAATAATGTTGTTGAAAACAATACTCCAAATAATACAGAAGTTGTAGCTAAAACAAATGCTACAACTAATGAACAAAATAGTAGTGTAAATAATGAAGAAGAGGTAGCTTCAGCTAATACTTCAAGTCAAATACCATCATCTTCAGAAACTAACCAATCCAATAACAGTCTTCAGGAATCTTTAACTAATTCAATAGAAAGTAATGAAACGGAAGAGAATGTTGTTGCCGAAAATAACACAACAAATCAACAACCTGAATCAACTACTACAACAGCTACTCAACCAAAAACTAACAATCAACAAATACCTACAAACTCACAACCTGTTGCTTTAAATAAAATTGATGAAGTTCCAGATGTATTAACTGACCAGATTTTTGTGTTAACACCAAACAAATCTGCGGCTTACAATGCGGATAAAAAAATACCAACAGCAAGTAAATTACCAGAAGGATTAGTGTTTAAAGTACAAATAGGTGCGTTTAGAAATCCAATACCACAAGATCACTTTAGAGGTTTTGCCCCAATTATGGCAGAAGATGCAGGTAATGGAATTACGCGTTATACTGCTGGTTTATTTAATACGTTTAACATGGCAAACGAAGCCAAAAATGCCATCAGAACCATTGGTTACCCTGATGCATTTGTTGTAGCATTTTATAACGGAAAACGAATCAATATTAATGAAGCTAGAGCAATGGCTGGTGGTACTCCAATGGCATCAAATGAGAATACTAATCAGTCGGCTACTACTTCTTCCAATCAGGAAAATAGTTCAACTACAACATTAGCTAAATTACCTGAACCAAAAGCTAATGTGCAACTAGTTGAAGATGGAATTTCTACCGATGTAAACAAAATTAAAGGTGTGTTCTTTACGGTTCAGGTTGGGGTATATTCAAAAGCAATTACAGCCGACCAATTAAATAATGTTACGCCATTAAATAGCGAACGTACAGCAAATGGTTTAATCCGATACACTTCTGGAGTTTATCCTAATTTAACTGATGCGAATGCTGCTAAAGACCGAATTAAAACATTAGGAATTACAGATGCGTTTGTTATTGCTTATGCCAATGGAAACAGAGTTTCAGTAAATGAGGCTGTTAATTTTATTGCTACTGACAATAGTGCAGCAGCAGTTCCTAAAACAAGTGTTCAAAATACCACTCAACCACAACCAACTAGCAACAATTCTTCTCAGCCAATAACCAATAATGAAGTTGAATCAGAAACAACAAATGCTACACCTTCAAATAATACAGAAAATACAACAACAAATGAGACATCAACAACTCCAACACAACCAGTTGTTGTTGAACCAAAAACACCAATTAACCAAAAAGAAGTAGGAGAGGAGTTGAAGTTGGAATTCCAAGTTTTATTGGGCGAATATGCTGAAGAAGTTCCTGTAGACGAAGCTGCAATTTATTTAAAAATTTACAGCAAAGGAGTAAAAATTAAGGAAGAAAACAACAAAACTATTTACACCATTGGTTCTTATCCAGATTATCCTTCGGCATTAGATATGCAGATAGAAATGAAAACGGAAGGCGTTAAAAAACCTAAAGTAATTGCTTTTAAAAATGGCACACCAATTGAGGTAACAGAAGCTTTAGAATTAGTAAAAAACAACGGCAAATGAGTACAGAAACCATAGAAAAAACAAGTTCAACTACCGAAAAACAAGAACTGTATCAATTGATACTTTTTAATGATGATGTAAACACTTTTGAGCATGTTATTGATATGCTTGTAAGATATTGTAACCACGATGCCATTCAGGCAGAGCAATGTGCTACGTTGGTTCATTTTACAGGAAAATGTAGTATAAAAAAAGGTGCTTACAAAGAATTGGCTTTAACATCTGAAGTTTTAGCAGAAAATGGACTTTCGGTAGAAATTAATTAATCACTTCAAATATTTTATAATGTTATGCAAATTGCAAAAATTAGTGTAGTAGGAATCGTTTTAGTAGGAATATTAGCTTGCAACAAAGTACCTATTTCGGGTAGGAGACAAATGAACCTTTTGCCAGAAAGCCAATTGTTGGGCATGAGTTTAACACAATACAATACTTTTTTAGGTGAAAACCCACCCATGTCCGACCAAATTGAAGACACCAAATTAGTTCGAAAAGTAGGCAACAGAATTGCTCGTGCAGTAGAAAAATACATGAAAGACAACAACATGTCGAATAAAATTGCTGGATACAAATGGGAATTTAACTTGGTAAACCAAAATGTAATAAACGCTTGGTGTATGCCTGGCGGCAAGGTAGTAGTTTATACTGGTATTTTACCCGTAACAAAAACCGAAGCTGGTTTAGCAGTGGTAATGGGACACGAAATTGCTCATGCTGTTGCCCGACATGGTAATGAACGTATGAGCCAAGGAATTGTTGCAGCAGTTGGAGCTGCAGGTTTGGCAGTAGCACTAAAAGAAAAACCAGCTGAAACCCAAGCGTTGTTTTTAGGAGCTTATGGAGTTACTACAGGTGCGGGTATTTTAGCTTTTGGGAGAAACCACGAAAGTGAAGCCGATAAATTAGGAATGGTATTTATGGCTATGGCAGGTTACGAACCAAAAGAAGCCATACCTTTTTGGGAACGCATGAAAGCTGTCTCTGGTGGAGGTAGTAGTGTGCCAGAGTTTTTAAGTACACACCCAAGCCACGATACCCGTATTGAACGCATTACCGAATGGCTACCCAATGCAGAATCGTATTTTGTTAAGGCTGTGGATTAATAGCCTCCAAAATTACTTTACAAGCCATCTCAATTTCTTGTTCGGTAATAATTAGTGGTGGTGCTATTCTAAGCGATTTATCGTTAAACAAAAACCAGTCGGTAAGCACACCGTTTTCAATGCAACGGTCAATAATGGCTTTGTTCGTTTCAAAGCTATCAAATTCAACAGCTATCAACAAACCAAAGCTACGTACTTCCTTAATTTTTGCATGAACCAATAATTTTCTAAACAATTGTTCTTTAGTAGCAACAGTGTTTATCAGTTCTTTATTGGTAAGCAAGGTGTGTAAATTGGCAAAAGCCGCAGCACAACTTACGGGGTGTCCACCAAAAGTGGTAATATGCCCTAAAATAGGGTTGGTCTTTAAGCTGCTTATGATGGTATTCGACGCAACAAACGCCCCAATAGGGAAGCCTCCTCCCATGGCTTTTGCAAGCGTTAAAATATCAGGAACTACACCAAAATGCTCCAAAGCAAACAGTTTTCCTGTTCGTCCGAAACCTGTTTGTATTTCATCAAAAATGAGCAATGCTCCAGTTTCAGTACATTTTTTTCGGAGTTTCAGTAGAAAATCGTTTTGTGGAACAATAACTCCTGCTTCTCCCATAATGGGTTCTACCACAACACAAGCTGTGGCTGTAGTTATTTTAGCTAAATCATTTTCGTTGTTAAACTCCAATTGTGTAATGTTAGGTAGTAGTGGTTCAAACGGTTTTTTAAAATCGTCGCCACCAATAATGCTCAAACAACCTTGTGTGCTACCGTGGTAAGCATTTTTAAAACTGATAATTTCTTTTCTTCCGGTGTATCGTTTAGCTAATTTCATAGCCCCTTCGTTGGCTTCGCTACCCGAATTTACAAAGTAGCACGAACTCAGCGGTTCGGGCAATTGATTGCAAAGCAACTGAGCTAATTTTACCTGTGGCGACTGCACAAATTCGCCGTACACCATTAAGTAGGTGTATTTTTCTAATTGTTCTTTTACCGCATGAATAACATTGGGATGTCGATGCCCCAAATTACTTACCGAAATACCTGAAATTAAATCGAGATAGGTTTTACCGTCAACGTCGGTCATGTACATTCCTTCGGCTTTTTCAATTTCCAAACAAAGCGGAAAATCGCTAGTTTGTGCAACATGTTGTAGAAATAATGAACGTTGAGTAGGCATATTAAAATGATATAAATGGAACGCAGACTTGCCTTTTGGCAAGTACACTGATTTTTATGATTGTCACAGATAAAATTACTTGTGGCAAGTAATTATCTTTTTTTATCATATGTATCAGCGTCATCAGCGTTCTATGGATTTACGTTATATAAACTATCTACACTCCATGCTTCGGGTGCTGAACTAAACAAAGGTTTGGTTACTGCCCAGACACTTTTAAACAAATCAGAATTTCGGTAATTTTCTAAATGTTGCTCCGATTTCCAATGGCTGTAAGTAAAAAATATGTTGGATTGGTTTTTATCTCGAAGCAACTCCAGGTGAGTAACTCCTTCAAAATTTCTGATGTCGTTTTTACGGGTATTAAAATTTTCTAAAAATTCATCTACCTTTTCAGGATTAAAAGTCATTTTAACAATCCTAATCATAGAACTCAATAGTAAATGGGTTCATTTCTTCTAAACCAAGCAACTTGCTAGCATTTCCTTTGTTTAAAGCAACCTCAATATAACCAGTGGTGCTAAAAAGTGCAATAATGCCTCCTTCATAAGTTTCGTTATATGTTTTAGATATTTCGGTTATCTCGTAAGATGAACTTCTAAGGTAAATGGTAAACTTCCGTCCTCTACCAAATGAATTAAAAAGTGTTTCAGAAACATTGGTATGCACATTTCCATAACCATCAACATATGTTATTAATCCTTTAATAAGGTTGTTTACCGTTGTAGCGTGGAAAAGGGTTCTAATATTTAATTCGGTTTTTATTTTTCCAAGAACCTCTAAAGTTCCTCCTCTAGCAATGTGGCATGCTGCTTTACTAAAAACATCTCTGGTAGGAAATGTAATTTTATCAATATCTTGTCTAATATTTAACTCTACAATTTTATCGGGAATGTTATCAAAAATTAATGAAAATACACCATTATCAGCTCCAATAAAATAATATCCATCATATTCAATAGCTACATGAGTAGTTTCAGCATCTGTTTCAGGATTTACTCCAATAACATGTATGGTGCCTTTAGGAAAATCGCGATAACAATTTCGAACAATAAAAGCAGCCTTAGAAAAATCGTAAAGCGGAATATTGTGTGTAATATCAACTATGGTAACATCTGCTAACTGACTTAAAATAGCACCCTTTAACGAACCAACATAAAAATCGGTTGAACCTAAATCAGTTGTTAAAGTTATTATTGGCATTATTAAAGTTGTTGATAATTAATGTGTATTGAGTATGTTAGTTTGAATCAAAAGTTTGAAATTTAACGTATCAATTAACAGAATCAAAGATATCAATTAAAAAATTAATATTTGAACGAAAAAATCATAGAAATTTCAGGTATAAATCCAGTGGAATTACTTGGAGTAAACGAAGCAAAGTTAAGTTTAATCAAAACTTATTTTCCTAAACTAAAAGTGGTTTCGCGTGGCGATACCTTAAAAGCAATTGGCGACGATGATGAGATAAAACTTTTTGAAAGTAAAATTGCTCTTTTAATTGCCCACCTTTTAAAATACAAGCAACTAACCGAAAATAACATTGAGCGATTAATGGATGAAACCGAAAACGGAGAAAGTCAAACATTAAAACACGACGACGATATTTTGGTTTTTGGTAATGCTGGATTAATTGTTAAACCAAAAACTGCCAATCAACGCAAGTTGGTTAAAGAAAGTGAGAAAAACGATTTGGTTTTTGCCGTTGGTCCTGCTGGAACAGGAAAATCCTACACGGCAGTTGCTTTAGCTGTTAGAGCTTTAAAAAACAAAGAAGTAAGACGAATTATTTTAACCCGTCCTGCAGTAGAAGCAGGGGAGCACTTGGGTTTTTTGCCTGGCGATTTAAAAGAAAAGTTAGATCCGTATCTACAGCCATTGTATGATGCTTTACGCGACATGATTCCTGTTGAAAAATTAAAAGAAATGCTGGAAGATGGTACCATACAAATAGCTCCTTTGGCATTTATGCGAGGGCGAACTTTAGATAGGGCTTATGTGATATTGGATGAGGCTCAAAATGCTACCAAAAGCCAATTTAAAATGTTTTTAACCCGTATGGGTAAATCGGCAAAGTTTATTATTAATGGCGACGAAACTCAGGTAGATTTACCTCGAAACCAACAATCGGGTTTAACACAAGCCATTACCTTATTGAGTAATGTAAAAGGTATTTCTATTGTACGTTTTGACGAAAAAGATGTGATACGACACGATTTGGTTAAGAAAATAATCATTGCCTACAAAGACCAAAAAGAATAGCTTGTTTAATAAAATATCTTTTTCTACATTTGTTTACCATCAATAGAATTTAACATGAGTTTTGATACTAACAAATACGACAACTATACCTTAATTTCGTTTAATTCAGAAAAATTAGATTCGATAATTTCTCCTGACTTAAAATCGGCTTTAGTGCTTATCAATAAAAATGGTGAGCGAAATATTTTAATGGACTTAAGTACTGTAAAATATTGCGATTCATCGGGTTTAAGTGCATTGTTGATTGGAAACCGTTTGTGTAAAGAAGCCAATGGTTCGTTTATTGTTTGTGGCATTCAGCCGATGGTAAAAAAATTACTAAAAATTTCTCAATTAGATAGTATTATTACTGAAACACCATCACTACCAGAAGCTATCGACTACTTATTTATGGAAGAACTCGAAAGAGAAATGGGTTCAGAAGATTTTGATGACGAAGTTTAGTATCTTAATTTTAGGAAGTGCATCCGCCTCTCCAACATTGGCACGAAACCCAAGTGCTCAGTTAATTAACATCAACGAACAATATTATTTGGTTGATTGTGGCGAAGGAACCCAAAACCGTTTGCGTGAGCATAAAATAAAGTTTCAACGATTAAACCACATTTTTATCAGTCACTTGCATGGCGACCACTACTTAGGATTGTTGGGTTTGTTGCAAACCATGAGCTTATTGGGAAGAACATTACCTTTAAATTTATACGGTCCAAAACAACTCAAAGAAATAGTAGACATGAATTTGGCTTATTCGCACAGCACCTTAAAATACCCTTTAATTTTTCATGAAACACAAACCAATGAATCTGTGGTGTTGTTTGAAAACGATCATATTTCTGTTTCTACTATTATACTCGATCACCGTGTGCCTTGTACTGGATTTTTGTTTAAAGAAAAACCAAAACCACGAAAAATTAATCCAGCAGCCATAAAAAGGTATGAAATACCAAAATATGCAATGGATAACTTAAGAAAAGGATTAGATTTCTGTTTTACGGATACCAATAAAGTGATAAAAAATGAATTGTTAACGCTAACTCCTGATGAATGTTATAGTTATGCATACTGTTCTGATACGAAATTCAATGAACGAATTGTATCACAAATTAAAGATATTCACATCCTTTATCACGAAGCTACCTTTATGGATAGGGATGTAAAAAGGGCAGAGGCAACCTACCACAGTACCGCCAAACAGGCTGCCACCATAGCCAAGCAAGCAAATGCTAAATTATTGATTATCGGACACTTCTCGAACAGATACAAGGATTTGAATTTATTATTGGACGAAGCAAAAAGCATATTTGCTAATACCCAACTAGCACTAGAAGATACCGTATTTGAAATGCCATAAACCCAATGGCAACAATGTTAATAGCTTGTTAATAACTAATGAAGGTGCGTGCTTATTGAGTTTGTAAAACTCCTATATTTGATAGGTAAACATTAATATTAACTTTTAAATTTTAAAAAACATGAACAAAGGAGAATTAATCGACGCAATGGCTAAAGAAGCTGGTTTAACTAAAGCTGATGCTGGTAATGCATTAAACGCATTTGTAGGTGCAGTATCTAAATCTTTGAAAAAAGGTGATGCAGTACAATTAATCGGATTTGGTACTTTCTCTATCTCTAAAAGAGCTGCTAGAACAGGAAGAAACCCACAAACTGGTAAAGAAATCAAAATTGCTGCTAAAAAAGTAGCTAAGTTTAAAGCTGGTAAAGCTTTAGCTGACGTTGTAAAATAATTTTTGTTTTACTACAAAACTAAAAAGCCTCCACAATTGGAGGCTTTTTTTTATTCGATTTGTAAGTTTTCTTCAATATTCTCAAATTGACTATTAAGTAATTCACTAATATCTTTTTGATCTTGTATTTCAATTTGGATTTTTAGATTATCATTAAATGGATTATACCAGAAGTAATGTCCTTTTATAGGATATCCAAAACGAGAAATTAAAAATGAATTTTTGAATTCAGCTTTAATTGTAGAATTTTCACTATGAAAAGTAAATATTAGAAATCGATTTTCTCTCAATCTATTTGGCTGTCCAAATACAATTGCAGAATAGTTAATCATAACTGGGATTGAAAAAGTTCCAATATAAACCATTGAATCTTTTTGTTTAATTTTTTCTTGTAAATAACTCTCCGAAATATCATTTAATAGTCGCTTTGGTATTCTAATAGGTTTTGTATTTATTACAATTTCAGTTTGATTTAGTTTTTTAGGAAATACAATATTTAAGAATTGAAGTTCAGAATCACTATTTAACCCAAAGCTTATAAAACTAGAATCGATACTTTCAGTTAGGGCTGGTGTATTTTGAAAAGAATCTCTATTAGATTCATATTCAAGAGCATCTTTTGAAATTTGAAAAGAAAAGTAACTGATTACTATAGCAACTATTGAAACAATTAAAGTTACAACATTTACTATGTTAAAATTATTTTCTTTCTTTTTCTTTATCATTTTTTTCTTCAAATAATTAATAGAAAACTTATTGGTTCATATACATTACATCCAAATATAATAAATAAAAATAGCCTTGAACATTCAAGGCTATTTTTTGTTGCAGTTAGCAAAATATTACATCATTGCTTTAAGTTTTCCTTCCAACACATCTTTTGATGCAGCACCCACTTGTTTGTCAATTACTTCTCCGTTTTTCATAAACAAAATGGTAGGTATGTTTCTGATACCATATTTTTGAGCAATTTCAGGGTTGTTGTCCACATCTAATTTGCCAATTACTGCTTTTCCGTCGTAGTCGTTAGCTAATTCTTCTACAATTGGTCCAACCATTCTACATGGTCCACACCATACTGCCCAAAAGTCAACAATAACTGGTTTGTCTGAGTTTAATACTGTTTCTGCAAAGTTTGCATCTGTTAATTCTAATGCCATTTTTTTAGTTTTTAATGATTTATATTATTTTTTTCTTCTTCTTCGTTTTGTTTTATTATTCAAGAATTAATCCACATTAATAAAGTGGTCAAATTGTCATTAATTAATGGTGTATTCTACTTCCGAAATCTGCTCTAAGTTAGCAAAAAACTCATTAGAAAGCGACACTTTTTTTGTTCTAGAGAATAATCCTACGGTTCCTTGTTCGAGGTCTAACAAGGAAATATCAAAACTATAACCTCCTGCATGTATTGTAGTTAACTCTTCCAATCTAGTAATTACTTCAGGAGTAACATCTTTGTAATTGATAATTACGGTTACACCTTTTGCCATTTTTTCTCTTACATCAGACAACAACTGAATGGAACTGATGTTAAATTCTAATTTTTTCTCCACCGTGTCAGTAGATTTTGCCCAACGGTTTTCTCGTTGTTTTACTTGTCCTTTGATAAATAAAAATTGGTCTTTCGAGAAATAGGCTTTGTATTTAATGTACTCTTCACCAAACAAGAAAAACTCATGAGCATCCGAATAATCTTCCATTCTTACAATGCCGTATGGTTTGTTGGTTTTAGAAACTCGCTCTTGAAAATCTACACAAATTCCAGCAATAGCAAATTGTTTTCCTTCTACAGCATTTAAATCTTTTAGTTCTGCCAATTCGCCTTTTACAAAGTTTTTAATTTCCAATTTAAAATCGTCGAGCGGATGTCCAGAAATAAAAATACCAACCACTTCTTTTTCTTTACGAAGTTTATCTAGCGTTCCCCATTCCTCGCAGTTTGGTATTGGAGGTTCTTCTATTTGCATACTTTGTTCTCCTTCCAGCATATCAAACATGGAGACCTGCGAAGAATTTTGGTTTTCTTGAAACTTGTTGCCGTATTTTATTATTTTTTCCAAGAAAATAGAGTTGTCGTCTTGCAAAGCAAAGTATTGAGCACGGTGGGTTCCTACAAACGAATCGAATGCTCCACCAAGAGCCAAACTTTCTAATGTTTTCTTATTGGCAGCACGTAAATCTATTCGTTTTACAAAATCGAAAATAGAGGTAAAAGGACCATTTTTTCTACGTTCTTGAACAATAGATTCTACTGCTTTTTCTCCAACACCTTTCATGGCTCCTAATCCAAAACGGATTTCTCCTTTAGTATTTACAGTAAACTTTAATACCGACTCGTTTACATCAGGACCCAAAACAGGAACTCCCATACGTTTACATTCGTCCATAAAAAAGGTAACTTGTTTGATGTCGTTCATGTTGTTGCTCAATACCGAAGCCATGTATTCGGCAGGGTAGTGGGCTTTTAAAAATGCAGTTTGGTAGGCAATCCAAGCATAACAAGTAGAGTGAGATTTGTTAAAAGCGTAGGCAGCAAAAGCTTCCCAGTCTTTCCAAACTTTCTCCAATTTTTCTTCAGGGTGTCCTTTTTCTACAGCTTGAGCAACAAATTGCGGTTTCATTTTATCCAACACCGCTTTTTGCTTTTTACCCATGGCTTTTCTCAGTACGTCGGCTTCACCTTTTGTAAAACCTGCCAATTTTTGAGACAGGAGCATCACCTGCTCTTGATATACTGTAATTCCGTAGGTTTCTTTTAGGTTGTCTTCCATTTCTGGAAGGTCATACACAATTTCTTCTTCGCCATGTTTTCGTTTTATAAACGACGGGATGTATTCCATTGGTCCTGGTCGATACAATGCGTTCATAGCAATTAAATCGGCAAATACAGTTGGCTTTAGATGTTTTAAGTGTTTTTGCATTCCGGGCGACTCGTATTGGAATATACCAACGGTTTCGCCTCGTTGAAAAAGCTCATAGGTTTTGGTATCTTCAATTTCAAATTTTTCAGGGTCAAGAGCTATTCCGTGTCGGTCTCTAACAATTTCTACAGCATCTTTTATAAGTGTAAGCGTTTTTAAACCCAAGAAATCCATTTTTAACAAGCCAGCATTTTCAGCCACAGAGTTGTCAAACTGCGTACACGCCATTATAGAATCTTTTGCTAAAGCAATAGGCACGTAATTGGTCATATCGTCAGGCGTAATGATAATTCCACAAGCGTGAATACCGGTGTTTCTAACAGCACCTTCAACTTTAACCGCTTGTTTTACCATTCTCGATTCCAAGGTGTTTCCATTGAAAATCGTTTTTAATTGCTGTGCTTTATCTATGTCTTCTCGTCTTCCGCCTAATTTATCTTCCAATTCTTTTTCCGACATCGCCATAATTTTGTTTAGCGATAAATCGGGAATTAACCCTGCTATACGACCGGCTTGTTCTAACGAAATTTCTAAAACTCTTGCTGCATCACGAATAGATGATTTTGCAGCCATGGTACCGTAAGTAATAATTTGTGCTACTTGGTTTGAACCATATTTATTAATTACATAATCAATTACTTTTTGTCTGCCATCATCATCAAAATCAATATCAATATCGGGCATCGAAACCCTGTCAGGATTTAAGAAACGCTCAAAAAGTAAATCGTATTTTATTGGGTCTATATTGGTAATTCCAGTACAATAAGCAACAACCGAACCAGCTGCGGAACCTCTACCTGGACCAACCGAAACACCCATTTTCCGTGCTTCTCGAATAAAATCTTCTACAATAAGGAAATACCCAGGATAACCTGTTTTTTTAATTACTTCGAGTTCAAAATCAATTCGTTCAATCAATTCTGGAGTTAGCTCACCATATCGTTCTTCTGCACCTCGGTAAGTTATATGTCTCAAATAATTGTTTTCGCCAATTTTTAGTTTAGAGTCTTCTTCATCTAATGGGTCTTTAAACTCATCAGGAATATCAAACTTAGGAAGCAACACTTCACGTTCTAAAGGATAAGCTTCAATTTTATCAGCAATTTCTTTGGTGTTGCGTATGGCTTCGGGTAAATCGGCAAAAAGTAATTTGATTTCATCAGGTGATTTAAAGTAAAACTCATCATTGGGAAATCCAAAACGAAATTCTCGCCCTTTTGAACCTATGTATTTTTTTGGTTGACTAACATATTTACCATCTCTAATACAAAGCAATACATCTTGCGATTCAGCATCTTCTTTGTTGATGTAGTAATTGTTATTTGCAGCAACACATTTTATTTGATGTTGTTTTGCAAAATCGAGTAATACTTTATTGATATCGTCTTCTTCTGAAACACCATGTCGATTTATTTCGATGTAAAAATCATCGCCAAAATGTTCTTTCCACCAAAGCACAGCTTCTTCGGCTTGTTTAACTCCTTCAAAAAGTATTTTATTTGGAACTTCTCCCCAAATACCACCCGATAAAACAATTAAATCGGATTTGTATTTTAATAAGATATCCCTGTCAATTCTAGGAACATAATAGAATCCCTCTGTGTTAGCATAAGAAGCTAATTTGATAAGGTTTTCATAACCTTTTTTATTTTTTGCCAACAACACAGTTTGGAAACCATCTTCTTTAAAGCTTTTATCCAAACGGTTGTTACAGAGATTGAATTCACAACCAACAATAGGCTTTATACCTTCTTTAATAGCATCTCTAACAAAATGGAAGGTAGCCATCATATTTCCATGATCGGTTAAAGCAACGGCTTCCATTCCGTGTTCTTTTGCTTTTTTTACTAATTCATGTACTTTAGTGGTCGATTGTAATATAGAAAACTCTGAATGATTGTGTAAATGAACAAAAGGAACATCAGCTAACTCTGCAGAAACTTTAGTATTTGTATTAAGTGTGGTTGATACAACTTCTTCTTTCTGGTGCTCAAAATTAGCTTCTGCAAGAGTAGGGGCTTCGTATATTACTAAATCGGCATTGCTAATTTCTTTTACTTGAATTACTCTGTTAGCAATTAAACCAAAAAAACAACGACCTGTTGCATCAACATCATAGGCAGCATCATGAGCATCACCAAAACCTTTACCAAATAATTTGGTATGCAAATCGGTAAGCGAAGGAAATTTAAATCCGCCACCTCTACCACCAGGTAAAGCACAATAGTCTATACTAGAGTGCATGGTATCCAAAACCTTTAGGTTGGCTAAATTATTCTCGATAGAAAGCCTGAAAAATTCAGCACCTACAATGTTTACATCAAATTCTACATTGTGTCCTACTGCATAAGTAGTTTGTTTTACATCTAATAAAAACTCTTTTAATACTACATTTAAATCGTGCCCATCTCTTAGTGCTCGTTCGGTGGTTATTCCATGAATGTTTGATACACCGATTGGAATATCAAATCCATTGGGTTTAACTATGAAATTTTTAGCTGTAATTAATCTTCCATCAACATCGTGCAGTTGCCATGCCAACTGCACCATTCTAGGCCAGTTATCAGAGTCTGATACAGGAGCTTTGTAGTTTTTGGGTAAGCCTGTGGTTTCGGTATCGAAAATTAAAAACATGGAAAATCTCTAAAAAATATTGAGCTATAAAGTTAACCAACCTATTTTAGATTAGTGTAAAGTTTAAAAATTTACTTTTTAACAAACGTAAATTAGTTATTAGCAAACTTTTCGTTCGCTTCTCTCCACAATGGATCGGATAGGTTAGGAGGAGCAATAATGGTTGTTTGCTCTTTAGAAACAGGATGGATAAACTCTATTTTTCGTGCATGTAAACTTATCGAGGCATCAGGATTAGAACGATTGAACCCATATTTTAAATCGCCTTTTATTGGACAATTGATAGCAGCAAGCTGAACTCTAATTTGATGATGCCTTCCTGTTAATGGTTTGATTTCTAATAAATAATAATTATTAAATTGATGTATTACTTTATATATTAATTCTGATTTTTTAGAATCGGCAACTTCTTTAGGATAAGCGGTAGATTTGTTGTTTTTCTCATTCTTTTTTAAGAAATGAATCAGATGAGCTTCTTCTTTATCTGGTTTATTTTTAACTATTGCCCAATAGGTTTTTTGAATGTCTTTATCCTGAAACATTTTATTTAATCGTTCCAATGCTTTACTTGTTTTAGCAAAAACAACGATGCCGCTTACTGGTCTATCTATTCGATGGGTAGTGCCTAGATAAACATCACCAGGTTTGTTGTATTTTTCTTTTAAAAAGGATTTAACAATTTCATTAAGAGGAGTATCGCCAGTCTTATCACCCTGAACTATATCCGACGATTTTTTGTTTACAGCAATGATATGATTATCTTCATATAAAACTTCAACTTGGTCGAGTATATTCGTCATTGCTTTATTTCATTAACAGGTTGTGGTTGTACAAAGTTAATGCGAATATTTTGGTTTAACTCGGGTTTAAATAATTTTCTACTCCTAACTTCAATCTTCTGATTAAAGGTTTGGTTATTAGGCAAATCAGCCATTATATCGTATTTACCTGGAGGTAAAATCATTATATAACTTCCTTTTGTATTACTTTCATAAATACCTTGCAAATCACCTGTTTCAGCATTAAAAACTTCCATTCTAACAGGCTGAGTGTGTACTAGAGAATCTTGATTTAAAACAAAACCTTTAATAGTTGTTAATGGAGGAGCTTCGTTGTTTAATGTAACTTTATAGATATCGTAATCACCATAAGAATCTTTTCTGAAAGCAGCTAAGTAAGCGTATTTTTTATCTTGAGTAAAACAAATAGAGTAGTCGTCTAATGGTGTATTTAAAGGATAACCGATATTTTCTGGTTTACTCCAGCTGTTAGTTTCTTCACTATAATCACTTTTAAAAATATCATAACCACCAATGCTTTGGTGTCCTTCAGATGCAAAATAAAGTGTTTTGCCATCACTAGTTAAATAAGGGTAATTTTCATTATAAGGTGTATTGATAGTTTCACCTAAGTTTTCGGGTTCTGCCCAAGTTCCATTAGGTAACATTCGAGATAAATATAAATCAAATCCACCTTTTCCACCAACAGCATTACTACTGTATACAACAAGATTTTTATTATTGGTAATAGTAGCCGAAATTTGTTCGCTTGTTTTAGCATTAATGTATTTACCTTTTACCATTTCTGATTTTTTAAAGGCTGACTTTGATTTTTCAGCTACCTGTAAATTGTTCTTGCTTTCAGGGTTATTTACATAATAGAATACTATTTCTCCATTTTCTGAAATACCTGCTGTTTGTTCGTTTCCATAAGAATTAGGAGTCCCTATTGATGCTGCTTTACTCCAAGCTGTTGATTTAAATTTAGAACCATAAATATCAGCTGTATAATTGCCCTCTAAGTCGTATATCCTACCTGTTGTTCCTTCACGGCGAGTTGTAAAAAGAAGATAAGACTCCATATCTGCAATAAGCGGTAAATAATCTTTGCCTTTTGAATTTACACTTGCACCCAAATTTTCAAACGTAACATTAACTGGGTCTTTAATCAATTGTTTTGCATTTTCACACATTTCTATTCTTCGTGTGGCATCCTTTACCAATATATTGTTTGACGAATTTGTTTTTAGAAACTTCTTAAAGGTTTCTATTGCCTTATCAAATCTTAATGTTGCATGATATCCTTTTGCAAGATGATACCAAACATCAGAAGGGCAATCGGGTTTATGGGTTATCTTTTCTAAGGTTTTTATTCCATTATCAAAATCGTAAGTATAAATTAAACAAACTCCAAGATGATAAGCATTCTTAGCATCAGCCATATCTTTTTTGTATATATCTCGATAAAGTTCTAGAGCTTTGGCATAATTGCCAGAATTGAAAAGTTTTCCTGCATTTTCAGGTAATTCATAATGTAGTTTCTGACCATAAATAGTTGGACTACAAAATATAATAAGAAAGGAAGCGATAATAAATAAATACGAACTCTTCATTTTCTAAAAGTAAATAAAAAGTTAATCTATTTATTTAATGATGTTAAGATTTTTTAATACTGCTCGTCTTTGTTGGGAAAATCTAACTTTTTAACATCATCAATGTAATTCTCAACAGCGCCTTTAATTTCTTCGTACAAACTAGCGTAGCGTCGAAGAAAACGTGGACTAAACTCATGAGTTATACCAAGCATATCGTGTACAACAAGTACCTGTCCGTCTACACCATTTCCTGCACCAATACCAATAACGGGTATTTTAACTTCTTGAGCAACTTTGGCAGCCAATTTAGCTGGTATTTTTTCCAAAACCAAAGCAAAGCAACCTGCTGCTTCCAACAGTTTTGCATCAGCTATTAATTTATTAGCTTCTTCTTCTTCTTTTGCTCTTACTACGTAAGTACCAAATTTATAGATGGATTGAGGTGTTAAACCCAAATGCCCCATAACAGGTATACCAGCAGACAAGATTCTTTTTACGGATTCTAATATTTCTTCGCCACCTTCCAATTTTACTGCATGAGCACCAGATTCTTTCATGATACGAATAGCTGAAGATAAAGCTTCTTTTGAATTTCCTTGGTATGTTCCAAAGGGTAAATCAACTACCACTAAACAACGCTCAATTGCTCTAATAACAGAAGAAGCGTGGTAAATCATTTGATCTAAGGTTATAGGTAATGTTGTTTCGTGTCCAGCCATTACATTCGAAGCAGAGTCTCCTACCAAAATAATATCAATACCTGCATTATCTATAATTTTTGCCATCGAATAGTCGTATCCTGTAAGCATTGCAATTTTTTCACCTCTAAATTTCATTTCTTGCAACACGTGGGTAGTAACTCTTTTTACATCTTTATGCACTGACATAGCTTCCTTTAGTTTGATTTATACTGCCGTTTATTAGTTATATTTACCTTTCGTAAAATATCTATTCAGCAAAACTACAAAATATGTTTGTTTAAATTATAAATGATAAATTTGCTAACTATTTAATCATAGAAATTATGAAAAGAAATTTATTTTATCTTTCTGCTATACTTGGGGTTTTTGGTTTGTCATCTTGTGAAACCGAAATAAAAACAAATGCTGAATACAAAGATGTAACAGTGGTTTATGGTTTACTAAATCCAAACGATACAAATCACTATATTAAAATTACCAAAGCTTTTAGTGGGGAAGGAGATGCTAATGATTTAGCAGGAAATGCAGCTAATTTTAATTATGCTGATGGTGAGTTAGAGGTTAAAGTTGATGAATACAATGCGTCAGATGTTTTTGTAAAATCTTTTGTTTTAGCAAGAACTGTTAACGAAATACCTAAAGATGGTGGAATATTCTCTAATACTGATAATGTATTATACAAGTTTATAGAGCCAAACCTAAAAAAAGACTTTAACTACAAGTTAAGTATCAGAAACAAAGTTTTAGATAAAGATATAACAGCTGAAACAAAATTAGTTAACGACCCTGTGATGCCAAGTGTTCAGGAGATAAATACAGGTAGAATTAAGTTAGCAAATACAAATGGAACTTCATTGACCCATATTTTTTCTATTAGGCCTACTTTAAATTCAGGAAGGGTAAAAGTTAACTTTGTTTTTAACTATACCGAACATTATACAGATACCAACATTACCCCTGTTAATAAGCAAATAAAAATATCTTTAGGAGAACAAAAAACTACTTCTAATGAGGGTGGTGATGTATTGTTTTTTACACTAGAGGGTTCTAGTTTCTTTTCAGCGTTAAGTAATAATATTTCAAATGTTGCGAACTTAAAAAGTAGAAGAATAAATAATGCTACACTTGAAGTTATTGTTGCTGGTACTGATTTGAGTACTTACATTGCTGTTAATGAACCTTCTTCATCTATTAACCAAAACAAACCAGAGTTTACTAATTTAACTAATGCTTTAGGTGTATTTTCTTCGAGAAATACTAAAATTTTTAAAAGCACAACTGTTCAGAGTATATATGGATTTGATGCTGACGGAAGAACTAATTATGATGATAACACATTAAAAACAATTTTAGCTATGGGGTTGGATTTCTGTAATCCTAGAAATAACAATACTAGTTTACCAGTTCCTCCACCAGCACCTCGTTGTGAGGATGATATCGACAACTGGAGCACTTTTAATCCTTAAGCTTAAAAATAGATATGATAATAAAAAGCCGTAACAATATTGTTTACGGCTTTTTTTCTGACTTAATGTCAGTTTATTTGTCATGTTTTACAACAGCAGATACGTTTTCGCTGTCAAACTTACCTTAAATAGAGTTTATTTTTCAATGGCATATCGTTTGAATAAGGGCTAATCGTTAAAAAACTAAAAACTATATATTATGAGTAAAATAATTGGAATAGACTTAGGAACAACCAACTCTTGTGTTTCTGTAATGGAAGGTAATGAGCCAGTAGTAATTCCTAATGCTGAAGGTAAAAGAACAACCCCATCAATCGTAGCTTTCTTAGAAGGTGGCGAAAGAGCAGTTGGTGACCCTGCAAAAAGACAAGCAATAACAAATCCTAAGAAAACAATTGCATCTATCAAACGTTTTATGGGTAATTCTTTTGACCAAGTAAGTGAAGAAATAAAACGTTCTGCTTACGAAGTGGTTAAAGGGGATAATAATACTCCTCGAGTAAAAATTGACGATAGACTATATACTCCTCAAGAGATTTCAGCTATGGTACTTCAAAAAATGAAGAAAACAGCTGAGGATTATTTAGGTCAAACAGTTACAGAAGCTGTTATTACTGTGCCTGCATATTTTAACGATGCTCAACGTCAAGCAACTAAAGAAGCAGGTGAAATTGCTGGTTTAAAAGTTAAAAGAATTATCAACGAGCCAACTGCGGCAGCTTTAGCTTATGGTTTAGATAAAAAGAGCCAAGACCTTAAAATTATTGTTTTTGACTGTGGTGGTGGAACACATGATGTATCAGTACTTGAATTAGGCGATGGTGTATTTGAAGTTAAATCAACCGATGGTGATACTCACTTGGGTGGAGATGATTTTGACCAAGTAATTATCGATTGGTTAGCTGATGAATTTAAAAAAGAAGAAAATGTTGACTTGAGATTGGATGCAATGGCTCTTCAACGTTTGAAAGAAGCTGCTGAAAAAGCTAAAATAGAATTATCGAGCACTACTCAAACAGAAATTAACTTACCTTATGTAACAGTTACCGCTAGTGGACCAAAACACTTAGTTAGAACTTTAAACAGAGCACAGTTTGAGCAATTAGCCGATAGTTTAATTAAAAGAACTATTGAACCATGTAAAACTGCTCTTAAAAATGCTGGTTATTCAACATCAGACATTAATGAAGTAATCTTAGTTGGAGGTTCTACTAGAATTCCCGCAATTCAAGATGCAGTAAAAAAATTCTTCGGAAAAGAACCAAGCAAGGGAGTAAATCCTGATGAAGTAGTAGCAATTGGAGCTGCAATTCAAGGTGGTGTTTTAACAGGTGAAGTAAAAGATGTATTGTTATTAGATGTTACACCACTTTCTTTAGGTATTGAAACCATGGGTGGAGTAATGACTAAGTTAATTGAAGCAAATACAACCATTCCTACTAAAAAATCAGAAACTTTCTCAACAGCATCTGATAACCAACCAGCGGTTGATATACATGTGTTGCAAGGAGAAAGACCAATGGCAAATGGCAATAAATCGTTAGGAAGATTTCAGTTAACTGATATTCCTCCAGCACCAAGAGGAGTTCCTCAAATTGAAGTAACTTTTGATATTGATGCAAACGGAATTATGCAAATTTCTGCCAAAGATAAGGCAACAGGAAAACAACAAAGTATTAGAATAGAAGCTTCTTCTGGCTTAAGCGATGAAGAAATTGCTAGAATGAAACGTGAAGCAGAAGAAAATGCTGATTCAGATAGAATTGCAAAAGAAAATGCCGACACTATTAATCAAGCTGATGGATTGATTTTCCAAACAGAGAAACAATTGAAAGAATACGGTGATAAAATTCCTGCGGACAAAAAACAACCTATTGAAGATGCATTAGCTGAATTGAAAAAAGCTCATGAAGCTAAAGATGTTGATGGAATGAAAGCTGGAATTGAAAAGTTAAATACCGTATTTCAAGCAGCATCTCAAGAAATGTACAATGCACAACAACAAGCTGATACCAACCAAGGCGGTGGAGCAGGACAGGGAAGTGCTTCGGGTAACGATGAAGTTACTGATGTAGATTTCGAAGAGGTTTCTGACGAGAAAAAATAATCGAAAAATAGTTACAACAAAAAAGCCGAGTTTATCTCGGCTTTTTTGTTGTATTCAAATTATTCTTTAAAGGAGTTAACAATTCTTCTAAGCCATTTATTCTTATTTCTAACATGGTTTCTAATAAAATACCCAACTTACCCTTCGGAAAACCTTGTTGTTTAAACCATATCAAATAAAACTCTGGTAAATTGCAAATTAACCATCCTTTGTATTTTCCAAATGGCATTTGAAAAGCAACTAGTTCAAGCAATAATCTTGAATCTCCTTTAAAGTTTTCCATGTTGTAAATATCATAAAAAAAGAGCCGCAATTTGCGGCTCTTAAAACTAAAATTAAATTGAAATTACTTTACAAACTTGTTTGTGAAAGATGTTTTGTTGTTAGTTACCCTAATCAAATAAACTCCATTTGAAGCATTAGATAAATCAATTGATTTTTTGTATTGTTCAGAAGTAATTTGAACTTTCTCATCAAAAACCATTTGTCCAACAGCATTAAATACTGAAATAACATAATTTCCTTTTTCAACACCATTTAAAGATAACTCTAAATTGTTGCTTGATGAGTTGAAGAAAGTAATCACGTTGTTTTGATTTAAAACTGTTTCAATTCCTGTACAAAGGCTAACTTGTGCAACAACAGGTTCTCTTAAACTTTTACAATCAGGTCCTTTTACTTTCCAGTCATAAAAATAGTAGTAAAAAGAGGAGCCAGCACTACTATTTTTAACAGAACCCAATCCATTTAAATCATAAGGAAAAGTAACACCAGAATTATTTCTATATAAATCTTGTACCGCAGAAGCATTTGTTAAAACTAACCTATAATCAGTTCCAGCAGGAACATTAAATAGTAAATTCAATGTTCTAGTTCCTGCTGTAACATTTAAAGTTTTTGTAGCTATAACAGCACCAGTATTGTCTTGCAGTTGAATGGTACGAGAACCTGTGGTTTGTGCATAAACTTTAACCGATTGAAGGAAAAATGGTTGATACGCATCAAAAACTAAATAATGTTCATTACTTAAGTATCCGCCTCCACCAGTATTATCAAATTTACCTAAACTTTGTAATGTTGCCGCAACAAAATTCTCAGCATAATACGTTGTAGTATTTGTTAAAACAGGAGTAGTGTAGTTATTTCCTGTAGAGAGAAATGCTCCACCTGTTGGAACCGAAAACCATCTAATAAGACCTGTACCTGTTGCAGATAGGTTAGCAACATTATTCGTACAAATACTATCGCCAGTTACAACAGGCAAATCAGGCATGTCTACAAATACTAAACTATTTTTTGTTACAGAATCTGAACCAATAATATTTGTTGCAGTAAGTTTAACATTATATAAACCAGGTTGAGAATAAGTATGATTAGGGTTTTGTAATGTTGAAGTGTTACCATCACCAAAATTCCATAACCAAGTCGAAGGTCCGTTTATAGATAAATCTTTAAACTTAACAGCTCCAGTACAAGTCGTATCCATATCAACAGAAAAATCTACAGAAGGAGCCATTGTAGCTACTTCACAAGTCCAATCAATTTGAAAACCTGATTCTTCTAAACCTGGATCTGATAAAAACAAAATAGTTATTGAACTACTTGAAGAAGAAATGGTTGATGGAGGTAAATTATTGTTGCAATAAGTACCAATTAGAGTTGATGAAGTAGATGGTCCATCGTAGATTTTTACGTTATCATAGTTACAAATGGTTCCACCTTGATCACCAGCTTCAACATCAAACATGGTAAAATTTAAATGAACTTTACCTGCTCCTGTAGGAGAAATAGTTACTTGTGCAGTTTGATTTGCTCCATAAATAGAACAAGGTCCTCCACTATCGAATAAAGTACCTGAACAACCCGTTAGTATTGTAGTTCCAGATGTTGGCATAATAGTATTACATGCTAAAGTGGAGTCAATTGTTATAAAGGCTGTTTTTGTTTCGGTATCAGTTCCGCACGATGCTCCTCCGTCGGCAAATAACTCTACAGTAAAAGTACCATAAGAAGTATAAGTATGAGAAGGGTTCATGGTTGAGCTAGAATTACCATCACCAAAATCCCAATCAAAAGAACCTCCATTAACACTCAAATTATTAAAATCTACAGTAAAAGGAATTGAACAAGAAGTGGTAATACATGATTCAAAATCACTAACAGTAAAAGGCTGATAAGGATTTCCAACACCAACAGCATACCATGCATTAGTAACAGATTCAACTTCTGGTGTACATGCTCCATATAAATCAACAGTAGATTGTATTGCATAGAAACGTGCATCAACATACTGAGAGTTTGTAGTTAAATAAACTGTTAAATTTCTAAAGGCAATTTCACCTGCTTTATCTAAGCCTAAAGCCATCACTGTGTAAGGATCTCCATTATCATTTGTTCCGGAACCACCCATCGTTAATAAATAGTACCAAAAGTTTTGTACACCGCTGTTTGTGTGAACACCGCCATTATCAGCACCACCTAGAGCAGCCCAGTTATTTCCAAAATAAGTATCTGGATCACCATTAGCATTTGGGTTAGACATGTTTCGTATGGTAAAACCTAGGTCTTCGCCCATTAGCCAGTTTGCATTACCTGGACGAGCAACAAACTCTACAGAAACACCGAAAATATCGCTAAACGATTCATTTAAAGCACCCGATTCATCTTGATATACTAAATCAGCTGTAAAAGTGGTTAAACCATGAGTAATCTCATGTCCAGCAATATCTAGTGCTGTAAATGGACTATTTCCAGAGCTTCCATCACCATAAGTCATTCGTTGTCCATCCCAAAAAGCGTTACCATAATTATTATCATAATGAACATAACTATCTAATCTAAAACCAGCATTATCTATACTGTTTCTTCCGTGCTTATTTAAGTAATAATCATAAGTCATTTCAGAACCCCAATGTGCATCTGTCGCATATTTATCAACTCCCGCTAAACTCCATGTACTTGACCCATTAGTAAAGTCAGTATTGGTGTAGTTAGTCGTATTATTACAATTAAATGTTCTTACACCATTTCCTCTACCTGTTTCTTGTAATCGATACACACCGCCACCCATATTATCTGAGGTCATGGTTTGATTTCCACTGTATCCTGTTGCTGCTGTTCCAACTTCATCCACATGATGGATTTTATTTTCAGTCCACAAAACCTCACCATTATTTGCATCTATATAAACCTCTTGACGTGACAATGGCTCTTGAGCATAAATATTAAAAACATAAGCTAACTTTAATTCATTGGCTATATTTCCGTTTTTATTTATGTAAATTAATTTTCCAGTAGGGTAGTAGGTAGCATTTACATCATTTTGCTCCCATTTTAAATGATTTTCTTCACTAACAACTTCCCATTTATATTTTGTTGCACCAATTGATGATAAAGCTTTAGATAAAGCATCTGTTTTAGAAAGAGAATAAGAAGTGCTATTTAAATTAGGATTAAATAATTCTCCATTCATAGAAACAATAAGACCATTTTTGACATGAACAATAAACATACTCAATTTTACAGGTATGTTATTTATGGTTTGTTGGTAACGAAAATGTGTAAACCCAAGTCTATCTGTTTCTGTACTTAAAAGTTGTAAACCAAATTTAACATCTGAATTATAGAAGGTTGCTAACCAATTCTCTAGTTTATTAAAAGGTAATTCAAAACCTGATTTAAATTTCACATAATTTGGAATAGAAGTAAAATCCTTGTAACGAACTACCTCGCTACCAGGTATTTTTTCATCAGCTTTTTTACCATAAAGCTCATGTGTAGCCGAATTGGCTGAAAATACAACAAAGCAAAAAGCAGCTACTGCAATTAGTTTTTTAATCATTTTTTGAAAGTTTAGTTAGTTTAAGAAGTTTAAAAGTAAAGTTTTCAAATCTAAAATATAGACTCGAAAACGTACATTATTGGATTTTAGAAATTATTTAAAGAATTTAGAAAAAAAACTTTGTTTCTTTTCTTCTACAACACCATCTTGTTTTATAATTAAAAATCCTTTAAATTCCATTGGCTTATAATATTCATGGGTAATCAATGAATTATTTTCAAAAAACTCATCGAGTAGTATTGCCATTTTAGCAGTTTCATCAAGTGCATCATTTTCAGGATTGTAGTTCTCCTTTAATGATTTATATAAAGTACTTTCTGGATAATAGTAAGATATTGCATTTAAAAATGTCTCATTCCAAGTTTTAGTAAAAACTAATCCATCAGTAATTTTTAACTGAGTTATCATAAAATTTGTTAGCTTGCCAAAAAAAGGCTTGTTTTTATTTATAAACTTTTTATTTTCCATACAAAACTCAAACAAGCACATGCTAACAGCATAAGGAATAACATGGGTATATTTATCCTTTTTAAATTGAATACTAGGTTCTTTTATATTTTTCTTAATACTTTCAAATTTACCCAAACAATATTCATAAAGCTTGAGATCTAGTTGATTGTGTTCTAGTATTAAAGATTTTAATTCATCTGTTAATTCATTAACTTTTGGTCTATTAAAGGTCATTCTTTTTACTTCAATTTCTTTTTTCCATTTTATTCCAGCTACATCAGAAAAATATTGCAATGACGAAGTAAAATCCTCAAAAATACCAACATGAATAGGAATAGCCTCTATAGCTTCAATAATCTGTTCCAAATCTTCTTCAGAGGCTTTTCGAGTTCCAAAAAATTGTCTGCCCATTAAAAAATTAACAACTCCATTTTGGGTTTGATAATTATTAATATAATCTTTAAAATCATTGGGTTTCTTCTTTAATAACTCCATGAAATTTTTTCGTTCCTTAATAAAATGATATTCAGATGTTACCCTATCTATAGGATGTCTCAGCATCATTAAAATGTTATACTTTTTATATTGGTCAAAGTTTTTAGGATCAAAAATATCTCCGGCATTTGATTTTTTTCCTTCTTTTAATTGGATGTGACGATAAAAAAAATCAACCTCTGTTTGCCAATATGAATCGTAAAGAGCAGTGTTAATGGTTGTTCCTCCCGTTTTAGGTATATGAATAAAAATGGTTTCTTTTTGCATAACAAGCTTTTTTATATCCGTAAAATTACAAACATTATTAATTAAAAAATATAGAAAACCTTTAATTATAAGCAAATAAAAAAAAGCCTCTGAAACTTAATTAAAAATGGGGAGTTCATAACTTTATGTCAATTTCTTTATCATATTAAGAACCTATATGAATTATAATTTATAAATTTGTGATTCTTAAAATTATTACTAATTAAAAAATTTATTTATGAAAGAAAAATTACAAATTTTTAAGAAAGTAGGATTTACTATTCTTGCTTTCTTAGGCTTAGCAAACTTTGCAAATGCTCAGTGTGCTGGTGGCGAAGTAGCTGTTTCATTTGATGTATCTACTGATACATGGGGTTATGAAGCATATTGGGAAATTGTTCCTACAGGTAATGCTTGTGGAACGGGTACTGTTGCATCGTTTGGTAATACCAATGTAGGATGTGCTGGTGGTGGTGCTCAAGCAGCAGCCCCTAGTGATCCTGGTGCGTTTGGCAATAATACCACAGTAACTGTTGGTCCTGTTTGTTTAACAATCGGTCAAACATATGACATCATTATGGTTGATGACTGGGCTGATGGTGGAACTGATATTGAAAGCATCCAACAAGGTTTAGCTGTTTCAGCAACTGGCGCTACAAATGTTTTTACATTTACAGCAGTTGCTCCTCCAACAGAAGACTTACAAACTCTTGCTGTAACTGGTTTAGTTTACACAATGGTTCCTGTTTCTCAAATTAATCCATCGGGATATCCTTTAACTGCAACTGTTAGAAATAATGGTTCTGCTGATGTGA
This sequence comes from uncultured Vicingus sp., assembly GCA_964398455.1. Lineage (GTDB taxonomy): Bacteria > Bacteroidota > Bacteroidia > Flavobacteriales_E > Vicingaceae > Vicingus. Next base: position 43,460 of record CAYNMR010000002.1, on the reverse strand, counting down.
CTGATGCTGTTTTAACTGTTAACGTTTATGAGTTACCAAACCCAACTCCAATTCAAACTGTTTCTAGTTCAGCTACAGGTATTTTAAGTACTGCATCTGCTTCATTAAATGCAGGTACATTTATGCCAGTTGCTACAGGTCAGTTCTTATTAGAATATATTGTTTCTTCTGCTACAATTACTGATTCTAATTTATCAAACGATACATTAACTACAGCAATTTTAATTGACTCTACTTATGCTAGAGATAATGCTAGTATTACAGGTACTGTAACAGGTACATTAGGTATCGGTGCTGGAACTCCTGGAGAATTAGGTCAAAACTTTACAATGATAGCACAAGATACATTAACTTCGGTTGAAGTATTTTTAAGTAATACAGGAACTCCTCCAATGACTGGTGAGTCATTTAGTGTTACAATTTATAATGTAGATGGTACAGGCAAACCAACGACTGTTTTTGGTACTACTGATGTTATAACTGTTGATGCTGCTACTAATACAATGAGAGTATTACCATTTACAACTCCATTAATTTTGCCTGTTGGTGAATATGCATTTATTGCTCAAGAACCAACTGCAGCTAATTCTACTATTGGTACTACAACTGGTATTTTAGCTCCAGGTAAAACATGGGTAAACTTCCCAGGTACTCCTGCTGGAGATTGGGCTAATAATGAAGCTTTTGGTTTCAATGTTGTTTTTGTATTAAGACCAATTTTTGGAGAAGTTCCAACTCCAACAGGTGTTAATGAATTAACTAACTCAACTTTTAGTGTTTATCCAAACCCGACTACTGAAAATATTTTAGTAAATGATGTAGTTAAAGGTTCAACTTTAGAAGTAGTTAATGCTTTAGGTCAAGTTGTTTACTCTGAAGTAGTAAGCAATTCTAAATCTAACATTAATGTTGCTAACTACAACAATGGTTTATATACTATTAGAATTACAAACGGTAACGAAGTAATCACTAATACTTTTGTAAAACAATAATTTATTAATCTTTACGATTATAAAGAAAAGGCTCTACATTTGTAGAGCCTTTTTTAATTACATTTTTTATGAAAAATTCATACATCATCGTCCTATTTCTTTTGATTTTTTCGTGTAAAAATCAGCCCGTTACAGCACCTTCAGCTAATGTTGATATTAAACAAGAAGAAACACTAAAAAAAAATGAATTTTTTGCTATTGTAACCGAACGTAAAAAGAAACGAAATAATGATGAAATAGAACTTCTACTTTTAATTAATGAAACAAAATACTTCGTTAAGATAGATGAGGGATATGTGTCAAAAGAAAAACTACTAAAATACCTAAATCAAACCATTAAGATTAAAGGTGAAATAAAGAATGGTCAATGGGAGGCAGATATTCCTGGGTCTGTTTTAGAAAAAACTCAACCTATAAAAGGAAGATCAGGAGAATATATAGCAGTTTATAAAATATTATCTAAATAACAATTCCATTTATAAAAACCTCTTCAATACAATCCTTCCCAAAATAATAGGGAATAAAGGCAATTGAAGGAATTTCTTTAGTTATAAAAAAATTTGCTTTTTTACCAATCGTAATACTTCCGTGAGTATTTTCTAAGCCCATTGCATAGGCAGCATTTATGGTTGCAGCATTTATGGCTTCTTCAGGAGTTATTTTATAATTGATACAAGCCAAAGACAAAACAAAATTCATGTTTCCTGATGGGGTAGAACCTGGGTTAAAATCGGTAGCTAACGCAATGGGTAAACCCGTGTTAATTAATTCTCGTGCTGGAGCATAAGGAATCCCCAAAAAGAATGAACAAGAGGGAAGAAGTGTAGGCATAACAGTTGATTTTGCTAAATCTAAAATATCTTGCTCAGTCATTACTTCTAAATGATCAACCGAACGTGCCTGATGTTGAATTCCTACCTGAATTCCTCCAATAGATGTAAACTGATTAACATGAATTTTTGGGGTTAATCCATATTTCACTCCTGCAGCTAAAATCCTATCAGTTTCTTCTACTGTATAATAATTAGTTTCGCAAAAAACATCAATATAATCAGCGAACTGTTCTTCTTTAATTTTTGGTAACATTTCATTGATAATTAGATCAATATAAGCTGTTCTGTTTTCTTTGTATTCAACAGGAATGGCATGAGCTCCTAAAAAAGTAGCTTTAATTTCCATTCCAGTTGTTTGTTTTAATTTTCTGATTACACGAAGCATTTTCAGTTCGGCATCAATACTAAGTCCATAACCACTTTTAATTTCAACAGCTCCTGTTCCCATTTGTTGAATTTCTTGAATTCTTTTTAATGCATCTTGATAAAGTTCTTCTTCTGTTTTAGTTTGTAATTTTTTTGCTGAATTTAAAATACCACCACCTTTAGCAGCAATTTCCTGATAAGTTAATCCTTTAATCCTATCTACAAATTCTTCCTCTCTGCTTGAAGCATAGACCAAATGTGTGTGCGAATCGCACCAAGTTGGAAAAACCATTTTACCTGTTGCATCAATAACTTCAAGGTTGGTCCAATCCGAAATGCCTTCCCAATCTTCCATTTTTCCAAAACCAACAATTAAATCATCTTCAATGGCTAACCAAGCATTTTTAATGGTTGATAAATTTGCCATTTCTTTTCCCGATAATTTTTTCACCAGAGGTTCCAAAACTTGAACCAACTCTTTAATGTTTTTTATGAGTATTCTTCCCATTACAATTTCTTTAATGCTTCGAAGTTAGTAAAAAAATGAAAGAGCCTTTAAAATGTTGCATTTTTAGCCTTATTTTTGGAATACTTTATGGCAGGAAATACATTTGGACATATATTTAAACTAACTACTTTTGGAGAATCTCATGGTTCGGCAATTGGCGGTGTTATTGATGGGTGTCCGTCAGGATTAAAACTTGACTTCGATTTTATTCAACAACAATTAGATAGAAGGAAACCTGGACAATCTAGAATTACTACGCAACGAAAAGAAAGTGACACGGTAGAATTTTTAAGCGGTATTTTTGAAGGCGTTACAACAGGAACTTCTATTGGGTTTATTATAAAAAACGACAATCAGAAATCAGGAGATTACGACCACATTAAGGACAAATTTAGACCATCTCATGCCGATTTTACTTATTTTTCAAAATACGGCACAAGAGATTATCGTGGAGGAGGAAGAAGTTCTGCCAGAGAAACTGCTTGTAGAGTTGTTGGTGGTGCAGTAGCACAATTAATTTTAAATCATTATGGAATTTCAATAAATGCTTACGTTTCTCAGGTTGGTGAGATAGTATCGTTAAAAAATTATCAGCAGTTAAATTTAGATCATACTTATACCAATGCAGTGAGGTGTGCCGATGAAAATTTAGTTGATGCCATGTTTAATTACATTGATAAGATTAGAAAAGAAGGTGATACCATTGGCGGAGTGGTTAGTTGCGTTATTAAACATGTTCCTGTTGGATTAGGAAGTCCAGTATTTGATAGATTAGAAGCCGACCTAGCAAAAGCAATGTTAGGAATAAATGCAACCAAAGGATTTGAATTTGGTTCTGGATTTTCTGGAGTTACCCAAAAGGGTTCTGTTCATAATGATGAATTTTTTGTTGAGAACAAAAGGGTAAAAACAAAAACCAATAACTCAGGAGGAATACAAGGGGGAATAAGTAATGGGGAAGATATCTTTTTTAGAGTTGCCTTTAAGCCTGTTGCAACCATTATGCAAAAACAACAAACCATAGATATTAACTTTAATCAAACCGATATAATGGGAAAAGGGCGTCACGATCCTTGTGTTTTACCAAGAGCAGTACCTATTGTTGAAGCAATGGCTGCTATGGTTGTAGTTGACCATATTTTACTAAATAGAACAATCAAGTTATAAAATAATATTGATGAAAAAAATAGCTTTACATTGGAAAATAATTATTGGACTACTTTTAGGAGTTGTATGGGCTTATTTATCATCTAATTTAGGATGGTCAGTTTTTACTAAAGATTGGATTGCTCCCTTTGGTACTATATTTATTAACTTATTAAAATTAATAGCCATTCCGTTGGTTCTTTTTTCTGTAATAACAGGTATTGCAGGATTGTCAGATATAAAAAAGCTAGGTAGAGTTGGCTTTAAAACACTTTCTGCCTATTTACTTACTACCATTTTTGCTGTTTCATTAGGTTTGCTGCTAGTTAATGTTTTTAAACCTGGCAACAATTTATCTGAAGACCAAAAAATAAAAAATAGAATTGCCTACGAATTATGGGCAAATGAAAATGGTATCGAAGTAAAAGACCATAAATCGTATTTAACAGATATTAATTACGCTAGTTATTTAAATAGTGCAACTAACCAATTTCAAGAAGAAAAAACAAAAGTAGACACTGACCAAAGTATTCAAGAACGCAAAGTAGAAGCAAAAAAAACGAAAGAAGCAAGTCCTTTAACGTTTGTAGTTGATATGATTCCTGATAACATATTTTTATCATTATCAAACAACAAGCTAATGCTTCAGATTATTTTCTTTGCCATATTTTTTGGAGTAGTATTATTACAGATAGATAAAACCAAAGCAAAAAATATTGAATCGTTTCTGGATGCTTTTAATGATGTTTTTCTAAAAATGGTTGACATTATCATGAAAGGTGCTCCATTTTTTGTGTTTGCCCTTATGGCTTCAAAATTAACAGAGATGGCTGGAGACAACCCAAAAGCCATTCAAGAAATAATTATAAATCTTGGTGGTTATAGTTTAGTTGTTGTTTTAGGGCTTGTTTTAATGACTTTTGTTGTTTATCCAATTTTAATAAAAGTATTTGTCAAGAAGTTTGAGTACATCGATTTTTTTAAGAAAATAAGCCCTGCACAATTGTTAGCATTCTCATCAAGTTCAAGTGCAGCAACACTTCCTGTTACAATGGAATGTGTGAACGACAACCTAAAAGTACCCGAAGAAGTTTCAAGTTTCGTATTGCCCATTGGAGCAACCGTAAATATGGACGGAACTAGTCTTTATCAGGCTGTTGCTGTAGTTTATTTAGCACAAATACATTTAATAGAGCTAGATTTTGCACAACAACTCACCATTGTATTAACAGCAACTTTAGCGTCAATTGGCTCTGCTGCTGTTCCTAGTGCAGGGTTGGTTATGTTAATGATTGTGTTAGACTCTGTTGGATTAAACCCAGCATGGATTGCAATTATTTTTCCAATAGACAGAATATTAGACATGTGCCGAACAGTTGTAAATGTTACAGGAGATATTACTGTGGCAGCTATTATTGCCAAAACTGAAACCAAATAACAAAAAACCATTAGCAAAAAAGTATAATTTTAACTCTCAAAAAAATCAAAATAAAATGAAGAAAGCTTTAAAAATCACAGGAATATCGTTTTTAGCATTGTTGCTAATCATTATCGCATTACCTTTTATATTTAAAGGAAAAATTATTGAATTGGTTAAAACAGAAACCAATAACATGCTTAATGCTAAAGTTGATTTTGGTGATTTCGATATGGGATTGTTAAGCACTTTTCCAAACTTCAATTTTTCTATAAATAATGTTAAAGTTGATGGAGTGGATAAATTTGAAGGAGTTACTCTTGCAAGTTTAGACAATCTAAAACTTACGGTAGATTTAATGAGTGTAATTAGTGGTGATGAAATCAATATTAAAACTATTCATATTCTAAATCCAGTTGTAAATGCTATTGTTTTGGCAGATACAACAGCCAACTGGGATATTATGAAAGCTACTGAAGAAGATACCGTTACTACAGTTGAAGAACCTTCTGCATTTAAATTAGGGTTAAAAGATTTAACCATTACCAATGGACGAATTGTATATAAAGATGAAACCATGAATTTGGTTACTGAAATTATGGGTTTAAATTTCAACTTAAGTGGTGATATGACAGCTGATTTCACTGCATTGAAAACTACTACTACTATTGATACCTTAAACCTTAAGATGGACGGAGTTAATTACATGAAAAATGCTATCATTGAAGCAAAAGCAGATATTGATGCCGATTTAACTAACTCAAAATATACGTTTAAAGAAAACGAATTTAAAGTAAACGAACTTATCTTAGGAATGGATGGTTGGATTGCAATGCCAACTGATGATATTGATATGGATATTAAATTCAGTGCGAAGAAAACTGATTTTAAAAATATCTTATCAATGGTTCCTGCCGTTTACATGACCGATTTTAAAAACGTGAAAACTGCTGGAAAATTAGCTTTAGATGGTTTTGCGAAAGGTATTTATGCCGAAAATAAATTGCCAGCATTTGCCCTTAAATTAATTATAGAAAATGCGATGTTTAAATACCCTGATTTACCAAAATCAGTAAACAACATCCAAGTGGATTTACGAATTGATAATAAAGATGGGGTAGAAGACCATACAGTTATTGACTTGAAAAAATTTCATATAGAAATGGCTGGAAATCCTGTTGATGCTACTATGTTGCTAAAGACTCCTATTTCCGACCCAAATGTATTGGCAAGTTTAAAAGCTAAATTGGATTTATCAACTATTAAAGACGTTATGCCTTTAGAAAAAGGAGATGAAATGAATGGTATTTTTACTTCTGATGTAAGCATTAATGGTAGAATGTCTTCTATAGAAAAAGAGCAATACCAAGATTTTAAAGCTGAAGGTAACATGATGTTAGAAGGTATGCTTTACAAATCTGATTCTTTGCCTTACGATGTAATGTTAAACATGGTTAGTTTAAACTTTTCACCACAACACGTTGAGTTAGCCAATTTTGATGCAAAAATTGGTAAAACAGATATGCAAGCAAACGGTAGAATTGATAACATCTTATCGTATGTTTTTGCTGAAGACCAAGTATTAACAGGTAAGTTTAATGTTACATCAACATTGTTAGATGTAAACGAGTTTATGGGTGAATCTGAGCCAGCTGCAACGACTACTACAACCACAGAAGCAGAAGAACCACTTGCTGTAGTGGGAGTTCCTAAAAACATTGATTTCACACTTACATCTAGTTTTACTAAAATTATTTACGACAACATTCAAATAGATAATGTTAAAGGATTATTGTTAGTGAAAGATCAAAAAATTGATATGCAAAACCTAAGTATGAATTTAATGGGGGGAAGCATGGTAATGAATGGTTTTTATGAAACTACCAATCCAAAAGTGCCTGGTATTAAATTCGATATGGACATTAAAAATTTTGATGTACAAACTGTTGCTACAACATTTAATTCGGTTACCGAAATGGCTCCAATTGTAAAACAAACGTATGGTAAATTCAATACTAAACTTGCTGTTACTGGTGTATTAAATGACAAAATGGAACCCGACTTAAATACACTTAATGGTGGTGGTTTTATGCAAACTCAGAATATTGAGGTTAAAGAATTTAAGCCTATGGTTAAATTGGCTGATATACTTAAAAACGACAAACTAAAAAACTATAGTTTAACCAACACCAATATTTCTTATGAAATAAAAGATGGTAGAGTTTATACCAAACCATTTGATGTTAAAATGGGTAATACTGTTGGAACCATGTCGGGCTCAAACGGTTTAGACCAAACAGTTGATTATAAAATGGCATTAAAAATTCCGAGTAAAGATATGGGTATGAGTGCTGCTTATGATAAAATGAATGCTCAGGCATCAGGTTTAGGATTAAACTTAAAAGCAGCAGAACATGTTAATGTGGATGTATTGATTGGTGGAACATTTACTGACCCAAAAATATCAACTAGCTTAAAAGGAGCTGCAACCAGTATTGTTAACGATGTAAAAGAACAAGTTAAAGAAAAAATAAACCAAGAAATTGATAAAGCAAAAGAGCAAGCCATAGCAAAAGCTAAGGAAGAAGCTGCAAAATTAGTAGCTGAAGCTAAAAATCAATCGGATAAAGTAAGAGCGGAAGGTAAAAAAGCTGGAGATGTTATTCGAGCTGAAGCTGATAAACAGGCACAAAAATTGCTTAGCGAAGCAGGAGGTAATCCATTTAAGAAAAAATTAGCTGAAGAAGCTGGTAAAAAATTAAAAAGCTCGGCTGAAACCAATGCTCAAAAGGTAGAAAATGAAGCTAATGCTAAAGCTGACCAAATAGATGCTAAAGCAAAAGAAGAAGCTGATAAATTGATTGCTAAGGCTGAAGCTCAAAAATAAGAATGATTAGAAAAGGTTTATTTATCGGTTTTGTTTTTCTATCTCTAGCAACTTTTGCTCAGGAAGAATCTTGTCCTGAGCCTAAAAAAAAGGCTGTTAAATTAGTAGAATCTGCTAAAAAGGCTGATATGAGTACCTATTATAAAGCCTTAATAGAAGCCATTAAAATTGACCCAACTTATTTGGAGGCTTACGATGAATTAGCCGGCATTAATGAACGAAAATCGGCAACAGCAAGACCTGGAAAGGAAGTTGAACAACACGTAAACCGAGCATTAGAATATTATAACAAAATCATTGAAATATGTCCTGAGTATAGAGGTTTCTATGCTCCAATGCGATTAGGCGATTATTATTACAGTTTAAAACAATACGAAAAAGCTCGACCGTTTTATCAAACCATTTTAAGTTCTCCAAAAGCATTTAAAAATGATGAGCGTAAAGCTGCCGAACGCATAGAAAATATCGATACTTATTTTCAATTGTTAAAAGATAGTGTACCATTTAATCCGATGTTAGTTGTTGGTCCAGCAACACAGCGAGATGAATATTTGCCTATGCTTTCACCAGACAACAAGTACTTGTATTTTACCCGTAAAATGCCCGATGAAACAAAAGGTTCGGTTGATAGTGGAGAGAAAGAATTGTTTATTGTAAGCCGTCAAATTGCAAAGGATAAATTTAGTGGAGGTATTCCAATGCCTACGCCATTTAATTTAGGACAATTTCAAGGTGGAGTAAGTATTTCGGTAAACAACAAAATGATTTTTATAACCATTGTTGATGTAATTCCTTACCGAGGTAAAAACCCTTCAGGAAGAGGACAGAAATTTGATAATGCGGATATTTATTTCTCTGAATTAATTGATGGAGAATGGACTAAACTTCAATCTATTGGAAGCAACATCAATACTGAAATAACTTGGGAAGCACAACCTTCTATTTCAGCCGATAATAAAACCCTTTATTTTACAAGAGTAATGGATCCATTTGCTCCCGACATGGATATTTATAAAAGTGAACGAAGAGCAGATGGAAGTTGGGGTGATCCAATCAGTTTAGGAGCTCCAATAAATACTGTTGGAGAAGATGAAAAATCTCCTTTTATGCATTCAGATAGCTACACCTTGTATTTCTCATCAACAGGTCATATCGGGTTAGGTGGTTACGATATTTTTTATTCAAAACTCGACCCACAAACCAACCAATTTTCCAAACCAATAAATATTGGTTACCCAATTAATACCAAAAACGACGAACATGGGTTTATTGTTAACCGTGATGGCGACAAGGCGTATTTTGGTTCGGAAGATGCTACAACAAAAGATTTAAATATTTATTCGTTTGATTTGTATGAACGAGCAAGACCTCAAAAAGTAGTGTTTGTAAATGGTGAAATTAAAAACAACAAAGGTGAAGTACCAGAAGGAGCTCAAGTATTACTAAAAAACACTAAAACCAATAGAGAAGTGGAAGGGGTTATTGACCAAAACACAGGAGAATATGTTGCTGTAATGACCGTTGATAAAGATGAAGACATTATGCTTACTGCAAAAAAGAAAGGTTATGCTTTTAGTTCGCAGTTGATAAGCTCCGAAGAAATTGTTGTAGGCAAGGCTATTAACACAGAAAAAGTGGAAATAAAACCAATTGAAGTAGGTGAGGCTTATAAAATAAACAACATCAACTTTGCAACCAATTCGTTTGAAATTACACCAAAAATTATGTTGGTTTTAAATGAGTTTATTGCCTTCTTAAAAGATAACCCAACGGTTAAAGTTGCCATTCACGGACATACCGATAATGTAGGTGATGCTAACCAAAACCTAACCTTATCTGAAAGCCGTGCTAAAGAAGTTTACAACTATTTGATTTTAGAAGATATTGAACCCAATCGTTTGTCGTACAAAGGTTTTGGCTCTACTAAACCAATTGCCGATAATAAAACAGAAGAAGGAAAAGCTAAAAACCGTAGAACCGAATTTGTGGTGGTTGGAAAATAACCCTTAGTTTTGTTGTATAAAGAAGAGTGGCCGAGTGGCTTAAGGCGCACGCTTGGAAAGCGTGTATACAGCAATGTATCGGGGGTTCGAATCCCTTCTCTTCTGCAAAACCTTTTACTGTTTGTAAAACAATAAGGTTATTTTACATTTCATTTACATCTTTTTACAATAGATTTACATTCGTTGGTTTCTATAAATCTAGCTTTGCTCTTAAATAAACTAAATTTAAGAGCATGAAAAAAAGAATAATAACTATAAGCGTTGTATTTCTTACTGTTGGAACTATTGGTATTAGCTTTATAAATAAAGGACAAGCCATTAATACTAACATTGAGGGACTATCGGCAACATCTTTAATAGATTCTCTTCCAGTTAATGAAGATTTGAGATACGGTATTCGAGCAAAATATCGACGACCTGTTCAACAAGAAACACTGAAAAAAGCGCAGTTGATTAACGATGTTATTTCTGGTTATCCCGAAAATTGGATTACCAGTTATACTTCAGTAGAAATTATAGCTACTTGTAATGGTAAAACAATGACAGGTAAAAGTAAAAACAATGTCTTGAGTCAAGAACAGAAAAACATTTTAAGTGCCATCGATTTAAACACTGATATTATTATACATGTTAAGTACAAATATGATAATCCATCAACCAATCGTATTGAAAATAATGAAATAAATGTTTCCATGACAGTGATTCCAGAAATACAGGCAGAATACATTATTCCTGATACAGAAGCTAAATACGAAGGTGAACGCGATTACATTAGAGAATATTTAAAAGAGAATATTAGTAAAGTCCCAAATGACATAGAGCAATGTATGGTTGATTTTACAATTAATGAAGAAGGTGGAATTAGTAATGTTAGCATATCTATGACATCTGGAAAACCAGAAGTTGATAAATTATTGGTCAATTTGGTAAATAAAATGCCAAAATGGAAGCCTGCAGAAAATTCAAAAGGAATAAAAGTTCAGCAAAAATTCCAGCTTACCATTGGAAAGGCTAGCGTTGGTTGTTAGTATAATTAGTTTGTTAAATAGAAGCTTCCTAATTATTTAGGAGGCTTTTTTTATTTTCTAAAAGTCCTGTCTTTTATTATTTTAAAACCAAACAAACCATCTGCTAGTGTAATATCAATGGTTTTAGCAAAAGTAAATTCTTCTAGGTTTACTTCGCTTAAATAAGTAATTTTTGGGTTAATTTCTTGTATTTCAGAACGTAATTTTAAATCTATTCCACCACCACTTTTTTCAAATCCAATTATCTCGTAATTAATTGTTTGTGGATTTGAGCTAAATAAAAAGTTTAATACTAAAAACAACGCAGTAAAAAATGGTCCAATACCCATGAGGTTAAACAATATCATTTCATACTTAATAAAATGAAACCAGCGTTGATACAACTTTAAAGGAATTAAGAAACCAACAACTGAAAATCCAATAAACAATTGGGTAAGTTTTAAAAAGTTAATTAAGGTTAGGGGGTACATCAAAATGATTAAACCAAAACCTATAAACAAACCAAAAATAGAAATGGTTATAGCTCTTTTGCTCCTATCCTTAATAGGTTGGTAAGGGGTGTCTATATTTTTCCTTAAGTCGGGTTTCAAAGTAATAATTAGTTTAAAAACGGATTGTATTTTTTCTCGTAACCAATGGTTGTGGTTAGTCCATGACCAGTATGAACCACGTAATCGTCGGGTAAAGTAAAAAGTTTTGTTTTAATACTGTCAATCAATGTTTGATGATTTCCTCCCGGTAAATCGGTTCTACCAATACTTCCTCTAAATAATACATCTCCATTGATAACGAATCGTTGCTCACGATTTACAAAAACAACGTGTCCTGGTGCATGTCCGGGTGTAAAAATTACTTCTAAAGTAGAATTTCCAAATTTAACTACATCGCCATCTTTAAAAAAATGAGCAGGCTCTGGCGATTTATCTACAGTAAATCCATACAAATGTCCATATTCGGTTGTTGCATGTAAAGTAGGTAAATCCAGTTGATGAATATACAACTCTACACCAAACTTAGTAGCAACAAAATTATTTCCTAAAATATGGTCGATATGGCAATGCGTATTTAATAGTTTTACAGGATTGAGGTTGTTGTTTTTAATAAAATTATATAATTCCGTCTGCTCAGTAGTTGAATAACATCCTGGGTCAATAATTACCGCTTCATTTGTTTCGTCGGTTAACACATAGGTGTTTTCTTGAAATCCGTTATAAGTAAAGGTGTTTATGGTTATCATTTCATTAAAATAAATTAGAAAAAGAACAAAGTTAACATTTTAAACATTCTTGATGGTAGTATCTCCAAATGCTGCTCATTTTTGAATTAAAATTGATTATTTTTACAACTGTTTTTATACGAATTAAAGCCATTAAACAACTATTAAAATACCATACTGTTGCACTGCTTTTGGCTTTATTGGTTTTAGGCAACAGTAGTGTTGTGGCTCAGTTTTACAACGGAACAAATACTGGATTCGGCAAAAACAGGGTTCAGTTTAAAAACTACGAATGGAAATACTACCGCTTTGACAAGTACGAAACCTATTTTTATACTGGAGGAAATGAACTAGCTGTTTATACTTCTAAAATTGCTCCCCAGTTAATTGAAGACCAAGAAGAATTCTTCGATTTCGATTTAAAAGAAAAAATTCAATTTATCATTTACAACAAACAATCCGACTTTAAACAAAGTAACATTGGTTTAAGCCTAGAAAATGGAGAAATAGGAGGGGTTACTCAAATTTTAGGTTCAAAGGTTTTTATTTATTTCAATGGCAATCATGCCGATTTTGACAAACAAATAAAAAATGGTATTGCTCATGTTTTAATAAACCAACAAGTGTATGGTGCTAGTTGGGCTGCTGTAATTAAAAACTCTAGCCTTTTAACCTTGCCCGATTGGTATATTAATGGATTAACTTCATACATGGCTGAGCCTTGGAATCCAGAAATAGAGAACAAAGTAAGGGATGGAATAACTTCAGGAAAATATCAAAAATTTAATCGGTTAACAAGTGACGAAAGCATTATTGCTGGTCATTCTATTTGGTCGTACATTGCTAATACTTATGGCGATAATGTAATTCCGAATATTTTGTACATGACCCGTTTAACTCAAAGTGTTGATAGGGGATTTTTGTATGTATTGGGTGTATCGCTAAAAACACTACGAAAAGATTGGTTTGAGTATTACCAACAAGAATTTGATAATTTGCCAAACAACACCTTAGTTTACAAACAGTTTGAACAATTAAAAATAAGAAAACGAAGAGAATATAAACAATATAAATCGAGTGCCGATGGAAAATCGTTTGCTTACGTTACTGACCAATTGGGTAAATACAAAATATACGTTTATTACTTAGACCAAAAGAAGCAATACAAAATATACAAGCGAGAGCATAAAATGTATCGAATCAACGATAAATCTTATCCTATTTTGGCATGGCATCCTTCTGGCGAAACACTGGCTTTTATTACCGAAGAAAAAGGATTATTAATGATGCATTATTTCGATATCAATACCGGTGGTATAGAAGTAAAAGCCTTATTTAATCTCGAAAAAGTGCTCGATTTTGGATATTCTCATGATGGAAAACAACTTATATTCTCTGCAGTATCGAAAGGTCAGTCCGATTTGTATTTGTACAACATTGGCTCAAACTCACAAAAGAACTTAACCAATGATGTTTTTGATGACATCAATCCTCGTTTTGTTGATGGTTCAACAAAAATTGTTTTTTCATCTAATCGTCCAAATGATTCGTTAGAGTTAAAATCAAAAAATCAAGAAATCATTTCAAAACAATTTGACATTTGGGTGTTAGACCATACTTCCGACCAAAAATCACTTTTTAGGGTAAGCACAACCAATAAAGAAAATGAAATTCAGCCATTTGGAGTAGATTCTGCAATTTATTATTTGGGTTTAAAAAACAATGTGTACAATCGTTTTCATGCAGTAAAAGATAGCTTTATTACAAATATTGATACAGCCATTCATTACCATAAATTTTATGAAGTTCAACCTAGTAAACAAAACAACAGTAGAGGTATAGCTGAACAAAATATAAATTCTACTGGAAATTTTACCGAACTAATTTTGGATGATAATCAATACCATTTAATGAGTAAAGATTATAGTCAAATTTTAACTGCTTATCCCGATTTTGACTCTTCAAAAACAATACAAAATGACTCTTCCATTGTTGCACCTAAAACAACTCAACCGGCTATTTTACTAACCCCTATTTCATTAACTAAAGATACTGTGGTTGAAGAAGTAAACATTGATAAATATGTTTTTGAAAAAGAGAAAGATAAAATAAACAAGCGTTTCATTTCTATAGGCAATTTTAAGAATGAACAAAAAGATAGTTTAGTAAAAGAGTTTAAGCTACCAAACCAAAGAAATTACAACTTATCGTTTTTTAATGACAACTCATCTTTAAAATTAACCAACTCTTTTACCAACCAAGATTATCAAATTTTTACTGGTGGTCCGTTTACAGGACCTGATTTAGGTGGTGTTTTAAAACTAGGTATTGTTGATTTGTTTGAAGACTACAAATTGTTTGGTGGAGCAAGAGTTTCATCAGGTTCTCGTGAATACTTTATGACGCTACAAAACTATTCACAACGAAGAGATAAAGAATACACCTTTGCAAGAAGCACTGCCGATGCAACCGATGGATTTGATATTTATGGAGTTACTAGCAACACCTTAAAATATTCGGTTAAATACCCATTTAGTGAAGTTACTTCTATGCAATTCACCACTGGTGTTCGAAACGATGTTATTGTGGTAAAATCAATCGATAGGGTTTCGCTTTTGGCTGACAATTTTAATGAATACCGAGGAACTTTAAGAGCAGCTTATGTTTTTGATAACTCGTTACCAAAAATGCTAAACATTTATTACGGAACAAAATTTAAAGTGTTTGCCGAGTATTACCAAGAAGCCTTAGATGATAATGATGGTTTTAACGGTAACACCCAAATAGTTGGTTTAGATTTCCGTCATTCTTTACAATTAAGTAGAGAGTTAATATGGGTTAACCGAATAGCTGCAAGTTCATCTTTTGGTAAAGAAAAATTAATTTATTATTTAGGAAGTTTAGATAACTGGATTGATCAGTTAAGTAACACCAGTCGTTTTATCAATCAAGAAGATATCAATAGAGGGATAAATTATCGCTATCAGGCTCTAGCAGCGAATCTTCGTGGATTCCCTCAAAACATACGAAGAGGTTCTAATTTTGCTGTGGTAAATAGCGAAGTTCGTTTTCCTGTGTTCACATATTTTATCCGTCGACCAATCCGTTCTCAATTTGTAAAGAATTTCCAATTAATAGGATTTGCTGATGCTGGAATGGCGTGGGATGGATTAAATCCATACAGCGACGAAAATACCATTACCAAAGAAATATACAATGATGGACCATTAACGGTTGTTGTTTTCAAAGACTCTTATCCAATTGTTGGAGGATATGGTTTTGGAGCAAGAACGTCTGTTTTCGGTTATTTTTTGAGAGCAGATTGGGCTTGGGGTGTTGAAAATGGCGTATCAAATGATAAACCAGTATTTTATTTATCACTTAGTTTAGATATTTAGTATGATTATGAACGAAGAACTAAAGAATCTTGTAAAAAACAAAGCTGCCACTTACAAAGCGGAAGTAATTGCTATTAGAAGACACTTACATCAATATCCTGAGTTATCTTTTAATGAGTTTGAAACAGCCAAATTTGTTGAGCAAAAACTCAAAGAATTTGGAATAAAAACGATTTCTAGAATGGTGAACACAGGAGTTGTTGCTTTAATTGAAGGGAAAAATCCTAACAGCAAAACGATTGCTTTAAGAGCTGATTTGGATGCATTACCCATACAAGAAGATAATGCAGTAGAATATAAATCATGTAACAACGGTGTAATGCATGCTTGCGGACACGATGTTCATACTTCCTCATTACTAGGTGTTGCTAAAATTTTAAATGAATTAAAAGCAGAATTTGAAGGAACTGTAAAACTTATATTTCAACCAGGAGAAGAAAAATTGCCTGGCGGAGCATCTTTAATGATTGCTGCAGGTGTTCTTGAAAATCCAAAACCAAGTTGTATCATTGGTCAACATGTTTATCCCGAGCTTGAAGCAGGCAAAGTAGGCTTTAAATCAGGAATGTACATGGCCTCTACCGACGAAATTTATGTAACCGTAACCGGAAAAGGCGGTCATGCTGCGTTACCGCACTTGGTTATCGACCCAGTATTAATTGCATCACACATTATTGTTGCATTACAACAAATCGTTAGTCGAGCAAATAAACCAATTACTCCATCAGTGTTATCATTTGGAAAAGTTACAGCCAATGGAGCTACCAACATCATCCCTAATCAGGTTTTGTTAGAAGGAACATTCAGAACAATGGATGAAGAATGGAGGGAACAAGCACATACAAAAATGAAGAAATTAGCAGAAACACTTGCTGATAGTATGGGAGGGAAGTGCGAATTTAGAATTGAAAAGGGGTATCCATTTCTAGTTAATGATGAAAAATTAACTAATAAAATGAAGAATGGAGCAATTGATTTTTTAGGAAAAGAAAATGTTGTTGATTTAGAAATGAGAATGACTGCAGAAGACTTTGCTTACTTCTCTCAAGTTAAACCTGCTTGTTTCTATCGATTAGGAATTAACAATAAAATAAAAAATATTATTTCGGGTTTGCACACATCAAGGTTTGATATTGATGAAGATGCACTAGAAACAAGTATTGGACTGATGACGTGGTTAACCTTACAGGAATTGAGTAACTAATTTTATTATTTCTTTTATATGAAAAATATTTCTTTTCAGGTTTGTTTTTTATATATTTGCTTGAATACGAACAATTAATACAAATAATTATGGGTAAAGGTGATATTAAATCAAAAAAAGGTAAAATTACTAACGGTAGTTACGGTGTTACTAGAAAAAGAAAGTCAACTAAAACAGTTGCTGCTACACCTAAACCAAAAAAAGAAGTAGTAGCTAAGGCTCCAAAAGAAGAAAAAGCTCCTGTTAAAAAAGAAACAGCAAAAAAACCAGTTGCTAAAAAAGCTCCTGCAAAAAAATAAAACTTTTAAAAGTTTGTAAAAACAAAAAGCCCCATGCTATGCGTGGGGCTTTTTGTTTATTGCTCAAATAGTATTATTCTTTTTCAGATTCAGAACTATTTTTCTTTTTCTTTCCTTTAGTTACGTTAATAATCAATTCCTCTTTATTCTCATGAAGATCAACATTAATGATATCACCCTCGCTTAATTTTGATTGTATAATCTCTTCTGCCAAAGGATCTTCAAGGTATTTCTGAATAGCACGTTTTAATGGACGAGCACCATAAGCAGAGTCATAACCTTTTTCAGCAATAAAATCTTTAGCTGCATCGGTTAACTTAATTTGATACCCTAAATCAATAATTCGTTTGTATAAATTCTCTAATTCAATATCAATAATGTTGTGAATGTTTTCTTGAGAAAGATGATTAAACATAATCACATCGTCAATTCTATTTAAGAACTCCGGAGCAAAAGCTTTCTTTAAAGCGTTTTGAATCACAGAAGCTTCGTGTTCACTAGCACCTTCTTTTTTAGCTGACGTTGAGAATCCAACTCCTTGACCAAAATCTTTTAACTGACGAGCTCCAATATTAGAGGTCATGATAATTATGGTGTTTTTGAAATTAATTTTTCTACCTAAACTATCCGTTAACTGACCATCATCTAATGCTTGCAATAAAATATTAAATACATCAGGGTGAGCTTTCTCTACTTCATCTAACAATACAATAGAGTAGGGCTTTCTTCTAACTTTTTCAGTTAATTGTCCACCTTCTTCGTATCCAACATATCCAGGAGGAGCACCAACTAAACGAGATACAGCAAATTTTTCCATGTATTCGCTCATGTCGATACGAATTAATGCATCTTCAGAGTCGAATAAATATTTTGCCAATACTTTAGCTAACTGTGTTTTACCAACTCCTGTTGGTCCTAAGAAAATGAAAGAACCAATTGGTTTGTTTGGGTCTTTTAAACCTGCACGGTTACGTTGTATCGCTTTTACTACTTTTTTAATTGCATCATCTTGCCCAATAACCTTACCTTGTAATTGTTCGTACATTTTAAACAACTTATCTCCTTCTGCTTGTGCTATACGT
The DNA here is from genome assembly GCA_964398455.1 of uncultured Vicingus sp. GTDB lineage: Bacteria > Bacteroidota > Bacteroidia > Flavobacteriales_E > Vicingaceae > Vicingus. Next base: position 25,081 of record CAYNMR010000002.1, on the reverse strand, counting down.
TGAGTAGGAATACCAGTCATCATGCCAACTACTTCTGCAACATTATCTTCAGTTACCGTTTCTTTATGAGTTTTAGTTTCTTCGTCCCATGCATTTTTCGCATTTTCTAAATCTCTTAATAAATTACGTTCGGTATCTCTTAATTGAGCTGCTTCTTCGTATTTCTGACTTCTAACTACATGGTTCTTTTGTTCCTTAATATCTTCTATCTTTTTTTCAATTTCAAGAATGTTTTTTGGAACTTTTATATTGGTAATGTGTACGCGAGAACCAGCCTCATCTAAAGCATCAAGAGCTTTATCTGGCAAATGTCTATCGGTAATGTATCTATCAGTTAATTTAACACAAGCTTCAATTGCTTCTGGTGTATAAACAACATTATGATGTGTTTCGTATTTTTCTTTTACGTTGTTTAGAATAGTAATCGTTTCTTCAACTGTAGTAGGTTCAATAATTACTTTTTGGAAACGACGCTCTAAAGCACCATCTTTTTCAATATACTGACGGTATTCATCTAATGTTGTAGCACCAATACATTGAATTTCGCCTCTTGCTAAAGCTGGTTTAAACATGTTTGAAGCATCTAAAGAACCAGAAGCTCCTCCTGCACCAATAATAGTATGGATTTCATCAATAAACAAGATAATATCTGGAGATTTTTCTAACTCGTTCATTACTGCTTTCATTCGCTCTTCAAACTGACCACGGTATTTTGTGCCAGCAACCAATGAAGCCAAATCTAATGTAACAATACGTTTGTTAAACAATACTCTCGATACCTTTTTTTGAACAATACGAAGTGCTAAACCTTCTGCAACTGCAGATTTTCCAACACCAGGTTCACCTAACAAAATAGGGTTGTTCTTTTTTCTTCTAGATAAAATTTGAGAAACACGCTCTATTTCTTTTTCACGGCCCACAATAGGGTCTAATTTACCATCTTCGGCATATTTGGTTAAATCTCTACCAAAGTTATCTAAAACAGGTGTTTTTGATTTTGCATCGGTAGATTTCGATGCTCCAGCACCGCCAGAACCTCCCATAAAACCTTTTCCATCATCATCATCTTCATTTTCATTTGGGAATTCCGATTTTGGAAGTTGGTCTTCTTCCACTAAATTTAATATCATAATTTCTTCTTTTACGTCGTTATAAGTAACATTTAACTGATTTAAAACCTTTGATGCCACATTGTTTTCTTCTTTTAATATAGATAACAATAGATGTTCAGTTCCAATAACATTGTTTTTAAACATTTTAGCTTCTAAATAGGTTATTTTCAAAACCTTTTCGGCTTGTTTAATTAAAGGGATATTAGCCATGTAATTGGTAGATGCTTCACCAGTTTTAGTTGCTTCCTCTAATTTAGTTCTCAATTCTTTCGCATCAACTCCTAATGATTTCAATATCTTTATTGCTAAGCCATTACCTTCTCTAATAATTCCTAACAACAAATGTTCAACACCTATGTAATCATGCCCAAGTCTTAAGGCCTCTTCTTTGCTATAAGTGATAACATCTTTTACTTTTACTGAAAAATTTGCATCCATAAACTAATTGTTTTGTTTTTGCCCGTTAGTATAAAGTTAAGACTAATTGCCTTATCTCAAAAGTAAATATATATCATTTATTACGAGGTTGTTAAATATGTTCATTTTTCAACAAAAATTTGTTAGTAAGTAAGTATAATTTTTAAGGGCTAAACCTTTTTAAAATGTGTATTTTCGAGGGTCTTAAAAAGAGGCGTTTTATTGAATCAAATTAAAGTGAAAAAATATGGCAGAAGGCGAAAAAATTATTAAAATTAATATTGACGATGAGATGAAATCAGCTTACATCGATTATTCGATGTCAGTTATTGTTTCTAGAGCATTACCAGATGTTAGGGATGGTTTAAAACCCGTTCACAGAAGAATTCTTTTTGGAATGATGGATTTGGGTGTTCGTTCTAATAGTGCACACAAAAAATCGGCAAGAATTGTAGGGGAGGTTTTAGGTAAATATCACCCACATGGCGATACTGCTGTTTATGATTCTATGGTTCGTATGGCTCAAGAATGGTCATTGCGATACATGTTGGTTGATGGACAAGGTAACTTTGGTTCTGTTGATGGTGATAGTCCTGCTGCAATGCGTTATACAGAGGCTCGTCTTCGTAAGATAGCTGAAGAAATGCTTGCTGATATTGATAAAGAAACGGTTGATTTTAAATTAAACTTTGACGACTCGTTAGAGGAACCAACAGTTTTACCTTCTCGAATTCCAGGTTTGTTAGTAAATGGTGCATCAGGTATTGCTGTAGGTATGGCTACCAACATGGCTCCTCATAATTTAACCGAAGTTATTAATGGTATTATAGCTTATATCGATAATAAAGATATTGATATTGAAGGTTTAATGCAATATATTAAAGCTCCTGATTTTCCAACAGGTGGTATTATTTATGGATACGGAGGCGTTAAAGAAGCTTTTGAGACTGGTCGTGGTAGAATTGTAATGCGAGCAAAAGCCGAAATTGAAGAAGTAGGCTCTGGAAGAATGCAAATTATCGTTTCTGAAATTCCATACCAAGTAAATAAGGCTGAAATGATTAAAAAAACAGCCGACTTAATTAATGAGAAAAAGATTGAAGGAATATCTGATTTAAGAGATGAATCAGATAGAACTGGTATGCGTATTGTTTACGAATTAAAACGTGAAGCAATTGCCAATGTAGTATTAAATAATTTATTTAAATATACAGCTCTACAAACATCATTCAGTGTAAATAACATTGCTTTAGTTAAAGGAAAACCAATGATGTTGAATCTAAAGGATTTGATTATTGAATTTGTTGAATTTAGACATGAAGTTGTTGTTAGAAGAGCTAAATACGAATTAAGAAAAGCTGAAGAAAGAGCTCACATATTAGAAGGTTTAATTATTGCGTCCGACAACATCGATGAAGTAATTAAAATTATTAGAGCATCTTCAAGCCCTGATGAAGCTAGAGAAAAATTAATGGAACGATTTAATTTATCCGACCTACAATCTCGAGCAATTGTTGAGATGCGTTTAAGACAGTTAACAGGACTAGAGCAAGACAAACTTAGAGCTGAATACGATCAAATCATGAAATTGATTGAAGATTTGAAAGATATTTTAGCTAACGAAGCTCGAAGAATGCAGATTATTGTTGACGAATTAATTGAGATTAGAGATAAATACGGCGACGAAAGAAGAAGTGAAATAGAATATGCTGGAGGCGACTTTAGTATTGAAGATATGATTCCAGATGAAGATGTGGTGGTTACCATTTCCCATTTAGGTTATATGAAACGTACTTCTTTATCTGAATACAAACTACAAAATAGAGGTGGAGTAGGTTCTAAAGGTTCTGCCACAAGAGATGAAGATTTCTTGGAACATATCTTTGTAGCTACAACACACAACTATTTATTGGTATTTACCGCAAAAGGTAAATGTTATTGGATGCGTGTGTTTGAAATACCAGAAGGAACAAAACAATCGAAAGGTAGAGCGATACAAAACTTAATAAACATTGAGCCTGATGATAAAATTTTAACCTACATCAATGTTAAGGACTTGAAAGATGAAGAGTACATCAACAACAACTTTATCATCATGTGTACCCAAAAAGGTATCATCAAAAAAACCACTTTAGAAGCTTATTCTCGACCAAGAGCAAATGGTATCAATGCTATTACAGTAAGAGAAGGCGATAACTTGTTGGAAGCAAAATTAACTTCAGGAAAAGACGAAATTATCATGGCTATTAAATCGGGTAGAGCTATCCGTTTTAATGAGGAAAAAGTTCGCCCAATGGGAAGAAATGCTTCTGGGGTTAGAGGTGTTTCATTACCTGAAAATGGAGAAGTAATTGGTATGATTACCATTACTGACCCTGCAAACGAACACATTTTGGTAGTATCTGAAAATGGATACGGAAAACGTTCTGATGTAGAAGATTACAGAGTAACCAACAGGGGAGGAAAAGGTGTTAAAACCATTAACGTTACTGATAAAACTGGTGATTTAATTGCAATCAAAAACGTTACCGATAACGATGATTTAATGATTATTAATAAATCGGGTATTGTAATCCGTTTAGCTGTTAAAGACCTAAGAGTAATGGGTAGAGCAACGCAAGGTGTTCGATTAATTAATCTTAGAAATGGAGATTCTATTGCTGCAGTAACAAGAGTTGATCATAGCGATGAAGAAGAAGTGCTTTTAGACGAAGAAGGAAATGTAATTGTAATAAACGAAGCAACTGTTGATTCTTCTGAAGAATTAGATAATGGCAAGGATATTGATGAATCAGCGGAAGAAAATAATAATGAAGAATAAGTTTTAATAATAACGATATGATGAAAAAAACAATTTTTACATTAACAACACTAGCTGTAACATCGGTTGGTTTTGCACAGAAAGCAGAGGTAGTAAGTGCTTTTAACTACAATAAAGCATTTGAACGTTCATTAAAATGTAGCGAGTTGCAAAATGGATTAACATCTATTAATAAAGCAACCGAAGATGCAACAACTAAAGAGTGGGCTAAAACATGGTATTATAGAGGAAATCTTTATTTCAATGTATTGGCTAGTAAAACCAGTAAAGAATCTTGTGCTAATTTAGATGCTGATGCTTTAGATAAATGTACTGATTCATACATGAAAGCAATGACACTTAACTTTCAAGACCCACAATTAAAAAGCCTAGATTTAGAAAAAGAAGCGGATGTAATGAAATTTTTTATGGCATTACAAAATCAAAGCAAAGTAGATGATGAAATGTACACCATGGACATCATTGGTAGAAAATTCCCAGGATTAGCTGGCGAATACGGAAACAAAGGTATTGGGGAATTTCAGGCAAAAAACTACAAAGCTGCTCAAGAAAGTTTTGGAAAATCAATGATGCTAAGTCAATTGACTGGCAAAATGGATACCATGATGTTTTACAACACTGCTTTAGCATCAGATTTAGCTGGTGATACAGAAGCTGCTAAACAAATGTACGATGGCTTAATTATGTTGAAATACAATGTGGATGGCAATGGACCTGGCTTGTATCGTTCCATGTCAACCATCTACAAAAAAGAAGGTAATGAAGCAAAAGCCCAAGAATACATCAAAAAAGGTAGAGAAGCTTATCCAAACGATTACAACTTAATTGTTACTGAATTAGATGGTTATTTAGCTGCAGGAAAACATGCTGAAGCATTAGAAAACTTAAATCTAGCTATATCAAACAACCCAAAAAATGAGGTATTGTATTTTGCTAGAGGAACAGTTTATGAAAACTTAAAACAACAAGATAATGCAATTGCTGATTACAATAAAGCTATTGAATTAAAACCAGATTATTACGATGCACATTTTAACTTAGGTGCTTATTATTTTAACAGTGGTGCTGAAAAAATTAATGATGCAAACAAATTGCCATACAACGAAACCAAAAAATTTGACGCTTTAAAGTTAGAAGCTAAAGGGTTGTTTGAAAAAGCAATTCCTTCAATTGAAAAAGCTAACGCGTTAAACCCAACGGATGTTGATACTGCTAACATGCTAATTAAAGTATATACTCAAACAGAGCAATACGAAAAAGCAAAGGCTTTGAAAGCAAAATATCAATAGTGCTTACTGCATTTAAACAAAAAAGGGAAAGATGATATCTTTCCCTTTTTTTATGCATTATGTTTTTATTGAAATGAATAGACGATTGCCCAAGTACCAAACACTAAAAGTATTACTCCAAATACTTTATAAATGGTAATTAAATACGCAGGGCTTAGAAATTTTTTAATTCGATGAGCCGTAATAACCTTTAGTAAATCGGTAGTAAAAATACCTGCTAACGCAGCACCTAAAAACATAAAGAAATTATTGGAGCTTCCATATTCAGCTTTTGCGATTCCAATTACACTAATCCAAACCACAAATACAAATGGATTAACAAAATTGATTAAAAACCCTTGTGTAAAATACGAAGCATAATTAGCCTTTGATAATTTTATTTTTTCTTCCGTTTGGGCAAATACTTTAGGTTTAAAAATAAATTTCAACCCTAAAAACAATAAAATTAAGCCGCCAACAATACCAATCCAAAATTGATTTTTAGTATTCTCAAAGAATGCAATTGCACCCAAAGAACAAATGGTTATGCAAATAAAATCGGCAAAAATAATACCTAAGGCAACCGACAAACCAGACCAAAAACCAGAATCTAAAGTACATTTTAATAGGTAAAAGAAAACAGGACCCAAAAAGATCACAAATCCTAAACCCAATAAAAAACCATTTAAAAGTGCCATTTAAACAAAATTAGTATTTTAATTGAAATGACATAAAAAGCTTAAATTTATTGCTTCAAAATAATTAAACAAGCTAACCTACAAATTGGAAAGTAAAAACGAACTACGAAGAAGTTATTTCGACTCTGTAAGTACTATTGTTGCTACAGATTGGAATACGGTCAACAACAATCAAAACATTTATCTTTCATTGCCTTATCTTCAAGCCATTGAATCTGCATTAAACCATGAAATGGGGTTTAGATACATCTTATTTTATGACAAAAACAATAAACCTGTTGGTATTGCAGTAGCTCAGTTGGTTCAATTTATTGACAAAGGCTCGGAGTATTACGGTCATTTATGTAATTTCTCTAACCAAATAAAAAATAAGATTGTTCAATCACTAAACATTAAGGTATTAGTTTGTGGAAATGTATTTGCTTGTGGCGAAAATGGTTTTGTTTTTTCTAACGAATTAACCGATGAACAAGTTTATGACAACCTACAAGAAGGCTTTAATGAATTGAGTAAATCAGATAACATAAAAAAACAAACTTCTTTAATTCTTTTTAAAGAGTTCTGGCAAAGTAATGCCGCTAAAAGTGACTTACTGAAACAACACCATTACCATGATTTCATGATAGATGTGAACATGGTTTTAACTATAAAAAAGGATTGGAATGCTTTAGACATCTATCTCGCCAACATGGTTGCAAAATTTAGAACCAAAGCAAATAGTGTTTTAAAAAAATCAACCCCATTAATCAAAAAGAACATGGATTTGGCAGCTATTATCCAACACAAGGATAGAATAGAGGAGTTGTACAACATGGTTTTATCCAAATCAGATTTCAGCATAGGTGTTTTAAATGCTCAAGCTTTTATCAATTTAAAGGAACAATTGGGCGACCAATTTATATTAAATGGATACTTCTTAAATGATAAGTTAATTGGCTTTAGTTCAGCATTTTGGTTTAACAATATTATTGATGCAAATTACGTTGGCATCGATTATCAATACAACGTAGAATATTCAACTTACCAAAGAATGCTTTACGATTTTGTAGGAATAGCAATAGAAAAAAATGCTACCGAAATTAGGTATGGAAGAACTGCTGAAGAAATTAAAAGTTGTTTGGGTGCAAAACCTATTAGCATGAAACTTTACATTAAACATAAAAACAGTGTGTCGAACAAATTGCTAAAAGCGTTAATAAAAACCATTACGCCAACAGCATATGAAATTAGAAAACCTTTTAAAGCAGTTGTTGTATAACTTATGGATTCGTTAACTCAAGTAGTTTTAGGAGCAGCCGTTGGTGAAGCTGCAATTGGCAAAAAGGTAGGAAATTGGGCAATACTATGGGGTGCTGTTGCAGGTACTATTCCCGACTTAGACGTGTTTGCAAAACATTTTACCGATAACATTACCGCACTTGAAATTCATCGAGGATTTTCACATTCCATACTGTTTAGTGTAATTTTTGCACCCATTTTTGGTTGGACAGTTAGTAAAATTCATCGAAAATTAGATGCTACATGGAAAGACTGGACGTGGTTGATGTTTTTGGGATTAATTACACATCCTTTGTTAGACGCGCATACCACATGGGGCACACAGTTGTTTTGGCCTCTAGAATACCGACTAGATTACAAAAACATATTTGTTGTAGACCCTTTGTACACCTTGCCTTTTATGATTTTTTTAATAGCAGCAATGTTTTACAATAAAACAAGTCTTACCCGACGAAAACTAAACAACTTAGGTTTAATAGTTAGTAGCTGTTACATGCTTTTAACTGTGGGCATCAAATGGTACACGTATCCCAAATTTACTCATTCGTTAAAAGAACAGAATATTGCTTACTTAGAAGTAAAAAACCGACCAACACCTTTAAATTCGATACTGTGGGCAGCAAATGTAATGGTTAAAGATGGCTTTTTAATTGGCTATTATTCGCTTTTCGATAAAAGTGATGATATTATCTATTCCGAATTTATTCCAAAAAACCATCATTTGCTTGGCGAAATGGCTAACGAAAAAAAGATAAAACAACTTATAAAAATAACAGAAGGGTGGTACACCATTGAAGAAAAAGACGGTAAGTTGTTATTAAACGATTTACGTTTTGGACAAAGTAGCGTAAATGCTCAAATAACAACTGATTTTATCTTTAGTTTCGAATTGTTTTATGATGAAAAAGGAGAATTTCAGGCAATTGAAAAACCTAGAACAATGAAAGATGGTGGAAAAATGTTTGGTCAGTTGATTGAACGAATAAAAGGGATATAAAAAAAAGCAGCCGTTTGGCTGCTTTTTTTATACTAATCTCATTTCAAATTAAGCAAATTGGCAAATTACGCCACCCATTAAACCTAAAGTAATAATCCAGTAACCACTGTTTATTGCAACATATTTAAAGCTTCTTCTTTCAAACATAGCGTTAGTTGCAATAATTGGCAAAGCAAAAAAGAAACCATCTAAAATACCATGAAATAACCCATGTTTAAATGTTCTAAAGTTTTTACCATACTTAGCTAAAAAATCTTGAGCATAAGCCCAAGCTTCACCAGTTTGCTCTTGCATACCAGGTTCGTTCATTAAAGCCGAAAACAAATGTGCTTGATGAACTACAATAAAATAAACGGCAGTAGATAACATGATACTAAACACATAACTTAATCCGAAAATCAAGCCCATGTTAGCTCCTTTCATTTTCTCTTCAGTTACGTCGGCTGCTTTCATCCAAGCATTACCTAACGTTTTTGGATTATACCATATAAAGCCCATTACCATTGGTATTAAGGCTGCTGCTAATAAAATTAAAAAATTTGGTCCCATATTAAATTTAAAAAAAGGTTTATAAATTATTTCTTCTCGTCTACAGTAACTTCAATTGTTTTTTTCACTTCTTTAGTTCCATCTTCTGAAGTCCATTCCATTTCCATGGTTTTTTCTCCTTTTTCGCATTTCGACTTACAAGATTTTTCACCTTTCTCACATTTCGATTTGCAAGAAGAGTCTCCTTTTGAACATTTAGATTTACAATCTGTTGCTCCTGAGCTACATTCTGTTTGTGCTTTCGAACAAGATGATCTTCTGCCACAGTTGCCACAACACAAGTGCATAATTACAGCTACAACAAGCATTGTTGCTAAAGTGGTAAGAATTGATGTGATAATAATTTTTCTAGTTTCCATATAAATTTAGTTTTGGTTTATGAGGTAAATATACAAATAAGCTATTAGTAATGAGCAAACTACAACATTATTCTGTTAATTTATCTAAATCTCTACGTACCTTCTTGGTTGGCCTACCTTTTATGCCCAACACTTTATTTTGGTGGTGTTGAAGTTGCATTTGTTCCAACAAAGCCAAATCATTTGGTGGAGTAGTTTCTACAACATGTTGAGCTACCAATTTAGCTCCAACTCTCGATTTGGGTATTTCCAACACCTTAAATGTTCGCCAAATAGGGTTTACTTTAACCGCTATTTCGTTGCCTTCAGCAACAGCTTTACTTGGCTTTACAAAAGCACCGTTTAGTTTTACTTTTTCGTCGTCGCACCCTTTGGAGGCTAATGTTCGGGTTTTAAACAACCGAACTGCCCAAATAAATTTATCTATTCTCATTTATATTCCAATTAAACACGTTAAAGATAAGCAACCAATCTAACGGAAAACCTGCCGTTAAACACATTTCTTGATGGGTTAGGGGGTGAGTAAATGTTATTTGATGGGCGTGTAAAAACAAATACATGCAGTTAAATTGGGTTTCAAACATCCTGTTATGAAATCGGTCGCCATACTTATAATCGCCCACAATGGGGTGATTGATTTTGTTCATGTGTTTACGCAATTGGTGCATTCGACCAGTTTCGGGCATTAACTTTATTAAACTGTAACGCGATTTCTCGTAAGGCGTAACTGGAATATCCAACTCAATGCTACAAATGGTTTTATAATTGGTTAAAGCTTCTTTATAAACACCCGTATCGTCGTTTTTTACTGGAGCATCCACTTTTCCAGTTTCTGGCGAAAATCCTCTTACTATGGCGTAATAAGTTTTGTGAATGGTGTTGTTGGTAAACAACGCTTGAAATTGTGGTATAAATGCTTTATCTTTTAATAACAGAATAATCCCAGAAGTTTTGCGATCTAAACGATGAACGGGATACAACGGAAAACCCAGTTGTTGTTGTAATTGTTCTAAAAGTGTAACTTCTTCAATGTTTCTAGCATAATTGGAGTGATGTATTAAATAATTGTTGGGTTTATTTACAGCCAACAACACATCATCTTCATAAACAATTTCGATGCTAGTTATATTGGGTTGAATGGAAGTGTTCATTGTGTAGTGCAAGATACAACTAATAAAAATATACCTAAATAACTTGAATGAAATTATATGGCTTAATGTTAACTTCACCACTAAAATTAAAAAAATTACTCAGCACAAGTAACTTTTTTCATTTTCGTTACACTTACTATACAGAACACACCTTTTAACGTGTTATTGATGATTACAACTAAAGAACAACAAGAAAAATTTCTAGCACTCTACAAACCGATTCATGATAGGTTTGAACGCTTCTGCAGGGCAAGAGTTTTCGGAAATATAGAGTATCAGGATTTGATGAACGATACCTTACTTGTTGCTTTTAAAAAGTTTAATACGCTTAAAAATGAAAAAGCTTTTTTATCATTTTTAATAGGTATAAGTGTTCGTTTATTAGCTAATCATCACAAAAAAACAAAAGAAGATTTAATAGTTGAATCTAATTATGACCATCATCAAGACGTAAATGCCAATACCGAAAGAGATGCTGAAATCTATTTTCTGTACAAAGCATTAGCGTTGCTCCCTGATGAACAAAGGGAATGTTTGGTACTTTTTGAAATTACAGGTTTCTCTATAAAAGAAATCATGGACATTCAAAACTCCTCCGAATCGGCAGTAAAACAACGATTAAAACGAGGACGTGCTAAGTTATTAGAGATACTAACCTTTGAATCAACACATCAAACTAAGGAGGAGAACAATGGATAATGATGCTAATAAACTGTTGAACGATTTGTTCAACAAAGCCAAAAATGAACCTTCAAAAGTAAGTTTTGAAGAAACTAAGGAGCGATTTTTAACCTCGGTTGGCACTAAAAACAATGCTACACAGGGGAACCATTTTGCTCGATTTTTTAACCTTAAACTCATTATTATGATAGCCTCAATAATAACAACTGTTGCATTGGTATTGGTTTTAAAGCCAACAAACACCACAAAAACAGTAGAAAAAATAACTACAACACCTTCAACACCTGCTAAATTAGTGGTGGCAAACGAAAAACAAGTTTTACAAGAACAACAACAAGTAATAACCGAATACTTACGAAAAGTAGATAAATTAACGCCAAAACACATTGAATTAAAGCAAGAAAAGGAACAAAACGTTCTTATTCCTGCTGATAGTTTAAAGAAATACCAAGACGCGTTGGTTCAATCGGCACGAATTACCGAATTGTTGGATACAGGGTATAAATTTCCGAAGTTAACCCCTGAAGAAATTCTTGCCAACAACAAACAAAAAGCTAAAATGATAAAACAGCTTGACAAATTGGATAAAAAACAATATGCTTTTATTCCAACGGGAACGTTTAAAGCAGACGATAAAAATTGGTCGGTTCAAGCATTTTACATGCAAACCACAGAAGTTACCAATTTAGAATACCGAACCTTTTTATTCGATTTGCTGATTCATGAGCGAAAAGAAGAATTTTTAGCAGCAAAACCCGACCAAAGCCGTTGGACCAAAGATTATTCGTACAGCTACAACAAACCCATGGAAGAACAATACTTCTCTCATGCTGCGTATAACGACTATCCTGTGGTGGCAATTAGCCGAAAAGGTGCCGAAATGTATTGCAAATGGTTAACCGAAGAAGTAAACAAACAACGAAATGGCACGTTTATTAACGATGTACGTTTACCAAGCAATTACGAATGGATGTACGCCGCAGCTGGTGGCAAAGACGGTCAATCGTATCCTTGGGGTGGTCCGTATTTAAAAAATGCTAAAGGATGTTACTTAGCCAACTATCAGCCACTAAAAGGTAATTTTAAAGACGACGGAGCTTTTCATACAGCAAAAGTTGATTCGTATTACGCCAATGATTACGGATTGTATTGCATGAGCGGTAACGTTGCCGAAATGGTGTATTACGAAAACGAAAACCAATTGCCTGGCACAAAAGGCGGAAGTTGGACCAGCGTAGGAGCCGAACTACAAATAAATGGAGTTGATAAATACAAAGGAATGTCGAACGCTTCGGTAGATATTGGGTTCCGACCTGTAATCACTTACTTTAACAAAATGATAAATCCAACGGGAACGGTTAAAATAAACGACCAATTGTACATGGATGAAACCGAAATAACCAACTTCAATTGGCAAGAATACGTGATGTGGTTAGCGAAAAAACATGGTGAAACGGCTGTAGAATACAAAAATGCGTTGCCCGACACCTTGGTATGGCGTAATAAAGAATCGGCGAACGAACCTTATGTACAATATTACTACAGCCACCCAGCATACAAAGAGTTTCCTGTGATAGGAATAAGCTACGAACAAGCCGTACAATATTGCAAATGGAGAACCGAACGCGTAAAAGAATTGTTTAAAACCAAACAGTTAACCGATAAAAAGAACGTGTATCCAAGCAATTTTGAATACCGACTGCCAACAAAAGAGGAATGGGAGGCAGCAGCAAAAATTGGATATTCCGAAAAAACTAAAAAACTATTGGAAACCAAACACAAAGGACAGCTATTAGCCAACTTAAGACGAAAATTAGAAGACAATGTGGTGGTAGCTGGAAATCCAACACAAAATGCAGATGTAACAGCTCCAGTTAAATCGTATTGGCCAAATGCTGCAGGATGTTATAATTTAATTGGAAATGTAGCCGAAATGATTAATCAACAAGGATTAGCTAAAGGCGGCTCGTGGATAAGCAACCCGAATGAAATTGACATTGAAAGGGAGATAACCTATACTAAACCAACTGCATGGTTAGGTTTTAGGTGTGTAGCCGAAATAAAGAGTAAATAAGTTAGTTGTTTCTTTTAAAAGCTCCTAAATTCTGTAAAGAAGATAGGAGCTTTTTTAGTTTATCAATTTCCCTGTTTTAAAATTTTCTATTTAACATAATATTAATTATAAGACAAATAAATATTTGAATATCAATATATTAATTATATTTGTATGAAAAAATAAACAAACTATGAATAGAAATTTCTACATCAACTGCAATTTTAATTACACTACAGTAAATCAAGTTCACGTAAGAAATGCTGAACCTTCTACTATAGTATCTTTTTTAAAAAGAATTTGGAAATTCTGCAAACGATTTATTTAAACTGAACCTTTTCTTTTAAAACATCTATCAATGCTTTGGTTCCGTATTCGTAATCGTCGGTAATGTTTAGCACCGTTATTTTGTGGTTGTACAAACTCCCAAACAACTCATTAATGGCTTGTAAATGCTTTTCTTCCATTACATAAATGCAATTAGCCGCTTCTAATTGTTCTTTAGCAAGGTAATTGGTTTCAAATTCCTCACACAAGGTTTTATTCGTTCCTGCCGAATCAAACTCCAACTCGGGGTATTTTATAGCAAAATAATCTTCGGCCGTTCTCGAACGGTCTTTATTGGCTGAGCAAACAAATAAAATGTTCATGGGTTTAATATTATAACTTTAATTCACTAAAATATTCTGCTTTAGGTTCTTCTAGTAAATAATTACTCAATTGCTTTTTATTTACAAATCCATTAATTTTTGATTTATACAACTCAAAAACGGCTGGATTATCAAGTTCAATTTTTCTTGCTTTACTTATTTTAAGAAAATCGTCCTCCATATCAATACCCAAATATCTTCTACCAAGTAAATTTGCTGCAATTCCTGTGGTACTGCTTCCTGCAAACGGATCTAAAATCCAAGCATTTGGTTTTGTTGAGGCTAAAATGGTACGTGTTAAAACCGATAACGGCTTTTGTGTTGGATGTTTACCACAACTCTTTTCCCAAGGAGCAATAGCGGGTAATTGCCAAACATCTTTCATTTGTTTACCCCCATTCAACTCTTTCATCAGCTCATAATTGTAATAATGAGGCACTTTTGGGAGTTTTCTTGCCCAAATTATTTGTTCGGTTGAATGCGTAAAATACCTACACGAAAAATTGGGTGGTGGATTGGTTTTTTGCCATGTTACGGCATTTAACACCTTAAAACCAAGTTCTTGTAAAACCTGTGCAATACTAAAAATATTGTGCATGGTTCCACTTATCCAAATGGTGGCATCGTCTTTCATTTTATCACGAACCAACGAAAGCCATTTTCTGTTAAACTCGTTTACCTGTTCAAAACCTTCCGATTTATCCCACTTGCCTTTGTTTACACTCACAATTTTTCCACTTTGTATAGATAAACCATTGTTGGATAAAAAGTAAGGTGGATCGGCAAAAACCATATCAAATTTATGCTCAAATTGTGGCAACAACTCCATCGTATCACCTTTTAGAAGATAAAAGTTTTTGTCGTTGGATTTGAAAAATGGTTTAAGCATTAGCAAATATAATAAAAAATAAATGATACTTATTGTATGTAGATATTTTGTATACAATTACGCATATTTGAATAATGAAATCTACCATATTAATACAATTTGGAATTCGTATAAGGGCACTCCGTTTAGCTCAAAACTGGAGTCAAGAGAATCTTGCCGAGAAAACTGGATTTCATAGAACTTATATAGGAATGGTAGAGCGAGGAGAAAGAAATCCTTCACTTAAAAATATTAATGTGTTTGCAGAAGCTTTTGGTATTAGTATTTCTGAATTATTTAATGAGATTTTATAAATGGCAAGAAGACCAAATATTGTAGGAGGTGGTTCACGAACTAATCTTAACGGACTAGAATTCGAAGGCAGAACAGATCTTTTGGGGGCTTTAAATCAACATCCTGATTTTACAGTTAATGGAAATAAAGTGTTGAGAGAAGGTGTAATAGTCGCACATTATTACGAAAAACATACATTATACAAAGATTTCTTAGGAAGTAAACAAGTTAATTATAAAACTATTTTATCAAAGAAACTATTGCCAGATGGAGCTCTTTTGGTTGGAAACACAATGTATATCATTGAAAAAAAATACCAAGCAGGTTCTGGTTCTGTAGATGAAAAGTTACAGACTTGTGATTTTAAAAAGAAGCAATACATCAAATTATTTTCACCACTTAACATCAATGTCGAATATTATTATGTTTTAAACAATTGGTTTGATAAGCCAGAATACAGAGATGTATTTGAGTACATAGAAAGTGTTGGTTGCAAATATTTTATTGAGGAATTGCCGTTTAATGAAATCGGATTATAAAACTAAAAATCTTATGGAAAAAAGTAAAGACTCTTATGGAAATTTTGATAGATACTTTGGTTATTCATTAAATTGGGCTTCATTAATTATCGTACTAGTATGTTTAGTGGGATTTATTGTTATAATCTCTTATCTTACTCTTCATGAAATAAACCCAATTGTAAATGAAGTAAATATAATTACAGATATCTCAAATAATGATACACTAACAAGAACTAATATAGAGATAGCTGAATATTTTCAGAAGGTTGAAAAAAGTATTACTGATTTGCAGAATGTTGAGAGTAATTTAGATAAGAAAATTAATGAGATAAACGATTTCTATAAATTTTTAGGAGTTTTATTAGGATTTATTATCGCTTTAACTGGTTTTTTTGGTTTCAAGTCGCTACACGAATTAAAAATTAGGAATTTGGAGAACGCAAAAGAAATAGCTAAAATTGAATCGAAGTCAAAAGTAGAAACAGAACTAACAAACTTAGACGATAAAATAAAAAGTGCGATTGAGCTAGCTAAAAGTGAAGCTAATTTAAAAATACTATCTGACTTCTATCAGATCCAATCAACTATAGAAGGGTTAAAACAAAATATAGATGAAATTCTAAGTAGATTAGATACTGTTGATAGAATTGAAGATGATTATGAAGACTTATTATTAAGGCTTGAAGATGTTGAAACAGGGATTGTTGATAGTCAATTAAAACCCGCACGAAAGAATAAAACATCTACTCGCAAATCAAAAAAAGCAGATGGAAATAGTACAGGAAATCTACCATTTAATGAAGATAAATTCGGTGAAGAGGATTTTGTAAAACAATAAAAATCCCCAAATAAGATAAATATATGCAATATACAGAAATTGAATTTCAAGACGTTTTCCAAATTACAAGAGGTAAGATGGGTTTTTCGAAAATTAAATTTTCTGACCTTGAGAAAGTAGTAAGATTTACTGCTAGAGTTGAAGAAAAAACAGATCCTCTTTCAAGTGAGAATGAAATCGAAAGAATAAAGACTGAAAACCATAGATTCTACCAAAGATTAGTCAATGATGACAGAACATATAATATTCAACAATTTATTATTGGGGAGACAATAAAAGAATACAGATATTTGAAGAAGTTATCTTCCAACCCATCATTAGGTTTATTTCCCACATCAACTTTAATCGCTGTAAATATTTTTCCAGCTGACACTATTAAAGAGTATGAGGAAGAATACTATAACAGAGAAAAAGAGAGTGGGAATCAAATAACCTTGGGATTTTTAAAGGAGAAAATAATTTACTTGCCAAAAGATAATAAAACTTGTCTCATTGTCGATGGCCAACATCGTATTGCAGCATTGAGAGATTTATTAAAGAAGATTAATAGTGATTTGAAATTTGGACGAAAAAAAGTTACAGAATTTGTTGATAATAATTTTTTTGAATTTTTAAAAGATCGTATTAATAATTTTGAATTTCTATGCACTATATTACTTGATTTTAATATTTATGAACAAGGGGAGATTTTTGCATCAGTTAACTTTAATCAAAAACCAGTTAACAGGTCTTTGTATTATGATATTTTTGGATCTTCTCCGAATACTGAAAATAATGAACTTAAATTATCTCATGACATAGTAGCACATCTAAATTACAGTCCAAATTCTGTGTTAAAAGGACTTATTGATATGCTTGGTGATGGTAATGGAATAATATCACAATCAGCGATGATTGAAAATCTAATGAAATTATTTGGGAAAGATAAATGTTGGCATTTACTATATATGGATTTTAGAAGTAATGGAGTAAATCATAAAGTTATTCCATTATTTTTGAAACTCTATTTTTCTCAATTAAAGAAGTCTTTCTTAAAATATTGGCCAACAGATGAAGTGAAAAAAAGAAAGGATTACGAATTTATACTTGTAAAAACAACAGGTATGGGTGCATTCTTGAAATTAATAAATGATATTTACTTAGAAGTAAATCCAGATCACACTAAAACAAAAGAAGAATTAGAAAGTAGTTTGGAAGAAATATTTAAAAGAATTGAAAAAAATCAAGATACATATTTTGATAAAAATAGTTCCTTTGTAAAGGGAGCTGGTCAGGGTTTACAGTCTAAATTGTACAAAAGAATTGCGTACGATCTCGGTTATAGAGAATCCCCAGAATAGTTAAGCAGTTTGCAAAGCTTGTTCATAGCTGTAATTTGTAATTAATAGTTCGTTTAGTTTCCCTCGTTTATCGCCATGTGCATTTAAATTTCTTCTTGCTTGTACTCTTTCAATTTTAAAATTAGCGTACAAATCATCAAAGAAGTTGTCATTATTATCTTTTCCTTTTACGTCAGAATTGCTCATCATCCATTTTTGACCTTTTCCCTCTAGTTCATTACAAAATTCTTTAAGTCGTATTTGCTCATTATCATTGAAGTTAACCACTGAATAAGAGTTAAAACTTGAAGTTTTACTTAAAGGCTTGTAAGGTGGATCTAAGTAGAAAAATGTATTAGAGTCTATATGTCTTATTGTTTCTTGATAATCTCCACACAATATGGTTACTTTTTCAAGAGCTTTACCTACTGCAAGGATATTTTCTTCGTTACAAATTGGTGGTGTAGAAGAACTACCTTTAGGCACATTGTATTCATTTTTACTATTTACTCTGTAAATACCATTGAAACCCGCCTTGTTTAAGAATATAAATAATGCCGCTTGTATAACTTTTGATTCTTTTCTTGTATTGTATATTTTTCGTTTTTCTAGAAAATATTGAAGTTGTTTAGGCACATCATCTTTTAAAGCATGATATTCTTTTTGTAATTTATTTAGTGCAATGATAAGTTCTTTAGGCTTTGAAGCAATGATGTTATATGCGTTTATTAAATCTGCATTGATGTCGTTGATTACTGCTTTTTCCAAATTAGGGAAGTTATTCAACATCCAAAACAACACAGCACCGCTTCCAACAAAGGGTTCAATGTAAGTAAACTTTTTACTGGTTATTTCATAAGGCAACGACTTTTCAATCTCTGTAATGAGCTGTGTTTTACCGCCAGCCCATTTTAAAAAAGGTTTTGCAATATTTAACGGTTTCACTTTCATAATCTCTCAAATATAATAAGAATTGATAAAAAAATAAGTGCGAAAAATTTAAGTTTTAAACAAGTTAACATAATAAGTATAATGCTAACTTTAACAAAAAAAATACCCATGAAAAACCTCTTTTTGCTCGATAACAACATCACTTTTTTAAACTTTGGTTCTTTTGGGGCTTGCCCTAAAGAGGTGTTCGACGATTACATACAATGGCAATATTTATTGGAAAAAGAACCCATACAATTTATTGCTTTTGATGGTATTGGTTATGTTAAACATGCGTTGTCGGCATTGGCAACTTACATCAACTGCAACGCCAACGATTTGGTTTTTGTTCCCAACCCATCACACGCCATTAACCTGTTAGCCAAAACCATTAAATTGGCTGCGGGCGAAGAGGTACTCAGCACCAATTTAGAATACGGTGCCATGGACAGAACCTGGAATT
Organism: uncultured Vicingus sp.; assembly: GCA_964398455.1. Classification (GTDB taxonomy): domain Bacteria; phylum Bacteroidota; class Bacteroidia; order Flavobacteriales_E; family Vicingaceae; genus Vicingus. The sequence goes on along the minus strand of CAYNMR010000002.1, from coordinate 5,814 downwards.
ACTACTGCAAAGCCGCTGGTGCAAAATACATTCAGCAGCCCATTAGTTTGCCCTTAACCAGCAAAGAAGCCTTTATCGAGGAGTTTTGGAAAGGCTATTCGGCAAAAACCAAGGTGGTGTTTATTAGCCAAATTACCAGCAGCACCGCATTGATATTTCCGGTAAAAGAAATTTGCGAGGAAGCCAAAAAACGAGGTTTAATTACCATAGTTGATGGAGCTCATGTTCCTGCACACATTGAGTTGGATTTGAGCCAACTGCAAGCCGATTTTTATACCGGAGCTTGCCACAAATGGATGATGACACCAAAAGGTTGTTCGTTTTTATACGCCAAACCCGAATTTCAAGCCATGCTCGACCCCTTAATTATCAGTTGGGGCTACCAAAGTGCTGCACCAAGCAATTCGCAATTTTTCGATTACCACCAATTTAACGGTACTCGCGATTTTTCGGCTTATTTAACCGTTCCAAAAGCCCTAGCGTTTATGGAACAACACGATTGGAAAAAGGTGTCTGCCCAATGTAAAAACAACGTATTGACTGTTGCTCCAAAGTTGTTCGAACTGCTCAACACCAAACCATTGGCACCGTTAACCAACGAGTTTTTTGGGCAAATGTGTAGTGCCGAAATAAAAACCTCAGAACCCGAAAAGCTACAGCGTTTGTTGTTTGAAAAATACCGTATTGAAATTCCTGTTATGCGACACGCCGACAAATGCTACATTCGGTTTTCGTTTCAGGCATTTAATACCGTTGCCGAAATTGATTATTTGGTGCAAAGCCTTGCAGAAATTAAGAAAGACACTTTATTGATTGGGTGATTCGTATCCACATTCACCCCTCTGTATCTCCCCTCAAGGGGAGAGTTTTCCCTCCTTGAGGAGGGATTAAGGGAGGTGATTTAAGCAACTACGTAAATCCTGAAATTCGTCGGCATTCATCCAATGTTGCTCCTCGCTGGTTTTAATAATGGCAACCATCCGCGAATTAAACTCATCGTTTAGTTTGTTTTCGGCAATGTATTCTACGGCTTGTTCAAAGCTTCTGAACATGCTTTTAAAAAAGGCTTCTTGTTTCACTTCTTTTTTTTGGTTAAAACGCTGAGCTACTTCTATATTATACAACATTACTTCAGCTACTACATAAGCATCAACACCAAGCTGAATAAAGTGTTTAATGTAGTTTTGTGCTACCGATCTTCGAGCTTTTGGTTTTCTGCTTCCTACAGGAAAATATTCTTTGTTTATTTTAAAGGTGGCTTCTTCTAAAAGTTTTTCTTCTTTGGGTTTAAACACAAAGTTGTAAAAGGTTTTTACTTCTTTAAACCTGTCGTACAAATCCAACACCTGCTCTTCGAGTTGTTTCTTTTTAAGTCCGGCTAAGTATATTTTGAGGTCTTTTTTACTCATTCTTATTCATTTTCTAGCTTCCCTACTCTATCATTCAGGTTTTTTAGTTCAATGCCTACACTTCGCATAAGGTTTAAAATATTGGAAGGATTAATTTCATCTTCTTGATATTGCCCAATACACAAATTGAGTTTAAACTGCCAAATTTCTAATACATCGGCTAAATGTAGTAAATAAGGTTGATACATTTTGTTGTCCGACGAAAGTGTTAGAAAACCTTCTTCCAATTTATCGGTAAATAGGCGTTTGTAAACCAACCCCTCGTTTCTGGTTAAAATAATGTAGCAATAGTTGTTTTTAACTTGTTTTACACTTTCTAGGTATTCAGCCACTACCACATCGCCATCTTTTACCCACGGGTGCATTGAATCGCCTTTTATTGGAAAAGCTCGGTGTTTGCCTGTGGGCAGAAAGTTTAAACTCATAATGGGCAAATTGGCAACATATTCGGTATCGGTATAGCCTTGTAAATATCCTGCCGACGCTTCTTTGGTTACCACCTCAATTACATCGTTGTTGTTTTCGTCTACTTTTATGGGAAACAACACCCGTTGATTGCCCATATCTATAAACGTATCGGTTTGGCTCAACGTTAAATCGTTTTTAACCAAGGCATCAATAGGTAATTTAAAATAGTTTGAAAGTGTATTCAAGGTTTCAATAGATGGTTCCGACCTACCCTCTTCGTACGAACCTATTCTCGATTTAGGAATATCAATTTCTTCCGAAAATTGTTCTTGTGTAAAACCCTTGAGTAATCTCAAGTGTTTAATGTTTTTTGCTATTTTTTTCATCTAACTACAAATTTAAGTTAAAATAACTAAATATTGTAGTTAATTTTATAAAAATTAAACTCTGATTTATGGAAACAGCTATGAGAGGTCGAGGTAGCCAAATACAGGTAAAAAACAGATTCGCCAAAACCGAATACGTTGTAGAGCATATTGAAGGTATTGATGTAGCATTTTTAGAAAACACCAAAACCGAATACATTGCCGAACACCCCAAAAAGATTGTAAACAAGGTGTATAGTCCTACCCTGCCGTTTGTATATTCCATGAATCCATACCAAGGTTGCGAACACGGCTGCGTGTATTGTTATGCTCGCGAAAGCCACCAATATTGGGGCTATGGTGCTGGATTGGATTTTGAACGTAAAATAATTTACAAACCCGAAGCTCCTCGTTTGTTGGAAAAACAATTTAACACCAGAGGTTGGAAAGTTAGTCCAATTATGTTATCGGGCAACACCGATTGCTACCAACCCATTGAACGAAAACTACAAATTACCCGAGAACTGTTAAAGGTTTGTTTAAAATACAAACACCCCGTGAGCATCATCACCAAAAATGCGTTAATTCAACGCGATATTGATTTATTAATTCCATTAGCTAAGCTCAACTTGGTTCACGTAAGTTTAAGCATTACATCGTTCGATAATAAATTGAGAAGCTTATTAGAACCACGAACGGCTTCGGTAGAAAAGAAATTAGAAACGCTTGAATTGTTAACGGCTAACAACATTCCGGTAAACATTATGGTTGCTCCTATTATTCCTGGATTAAACAGCCACGAAATACCAACCATTATTAAAAAAGTAGCAGAATTGGGAGCTTTATCGGTTGGCTATACCACCGTGCGTTTAAATGGAGAAATAGGCGAAATATTTGAAAATTGGATTAGAATAAACTTTCCCGACAGAGCAGATAAAGTTCTCAATCAGATTAAAGAAATAAACGGTGGAACATTAGAAAGTAAAGGAAAAAACCGACTTAAACTACACAGCGAAACTTCCTATATGATAAAAAACATGGTTGATTTAGCCCGAAGAAAATACTTAAAAGACCGTAAATGGCCCGCGTACGATTTAAAAGCATTTTCACGCCCGAGCGACCAATTGAGTTTATTTTAAAAAAAGGCATTAACATATCTTAACCTTTATTAACTTTACTAAAGATTTAGAAATGAAGCTTGAAGCTAATTTTACTTCATCAACTTTAAAATTTATTATTATGAAAAAATTAACTGTAACTGCTCTAATTTTTGCTTCTGCACTAATTTTTAGCAACGAAGTTTCTGCTCAAGCAGCAACATCTAAAGAAGTAAAAAAAGAAGTGAATGTAGAAGAAAACAATGGTGAAAAAGTAGTAACCATTAAAACTACAGAAAACGGAAAAACCACAACTGAAGTTTTTAAAGGCGAAGAAGCTGATGCTAAATTGGCTGAAATGAAAAACGAAAAAAGTGGAACAAAAAAAACCATTAAAATGGACGAGAATGGCAAAAAAGCTTTGCTAGTGGAGAAGAAAGTGGTAAAAGTGAAAGGTGAAAAACAAGATTAATTAAACAAAAAGCCCAGCAAAATTGCTGGGCTTTTTGTTTATACTAAATCCTCTATTTTTTCTTGTGTTTCAAGTTATAGGTTTTATCGCCTTTGGTTTTGGGTTTTTTATACTTTTTAGCTAATTCTCTTCGGTATGAACCTCCCAAGTTTACTTTCTTGTTCTTCTCTTTCTTTTCATGAAAACCCTGGCCATGGCCTTCAAGTTTTAAATTACGATTAAACTTTTCTACAGTTTTTGTTTCTTCCTCAGCAAGCAATTCTTTAGAGATTTCTACCTCCTCTGGGAATTCAATTAGAGGAATTTCATAGTTCATTAACAACTCTATCGCTATTTTATTTGGTTCTTCTTTTTCAGTAAAAAACAAAATAGAATTTCCCAACTTCTCTGCCCTACCCGTTCTACCAATTCGGTGCATGTAATTTTCTGGGTAAACAGGTGTGTCAAAATTAATTACGTGTGTTATTTCACTCAAATCTAATCCTCGAGCCATCACATCGGTTGCAACCAATATTCTACTTTTCCCCGACTCAAACTGCTCAATAGATTTGGCTCTATAATTTTGTGTTTTGTTCGAATGAATAACACTTACACACGAACCCAATTCTTCACTCAACCTGTCGAGCAACGTATCCGCATTTTTTTTACTTGCTACAAACACCAACACTTTAGAAAATGTTTCTTTATCTCTTAATAAGTGAGCAAGTAAGTTAACTTTGGTAAAGAAGTTTTTTACAGCATAGCTTTGCTGAGCAATGTTTTCTAATGGCGTACCACTAACGGCAATGGCTATTTTTGTTGGAGAAATAAAAAAATCATCAATTAAATGATCTACTTCTTCGGTCATTGTTGCCGAAAACATAATGTTTTGTCTTTTCTCTGGCAACAACTCAAAAATGTTGTTTAACTGAAACAGAAAACCCAAATCGAGCATCACATCCACTTCATCAATAACCAACTTTTTTATTGTTTTTAGTTGTAGCGAACTATTTAAAGCCAAATCGTACAACCTACCTGGAGTTGACACAATAATATCTGTTCCATTGGCGATTTGTATTTTTTGGTTGTTGATGTTTGTTCCACCATGTATGCCAAGTACCCTAACATTAATGTATTTGGCATAACTTTCTATTTGCTCTACCACTTGTGTAACCAACTCAATGGTTGGAACAAGAATTAAAACCCTTGGATGAACCTGATTCGAAAATTTAAGTTCGTGCAACAACGGCAACATGTAAGCCAATGTTTTTCCAGTTCCTGTTTGCGAAATACCCACCACATCTTTACCTGATAAAATTACCGAGAACACTTCTTGTTGAACAGGAGTTGGGGTTACAAACCCTAAATCGTCTATTGCACGAAGTAATGGTTTGGAGATATTAAGGTTTTTAAAGGTAATCATCTAATCAATCTATTTATTGCAAAGTTAAGCATATAATCCAACTATTTAAATGGTTGATGATAGCCCTTGGTAATTAAAGATAATTCACAAAAACGCTATCTGTTGACAAAGTTTTTTCTTATTTTTATCGTAAAACAATGCTTTTGAAGACCAAAATCTACACCACAGTAATCGAATCGCCTCTTGGCAGAATAACACTTGGTTCAACCGACAAAGGATTGTGCTTGCTAGAGTTTGATGATGAGAAACGCATCAACAATCATTTCAATCAATTTAAAAAATACTGGGATGTTGAAATTATTGAAGAAGAAACAAGCATTACAACCACAACCAAAAACCAATTAGCGGCATATTTTTTAAACCAGCAAACCTCTTTTGATGTTCCGTTAGATTTAGCAGGTACAGCTTTTCAATTAAAGGTGTGGAACGAATTACTAAAAATACCTTTTGGTTCTACTCGCAGCTACAAAGAACAAGCTATTGCTGTAGGTAATTTAAAAGCAATAAGGGCTGTAGCTACTGCTAATGGAGAAAACCGTATTTCAATAATTATTCCCTGTCACCGGGTAATAGGTTCTGATGGTAGCTTAACTGGTTATGGCGGTGGAATATGGAGAAAACAAAAACTACTGGAATTAGAAACCACTCAAACCAAATTGTT
>CAYNMR010000001.1:31915-413686 GCA_964398455.1 uncultured Vicingus sp. | reverse complement strand
TAGCAACAGCAGCTTCAATAAGATTGCTACGGTCGTAGGCGATTTTTATTTTTACCCCCGGGGGCAATCCTTTTTCTACATCGCCTAATCTATCTTTCACTCGGTCAATCACTTCTTTGGCGTTCTCGCCATATCGGGCAACCACCACACCACCAACTACTTCCCCCTCACCGTTTTCGTCCACAATTCCTAAACGGATATCGCTGCTCATTTGCACATCGGCAACATCTTTCAGTTTGATGGGAATATTTTTATTGGAGCCAACAGAAATTTCCTCTATATCCTGTATGCTTTTGATATAACCCAAGCCCCTAATCATGTAACCCATGCGGTTCATTTCATAAATACTCCCTCCCACATCACGGTTGTTTGCTTTTAAGGCGTTTGCCACATCCATGGCAGAAACATTGTAATAAATCAGTTTGTTAGGATTTATACTGACTTGATACTGCTTTTGAAAACCACCGAAGGATGCCACTTCACTAACCCCTTCCACATTTTGCAGGGCAAATTTTACATACCAGTCCTGCACGGCTCGTAATTCACCTAAATCGTAGCCATCACCCTGAAGGGTATACCAAAACACGTGCCCTACGCCTGTTCCATCGGGTCCCAATGAAGGCGTTACTCCCTGTGGTAATGCTTGTTGTGCAAAATTCAATCGCTCCAAAACTCGAGTTCTTGCCCAATATATTTCCGCATCGTCATTAAAAATGACGAAGATGAAACTCATGCCGAACATAGATGCGCCCCGAATGGCTTTTACATTTGGAATGCCTTGTAAATTCGAAATCAAAGGATAGGTAATTTGGTCTTCCATGATTTGCGGATTGCGACCCATCCATTCAGTGTAAACGATTACCTGATTTTCGGAAAGGTCGGGAATGGCATCAACGGGAGTGGTCATTACCGACCAAAGGCCTCCCACCACAATAAGCAAAATGCCAATCCAAACAAAGAACCGGTTATGCGTTGACCATGAAATGATTTTTTCTATCATGAGTTACAATTATTAGAACGACTTAATGATTTGTATGTGTGCTGTCGTGGTTATGTTGCTCATCCATTTCTTCAACTTTTTGCAAATCCATGTTGCACTTGGGGCATTGACCGGGTTTGTCATATGTTTTTTCTCCCTCACATTTCATAGGGCATTGGTATTGGGCAGTTGCGCTTTCCTCTATTGCCGATTTTTCTGTTTTGGTTTCAGAATTATTGCTTTCGCAAGAAGTGATAAACATTGTTGCTGTAAGTAGTAATGCTGCTGTAATGATTTGTTTTTTCATGATGAATTGTTTTTGGTTTATGAAATTTTTCTTTTTAAAAGTTGTGCATTTATCGCAACCACAATTGTGCTTAAACTCATCAGCACTGCACCAATAGCCGGACTGAGCATAATATCCCATTTGTATAATACACCTGCTGCCAATGGAATAGCAAGAATGTTATAGCCCGCAGCCCACCATAAGTTTTGTATCATTTTGTTGTAGGTAGCTTTACCAAATAATATCAGGTTGGCGATATCTTTCGGGTCTGAGTTTACCAAAATTATATCTGCTGTTTCGGCTGCTACATCAGTGCCTGAACCAACTGCAATTCCCACATCTGCTTGTGCCAATGCAGGCGCATCATTCACGCCATCGCCTGTCATGGCAACATATTCGCCTTTGGTTTGTAATTCTTTTACTTTTTCTAATTTGTCATGCGGTAATACATTGGCTAAATAACCGTCCATTTTCAAATCATCGCTCACCTTCTTTGCCACTTTTTCATTGTCGCCTGTGAGCAGTAGGTTTTTAATTCCTGCTTCTTTAAGAATTTGAATGGCTTCAAAAGAGCTTTCTCTTATTTGGTCAGAGAAGGTAAAATATCCAGCAACGTCTTTGTTTATCAAAATGTAAACAACCGTGCCTGTAAATTCATCAATCGTTTCAGCAATCTTTATATTTTGTTCTTTCAGATAATTCGGACCTACTACCTTTATTTCTTTTCCTTCAATTATTCCTTCCAGTCCTTTACCAGGCAGGTAATTGAATTTTTCTGCTTTTGGAATTTCGATTTTCAATTCCTTTACTTTTCTAAGTAAACCCGCAGCGATATAATGTTCAGAATGTTGCTCAATGCCTGATGCCAGACGGAGTAATTCTTTGTCATCATATTTTGTATTCAACACTTTTACTTCTTGCAATTCATGAGAACCTTTGGTTAGTGTTCCGGTTTTGTCAAAAATGATAGTAGTAATCAATCGAGCATTTTCAAAAGCTGTTCTGTTGCGAATGAGCAAACCTTTTTGTGCAACGATTGAAGTTGAAATAGCCACAACTAAAGGCACAGCCAAACCTAACGCATGAGGACAGGAAATAACCATTACTGTTACCATTCTCTCCAAAGCAAACACAAATGGAAAACCTAATAGTAGCCAAACAACTAACGTTATTACACCACCACCTAAAGCAACAAACGTCAAAACCTTTGCGGCACGGTCGGCAAAGTTTTGAGTTTTGGATTTTATCTTTTGTGCATCCTCAACCAGTTTCACCACTTTGTTTAGATAGCTGTCTTTACCCGTGCTTTTAACTTCTATGGTGAGTGAACCATTGCTGTTTACTGCACCGCCAATTACTTTGCTGTCTTTCTCTTTTTTTACAGGTTTGCTTTCGCCTGTGAGCATACTTTCGTCAACATAACTTTCCCCTTCTGTCACAATGCCGTCCACAGGAACTTTTTCACCCGGCTTCACCATCACCATATCTCCAATTTTCAATTCACTGACCGGCATATCGTGAATGTGTCCGTCTTTTAGATGATGAGCAGTAGAAGGCATCATCTTAACCAGCAATTCCAACGAACGGGAAGCACCCATGACCGACTTCATTTCAAAGTAATGCCCAATAAGCATAATGTCTATCAGGGTTGCCATTTCCCAATAAAAATCCATACCCTGCAAACCGAAAGTAATAGCTACACTGTATGCCCATGCAACCGTAATTGCTACGCCAATCAGTGTCATCATACCGATGGCTTTATCTTTTACTTCGTCATATAAACCTTTCAGAAAGGGATAACCACCATAAACAAAAATGAAAGTGGAAAGAGTTGCTAATACATATTTGTCGCCTACAAATGTGAATTCAAATCCTAACCACTGTTGTATCATGTGCGACAATGCAAGCACAGGAATGGATATAATTGAACAGATTATAAATCGCTTCCAAAAATCCGCAACATTGTGTCCTGCGTGTTTGTCGTGTTCGCTTTCACCATGTTCAGCATGGTGGTCATGTGATTTTTGGCTTTCGGTATTTTGATGATGTGAATGTTCCATTTTATAATATTTTACTAATATGTTTATAAAGTTACCTTAATAAACTGATGGTTATCAAAGAAATTAATGATTGTGGTCAAGTTAAGAAACTCGTCTCTTGAACAGAGCGTGGAAGATTGGCTCTTTTGGTTTTGCCTTCGGGCTGGCATTGTGTGATGGCAGGCAAAGACAAATGTGTGCAATGTGTGTCTGGCTAAAATTGAATTAAAAAAAAGTGTGGTGGGAAAAAATAAAAAATACAGAAGGGTCGGCAAAGAGTGTCGGCTTACTCGCTGTTCCGTTGCAATTTGGTCTGTATGTTGGTCACCTGTCAAAATGGTTTGTCTGTGTGTTTAATGTTTAAATTTTGGTCGGTTTGTCGTCTTGTGAACGGTCGTCCTACCATTGGCTATAACTTGTTTATATACTCAACTAAAGTTCAAAAAACTGAGTATATCTCTATCTATGTTGGTAGATATACTCAACTCAAGTTGAGGTTTATTCATTTTCAAATATAACTAAAATTGCTAAACAAAAAAGCCCCCGTTAGCTAACGGGGGCTTTTTTGATTTTATCCCAAAAACGGGTAGCGGTAATCGGTAGGTGGTACAAACGTTTCCTTAATGGTACGCGAGTTTACCCAACGCATTAAGTTTTGTGGTGCACCAGCTTTGTCGTTGGTTCCAGAGGCTCTTGCTCCACCAAACGGTTGTTGCCCAACCACAGCTCCTGTTGGTTTGTCGTTAATGTAAAAATTACCAGCAGCATTTTCCAATAATTTGGTAGCCACATTTATTGCAGCACGGTCTCTACTAAAAATAGCACCAGTCAATGCATATTCCGATGAGCTGTCGAGCATTTCAAGAGCTTCTTCGTACTTGTCGGCTTCGTAAACGTACACCGTTAAAAATGGTCCAAAAATCTCTTCGCACATGGTTCTAAACAAAGGATTGGTGGTTTTTACCACTGTTGGTGTAATAAAATATCCTTTGCTTTTGTCGTAAGTTCCGCCACATACAAAATCGGCATCGTCACGCGATTTAACCAATTCGATGTAGTTGGCAATTTTGTCAAAACTTTTTTCGTCAATCACGGCATTAATAAAGTTGCTAAAATCTTCTGGCGAACCCACTTTAAAAGATTCCACATCTTTTTTCACTAAAGCCAATATTTCATCAGCTGTGTTCGATGGCAAATACACCCTCGATGCAGCCGAACATTTTTGTCCTTGGTATTCAAAAGCACCTCTAACCATTGCAGTAGCAACTTCTCGTGGGTCGGCCGATTTATGTGCAATAATAAAATCTTTTCCACCAGTTTCGCCAACAATGCGTGGGTAACCTTTATACAATTCTAAATTGCTACCAATGGTTTTCCACAATTGGTTAAACACACCCGTAGAACCTGTAAAGTGAACGCCAGCAAAGTATGGGCTTTTAAAAATGGTGTCGGCAATTACCGAGCTGTTTACGTGTACAATGTTAATTACACCATCAGGCAAACCAGCTTCTTTAAACAAATCCATAATAACATGAGCCGAATAAATTTGGGTGTTAGATGGTTTCCAAACCACCACGTTGCCCATTAATGCAGGAGCAGCACACAAGTTAGCAGCAATAGAGGTAAAGTTAAACGGAGTAATGGCAAACACAAAACCTTCTAAGGGGCGGTATTCCATTCTGTTCCAAATTCCTGGAGAAGAAATGGGTTGCTCCGAATAAATTTCGGTCATAAACTGTACATTAAAACGGAAAAAGTCAATCATTTCGCAAGCCGAATCAATCTCTGCTTGAAAAGCATTTTTACTTTGGCAAAGCATAGTAGCAGCGTTCATTTTTGCACGGTATGGTCCGGCAAGTAATTCGGCAGCTTTTAAAAAGATGGCAGCACGATCTTGCCAAGGCGTGTTTGCCCAAGTTTTACGAGCTTGCATAGCAGCATTAATGGCATCGTTAACGTGCGATGCTTCTCCTTGGTGGTAATCGCCCAAGTGGTGAGCAATTTCGTGAGGAGGATGTATGCTTACTGTTTTACCGGTTCTAATTTCTTTACCACCAATAACCATTGGAAGGTCAGCTTTTGTACTTTTTAGTTTAGCAATCATGTCTTGTAATTCTTTTCTTTCGGGGCTTCCCGGAGCATAAGATTTTACAGGCTCATTAACAGCTGTAGGTACGTTAAAAAATGCGTTTGCCATGTAGTGTATATTTTTAAAAGTGAATGATAAAATTTAAAGTGCAAAAGTACAAAATCTCGTTCCAAGTTCCAAGTTTGTTTTTTTAGGAGTTTGAAGACTGAAGACTGAAGACCGAAGTTGGAAGACTGAGAATTGTGAACTGAAGACTGAGAACTGTCAACCTAAAAACAGTTAAAAACTTTCTACATTCTGCATTCTACATTCTACATTAAAATAATACATTTGTTTCTTTAAAAAAATACAAGAATGGAAGTACTAGATATAAAAGACATTGCTCTAAAACAAAAACACATCGATTTAGGAGCTAAAATGGTTCCTTTTGCAGGATTTAATATGCCTTTGCAGTATACAGGTTTAATTGATGAACACTTAAACGTGAGAAATAATGTGGGCATTTTTGATGTTTCGCACATGGGCGAATTTACCGTTAAAGGCGAAGGAGCATTGGAGTTAATTCAACGCATAACTTCTAATGATGCAGCTAAGTTAGTTCCGGGCAAAGTACAGTATTCTTGTTTTCCAAACAACGATGGAGGTATAGTTGACGATTTGTTGGTGTACATGATGGGCGAAAACGATTACTTATTGGTGGTGAATGGAGCTAACATTGATAAAGATTGGGATTGGGTGGTAAAACACAACAACAATGGAGTAGATATTAGAAACATTTCGGATACCATTTCATTATTGGCGATACAGGGTCCAAATGCAAAAAAAATGTTACAGCCATTAACCAATATGGATTTAGACATGATTTATTATACCGTTCAAAAAGGAATTTTTGCTGGGGTTGATAATGTAATAGTTTCTTCAACAGGTTATACTGGTGCAGGTGGTTACGAAATTTATTTTAAAAACAACGATGCTGAAGCCATTTGGAATGCAGTAATGAAAGTAGGTGAAGCTGTTGGTGCAAAAATGGCTGGATTGGCTTGTAGAGACACCTTACGTTTAGAAATGGGATTTTGTTTGTACGGAAACGACATCAACGATACTACTTCGCCAATTGAAGCAGGTTTAGGTTGGATAACCAAATTCACTAAAGATTTTGTAAACTCTGAATACTTAAAAAACCAAAAAGAAATTGGAGTAACTAAAAAATTAGTTGGTTTTGAATTAGTAGAAAGAGGCATTCCTCGTCACGATTACGAAATTGTTGATGCCAACGGTAGTAAAATTGGTGTAGTAACCTCTGGAACACAGTCGCCATCGTTAAACATTCCAATAGGTATGGGCTATGTAAAAACCGAATACTCAACGGTAGGTTCTGAAATTTACATTTTAATTAGAGATAAAAAAATTAAAGCAAAAGTGGTAAGCATGCCATTTTATAAAGCTTAATATATTGAACTTAAGAAAATGGGAGAAGAATCATCAGGTTTTTCAAATACGGTAGATGTTTGTTTTTCACCAGCATTGTTTCCTGTATATTTTCAGGATAAAAATTGTGTGGTAGTAGTTATAGATGTTTTTAGAGCTACCACTGCTATTTGTGCTGCCATTGATAGCGGTGTTGAGGCAGTTATCCCTGTAGCAACTATTGAAAAAGCGATAGATTATAAACAAAAAGGATTTATTGTTGGAGCAGAACGTTCGGCAGAGGTGGTAGAGGGTTTCGATTTTGGAAATTCACCCTTGTTTTTTAAAGATGGAAAACATGCAGGCAAAACCATTGTGTTAACTACTACCAACGGAACCAAAGCCATTGATATGGCAAAAAGTGCTTACAAAGTGGTAATTGGTTCGTTTAGTAATTTAGATGCTGTTGCCGATTATGTAGAGCGAGAAGATAAAAACGTAATTTTATTGTGTGCCGGTTGGAAAGACCGTTTTAACTTAGAAGATACCTTGTTTGCAGGTGCTTTGGCAGAAAAATTAGCTCAAAACTTACGTTTTACCGATTTGACCGATTCTGCTCAGGCAGCAATAAAATTGTATGAAGTAGCAAGAACAGACATGTACGGCTTTTTAGGCGAATCATCTCACCGAAAAAGATTGAGTAGGTTAAACCTAGAAGAAGACATTATTTATTCCCTGAAACTGAACAAATCGACAAGTGTTCCCGTATTACAAAACGGAAAGATTATAAAAGGATAACACATGAAATTTGCATATAAATATTTGATAGGAGTAATGATTTTCATTACTCTTATTTTTTATACGCAGCCTCAAATGTATTCGTGGGGTTTTTTTGGTCATAAAAAAATAAACCGAATGGCAGTTTTTACCTTGCCTCCAGAAATGATTGGTTTCTACAAAAAAAACATTGAATACATTACCGAACATGCTGTTGATCCTGATAAAAGAAGGTATGCAGTAGAAGGCGAAGCACCACGACATTATATTGATATCGACCATTATGTTCATGGAGGTGAAGACCCTTTTGAAGTAGTGCCAAAATCGTGGGCCAAAGCCGTAGAAAAATTTACTGAAGATACGTTACAAGCTTATGGAATTGTGCCATGGCATGTTAATGTAATGGTGATGCGATTAACCAAAGCTTTTGAAGAAAAAGATGTAGATAAAATTCTTCGTCTTTCTGCTGATTTAGGGCATTACATTGGTGATTCGCACGTGCCATTGCATACTACCGAAAATTACAACGGACAACTAACCAATCAAAAAGGAATACATGGATTTTGGGAGTCGCGTTTGCCTGAGCTAAAAGCCAAAGACTACGATTATTTTGTTGGTAGAGCGGTTTATGTTGAAGATATTTTGGAAGACGAGTGGCAATCCGTTAAAGAAAGTTTTGCAGCAAAAGATTCAGTACTAGACTTGGAACGTAAATTAAACAATGAATTTCCGAACGACAGAAAATATGCTTTTGAAAACAGAGGAGCAGTGGTAATGAAAACCTATTCAGAAGATTATTCTAACGCCTACCACGACATGCTTAATGGAATGGTAGAAAGAAGATTAACCCAATCGATTATAAAAGTGGGCAGTTATTGGTACACCGCTTGGGTAAATGCTGGACAGCCTGATTTAAATGAACTGATGGGAAAAGAACCTACAGAACAATTGGTTAAAGAAGATGTAGAATTGAATAAACTCTACGAAAACGATAAAGCAAAAGGCAGAGCTTGTGATTAGTTTTATATAGGATTCAGTCGAAAGTTATAAGGGATAATATGATGATTTTATTTCAAAAAGAAACCCTTCGGTAATTTCTATCCGAAGGGTTTCTTTTTTACTATAGCTTTCAGAATTATACCTTTAGCCTTTATACTAATACCTAATTAATGATGATGTCCACCTTCGCCATGAACATGACCGTGGCTAATTTCATCTTCAGTAGCTTCTCTAATATCTAATACTGTTCCAGTAAAATGTAAGTCTTGGTCAGCCAAAGGATGATTAACGTCCATCGTAATGGTGGTTTCATTAATTTTTACAACTGTGCCAGGAACAACATTTCCATGTTGGTCTTGAAGAGGTAATAAGTTACCAACGAAAACTTCGTCAACCAATTTACCATCTTGAATAAAGATTTCGTGAGGTAATTCAATAATTGCTTCATCGCTTTTAGAACCGTAAGCATTTGCTGATTTTATTCCAAAAGAGAAAGTATCGCCAACAGCCAAGTTAATAATGTTGTTTTCGAAATCAGGAATCATTTGTCCCATTCCAGATAAAAAGGTTAACGGAGCATGCCCAACAGTTGATTCAATCATTTCTCCTTTTTCATTATCTCTGTGTAAATTATAGTTCACAGAAATTACTTTGTGTTTAATTTGAGTCATTTTTTAAAATTTTTTGGCAAAAGTACCATTAATATATTGATAAAGTTATATTTCTTACACTATCTTTACATGAACTAAGTATCAAAAAATGATTTTAATAGCAGACAGTGGCTCAACAAAAACCGATTGGCGATTGGTCAACGAAACTAAACAAGTACAGTCGTTTCAAACCATTGGGTTTAATCCGTATTACATCTCGGAACAACTCATTTTGGGCGAATTAGCTAAATCGACACTTGTTGAAATAAAGGACAACGTAACTCAAGTGTTTTTTTATGGAGCGGGTTGTTCATCTGTAGCTAAAAGTGGAGAAATTAAACAAACGTTGGGTAAATTTTTTAATCGGGCAACAGTTGAGGTTAACCACGATTTGTTGGCTGCAGCTCGTGCATTGTGTGGAAATCAAGCTGGTTTGATCGCTATTTTAGGAACAGGTTCCAACACGTGTTTTTTTGATGGAACAACCATTGTTAAAAATGTGTCCTCATTAGGTTTTATTTTAGGAGATGAGGGTAGTGGTGTCCATATAGGAAAAACCTTTGTTCAAGCATTGTTGAACGAAGAACTTTCTGCTGAAATCAAACAACAATTTGGAGAAAAATACCAGTTGTCGCTACTCGATATTTTAGATGCTGTTTATAAAAAGCCGCTTCCTAACCGATTTTTAGCTCAGTTTGCACCTTTTGTTTTGGAAAACAAACAACATCCCCAAATGGCAGCAATTATAAAGGAATGCTTCGGTCAGTTTTTTGAAAAACACATTTGCAAATACGAAAACTACCAACAACATCCGTTAAACATTGTTGGTAGTATAGGTTTTGTTTTTAAAGACGAAATTGAAAACGTAGCTGCTTCTTATCAAGTTAAATTGGGTAAAGTAATCAAACAACCAGTTGATGAATTAGTTAGCTTCCATACTAAACACTAGAAACTAGAAGCATTCTTTTTTCAACCAACCTTTCATCAATTCGAGCATTTCTCTTTGTAAGGTTTGTCCTTTGTCTTTGGTATACCAAACTTGAAATTGTTCTTTTAGTTCGCTCATTTCCATGGTTGGGTTGGCTTTTTCTTGTTTTAACCAATCTTGTAAAAATTGTGGTCGAGGTCCCCAAGTACCCAATTCATTTAAATTTTCATCTAAGCAAATCAGCTTTGGTATCGATTTACCTCCATTGGTTAAATATTGATTCATCAATTCAGGGTTCTCATCACGAAGAATAACTCGGAGCTCAATGTTAGAGTTTACTTCTGCCATTTTTGCCATCACAGGTAAGTTTTGAGCAGCATCACCACACCAACTTTCTGCAATTACCAACCAAATAATCTTGTCGTTAAAACAAGCAACGGTGTTTTTTACATCTTTGGTTGCGTCAGTTGTTTTTAGTATACGTTTCATTCGCGAATAATTCAGTTTGGTATAATCTATCATGCTCTGCGATTGGTCGTCACCTGTAGTTCCTCCTTCATTGGCTAATTTTTCAACTAAATTGTAGTATTCGTTAAATGAAATACTTCTTGAGATATCATGCTGTGTTACCATATTCTTTATAATTTTGTACAAAGATACATATATATAAATAAATAGATATGATAAATATCATAACAAAATGTTCCATCTCGAATTTAAAATAACAGGCGACAATTCTCATACGTTGTTGGTAAAGGAGTTGAATGAAACTTATCATTCTACCAAAGGAGCGATAAACGAAGCGTTGCATGTTTTTATGCAAAAAGGCTTGTACGATTATATTCAAAGAACTCAATTTAAAAAATTAAGCGTGTTTGAGGTGGGTTTTGGAACAGGATTAAATGCACATTTGGCTCATTGTTTTGCAAAAGAGCATAACATAGCAATTGATTATGTTTCGATAGAGGCATACCCGCTTGAATTAAATATTATAACACAATTGAATTACACTGATTTAATTCCATCTGATAAGCCAACTTATCTGAAATTACATGAAGTTGAGTGGGGTAATCCTGTTGTGATTGATGAATATTTTACGTTGACAAAACTTCACCTAGAGTTAAAAGATGTGGAGTTGGAGAACAACTTTTTTGATGTCGTTTTTTTTGACGCTTTTGCTCCAGATATACAACCAGAATTGTGGACGAAAGAAGTTTTTGATCAAATGCACAACAGGTTAAAAAAAGGAGGGGATTTAGTTACTTATTGTGCCAAAGGAATAGTAAAACGTACCATAAAAGAAGTAGGGTTTAATTTAGAAACACTTGCTGGTCCTCCAGGAAAAAGAGAAATGATTAGGGCAACAAAATAGATTGTAATGAAAAAAGAACTACAACAAAAATTAGATTTAGCTGCTCAAAATAAGGTGGAGTTGGCAAAAACAAACAACAAATTGAAGCGAACTAAACCTAAAAATTTAGATGATGTAGCTCATCAGGCACACGATGATGCCTTTAAGAAAATTGATTGTTTGCAATGTGCCAATTGCTGCAAAACCACCAGCCCTACTTTTTATGAGCGAGACATAGATAGGTTGGCAAAATACCTTAAAATAAAACCATCCGCATTTATTGCCAACTATTTGCAAAAAGACAATGTGGGTGATTATGTTTTGCGAACAGCTCCATGTCCGTTTTTAGATTACGAAAACTATTGCACGGTATACGAGAGTAGACCAACCGCATGTAGAGAATATCCTCACACGAACAGAAAACGCTTTTATCAAATTCTCGATTTATCGTTAAAAAATACAGAGATATGCCCAGCAGTAGCTGATGTTTTTGAACAACTTAAAAAAGCATATTCATAAAATTTTTTAAATAAAATCATTTTTGAATTATATTTATCGTAATATTGCAATATTGCAATTGAATAAAAATGGGGACAACTAAATCGGAATCGTTTACTGCTGGGCAAAATCAAATGGCAATGTTGTTAAAAGCACTTGCACATCCTGCACGAATAGCTATTGTAGAGTACTTGCTAAAAGTTCAATCGTGTATTTGTGGCGATATTGTTAGCGAATTACCTTTGGCTCAGCCAACCATTTCGCAGCATTTAAAAGAACTAAAAAATGCAGGAATTATAAAAGGAAGCGTTGAAGGAACTGCAATTTGTTACTGCTTAGACGAAAATATAACCGATTTTTTGAGCAATTACTTTTCAGCAATTTCTACCGAAATCAAAAGCAAAAAAACAACCTGTTGTTAAATTTAAAAAATAAAATATTATGAAACTATCAGCAATTAAAGCCCTTTTAGGCACTATCGAATCAGTAAATTTTCAATTAGAAAATGGAACAATGGTTCCAGAACATTTTCATGTAACCGAAGTTGGTGTGGTTACTAAACATTTTATCGATTGTGGAGGAACTGTTCGAAATGAGAAAGTAGCAAATTTCCAATTGTGGGAAGCTAATGATTTTGATCACCGATTAGCTCCTCAAAAATTAATTAATATCATTAACTTATCTGAAAGAACATTGGGTATGGAAGATTTAGAAATTGAGGTGGAATACCAAACCAATACCATTGGAAAATACGATTTAGCTTTTAATGGCGAAAACTTTGTTTTACAAGCCAAACAAACCAATTGCTTAGCACAAGATAAGTGTGGAATTCCAGCGGATAAATTAAAAGTAAGTTTGAGTGATTTAACTAAAGAAACTTCGTGTTGTTCTCCAAAAAGCGGTTGTTGCTAAATTAAAACTATGGGAACTTTTGAACGTTATTTAACCTTTTGGGTAATTGGTTGTATTGCTTTAGGTATTGCCATTGGAAAACTTGTTGGCAATTCTATTGAAGTGATCAGCAATTGGAATATCTCAACCGTTAATATTCCAGTAGCTATTTTGGTTTGGTTAATGATTTATCCAATGATGGTACAAATTGATTTTTCATCGATAAAAGATGTTACCAAAAATTTAAAAGGATTGTGGCTTACGGTTGTAATCAACTGGGTGGTAAAACCATTTACTATGGCATTTTTTGCATGGATTTTCTTTTCTAAACTTTATGCAGCTTGGATAACGCCAGAAGATGCCGAACAATACATTGCTGGAGCAATTTTATTGGGTGCAGCTCCATGTACGGCAATGGTTTTTGTATGGTCGTATTTGGTAAAAGGTGATGTCAATTATACCTTGGTTCAGGTTTCAGTAAACGATTTGATTTTGTTGCTGTTGTTTATTCCAATCGTTCGTTTTTTGTTGGGAATTACCGATATTGAAATACCTTATGATGCGTTAATTTCTTCAGTTATCATTTTTGTGGTAATTCCGTTGGCTGCAGGTTATTTATCCAACAAATATTTAATAAAAACAAAAGGATTGACTTGGTTTAAAGAGGTGTTTTTAGCGAAATTAAAACCCATCTCTATTTTAGCTTTGTTAACTACATTGGTGCTGCTTTTTGCTTTTCAAGGCGAAAAAATAGTGAACCAACCGTTTGATATTTTGTTAATTGCAATTCCACTAACTATTCAAACGTATTTTATCTTTTTTATTACGTGGTACATCGGTAAGTATTTAAAGTTGAAACACAACGTTTGTGCTCCAGCAGCAATGATTGGCGCGAGTAATTTCTTTGAGTTATCGGTAGCAGTTGCAATTTCGTTGTTTGGTTTAAATTCTGGAGCAAGTTTAGCAACCGTAGTTGGAGTGTTAATTGAAGTTCCAGTAATGTTGTCGTTGGTTGCTTTGGCAAATAAATGGAGGTATTAATGATGACAAAAGAACTTGAAAAATTAGCTAAAGAGCTGGAAAAAGAATTCGATTCCATTTCACCACAACGTAAGGAATTGCTTGTCAAAATAAGCCGTTATATTGCCGAAAAGATTCAGAAAAATGAAGCGGTAAACTTGGTTTACATCTGTACGCACAACTCACGAAGAAGCCATTTTGGGCAAATAGCTGCTGCATTTGCTGCTAATTATTACCAATTGCCTAACATAAAAACATTTTCCGGAGGAACAGAGGCAACAGCGTTTCATCCAAATGCTATTGAGGCATTGGTAGGTTTGGGTTTTCGTATCGACAAACAAGCTGAAGATGCCAATCCGCTTTATCGTGTTTATTTTGGTGAGGAGGAATTTACTACTTGTTTTTCAAAGGTGTACGACCATAGTGCAAATCCCAAAAGCAACTTTGCAGCAATCATGACGTGTTCTGATGCAGAAGAAAATTGCCCATTTATTCCAGGTGTAGAGTTAAGAATAGGAACCACCTACGAAGACCCGAAAGTATCGGATAACTCGCCCCAGCAAAAACAGACTTATACCGAACGCTTTAAGCAAATTGCAAGAGAAACCTTGTATGCTTTTTCGTTGATTGGTCAATAGGTTTACTTGTTGGTTGAATATTCTTTGTAGCAATGTTGAATTTGAACTACAATGTCGTAACTATTGGCTTGAGCAAGAAAGTCATCACTAAAATCGCAATAAGTCATAAAATAGGCAATTTCTTTTTGGTCGGTTAAAGGAGTTGCATTTTCCACCACTTTGTTGTTGAATTTTGTTGCCAAGTAGGATTTGTATCGATCCCTTGCCAGAAGATCTTCATAGCGACGTTTGCTTTTAGCGTGTTTACTAAATAAATCAAATAATCCAGAAATAGGTCCTTCAATAATTATTCCTGAATTGTTGGCAGCTCTATAAAGAAACATTTCTTCACCAAACATAAATAGGTGAGGATTCATTTTTAAAGAAGTATCAGGTAAATCTAAATTAATAAAGGCTTCTTTAAATTCTTCGAAGTCTTTATAGGGTAGAACAGTAAATTCTTCTAAGTCGTAATTTTTTGGAGTTAAGTAAATAAGAGTAGGAACTTGTTCTCCAACTATTTTCTGCGACTCAAATCCCAATACGGAAATCTTTATGGTATCTTTTACATCAACTGTAAAGTTGAATTTACCATTATAATCGCTAATTACACCGTGGCGATTGGTTAAGTTAATGATGTGAACAAAACCGATAGGAGTAGAGTCTTTTTGATTTAAAATGGTGCTTTGTAATTCTACTTGATGAAATTGAGAAAACAGCGGAAGCATTGCTAACGAAAACAATACCAACAAGAAATTTTTTTGCCATTTTAGCACCCTTCAAAGGTAGTGATTTAAGGAATGGCGAAAAGTTAAAAATATATAAATGATAAATTACAAGGTTTTTGCTCTATTCCAGTAAACATCCATTTCATCAAGCGTCATTTCCCCCATTTTTTTACCATCTTTTGCCGATTCGGTTTCGAGGTACTGAAATCGTTTAATGAATTTTTTGTTAGTTTTTTCTAAGGCATCTTCGGGGTTTATTCCTAAAAATCGAGCGTAATTGATAAGTGAGAATAACACATCGCCAAATTCATCCTCAATTTTACTCGACTTATTTTCTACTTCTACTTTCAACTCACCCAGTTCTTCGTTTACTTTTTCCCATACTTGTTCTGGGTTGTCCCAATCAAAACCTACACCACGAGCTTTGTCTTGTATTCTAATAGCTTTTATCAATGCTGGCAATGATTTTGGAACACCTTCCAAAACCGATTTTTTACCTTCTTTCAGTTTTAGTTTTTCCCAATTCGATTTTACTTCTTCTTCATCTTTAACCGTTACATCACCATAAATATGTGGATGACGGTGGATTAATTTTTCGCAAATTCCATTGATTACGTCTGTTATATCAAAATCGTTAGTTTCGGAACCAATTTTTGCATAAAACACAATGTGTAATAAAATATCACCCAACTCTTTTTTTACCTCGTCCACATCATTGTCGAAAATGGCATCGGTTAATTCATAAACTTCCTCAATGGTTAAATGCCGTAAGCTTTGCATGGTTTGTTTTTTATCCCATGGGCATTTTTCACGTAAGTCGTTCATAATGTTGAGTAATCTTACAAATGCTTCGGCTTCTCTATTCATTTTAAATATCATACTTTTGGTGTGTGATAAAATTACTTGTTAAATATGGTTTATTAGTTGGGGTGCTGATTTTTTTTAAATCAATGACTGCTCAAGAAAAACAAGGTGTTTTTGGAACAAGTGTTACGCAACATTTTGGATTTATTTCACCACATAATGTATTTGTAAATGAAATAATTAAAGGACATTCTCACATTACAGAGTTGAGTTTCTACCAACAAACTACTGGAGAAAAACAATGGGAACGGTTCTTTAATTATCCCAAAATGGGTGTTTCGGTTGTTTTTATTAATTCTGGTAATCCAGAAAGCCTAGGTAATATTTATGGGTTGTTTCCCTATGTAGATTTTCCGTTAAATCATTGGAAAATAACATGGAATTTAAAATTTGGTTATGGTGTAGGTTATGTACAAAAACCTTTTAATCGAGAAACTAATTACAAGAATCTGACAATAGGTTCAAACATTAATGCTTTAATTTTCATGAATTCTCATTGGGATTTTCCGGTGACAGATAAAATAGTTCTCTCAACTGGTATTTCACTAACTCATTTATCGAACGGCTCGTTAAAACGCCCGAACTTAGGAATTAATATTTTTTCAATGAATGCTGGGTTAAGTTATTATTTTGGAAATCCCATTGTAAAAGAAACGGGTACTGATGAAAGAAGAGAAAAAGAACTCAGCCATGCTGTTTTAGCAACAGTTGGAGTAAAAGAAATTGATCCTATTGGAGGAAATAAATACATGGTTTATAACACTTCTTACAATCTTCTAAAAGTTGTAACCAACAAAAGTTCGATTGGAGTGGGAGCAGATTTTTCTTACAATACGTCTCTTGAGCTACTTAATAGAAGAGTTCAATCTGAAGAAAAAGGTAAAATGAGTAATTTTAATGCAGGTATAGCAGGTATTTATTCGATGGATTTGGGTAAAATCTCATTGATGTTTCATACAGGGGCTTATGTTTACAGAGCTTATAAGCTGGATGGTATTGTTTATTCTAAAATTGGGACAAGGTACCGCTTTACTGATAAACTATTTTTTAATTTGAGTTTAAAAACACATTTTTTTGTTGCTGATTTTATTGAGTACGGCATTGGTTATCAGTTTAAATAAATGACGAAAAACACGAACATATTTATTGCTTTGGCTTTTTTAGCTGCTGTCTCATTTTCATGTGATAAAGAAAGTAAATGTGTAAAATCGAGCGGCAATGATGTGGTAGAAGAACGAACAATTTCTTCATCTTTTGAAACCATTGAATTGAATAACAAAATCAATTTATACATCAAACAAGATTCTATGTTTTCATTCAAAGTGCAAGCAGGTTCAAATTTATTGCCCTTAATAACAACCGAAGTAGCAGGTAACCAACTCACCATAAAAAGCGACAATAAATGCAGTTTTTTGAGAAGTTATGATAGAGCTATTAATGTTTTCTTGTCAACACCAAACTTGAAAAAAATTAAATACAAAGGTCAAGGAAACATTTATAGTAGCAATATGTTGACGTTTCCTGATTTTACGATTGAAGCTGATAAAGCAACAGGAAGTGTAAATATGGGATTAACAACCGACTATTTAAGGATATTACAGCACACAGGCCCTGCAGATTTTACTTTTGTAGGGAGTTCTAAAAAAACATACCTCTATACTAATGGCAACGGTTGGTATCATTTCGAGAATTTTTCTTCTGACGAGGCACATGTAAATACCTCAGGAACTGGAGATGTGATTTTAAAAGCAAATAATAGCCTGCTAGTAGAGTTGTATGCTATTGGAAACGTTTATTATTATGGCAATCCAACCTTAACTATAAGCAACCAAACAGGAACTGGAGAAGTTAAAAAGAGGTGAGATTATTTACCCAACATAGCAGCTTTTAATCCTGAATCAGCAGGTTCTCCGCACAACCAAATACCAAAAAGAGCTTTTTTAAATTCCAACCCTTTTATTGTTGCCGAAGGTTTGCTGTTTTTGTAAATAACTGTTCCTTTTTCGGGAATGTAAACAAAATCGTAAACATCATCTTCTTTAATTTCAGGGCTAAATACAGCCTTAAATTTATCAATTTCGGTTTTCAGGTCAGCTTGTTTTCCTTTGGTCGATTTTTTAAAGCCTTCATCAACAGCATCAACCATTTTTTTTGTGGTAATCAAAGATGACACAATATGAAGTTTAATCGCCATTGTTTTATCGTCATTCATTACAATAATACCATTGTCGTTTTTAGCAGTTAAGTATAATCCGCCAACGTACATATCCATCATGTATTTACTTCGTACTCCAGCACCATTCAGTTCTAGAGTAGTTTCGTTAAAATTAACTTTAGTTGGGATTTCAATGCCTCCAATTTTCTTTTGAGCAGTTAATGAAACAGAAATTAGTAGGGTTAAGGTTAAAAGTAAATTCTTCATAACATTATTGGGTTTAGTGATTATTCAATTTGACTTCTTTTGCGTGTTTAATACTTGCATTTAGTTCGTATCCGATTAACAAAACTAATGAATTAAAATATAACCACAACATAATAACAATAAGGGTTCCAATAGAACCATAAACCTTGTTGTATGATGCGAAATTGTTTACATAAAAAGCAAATCCGAAAGACAATAAAATGGTAAGCAAGGTGGCTAAAGTAGAACCTGCCGAAAAGAATCTAAATTTTTTGTATTCCATGCTTCCAAAATAGTAGATGGACGAAATCCCTAAAAGGAATATAAAAAGAAGAATAATCATGTTTCCAATATTTAATAACACCACAGATATTCCATCGGTCATAAATCCATTTGAGATTAGAAAGGAAATAATGATTTCGCTAAATACAATTAAACCTACAGCGAGAACCATCAATACAGTTAAAATAACAAGAAGTAGAAGTGAAGTAGCACGTTGCTTTATAAAACCAACTTCTTTTGGATTGTGATAAGAATTTTGAAAAGCTAAAATCATGGCATTTACACCATCGCTTGCTAAATAAAGAGCAAAAATAAATCCGAATGAAAGTAAAGTGTTGTGAGTTTTATTAAACAAATCATCAATAGTTTCAACGCTTGTTTTATAAGCTTCTTCAGGTAAAAGTTCTTCTAAAATAAGCAACAACTCTTGGTAAAAAGATTCAATAGGGATGTAAGGTAATAATGAGAGTAGAAAGATGATGGTTGGGAAAAGAGCTAAGAAAAATCGAAAAGCTAATGACGATGCTCTCGTAGTTAATGAACTTTTTTGTAATCCTTTAAATAAAAACACAAGTACGTCAAAAAGAGGAATTCCATCAAATCCAGGTAATACAAGCCCTTTGGAGTATTCAATTGGCATTTGAATTATACGTTTGTTGTATATGGAAGATAAAATTTTATTCAATGTTTATGTGTATTAAATAGCTTTTAAGCTTAAATCTAAGCTATTGATCTGATGAGTTAATGCTCCAACAGAGATAAAATCTACTCCACATTCAGCATAAGCTCTAATGGTTTTTTCATTAATTCCTCCAGATGCTTCTGTTTCGTATTTTCCATCAATTAATTTTACTGCTGTTCTTAAATCCTCAAACGAAAAATTATCGAGCATAATTCGATGAATTTTTCCAACTTTCAGAATTTCATCCAACTCATTTAAATCTCTTGCCTCAATTTCTATCTTAAGTTGTTTGTTGTTTGTTTTTAAATATTCAACAGCTTTATTTATGGCACTTTCAATTCCACCTGCATAATCGATGTGGTTGTCCTTAATCATCACCATGTCGTATAAACCAATTCGATGATTAACACCTCCTCCTAATTGCACAGCCCATTTCTCTATTAATCGATTTCCTGGTGTTGTTTTTCGGGTGTCCAATATTTTTGTTGGTAAGTCTTCTAAAAGAGTGGTGTAATAATTTGTTTTGGTGGCAATACCACTCATGCGTTGCATAAAATTTAATACCAATCGTTCAGCTTTTAAAATAGATTGGCTGCTGCCTTCAACATAAAAAGCTATATCCCCAACATTAATAACATTACCATCTTTTAGTTTAGGATTAAAAATGATGGAAGAATCTATTTTTTTAAAGATTTTTTCAGCTAATTCAATACCAGCAATGATGCCATTCTCTTTTACCAGAAGTTTAGCTTTTCCTTTTGCGTGGATTGGAATACAAGCTAAAGAAGTGTGGTCGCCATCGCCAACATCTTCACGAATAGCAAGTTCAATTAATTCATCAATTAACATGGTTTTATTATTCATCTTTTTCTATTCTTAGTTCAAGAATAGTATTGGTGTTTGACGAATCTTTATAAAGAATATAAACACGGTAAATACCAGTAGTTGTGGTTAAATTACCTATCGTGTAGTGAGTGTTATTTTTTGCATCACCATTGTGCATTATTTTAAAAGCAGAAGGAGTATTTTTAGTAAAAAAGTTCTTCAGTATTAATTCTGATTGTGTTTTGCTAAAAGCACCTTCATTTCCTGGAATACTCAAATCTATTGAGGTGTCCATAAATTTTGCTAACTCACTCGAATTTCCTGTTTTAAGTGCATTTACTATTGATGTTGACAATGGTAAGGCAAAAGCAAATAAGCTAAAAGATAGTAAAAAGATAAAAAATAATTTTTTCATTTTAGTTTTTTGAAGCGGTTACTGCAATAATTAAGCCATTCAATCAAAATTCAATAGCTATATTAGTTGACCCAAAAGTAATAATTTTTATCTTAGCAGCATGAAGGTAAAACTAATTGCTATTGGAAAAACAGATGAAAAGTACCTACAAGAAGGTATTTCAAAATATCTAGATCGTTTAAAACATTATATTCCATTTGAGTTAATCCTACTCAACGATATTAAGATGGGAACAAAACCCAATATCATATCTCAAAAAGAGAAAGAAGGTAAATTGTTTTTAGAAAAAATTCAAGCAAACGATTTTGTGGTGCTTTTAGATGAAAAAGGGAAATCGTTTAGCTCAGTAGAATTTGCAGATTATTTTCAGAAACGAATGAATGCATCGTTAGATTTGGTTTTCTTGATTGGAGGACCTTTTGGTTTCTCGGATGAAATGTATCATCGAGCAAACGATAAAATAGCGTTATCAAAAATGACGTTTTCTCATCAAATGATTCGGCTTTTATTTGTAGAGCAAGTTTACAGGGCTTTTACCATCATAAAAGGAGAAAAATATCATCACGAATAGCACACCTGATAATCTGTAAATTTCCAATTTCTAATCTTTTTTTTCTTCGTAATATTGTAATCAAATAAAAAACACATGAGTAAAGTAGCATTAATTACTGGCGTAACAGGACAAGATGGGGCTTATTTAGCTGAACTTTTATTATCGAAAGGGTATGAAGTTCATGGAATAAAAAGAAGAAGTTCGTTGTTTAATACCGATAGAATAGACCATTTATACCAAGATGTTCATGAGAAAAATGTAAAATTCTTTTTACATTATGGCGATATGACTGATTCTACCAATTTGATTAGAATTGTTCAACAAGTTCAGCCTGATGAAATATACAACTTAGCGGCTATGTCGCATGTTCAGGTTTCATTTGAAACTCCTGAATATACTGCAAATGCTGATGGAACGGGTGCTTTACGTTTATTGGAAGCTATCCGTATTTTAGGATTAGAAAAAAAGACTCGTTTTTACCAAGCATCTACATCAGAACTTTATGGAAAAGTAATGGAAGTTCCGCAATCGGAAACCACACCATTTTATCCTCGAAGTCCGTATGCTGTTGCTAAATTATATGCGTTTTGGATAGTTAAAAATTACCGTGAGGCTTATGGAATGTATGCTTGTAATGGTATTCTATTTAACCACGAAAGTCCGTTGAGAGGTGAAACTTTTGTAACTAGAAAAATTACCAGAGGAGTTGCAAAAATTAAATTAGGTTTACAGAAAAAAATATACTTAGGGAATATTGATGCTAAACGCGATTGGGGGCATGCAAAAGATTATGTAGAAGGAATGTGGTTGATGTTACAACAAAAAGTTGCAGACGATTACGTACTAGCAACAGGAACAACAACAACTGTTCGTGATTTTGTAACCATGTCGTTTAAGGAAGTTGGTATCGAAGTTACCTGGAGTGGGGAAGGAGTAAACGAAAAAGGAACAAACAAAGCTACAGGCGAAGTAATTGTTGAAATTGATCCAAAATATTTCCGTCCAACGGAAGTAGATTTATTGATTGGCGACCCAACAAAAGCTCAGAAAGAATTGGGTTGGAAACACAAACACGATTTAGCAAGTTTGTGTAAAGACATGGTTCAGTCTGATTTAGCATTGTTTGAAAGACAGCAGTACTTAAAAGCAGGTGGGCATGATATTTTAAATCAGCATGAATAAAAACGATAAAATATACATTGCTGGACATCGTGGAATGGTGGGTTCTGCTATTGAGCGTTTGCTTAAGAAGGAAGGTTATACCAATTTGATTACTCGAACTTCAGCAGCACTTGATCTACGAAATCAACAAGCGGTAAATGATTTTTTTGCTACCGAAAAACCTGATTATGTGTTTATGTCGGCAGCAAAAGTGGGTGGTATTTTGGCAAACAATATTTATCGTGCTGAGTTTATTTACGACAACTTAATGATTGAGCTAAATGTGGTTCATGCAGCTCATCAACATCAAGTTAAAAAAATGTTGTTTTTGGGTTCTTCGTGTATTTATCCAAAAATGGCTCCTCAACCTATAAAAGAAGAATATTTATTGACGGGAGTTTTAGAAGAAACTAACGAGCCTTATGCTATTGCAAAAATTGCTGGTATTAAGTTGTGTGAATCGTATAGAAGACAATATGGTGCAAACTTTATTTCTGTAATGCCAACTAACCTTTACGGGCCAAACGATAATTACGACCCACAGAGTTCACATTTGTTTGCCTCGTTTATTCGAAAATTTACTTTAGCCAAAAGAAATGGCGATAAGATTATTGAAATATGGGGCGACGGTTCTCCAAAACGCGAATTTTTGCATGTTGATGACATGGCAGATGCTTGTTATTTTTTGATGCAAAACTACGATGGCGAAGAAATTTTTAATATCGGAACAGGAACCGATGTGAGTGTATTGGAATTAGCCAACCTAATGAAAGAGATTACAGGGTTTGAAGGTGAGTTTAAATTTGATGCTACTAAACCAAACGGTACACCACGTAAGTTAATGGACGTATCTAAATTAGAGAAAGCAGGCTGGAAAAGTAAAATTTCGTTAAAAGAAGGTATTCAACTGGTTTTTGATGAAATGAAGGATAAAGAGTTTTAGAAGTCACTTTGCAGTCTTCAGGTCATAGTTTACATTCTTATGATTTTCTCACAAACTGCAACAATTTCGATAAAGGTTTAAAAATAAGAGTAAAAGTATGAGGCTTTAAATCGTTCACTTCCCAAGCTTTGCGGTCTTCTTGGTTGGCTTTTATTCTGTTTTTTAAACTAGCATTGCTAACGCCACCAACTCTCATTTTAACGATAACACGAGGTAAATAAGCAATGCTTGTTTTAAATCGGTGAATAAACCGAAGCATGATTTCGTAATCGGCAGCTGATTTAAATTGCAAATCGAATAAACCATATTTTTGATAAACTTCTTTTTTTACAAAAAAAGTAGGGTGGGGAGGCATCCAACCTTTTAAAAACAGTCCTTCTTTGTATTGCTTCGATTTCCAATAACGAACAATTTTGTTGGTGTCTACAGCATCAATATAATACAAATCGGCATAAAGCGTAGCTGTTTTTTCTTTTTCAAAGGTTGCTACTACATCAGCAATTACATTGTTATCAATATAAAAATCGTCGGAGTTGAGGTTGGCAATAATATCTCCAGTTGCAAGTCGTATACCTTTGTTTATAGCGTCATAAATGCCATTATCCTTTTCAGAGAGTATTGTTGTTATTTTATCTTTGTATTTATTGATAATAGATAAGGTCTTGTCGGTAGAAATACCATCAATAACAATGTATTCAATATTTGGGTACGATTGATTGATAACCGATTGAAGCGTGTCTTCAATAGTTCTCTCGCTATTGTAACAAACAGTTATTATAGAAACTTTAGGGTTCAATTATTTTCTTGAAATAACACAATTTTCCATTACCAACATGTCCATTTCAGTTCTTAAGTAGCAATCTAATGCTTCTTTTGGAGTATTTACTATTGGTTCATTTTCATTAAAAGAGGTGTTCAATAAAATAGGAGTTCCTGTTTTTTGTCTAAATCTTTCAATTAAATCGTAGTATCTATCGCCTTTTTCAACGGTTTGTAAACGACCTGTTCCGTCAACGTGAGTAACGGCTGGAATCTCTCCGTGTTTTTCTTTTCTTATCGGATAAACTTTCTCCATAAAAGGGACTTTATCTGTTTTCTCGAAATATTCACTAACATATTCCTCTAAAATAGAAGGGGCAAAAGGTCTGAAACTTTCCCTTCTTTTGATTTTTGAGTTAAGTAATTCCTTCGCATCGGTTCTTCTTGGGTCAACAATTATAGAACGATGACCCAAAGCTCTTGGACCAAATTCTGCTCTTCCTTGAAACCACCCAATTACTTTTCCATTAACTAACGCATCAGAAACTACATTCAATAATTCATCATCGTTGTATTTGGTGTACTCAACTTGTTGTAATTTTAAGCAGGCTTCAATCTCCTCGTTACTTGATTTTGCTCCGGTATAAGCATTGTAAATTGCAGGAAGTCGGTCCTTTTCTAAAATATGATTGTATAACCATAGGGCAGAACCAAGAGCGGTTCCTGCATCATGTCCAGCAGACGGGATATAAACATTTTTAAAGGTGGTTTTTTCTAAAATTTTACCGTTTGCTACAGAGTTTTGAGCAACACCGCCAGCAATACAAATATTTTCTAATCCTGTTTTCTTTTGTAAATGGTTCAGAATATGAAAAATCAGTTCTTCGGTAACTCGTTGAACAGAAGTAGCAATATCTTTATGTTTTTGTGTTAATTCTTCGCCTTGTTTTCTTGCAGGACCTAATAAATTTTCAAGTTCTTTTGAAAATATAGATTCGATGTGAGGATCACCATTCTCCCAACTCATGGTAACACCAACATCTGCGTGAGTAAAATACTTTGTGTCTAACTCAAATAGTCCGTTTTCTTTAAAAATAAGAACCTTTTTAAGTAAATCTACATATTTTGGTTCTCCATAAGGAGCAAGCCCCATTACTTTATATTCGTCGCCATAATGTGGAAAACCTAGATATTGAGTTAATGAAGTATAAAAAATTCCAGCAGAATGAGGATAAATTACAGCGTCTAACACCTCTATTTTTTTACCTTTTCCAGTTGCTATCATGGTTGATGTAAAGTCTCCAAAACCATCAATAGATAAAATTGCTGCTTCATTGAAAGGTGATGCAAAAAATGCACTAGCTAAATGACTTCTATGGTGTTCAATGTTTTTTACTTCTGCTTTAATTTGTTCTTCTGCAACATGGAATACCTTACTTAGTTCTGTTTTAACACCAGCTACTTTTTTGGTATTCGCCAATCTACTTTTAAGTGTTTTTACGGAAATTAAATTTTTGGCAGCATGAATTATTTTTTTATGCAAATTAGCAGAAGGGTCTCGAGATATAGTAATATAATCAACTTGTGTAATGTCGATACCAGCTTCGCTTAAACAAAATTTAATAGCTTCTGATGGAAATCCAGCCCAATGTTTAATTCTTCTAAAACGCTCTTCTTCTGAAGCAACAATTACTATCCCATCTCTTAGAATACAGGCAGATGAATCGCCATGATATGCATTAATTCCTAATATGTACATGTTAAAATCTTTGTTTGGCTAAATTAACAATTCAAAATTTAAAAGAAAAAATATATGTTATACAGAAAACATTTTCCTAGTTAATTCTATAGCATTGTGTTTATTGGTTTCCATTTCGATATAATTATAGCAGTTTTTTCGATATTCGTTATATTCTTCTTGTGTCATTTCAAAACACTCTTCAATTACACTAATAAATTCATTCTTATTTTCTAAATCAATATCCCAACCTATTTTAGATTTTTGGAGATTCTTCCACGGAGTGTTAGAACTTAATATTAGACCACAACCAGCAGATAGTGCCTCTACAATTACATGTCCATAATTTTCATGTAAGGTAGGAAAAAATAAAAAATGATAATTAGATAGCGTAGATTGAACATCTAGTGGATTTAGCTTACTTATATAATTTACTTTTAAATTGTTTTTTCGAATAAAATCTTCACACATTTTCCAGTATGTTTCATCTTCAATTGATCCATAAATATCAAGAGTGATATTATGGTCTACTAGTTTATTTAAGATGTCTAAGCAATAGAATAAATTCTTTTTCTGTGTAATCCTAGAAAAGAAAACTAAGCTAAGTTCGCTCTTGTTTTTTTTTATCTTCGATTCAGTTATGTTAAGAATGGAAATATTTGGGGAGACTATAACTTTTGAGTTGTTTCCAAAAATTAATTTAATATCGTTTGATTCACCAGCATCAGTAGCATGCCAAATTACATTATTGTATAAACCAATGAGTTTAGCAAAAAATAGAAACACACCTTTTTTTAGAGCCTTTATTTTCAAAGCACCTTTCCCTAACATTCCTCTTGGTGCAATAATAATTTTTGGGTTTGATTTTATTTTTTTTACAATAGATAAAGGATCTAGCGTGTACTTTTTAGAGAAAAAACTATTAAAATAAAAAGCGTCAAAACTATTTTCTTGTATAGTTTTAGTTATAAAGTTTATTCGATTTTCTTCTGATAAATAAGCAATTTGGTAATATTCTTTTTCAATCCATTTATCTAATGGTTCTGTTTCATATGGTTTATCATCATCAATATCTCTATCAGAGGTAATGATGAAAAAGTTAAAATCTTGGTGTAAGGAATTTACAATGTTTGATACAGACTTAATTGGACCTCCAGCTTTGAATCCAGGAAGAAACCAGTCGATAAAAATTAATATATTGGGCTTGTTTGGCATTTCTTTACTCAATATTTATTGAGAATAAAATTAGGCTGATTTTCTATTAAAGTTGCAAAGTAAATTGCTCCAGCTTTTGTTAAATGTCGGCAATCTTGGCTAATAAACTTACATTCAGGAGTGAATACAGGCACAGTTGAATTTTTATCAATAATTGGGGTGATTAGATCAATATATTTTTCATTCCATTCAGCTTTTAATTTCCGGTTTTTTTCAATATACCCTTTTTCCATTAATGTTCTTTGCTCACAATAATCGGATCCTCCATAGTTAAAAAATATTCCATTATTTACTCCAAAGTTTTTCGTCCCAATACACCAAATTTTGTCTTCAGAAATGTTCAGTCCAATTAATTCTTTTTTTGTAATTTCTGACCAAAATATATAATCAGCTTCTTGAGTTCGTTTGTCTAAATCTTTATGTTTTACAGCTTGATATATATAAGAAATTTCTATTTTTTCACTAAATTTTGACTCTAATAGGATGTTTGCCCAATCTCTAGCATAACTGTTTCCTACAACCAAAATTTTTATTTTATTCTGGGAATTAAAATCTTGATCTAATTTATAAATGTCATCATTATATTTTGCATGCATATTTCTTTTTGCAAATTGTTTTTTTATGTCTAATTCAGGTATATCGCGAAGAACCCCTGCACTTTTATAAATGTAAAGTGAAAATAGAGAGGTAAATAAAAATACAGAAGACAAACTCCAGACTAGAATTCTATTGTTGATTATTTTTTTGTTTCTGAAAGGTTGTTCAATAAGAATATATGTAATAACAGATAAAAGCAATGTTAGAGCAAATACAATACTTAAATCTATTGAATTCATCTCTTTCCATACAAAATATCTACAATAAGCCAATAAAACTTGATGCCACATGTATAAACTAAAACTTATTTTCCCCACAAGAACTATTACTTTGTTTTCTAAAATCAATGAGGATATTATATTACTCTCATTTGAAGTTATTAGTAGGCCGCAGGTAACTAATATGGTTAAGAAAATAAGAATATTATGATGAATGAAATTTAAGTTAAAACAAAGGAATAATAATAGCAATAAAATTAAAATAGGGGAGAAATTATGTTTAACAACCTTATTTTTTAATAAAATAGCAGCTATCCCACCTATAGAAAGTTCATAGAACCTGAATGGTAGTAAATAGAATTTATAAAACTCTTTAAAAGGAGAAAAAAATAATACTAAAGAGATTAAAGTTAAAATTAATAAAACTGGTAAAATCCAATGACTATTTTTTTTACCTATCAAAAGAAATAAAAATGGATAAAGAAAGTAGTATTGCTCCTCGACACCTAAACTCCATGTATGCATTAAAGGTTTATATTCATTAACAACATCCCAATAATTTTTTGTAGTGATTGTTTGTAGGACATTGTTTCCAAATAAATTTGTTGCAATTATGCTTTGAGATAGATTTTCCAAATCATCTGGTAGCATGGTAAAAATCCCTATAATTAGAGATGTTAAACAAATAAAAGAAACAAGAGGTAGTATTCTTCTTGTTCTTCGTAAATAAAAATCTATGATAGAAAACTTGTTCTCAGCAACATCACGATAAATAATTCCAGTAATGAGAAATCCACTGATAACAAAAAATACATCAACACCTAAATAACCATTTGGCAATAACCCAAAATGAAATAGAATTACTGATAATACAGCAATAGCTCTAATACCATCGATATCTTTTCTGTAATTTGAGCTTTCAATTAGATTTATCATTTTTTGGATTAAATCAACTCATTTGTCATAAATGATGACAGATAAAATTAACCATGCAATTTTAATGTTTTTGAATTTAATATCGATGAAATTCTGTTGCCGTTATTACCCAATTTTCTTTTTCAAGATATCTTTTTCCAATTTCATTTAAGGGTAATACACAGAATTTCAATTTGTTTGGCATTGAAATATAACCAGAAGATATCATAAATCCATTAAGTGGATGTGATTCTGACATATTGAAAACAACTAATCCAACTTTTAATTCTTTTCTAATTTTTTTGGTTATTGCATTAAGAAAAGACCGATTAAATTCTTTTTTAGGAAAAACATCCATGATTTGAGCTTCAGTAAATGAACCCCGTTTTCCAATACGTACAATTGACCAACCCAATGTTGTCTCAATAATTTCATAGTGGTGCATTGGGTGAGTGAAATACCTCCACTTTAAGAATTCAAAAGTTCTGTTTGGATATAAAACATTTTTGAAAGAATATGGGTGAACATTTTTGGCTAGTCTATTAAATAATAGAAGTGTATTAGAGGAGTAGGTTTCAATTTTATTAACAAGAAATGGTTTTCTTATAGATAAAGGATTAAATTGCTTTATGAAAGTTAAAAAATGACCTGTTGTTATCCAATATTTTAGACTATTTAGAGGTTTAAAGTTTAGTTTTACGAAGGGCTCATAACTATTATGATTAGGGAAATTGAAAACCACATCAATATTCTGCTCTTTTGCTATTTCAATTACTTTTTTTGTTAGTGTACTAAACAAACCCTTTCTTTGAAAATTTGGATGAACCATGGTTTGGTAAGAGTAGATTGCTCTTACAATGTTCCCGTTGTCTACAAATTCATATTTTCCAAATGAGATTTCACCAGCCAATTCCCCCTTTTTGCTATAGGCCATTACTACAATACAATCACCAAAAGGACTTCCGAAATATTTCCATTTTAGCCAATCTAATGTATCTTGTGCTCTTTTATGAATAAAAGCAGCATTTTCTAATAAATCAGTAAAATAATTATCTTCTTGGTTTCTAGTAACAACAACAAACTGAAATTCATCATTCGATTTCAATACAACTGGTTTTAAAAGTTAAACAAAGTTAATGTAAATTTATCAAGGTTTAAAGTCATTGTTATTTGTATAAATTTGATGAAAAATAATCAAAATATGAAAGTTGTCTTTTTTCAACGTAAGCCTGTACCAAACAAAAATTTTAGTATAGAAATACTATTTAATCAAATTCGAGCTAATTTACCAACTAATATTATAGCAATTAAAGAAGAAGCAAAGTATTATAGTAAAGGTGTAATTAATCGAATATTTATTTTAATTGATGCTATCTCAAAACAAGGAGATGTTAATCATATTACTGGGGATATAAATTTTATCTCACTTTTTCTTAGGAAAAATAAAACCATTATTACATTCATGGATTTAAGAGTGTTAAAACATCCCAATCCAATTTTAAGATACATTTTAGGGCTATTTTGGGTAAAGATACCCGTTAGAAGATCAGGCTTTATTACAACCATATCTGAGGCGACAAAAAAAACATTGTTATCATATGTTACAATAGATGAATCTAGGGTTAGGGTTATGTATATCCCTGTGGCAGATTTGATGGAGTATACCCCAAGAGATTTTAATAATCAAGAACCTGTCATACTTCAAATAGGAACAAAAAAGAATAAAAATATTTTGAGATTAATTAAGGCACTAAAAGACATAAACTGTCGATTAGAGATTGTAGGAGAGTTGGATAAAGAACAATTAGAAGAGCTAAAGAAATCTAATATTAAATACAACAATGTTGTTAATATTAGTAATGAGGAACTAAAACAAAAGTATGTTGAATCAGATATACTCGCCTTTGTGTCTACACATGAAGGTTTTGGAATGCCTATTGTTGAGGCACAAATTATAGGAAGACCTGTGATAACAAGTAATTTATTATCAATGCCTGAAGTTGCCGGAGATGGTGCTCATATAGTTGATCCTTATAACATAGATGATATTAGAACAGGTATTTTAAAAATAATCAATGATAAAGAATATAGAGAATTACTAGTAGCTAATGGGAGAATAAATGCAGAAAGATTTTCGGCAAAGAAAATTGCAAATCAATATGCTGATTTATACAATGAAGTTTATCAAAAAAACAATTTGAAATAAATTTATTCTGAGACTGATTGCTGTTGCAGGTTTATTTTATTTAGGGCTAGAACTAATCCAAACGCAAACCAATAACTAAATCCATCAAAATAATTAAATGTGTTGTTATTCAGAAAAAATAGAGGAGGAATAAGATATAATATAAAAGGAATGGTTAGTAAGGCTGTGCTTACTCTTTTTATAGAAAACAGTATCTTAATTGCATAAAGAAACAAGCTCAAACGTAGAAATATCATAAGTATTCCGCCAATCACCCCAAGCTCTAGAACGATACGTTCACCTTCTTCTTCAAAAGAAATGTCAGGACGGAATTTTGATAACACCATACCTGTACCTTGATAGGTAGTACCAACACCAAATCCCAAATAACCTGCTTTATCGGAGAATTTAAAAATATCGATTCTATCTTTAGTCCTATCAGTAGAACTATAACCTTCATAACCTTTATCAGCAATTTTTTCCACAATCTCTACTCGTTTAAAAAAAGCATCAATTGCAACGGTAAAAGTATCTGAAAATGTGTAAAGTGAAAGAGCCAAGATTACCCCAACAATAAATGTAACAACAATGCTCTTTCTGAGTCTTGGAATATATAAGAAATAATATCCTAGCATAATAATAGTGAAAATTACCAATAATGCCATAGGTAACCTAGAACCAGTCATAAACATGCTTAATACACCAAATACAAAAAGTGTAACATAAAACCAACTTTGTTTACCTTTCTCCACTAAGTAATAAATGTATGATAGGAAAGAACTTACAACAAACAACAAGTAAACATTATAGATTTTTACAAAACTAAAAATGGACAATGAGCGAGTGTATTCTGCAACTTTGTTGAACTTTTGATCCTCGTTGGGTAAATAATTTAAAATGTGGTCGACAGGTAAAAAATATTGAATAATACCCACAATATAAATTGGAATCGAAATGTAAGCTAAAAACTTAATAAAACGCTCAATTTTTTCCATCCTATTAAAGTAGTACGGAATCAGTAGTAATAATGGAATAAAAAACAGGTAATTGATTAGTCCGAAAAATTGAACCATAAATGATGTGTTGAAAGGATTGTAGAAAAGTAGAAAGAAACAATAAACAACAAATGTTGCGATAAAAAATTGGAAAATATTTGAAACCTTTGGGATATGAAAACCTGTATTTAGCAAGTGTAGAAGATAGGTTAATCCAAACAATACATATTTCATAGCAAAAATTGGAGTGCTTAAACTTGGAAAAACCCATTTTCTGAATACACCATCAATGATTATCCAGACAAGTGAAATAATAAGTAGCCATTTTGTGCTATGATCCAGGTTAAGTTTCATTATAGATGTGTAGGCTAGAAATCAATTTGTTTTTATAGTATTACGTTCTTTCAAACTCTTTATCAATGCTTTAAAGAATGAGTATATAAACCAGAATAAAGCTTTAGGTAAAAGATAAAAGTGGGTAAATAATTTTTTATGTAAAATAAACCTTCTAATGGTTAACCAGATGTAAATGTGCCAAGTAAACCAAGGTAAATTTCTAAACATAAAGTACCATGTTCCAAACATGTGTTGTATAGGATGAATGATGCCTTTACTACTTTTCCATGAACGAATACCTCCTGATGGATTTCCTATGTGTACTAAATATGCTTTAGGGTCAAAAACTAATAAGCCATATTTCTTGGTGTATCTAAAGCAAAAATCTGATTCTTCTCGATAGGCACCTTTTTCAAAGTTTTCGTCCATTCCTCCGATTTCTATCGCCCACGTCGTTCTTACCGATAAATTTCCAGAACCTCCTCCAACATTTTTTGATAATTTGTTATAATTACGAGGTTTGTATAACCATCCTAAGTACTTGTGATTTGTTTTTTCTGGTAATTTTTCAGTCCACTTTCTGTCAATTTCTAAAATAGCACCAGCAACTCCGGAAGTTTCTTTATGTTTATAATGGTTTAAATGATTCTTTATAAAATCGATGTTTTCAATAATTACATCATCATCTAAAAATAATGATACTGGAGCTTTTGCAGTTAGTAAACCAAAATTTCTTGCTTTTGAAGCAGATTTGAAATCACCGTGAAGATGAATAATATTTTCGCCAACTATATCTTGAAAAAGTGTTCTGTCAGTTTGATCTATAACAATGATTTCAAAATCAGTAACACTTTGTTTATTTAAATCTTGTATTGTGTTTCTTAAATCGTTGTAACGATTTATTGTTGGGATAATAATACTAATAGAAGGGTTGCTCATTAAACTTAATAATTAACTGTTGGTAATATGTTTTCATTATATACGGAAATCTCAAATTTCTCTACAATAGTCATTATTTTGTTAATCTGTTTGGTATTAAGTTTTGTTTTCCAATAAGATAGTTGGGCAATTACATCTTCTTTTGAATTGATTGGAGAACCATTTTTTGTTGTTGAACTCGCTTGATAAAATTTCTCTCTAATACTATCACTAAATTCCAAGTCCATTATTTTAAAAGTTTCTTCAGGGTGTAAAAGTAAGTTTTCATAGGTAATAGAAACCCATCTCTTATGTGTATTTTGGGTTAAAGGTATTACATTATCTAAGCACCAGATGGCAGCTAATTTCTCTTCAATGGTATTAATTGGTTTTATAATGCTATAATATTTTTCAATAAAACCATCAGCCATTAATTCTTCTTTAGTAAATGCAGGATTTACATCATCCCATGCTCCAAATTTTAATTGAGAGGCTACCACTGCACAGGGGTGTCTTAAAAGATGAATCGTTTTACTGAATTCAAAATTTTGTGTTAACCAAGGCAATAACCTATTTGCCCTACAAAATTTAATAATTAAATAGTTTGCATTTTTTAGTTGATTGATTGAAGTTCTTTGTAAAACTCCACGTGTTAGAATTTTTCCTTCTAATATATTATTGAACAAGGTATATGTTCTCTGGTTTGAATAATCTATAGTTAAAAATTGCCTTTCTTTAAAGTTTAGAGATTTAAGTTCAGTCATAAAATTTAAACTCAAAGGTTCCCATAATATAGCCGATTGCTTATTTGTGTTTAAAAGTTCTGCTAGCCATGTTGTTCCTCCTCGAGGTACTCCACTAATAACAATAGATTTATTTGTTGGAAAGTTTAACTTTCCATTATTTATTTTTATTAAATAGTTCTTCTTTAAGAAGAAGTATTTATTTTTTATTTTTTTGAATAAACTCATGAATTAATTACCAATCTATTCATTTCAGACTTTGTAATATACCTTCAATTTTTTCAATTTGTTTGAGGTATGTGTTGTCTTTTGCAAAGGAAATACGATGCATTTGTTTTCTTTCATTGTTGAGTTCATCAATATTTGAAACAACTTGTTTAAACTTTTGACTATATTCATCAATAGAATCAACCATCTCCAGCAAATCAGAGTTTTTGTATTCATCAATTACATTAGATACGATAACTTTTCCTGATAACAAATAAAATAATAGCTTGTGGGGATTACAATGTTTAATTTGTGCATCATCGTTAAAAAGTAATAGGTTGATGTCAATCTTATCGAGATAAGATTGAATGTCGTAAGATTTTATTTCGCCAATGAAGAAAACATTTTTCTGCTTTGACAACATTTCATAATCTTCAGTTTTAATTTTTAATGCACCCATTTTTGCTCCTTTATAAGGTCCAATAAGAATGAAATCGACTTCTGGATTTTCTTCACTTAATTGATGAATTAATTTATAATTAACATCTCGATGAAAATTACCTAAATAAACTGCTTTGAGCTTATTTTTTCCAGGAATATTTACTTTAGCTAAATTATTTGTGGGTACTAATACTGATTCATCGTAATCAACGCCATGGTTAATTTTAAAGATTTTTTTATTAAAGTGTTTAATAGGGTTTATTATTAAATCTGCAATTCCAAAAACAACATCAGCAGAATAACATGAAATATTCTCAAATCGAGCTTGATAATGAAAATCAACTGTATGATATA
Organism: uncultured Vicingus sp.; assembly: GCA_964398455.1. Lineage (GTDB taxonomy): Bacteria > Bacteroidota > Bacteroidia > Flavobacteriales_E > Vicingaceae > Vicingus. The sequence continues at coordinate 378,680 of CAYNMR010000001.1, read as the reverse complement.
TTTTTAAAGGGACTTTCCAAAATTTTAGATTCCAAAATCGATTTGGATCAAATGACCAGACTATGTCTAGTGGTTTTTGTATTGCATTTTTAATAATACTAATTTGGTATTTTAACATTATATTGAGTAGAAACTCTGGTAGCTTATTTATCCCTCTAATATAGGGCTTATAATCAATTATATATATGTTATAATCTTCATGTTTTGTAATTCTTATTTTTTTTTTTAATGAGTAATCGCCAATTGCATTTAAAAACCACACAGTATTCTTTTTTGAGAGGTATCTCGCATAGTGATGTTTTGAAATATACAATTCAGACCATTTATCTGGAGAAATTATTAGTATGTTTTTGTTAGAAAGTATGCTTGTCATTTTTTTAGAATTAAATCGACTAAAGGTTTTAAAGGTTTAAGCAAAGGGTAGATATCATAAATTGAATTTTTTCCTGTTTTGAAATCGAAATGAGAACGAATAGGTAGTTTCATTAACTCTTCAAAATAGGCTTCAGTAAAATCTAGTTTTTTTAAAACAAATTCTCGGTCTATTAAATATTGTTCATGATTATAAATTGGTTTTTCAAGTTCTGCTAACGCCTCTTCTTTAGTAATTTGTCCGGAGCAAATCAAAGTAGATAAATGTGCTTTTCGTTTATCTATTCCGAATTTAGTAGGTAAAATATAACCTTGATAAAAACGTGTAAAAATTGATTCATAGTGTTTTCCTCCATAATCTTTCCAGTCCAACTTCTCTGTAATTATTTTTTTTACTTCACTCTTGTTGTAGTCTATATAGTTTAAGAATAATACGTTTTCTATTCCGCCCAATGTTACATATTTCTTTTTTTCATAGGTGTCAAAAAAAGGATAGGTAACTATTTTTTTACCAGAGCCATGATTTCTGTATATATCTTTCATGTTTGTAGCATCTAACTTATTATAGTTCCATGCCTTGGGTAAAATAGCTTCAGTTACTACATTATATCCATTTAAAAAATATTTTACATTATGTTTTGCGGCTAATTTGTATAGAGTTCCTATGATAGCATGATCTGTAGGCATTTCTAAATCAATAACAGATGCCTTAAAATAAGCAATTTGTAATTGTTTAAATTCATCCCAGTCTACCACTAACGAATATAGGTCGAAACCAGTTTTAGTAACTATGTTTTCAATATTTTTTACAGCTAACTCAGAATCCCAACCATTATCAAAGTGAACTAATAGTACTCTTAAATCGTATTGCTTTGCAAGATATGCCATATAAGTACTGTCAACACCACCACTGATGCCTAGAATGCAGTCATAAGGTTTTTCTTTACTGTTTTGCTTGATTTCTTTAATTTTATCTTCAAGCAACTTTCTTCCCTCTTCGCCACTACTTACTTTTCGTCTTTTGTATTCTTCAAAGTATTCATAATAATAATTACAAACACCATTTTCATCAAATGTAATGTTCGGATCAGCAATATTGTCCATTACTGTTTTAGTACATTGTTGATAGTTGGTATTGTTCATATTCAATATTTTAGATAAAAAAATAAAAGTATTAATTATGCATTAAATACTTTAGTTAAAGTGTCACAAATAATTTTACTAGTGTTTCCTTTTCCATATAAATTTTCTGGGAAACTAGAATTAGAATTTTTTACATCTTCATAGCCATTTAATATTCCTTCCTTAGATGTACCAACTAATAAATTAACCTTATTTTCGACTAATTCAGTCCATTCAGTTTCGTTACGAAGTGTAAGGCAATTTTTCCCAAAGAAGTAAGCCTCTTTTTGTAAACCTCCGCTATCAGTAATTACCAACTTGCAATGTTTTAGCATTTCTATCATATCAAAATAACCTACAGGTTCTATTGTGATCACATTTAAATTTAAACCGTATGCTCTTATTTTTTCTTTTGTTCTTGGATGAAGCGGCAATATTATGGAGGTTTGTTGATGTATTTCATTTAAAGCATCTACAATTTCCGAAAGTATTAATTTGTTGTCGGTATTTTCTGCTCTATGAAGTGTACACAATATAAAATGGTCTGATTTTATATTATTAAGAATAGCAGAATAGTTTGCCGATTTTTTTGCATAAAATAGTGCCGCATCTAACATAATATCACCACTATTAACAATAGTTGAGCTAAAATGCTCAAATCCTTCATTTTTTAGATTAAAAATAGCATTTTGTGTAGGACAAAAGAGATAATCAGAAATTCGATCGGTTAGTATGCGATTTATTTCTTCGGGCATGTTGTTGTTAAAACTTCGTAATCCTGATTCTATATGTACAACTTTTTTATTAAGTTTTTTTGCTGCTAATGCACCAGCTAAAGTAGAGTTCGTATCTCCATAAACAACTAAAAAATCAGGGTTTTCAATCAGAAGTATTTTTTCAATTTCTTCCATCATTCTCCCAGTCATAGCTCCATGGTTTAAACTATTAATTGCTAAATTGTATTTTGGGGAGGGGATTTCCATTTGTTCAAAAAATATCTTACTCATATTTTCATCAAAATGTTGTCCAGTATGAATTATTACTTCTTCAATATTATCATGTTTAGCAATTTCTCTACTTAGGGCAGCAGCTTTTACAAATTGAGGACGGGCTCCTATAACTGTTAATAATTTCATTGTGTTCATCTATACTTTTTAATCATAGAAAAATTAATGTAAAATAAACTACTGTTGGTATTTTTCTAATAAAGATGTTGTTTTTTTGAATTGGTTAACATCAAAAAAAAGGCTGATTACTCAGCCTTTTTAGATATATCATATACTTTTTTACTACCATAAATTGCCCCAGCAGCTAGTAACAAACTCAGGCCACCATCAATAGGTACACACGGAGGAGGCCAACAAGGAGGTGAACCACCATTGCCAGGAGGTTTAGGAGGAGGTCCGCCACCTGCAAAAGCGTTATTTACTAAACTTACACTAATTAATAGTATGGTGATGTAAATATATTTTTTTAATTTTTTATACATATCAATTTTGAACGATTGCAAATTTAGTTTTTTTTATTTAATTCAAACACTTTTATCAAAATACGTTCAAATATCTTAAAAGGTTGGTTTAATAATTTAATTTTTCAATAAACGTTTGATCGCTAGATCTAACAGAAATAATATTTATTCCATGAGGCAATTGGTCATTTGGAATTATATAGTTATTACCGCTAACATTAACGAAATCATTAATAATCTTTTGACCTAAAACATTTACTATAGATATGGTATAGACATCATCTGGATTTCCAAATTCAATTACTGTATTCTCTGGGTTTTTATAGATATTAACTGTTGCAGAATTAGTATTAGCTGCTGCTTCGGAATTGCTTAAACGTAACTCGAAGCGATTATCTTCTTCACTCGAAGTTAATTTTAATTCAATTTCACTAATTTCTTTTAGGTTAAATGTTTGGGTTGTTTTAGAATCAATTAAATAGATAAATTGATATTTATCTTCAAGCGATTTAAAATCAATTGCATTTAGAATGTGTTTTCCATCAACACCAGTTTTTATAGTTATTGGTACAACTACTTCTTGTTCTTTATTAAAAGAGTTGATAGCTAGATGTTTGTTCGCATTTTTATTATAAGCAGTAATGCTTGGAGCTTCTGCTATTCTACTTGGTAAAAATGAAGCATCAAATTCGTCCAATTCCACTTTAGCTAATTCATTTAAGCGTAGTTTCAATTCGTGAGAATAATTTAGTGTTGGATTAGTAATTTTTAGTTTTGCTTCTAGAAATGCATAAGGTTCATCATCAGTTGATTCTTGTTTAAAGAAAGTGCTAGAATTAGTTACATATTTTGAAGATTCTGTAAACGTTAAGTTCCCATTTCCGGTGCTTTCTACCCAAAAACCTTGATGAGGAGGTATAGAACCATTGGTTTTTGCATCATAACTTGCAGTGTTGGTATTCCAGATGTAATAGGTACTATTTAATGTTGGTTTAGTTAAGCTAGTCCAAGTTACGAAAGCTGCATAAGGGTTACCAACTAGGTTCCATGAATTAGAAACTGGAACCACAATATTTCCAGAATTAGGAGTTCCTCTTGTATCAAATGTTTTGTCGAATAAAACCGAATTTGTATCTTCTAACCAGAGTTCAACAGCTTCACCAGCAACTAATGGATACGTGGTATCTGTAATAGCTACATAATCCTGAAAAAGTTCTTCCCATAGATATACAGATTCCCAACCACCACAACTACCACTAATACCATTAACACCGCACATTAATATTTCAGCTTGTGTTTTAGACGGATTACTATCCCAATCACCTAATGTAGAATTAGAAACAGGAGAACTTAAATCGCCCCAGCTTGCGTTACGAGCTGATATGAATCGTTGTATAATAAATTCGCCCGTAAAAGCATTAGCTACCGATTGGTTAATAAATGCTGTGGTGGATGAATTAGAAAGTAAAGTAATAGAACCTGAAACATTTGTTAGATGACCTGATGTAACTCTTAAACCTTGGCGAACTTCAAAAGCACCAGTATATAATTCAACAGTGCTTCCACCAGTGATAAAAAAATTATACATAGTAAAAGGATTTACAGAAGTATTGGTAAAAGTTTGTGTTCCAGAACCTGCAAATGTAACAGTACCAGTACTTGCTGTGAAAGTGCCTCCAAAATCAAAATTGCCATATACATTTAGAGTTCTAGATGCACCTAATGTTAAAGTTGCCCCAGCTTCAACTGTAATGTCTGTAATACTAGAAGTTAAATTAACAGTTACGTTATGACCAGATTTTATAGTTACATTATCTATTTGACCAGGAATACAAGTACAGTCCCAAGTAGAGGTAGAATGCCAGTTACCAGTTCTAATGGATTGAATACCTGGTGAAGGTCCGAATAAAGTAAAATATGCATTATTTGGTAAGCTAACACCAGTAAAAGTAACTAAGTTTCCTACTTTGGTTACAGGTCCATATTCTGTTGTACCTCCATTTGCAAAAACACCATCATTACTTTCCACTACTAATGTAAATTCAGTATCTAAATTAAATGCTGTTGTTGAAATATCAAACGTAACATCTAATGTGCCAGGAGTTCCTGTAGTAGTTACTCTCCAAATTCGTTGTAATCTAGCTGCACCAGCTAAAGCAACAGGTATATCATTAGTAGTTGATGTTGTTGCCAAATTGTTATGTCCAGCAATAATATAATCACCATCAGCTAGGGTAGGGTTGCTAAATTCTACAATTCCAGTTCCTTGAGCAGTATAATTCCCTCCATCAGTTTCTTGCCCTACGCCAAAAACTTCTCCATAATGAGTTAAATCGTGTGCAAATAAATCGTTGCTGATCGTTCTACGGTATTTTGCAGCTAAATAGTTGTTTACAATATTATTTTGAGCACTGTTTAATGCCGAAGTGTAAACAATAATTTCAGAGATGTTACCCAAATAGTAATTTCCAACACTTGCTGAATTAGCACCAATTCTTGATAGCTGATGACCGTTTGGAGAGGTATTGTATCCATTAGTTGATCCAACACTATTGTTGTTGTAGAAACCTGTAATGTTTGTATTAGCTGATGAAATAATTGACGATAAAATTTGGTAACCAGATGTGTATCCTAAACTGTTCTGTAAGGCAACTCCATTAATGTCTCTTGTGTGAGAAATAAATTGATTTCCCAAAGTAGTAATGTATGTCCCCCAAAATGTTGAATTTGCAGATGATAATGATGTTCCAGAAGAATAACTTGAACGAAGTATAGAGCCAAGGTGATTGCTGTTGTCAGCTCTTGTAACAATGAATTGAGAAAAATCGGCACTATTCAAAGAGGAAATGGAACCCAATTCTAAATAATCTTGAAATAAATCAATGGTAGGATATCCATTTATTGCACTTGTAACAAAAGTTGGTTGACGAAGTGGGTCTGCCTGAGTAAAATGATTGCCATTACCTGAAAAATCAGTCCAAGAAGAAACAGGGTCACCATTGTTTAAACTCAATCGAGAGGCATCTAACCAAATTGCATTATCAGTTGAATTACCAACTCCACCAGGACCAGTTTGGGCAATTATGGTTAACGATATTAGGGTTAAGGAGAGTGTAAGTATATTTTTCATAACGGTAAGGTTTAAATTTTTTGCTACTTTGTCTTAATACGCAAATATATCAAAAATGGTTGGTTGTAATTTTTTTTTAATTGAATAATAAATGATTTTAGGTATATCTACTGATTATTTTTAGGTATCTTTTTTGATTGAATTAAGAAGATTTTTCGACTGCGTTTTTTTTTGTGCTGATGAAATCAGGACAAAAAAACATTACTTGAAATGATAAGCTGATGGATAAAAATAAAGCTTTGAATAACAGCAAGATGTTAAACCTTTATTGCGTTCAGCAAAGCCTTATTTTTTTTAAAGTAAAACAAATAACCTGCTATTACAGCTAGGGTTATAAAAACTTTAGAGCCTAAATAAATGTCTTTTACAAGATAAATTACAAAGGTTAATATCGCAATTAAACCCATCCAGGCAATGGGGTAAAATTGTTGGGTATTTTTTTCTTTAAACTCTTTAATATAATAAGGAGAAATGCCTAAATACATTAAACTAATTAAAGTAGTAATAGCTGCTGCATAAATACCATAGAGGGGTATAAAAATAAAGTTAAGCACCACATTTAGTAACCCTGCAATAAATGATATTCGCCATAGTTTATTGGTAATTTCAAAAAAAATAAGATTACTAGTTGCAGCCCAATATGTTGGGCGATAGGCATATCCCATGATGATGATGATGCTTATGGAATAAGCATGTTGCAGGTCTTCGTTTTTTATGAGTAATTGAAACAATTCTTTTATCCATAAAGCAATTAAACTACACAACACAATAAAACTTACTTGCAAAAAAAAGGTTAATGTTTTAACTTGCTGGTTGGCAACTTCTGTTTTTAATGAATGGAGTTTTGAATAGAAAGGTCCAATAGCCGAACCAACAGCCGTACCAAAAAGTTCGAGATAGCCACCGAAAATGTAGGCTAAATTGTACACGCCAATTTGCTCAATGGGGGTTTTTAGTTGGCTCATCACCAATCTATCAGAACTGTTGAGAAGATAGTTGGAGTAATTGTGAGGAATGGTAGGTAAACCCACTTTTAAACTTTTTTTCCAGAAATTTTGATTGAAGGTAAATAACGGAACTATTTTTTGTTTAAAGTAAAGCGGAATGGCATAAAAACAAAACGAAAGTAAGGAACCTATTGCAATGGCAATAAACCACCCCAAATAACCCATTTTTAAATATGCAATGGTGTATAGGTTAATAAATATGGCAGTTATACCAACTATTGCTGTAACCATAGCAATATAACGTGGTTTTTGGTTGAGCTGAAAAAACCTGCTACCAGCCATTTTGGTAACATCAAACAATATGGCAGGAGTAACGATTAACAAAATTAACCACCACAAATTTTGCTTTGCTTCATTAGGGATAAACAAATATAGTACGAGAATGTAAATACTAGCAAATAAAATGTTGTATACATACAACCCGCCAATGTACCTGCTCCAATACAACCTCCATTGTTTTTTCTTAAAAAAAGAGTTTACAAATAACACATCAAAACCTAAACTTTTAATGCCTTGCATTAATCCTGTATATGCTAACAAGGTACCATAAACACCGTAGTCAAGAGTGGTTAAAAAAGGCGTAATTAGGGGTAAAATCAGTAGGTTTACCAATTTGGGTATTTGAGGTCCAATGGCATATAAAAAACTATGTGAAAAAAGTTTTTTAAGCATTATTAATCTTCTTTTTTCTTATTATTTTCGCTGGTACACCGCCAACTATAGTAAATGATTCTACATCTTTAGCTACAACTGAGTTTGCACCAATAATAGCATTTTCACCGATAGTAATACCTGGATTTATAAACACGTTTGCACCAATCCAAACATTATCTTTAATAGTAACATTTCCTGTTTTTAATTCTTTAGTTTTAGAAAAATCTTGGTCAGGCATTCTACTCTGAGTATAAATTCTTACGTTATGGCTTATACTACAGTTTCTGCCAATTTCTACCTTACAATTATCATAAGATTGAATAGTTGAAAGTTCGCCAATGTAGGAGTTTTCTCCACATACTATTGAACCACTTCCATATAATAATATATTGTCTCCATTAAATCTAAAATGTTCATGTATTGAATATCTTTTACGATATAAATTGTACTTATTTAACTGACTTAGTCTTTTTCCATTTTCATAAATCCGTAAGTAAATCGTATTTAAAATTTTTCTAAACATTTTTCCAATAATTTTTATTTGTTACAATCTTACTCAGTTCATTAGTGGAGTAATTATCAATTTTAAGAAAAGAACTTAAAGCTTCAACCAAATCATTAGAATTGGTTACAGTTTTTAGTATTTCTGTATCAAATTTAGTGTTTCCATTCCAAAAACGTGAAGTTAGGCGTATACAGAATTTATGGTTAACCAATGCATCAATAAAAACGGTAGAGTGAGCACTGGTAAGAACTAAATCAGCGCTTTTTATCGCCTCATCAATAGAAGAAGCCATACTTATGGTAAAATAAGTATTGCCAAGAGTATCTTTAACATCTTGTTCATTTACATGTTTTAAAGGATGCAATCGAATAGTTAATTCTGTTTCTAATAGTAGGTTAGAATTTTTTATCATTTCCCACTCAATATAAAAACATTCTTTAGTAGTTAAACACCACAATACCTTTTTTATTTCTTTTGGAATAGTAGCCTCGAAGCTATTATTTACATATTTAGGATATCCTAATGCTAACGTATAGGTTGCTGGTAAAGAATTGTGCATTAAAAAAAGCTGGTTAAAAATCTCTCCCCATGTTATAAAGTGGGTTGGAATTGGTATTCCGTGATTTATTTCAGTGTCAGATATGGTGTAAACAGTATGTATTTCGTTAAAATTTCCATGTTGTAATCCATAGGTATCTACATGTTTATGTTTTTTTGATGCGGCACTTATTGTTCGTCCAAATTCATAAAATTCGTCATCAAAAAATAATTTTGTAGGCTCTTTATTTACCTCAAAATAATTGTTGAGCCAAAGGTGAACAATAAAGTACTTGCAATTTTTATTCAAGCTTACGAATAACTCGTTTTTTAAAAACGAAGTAGGGAGAACAATTTCATTAACAGTAATTTCTTTAGTGTTAAGTGAAATGGTTTTAAAATAAGTGATTAAATAACAAATAAATAATTTAAATAGTTGATAGGTAGTTGGTTTTGTTTCTAGAAAAGATTTTGGAACACTGGCTTTTGAATTGGATTGAACCCATTCAAAAATTGGAGTAAGGGAAATGTTTTTGCCATTTTCGTTAAACAATTTTTTTAATTCGTTGTATGATGTTTTAATTTGATGCTCCTTGTTTGTTGAACCTATCAAATAAGTATTAGGTGCTGTCTCGTTTGTTATTGCTGGATTATAGTTTTGAAGTTTTTGGATGTGCCACCAAAATGTTTTTAAAATTGAGGTAAACGAAGGCCTAATGTTTTGCTTGATAGAGGTAATTGAATAAGGTATTTTGTATTGCTTTTGTTTTAAAAAAAATTCAATGCTTTTGCTAAATGAGCTAATTTCGGAGGGTAGTATTATGGTTATTTTTGAATAATTTGCTTCTAGTTGATCTTGGCATTTTTCTAATATTGAGATGAGTAGAAAGAAATCTTTTCCCCAATGTTTAATAGGATGTTTTACAGCACAGGGTGTTAGCCAATAAACAGGAAATTGATTGATTTCAATATCCAACACATTAGGAGAATAAACAACTTTATCAATAAATTCCTTATAAAGTTTTAGAGCGTAGGGATAAACAATGTTTGAATCAAAAAAATCAATCAAAGAAAGCTTATTCTCTTCGTTGATAACATTGGTTAAATCTAACAGATGGGAGTCCTTTTCTAATTTGAAAGGTAGTTGATTTACTCTACTAATATTAATTACAAGTGAAGGAAACATTTATTTATTTAATCCAGAAACATCATTTATAGCTCTGTAATAATCATCTTTTAGACCAATATCTAACCAATAGTCGTTCATCTGATAAGCAGAAACTTGGTGGTTGTGTTGTTTTAATATTTCAAACAAATTGGGCATATCAAAAAAATCATTTTTTGGGATGAAATTTACAGTTTCGGGACTTAACACATAAATACCTGCATTGATATAAAACTGGTGCTGAGGTTTTTCTTTTAAGTTGAGAATATTTTTGTTGTTTTCATCAAATTCAACTACTCCATACTGTATGGTGTATGATTTTTGTGCTACACACATGGTAGCAGCTGATTTTTTATTGATATGGAAGTCCATTAAATCAGAAAAGTTAATGGTGGTGAGAATATCACCATTAATTACAAAAAATGGTTCAACAAAAGGCTCCTTAATCAAGCTTATTGCTCCTGCAGTGCCTCTTCGCTCATTCTCTTCAACATAATCTATATTTACTCCAAGGTGACTTCCATCTTTAAAGTAATTCTTAATTATTTCTGCTTTGTAGTTCAAAGAAATAACAAACTCGGTATATCCTTGACTTTTAAATGAGTTGATTAGATTTTCTAAAATAGGTTTGTTACCTAGTGGTAACATTGGTTTTGGAATATCTTTAGTTAACTCTCCTAATCTTGAACCTAAACCGCCAGCCATAATAACCACTTTGTTGGGTTTTAAAAACTCGTCCCAATTATCTAGTTTTATAATTTTAATGAGTTTATTTTGTTGGTCAACTATAGGTAAATGCCTACGGTGTTTTTTCTTTAATAAGGTTAAAGCTTGTTCTTTGGTGGTGTTTTCTGGTGCTGTAAAAGGATTGGTGTTAATGATTTTATTTACATCGGTAATTTTATTTAAAAAGGCTCTACGAATATCTCCATCCGTAATTACACCAACAAGAGTATTACTCTCATTAACTATGGTTAAAAAACCTTCTCCACTTCTGTCAAGATTTAAAATTAAATCGTCAAGAGTAGAATTTTCTCTTAATATATATCTATCAATCATTTTTTTTTTGATAATAAGAATTCTACATATTCAAAATCTTCATAGGTATCAATATCTACTGATCTACTTCTTGGCATAACATAAGCAAATGTTTTTTCTGAAAAGTATTCTCTTTTTTGAATTAATTCGGTTTTAAAAACATAAATAGAACCATTTGGATAATATGATTTTTGATATTCCTGTCTGTTTTTAACAGCGTTAGTTTCATTAAAGATATTTATTAAAGTACCATCATCATTAATGTATTTATGCCAATAAATCGGGTGATGTTCTTCAGTATATGAAATTACAGAATCTGCTTGCTTTTTCAGAAATAGTTCAACAGAAGAATCTATATCAATTGTTTCTCTTAAGGGAGATGTCGGTTGAAGTATTACAACAAAATCAAATGACATATTGTAATCAGTTTTATATTTTTGAATACAAAAAATATAAGTGTCAATTGAAAGAGAAGTGTCGGTTGCAAGTTCATTTGGTCTTACAAATTTTGTTGATATTCCGTATTCTTCAGCAACTGATAAAATTGATAAATCGTCAGAAGATACATGTATTTCGGTTAAGTATTTCGAATTTTTAGCGGCTTCAATGGTATAAGCAATTAATGGCTTACCGTGTATTTTTTTTGTGTTTTTACCGGGTAATCCCTTAGAGCCTCCTCTAGCAGGTATTATTGCTAAAATATTCATTATTCAAAATCCTCCCATTTTAGTAAGGTATCTTCTCCAATATTTTTGTTAAGCTTTCTTCCAATTACATAATTCATTTCATCCGGAGTAATTCCTGTTCCTGGTCTTTTATAGTTTAGGTGTTCTTTTTTTATAACTTGTCCAGCAAATAAGTCAACACTGCTTACAATGCTTCGTCTAAATTTTGATTTTTTTTGTTCTTCGGCATCAGAAACAGTTCGGTTAAAACTTCCTAATGAACGAATGATATTTTTAGATTCTTGTGCAATAATTTTCATCTCAAAAGGATCGGCAGATATGGCATGATCCCAACCAGGCATATCTTTATCAATAGTAAAATGTTTTTCAATAATACAAGCTCCTAACGCTACAGATGCTAAAGGTATAGAAAAACCAATGGTGTGGTCTGAGAAACCTATTGGATATCTAAATGCTTGCTGAAGCATGGTAATGTTTCTTAAATGAATATCTTCATATAATGGAGGATAAATAGAAATACAATGTAGTAAAACAATGTTTTTGTTTCCAGCTTTTTCAATAACAGTTACTGCTTTCTCTATTTCGGCTAAAGTTGACATGCCAGTTGATAATACTACTGGTTTTTGTTTAGCTGCAACATACTCTAATAAAGCAGGATTGTTAACATCCATTGAAGCAATTTTATAATAAGGCACATCTAGTTTTTCTAATAAATCTACCTCACCAAAAGAGAAAGGAGTGGAACAAAAATCAACACCTTTACTTTTAGCATAAGCGTTTAATTCGAAGTGTTCATCTTCTTTTAAATAGTATTTTTCTACCATTTCTTTTAACGAACCGAAGTGTTTTTTCCCCCCATCTCCATCATTATAATTTTGGTTTTTATCGTATTCTTCTTTTGCAATTAATGAGTCTGGTGTCCATGATTGAAATTTTACTGCATCAGCACCACATGCTACAGCTGAATCAATCATTTTTTTTGCCAAAGCTATATCTCCATTGTGGTTTGCTCCAATTTCGGCAATAATGTAAGGTTCACAAAAATTAAATACTTTCTTGGTAGGCGTTAATTGAATCATGGTTGAATGTTTAATTCTTTTAATGTTTTTATTTCTTCCCACCAAAGCGGAAAATCCAAATTTAAGTCTTTTACCTTGTTGATGTAATTTTCCTGATGAGTTTTACTTGAATGGAAATAGTTGTTAGTATCTTCAATATCGTTAAGGGTTAATTTTAGATCAGGAAATTCATTTACAAGATTTCTGTAGTGATTTATTTTTACTTGTAAACCTAATTCAATTCGTTGAGTTGTTATTTTTTTTAACCCAATTAAATTTTCGGAATGTTGTCTGTATAATGTTTTTGCTTTATTAGTAAAATAGACCTTCGATTGATTTTTTCTTATTAATACATAAAAGAAATACCAATCAGGCATTTTTAAAGTAGAGGGTAATTCAATTTGAGAAGGTAATATTTGGGTTTGAATAGCAGTATTTCCTAGTCCAACAAAATTTTTATTTTGAAAAAAAGTATAATCGAACTCTTTATTATTCTCAATGGATTGAGAGAAATAATTAGATAAGAAAAGCTCTCCATTCTCATTCATTAAATCGACGTCATTAGCAACAATTGAATGATTTTTTAGAAGTGATGTAGTAATCTCCACTCTATTTTCGCTTAATAAATCATCTGCATCAGCGAAAATGATGTATTGATATTGCTCTTTTTGAGCGAAATTCATTAAGATTAGTCGATTTTCAACAAAGGTTTTACCTGATGGTAATACTATATAACGTTTTTTTGGTAAATAATTATTTATAATATCTAATTCAGTAATACCATCATTTACTACAATCAAGTCAAAATATTGATTGGTTTGTTGATTTATACTGTTTAAAAAAGTTGGTAGATACTTTTCTACAGCAGGAAAAACAGTAGTTAATATGGCTGTAGGATAATTTTTCAAGCTTATTTAGAATTTATAGAGGCTAGGAATTTTTTCTCTAATTTAAGCAGTCCCTTTTTTCTATCTTTTAATCGTTTAACAGGCGAACCTACGTACATCCCCCATGATTCTAAATCTTTAATAACTAAGCTATTTGCTCCAATACAGGAACCTTCACCAATTTTGCAACCACCTAAAAAGGTAACATTACTACCCGTGTTAACATGTTTACCCAAATGAACTTCTCCACCACTAAGTTTTATGTATTCTTTTGGTAGTGTTTGTCCTGTTAAATACTCGCCACTAAAGTCATCGGAAGCACTATAAATAACATTATTCGCAGCAAGGCCACAAAAGTCGTTTAACACGATTCCCATAGGTCCGCTTAAATGACAGCCCCTTGCTATTAATACATAACTTCCAATATTAATATATCCATTAGATGCTGATAGGGTAACAAAATCATCTATTCTCACATTGTTTCCGATAGAAATATTGTGCTGTCCGTAAATTCGAGCATCTGATGATATTCTAACATTTTTTCCTATGGATTTAAAACCAAAATCTTTTAAATCATCTTCTGTAAGGTATTTACTTTGTAACATATACTTTATAGTTTTACTTTAACAACAATTTTTAATAAGGGTTTATTATCCATTAGTGGTGCATGGGCATCGTTAGGATAAAAAATGGTAAAATGATTTTGTTCTACTAAATATAAAGTGGTTGGTTTATCCAAATAAAATTGATAATCTTTTTCGATGTCAAATTTATTCTCAGGTATATTACAGTTCTTACGATTTTTCCAACCCATTTTATCAGTACCAGAAACAATGTATTGAATATCAATGTATTTTTTGTGAACTTCTAATTTTGTATTAGCTTCAAATTCTTGCAAGTCTGTTACTAGGGCAAAAACTTCATCACCTTTAATTTCGTTTCTCCCTTCTTTAAAACTTAATGGATTAAACGATCGAATAAAATCGAACCCTAACCTAAAATTGGGATTTAAGGTTAAATAAAATTCACTATTATCAATATGGTCCAAAATCATAAACGAACACTACTAGGAATATTCACTAATCTATCAGCCAACCATATAGAGTTAGCTAATCCATCAGTTTGACAATTGATAAACATTGGTAATCGATGGGTTAACTCCCATGCTGGCCTTGTCATTACTCCATTTTTATTGGTTGCTTCTAGAAACTCGTCTCTTTGCGTTCTGTTCTCTAATACGATTACATTTAGCCAATGGTTGGCTTTGGCTCTAGCAATGGCTGTAATAAAAGGAATATTTAATGAGCCAAAAAATGTGTTGTATTGTTCTGCTAATTGTAGTTTGTTTTCAATAAAATATGGTAGTTGCTCTAACTGAGCGACAGCTAAAGCAGCATTTAGGTTAGGCATACGATAGTTGTAACCAATATGGTCGTGAACAAATTCCCATGCATGGG
This sequence comes from uncultured Vicingus sp., assembly GCA_964398455.1. Taxonomy (GTDB): domain Bacteria; phylum Bacteroidota; class Bacteroidia; order Flavobacteriales_E; family Vicingaceae; genus Vicingus. Next base: position 363,594 of record CAYNMR010000001.1, on the reverse strand, counting down.
GAACCTTTGCTTGAGTAGTTAAGTGTTTGGCTTTTTTTGCAAGTTTTTCATCATTAGTGATGATCGCACCACCTCCACCACATGTTATTGTTTTATTTCCATTGAAACTAAATACGCCTAATTTTCCAAAAGTTCCGGTGTGCTTGTTGTTGAAATAACTTCCTATCGATTCTGCTGCATCTTCAATTAGCGTAATGTTCCATTCCTTGCAAATAGTTTCAATTTCATCAATCCTGCAAGGAAAACCAAATGTGTGCATAGGTACACAAGCAGCTATTTTTCTCCCCGTGTTTTTATTGTAACTAAAACCATCTGATTTTTTTTCTGCATTTTCTGAAAGAAACTTATCTAAAGCTTTAGGAGACATCCCTAAGGTGTCTTTATCAACATCAATAAAAACAGTGGTTGCTCCACAGTAAGATATGGCATTGGCTGTAGCAATAAATGATAAAGCTTGAGTAAGCACTTCATCATTAGGTTTAACCTCAGCAACTAATAAGGCCATATGTAATCCATTTGTTCCATTTACACATGCAACGGCATATTTGGCTCCAGTAAACTCTGCGAATTTTATTTCAAACTCATCTACAAATTTTCCTACAGACGAAACAAAAGTGGAATCAATACATTCGATGAGGTATTTTTTTTCATTACCTGTAAAACGAGGCGCGTGTAAAGGAATAAAATCTTGTTTTTGAAATTGAGATTTAATAAAATTTATAATATTGGTATATGAGCTCATTTTTCTACACGTTATAAATATCTGCTTTGTATTGAGCTAGGTTCTCTTTTTTACTAAACCATGTAATGGTTTCCTCCAAACCTTTGTCTAAATTGTATTGAGGTTTCCAATTGGTTAATTCTTTGATTTTAGTGTTGTCTCCAAACAATCGTTCTACTTCACTTTTCTCGGGTCTCAAACGCTCATGGTCTGTTATGATTTTTACGGATGGATTGATTTTGTTTATTATTTTTTGAGCTAAATCACCAACACTTATTTCACTGTTTGTTGCGATGTTTATTTCTTGTCCATTCACTTTATCAGATTTAGCAATTTCAACAAAACCATTAGCAGTGTCTTTTACAAATAATAAATCTCTTGTAGGATGAATTGCACCTAATTTTATTTCTGAATTACCATTTAATAACTGTGTAATTATAGTAGGGATAACGGCTCTTGCAGATTGTCTTGGTCCAAAGGTATTAAAAGGTCGAACAATTGTAACTGGTAAATCAAAGCTTCGGTAGAAAGATTCTGCAATGTGGTCGGCACCAATTTTTGTAGCAGAATAAGGTGATTGACCTTGTTTTGGGTGTTTTTCATCTATAGGAACATAAAGTGCTGTTCCATAAACCTCCGAAGTGGAGGTTACTAGTAGTTTTTCCACACCTAAATCTTTACAAGCTTGAAGGATATTTAAGGTTCCTTTAATGTTCGTGTCAACATAACTATCAGGTGAATGATAGCTATAAGGAATGGCAATTAAAGCAGCTAAATGAAACACCACATCACAACCTTTAATTGCTGTTCGAACACCGTTCGGGTCACGTACGTCTCCTGAGAAAATTTCAATTTTATTTAGTTTTTCTTTTGGAAGAGAATCTAACCAACCCCAAGAGTTAAACGAGTTATAATATACAAAAGCTTTAACCTTACAACCTTCATCTATTAATCGTTCTACTAGATGACTTCCTATAAATCCATCGGCACCAGTAACAAGCACCTTTTTATTTTCTAAGTTCATTTTAGGTGTTTCGTTTTATTTTATTTAAAAAACTAACAGGGTTCTTCTTCCCATTATCTTCGGTATAATATCCACCACCATAGCCGTAACCATAACCATAACCATAACCGTATCCATAGCTGTATCCATAATTGTATCCAATTCGTTGTTCTTTCAAGTCATTTACAATTATACCTATATGTTTTATTTTTTGTGTTTCAAATAAGTTGTCAATTAATTCTAATTGATTTTTACGGGTATAACGCTGGCGAACAATATATAAATTGACATCAGAAAACTCGGATAAAATCATCCCATCAGTAACCAATCCAATAGGAGGGGTATCTATAATTACCACATCGAATTCTTTTTTAGCCCTTGCCATAAATTCAGCCATTTTCTCAGTTTCAATTAATTCAGATGGGTTAGGCGGTATTGGTCCAGAAGAAACAATGGAAAGATTTTGGTAAGCTGAAGGTTGAATAGCTTCCTCAAATGTAGATGCACCTATCAAATAAGAAGATAGTCCAATATTGTTTTTAAGGTTGAAATCGTTGAAAATTTTTGGCTTACGTAAATCTGCTCCAATTAACAACGTTTTTTTATTGGTAATGGAGTAGGCTAAAGCTAAGTTAATAGAACAGAAAGTTTTTCCTTCACCACTAATTGAAGAGGTTATTAATACACAAAACGATTCTTTTTCTTTGGTAATATAATTAATGTTGGTACGTATAGTTCGGAATGATTCTGCTACAACTGATTTAGGGTTATTAATTAACACTAAGTTACCAGCTTCTTTAATGTGACCAATAGTGCCTAGAATAGGAATTTTTGTGGTAGATTCAATATCACTTTTCTCAAGAATCTTATTGTTAAAAATAAATACACCTAAAACAAATAAAAATGGGAGTAAAAGAGCAACTCCTAAATGCATTGTATAAATACTATTGGCAACAGGGCCAACAAATGAAACAGTATAATCACTTGATGGTTCTAATATTTTTGCTTTAGGAACATTTGAAGCTTGTGCTAAAGCGGCCTCACTTCGTTTTTGTAATAAATAATTGTAAAATGTATTATTTAAGTTAAAAATACGGTCTATTCGAACAAAATTGGCTTCTGCATTGGGTAATTGACTTAGTTTTCCGTCAATATTCAATACTTGCTCTTTTAACTGATCAACTTCAAATTTTGTTTTATCAATTCTTGATTGAAGATTGGATATTAAAATTCTTTTAGTAATCGCAATTTCATCAAGTAATAGTTTGTAAACGGTACTGCTGTCACTTACTTGAGTTTCTAATTGTGTTTTTCTAGTATAGAGTTCGGTTAATTGGCCTATTGATCTAAAAATAGGATCTTGAACAGATATGTTAACTAAAGAAGGTATAATAATCTGGTTTAAATCTTTGTTGCTTTTTAATTCATCAATAGTGTGTTTGTAGTAATTGTATTCAAATTGAACTTTTAGTAATTCTTGTTCTAAATCATTCGAACTAGGGATTAAGGTGGTTGAATTTAGTTGTAATTTATCATCGTTAACTTTTGTTTTAAAAGCTTCCAATTTATTCTCAGTAGATTTAAGTGTGTCGGAGACTTCTTTTAACTGTAAGTCAACAAAATAGATGGTATTACTAGCAATTTCATTATTTTCACGCAATCCTGATTGAATATATTCTTCCATTAATGCGTTCAAAAAATCTACTTCTTTTTGTATTGTTTCTCCAGTAAGAGAAAACTTTAAAATAGAGGATTCTGGAGGGTCAGTTTCTAATTGAACCCTATTTTGATAAACTTTTGCTAGGGAATTTAAGTCGTTAATATAAAATGAGAATAGTTTTTTTAATGGACTACCATCAAAATCTTTATCTGGGTTTTTTGTGATGAAAAATGAGATACCATCAATAGTTATATATTCTCCGTATCTGTAGGTAGGGAGCGTTTCATTAAAATCATCCTCTTTTCTTGAAAGTTGAAAACGATTGTTGTCAACAAACTTAAGGAAGTAATAAGCCGCTCTTCTATCAATTAATGTATCAGGAAAGTTTACAATAAAAGGAGATCTTTTGTATAGTTCTGTAGTTTTAATATTACCTATGTCATAATAAAAAACACTAAAATCAACACGATTAATAGCTTCCCTCATCATGTTATAAGAACTTATCATTCCTACTTCATTTGAAAGCCTATTTCGTGCACTAACCAGTTCCATTCCCTCCAAGAAATATTCTTGTCCCCAAGAAGAAAATTCATCCTTTAAAAGAACTTTACTATATGTTTTATAAATAGGAACACTGTACCTTATTTTATAAAAAGCGATGAAGTAACCAATAATTAAGGATAATGCAAATAAATACCAATACTTTAACATTCTAGCACCAAGGGCTTTGAAATCAAAGCTCTCAATCATATTGGTGTTGTTCGTTTTATTCATTCAAATTTATTAATTGCAAGCAAAAATAGTTTTTTATTTTAAACTTAACCTTTGTATATATATGATTTACCGATAATATCTAAATTATTGATAATTTTGAGTTGAATATAAAGCCTAAGATTATTTTTTAACCAAAATTGTTTCGTGTTATCATTCATTAAAAAAATTAACCCACAAGACAAGTTTATTTCCTTGTTTATTCTTAAAGGAGTAGTACTTTATTTGTTGTGGTACATGCTATACGATAAATGGTTGCTAAAGGATGGATTGGTCGATCATTTTTTAATCGATCACTTGGTAAATTCAACATCTTTTCTTCTTCAATCTTTTGGTTATACTGTCTTTGAATATGCCGATGCAGTAGGGGTTGATGGTACTCATGGCGTATTAATAGGTGTTCCTTGTAATGGATTAAGTTTATTTGCTCTTTTCGCAGGTTTTATCATTATCTTTCCGGGAAAGTGGGTGTACAAATTAGTCTATATTCCTTTAGGGATATTATTAATTCATATCATCAATATTTTTAGATTGGTAGGATTAGCACTTGTTGTTGTTTACAATCCAACTAGTTTGGAATTTAATCATAAATATACATTTACAGTAATTGTTTATGCATGTATTTTTATACTTTGGATTATTTGGGTAAATAAATTCGCAAGAAAAAAATAGTAATTGACTAATCTATCAAAAAATATAATAGCAGGAGTATTTATAATCTTACTTTTTGTTGTTGGTTATTTTAGAGAAACTGTTTTTTTAGTAATTAATTCAGTAATTAATAAAAACCCTTATCCATATAATACATCTTATATTACACCACCTTCCTTTTTATATGAACATACTGATAGTTCATTATTACTATTAAAATGGGTGCTAACATTTGGGTTTTCAATTCTTTTTATGTTGCTAGCATTAGGGTTTTTACATTTTTACTTTAGGACAAAAAAATACAATCAGTTTACGATAATTATTTATTTGGTATTAATAGCTATTTCTGGATTGGTTTCTATCTTTGGAATAATTTTTAATAACTTCGATGATGTATATACATTAAGTCGATTTCTAATAGGTCTGGTTCAATCCCCATTAATACCTTTAGCATTATTTGTATTGTTTTATTATAAAAATTCAACTGAAGAAAAGAAAACTTAATTATGATTACCATCATAAACTATAATGCAGGAAACATCAAATCCATTCAAAATATGCTAAAGCGTATTGGAGCAAAATCTTGTATTAGTTCTAATGCTGAAGAAATTGAGCAAGCAGAGAAATTGATTTTACCAGGTGTTGGTCATTTTGACTATGGGATGCGTAATTTAAAACAATCGGGTTTGATTGATTTACTTAACAAAAAAGTGTTGGTGGATAAATTGCCGTTGTTGGGAATTTGTTTAGGAGCTCAACTATTGGGAAATGGAAGTGAAGAAGGCACTGAAAAAGGCCTTGGATGGATTGATATGGATGTGGTAAAATTTGATAAAGAAAAAATGACTGATGATTTGAAAATTCCGCACATGAGCTGGAATGAAATTTTGATTAAAAAGTCATCTAAATTATTAGATGGATTAACTAATGAGTCGCGGTTTTATTTTGTTCATTCGTACCACATGAAATGTAATGACGAAAAAGATAGTTTAACCAATACCAATTATGGTTATGAATTTACATCTGCAGTGGAGAAAGACAATATTTATGGGGTTCAATTTCATCCAGAGAAAAGCCATAAGTTTGGGATGAGGTTGCTCGAAAATTTTGTGAATATTTAATGAGAAGAGTTAGAATAATACCCGTACTTACCCTTCAAAACGAAAAATTGGTTAAAACCATTCGTTTTAAGAACCCTACTTATATTGGCGATCCCATTAATGCTGTTAAAATTTTTAATGAAAAAGAGGTTGATGAGATTGTAATTTTAGACATTACAGCAACCAAAGAAAAACGTGAACCCAATTACAATAAAATAGAAGAAATTGCCAGTGAAGCTTTTATGCCTTTTGCTTATGGAGGAGGTATAACAAAACTAAGCCAAATAGAGAAGCTATTTAAATTAGGTATTGAAAAAGTAGTGCTTAATTCTGTTTTAGAAACCAATATGGGATTGGTTAGTGAGGCTGCCAAAATTTTTGGCTCACAGAGTATTGTTGCATCAATAGATATAAAGAAAAACTTATTTGGAAAGACCAATGCTTATAAAATCTCTGGTACAACAAAAATTGATGTGCCTCTGTTAGATTTTGTTAAACAATTAGAACAAACTGGAGTAGGTGAGTTTTTTATCAATTCAATAGATAAAGATGGAACTTACTCGGGTTACGATTTAGATTTAATAAAACAACTTTCCACTCAAGTAAGTGCACCAATTGTGGTTTGCGGTGGAGCAGGCTCTATTGATAGTTTTCTGCCTGCCATACAACATGGTGCCTCTGCTGTTGCAGCTGGAAGCATGTTTGTTTACACTGGCTCTACTCGTGGTATATTAATTAATTACCCCAAACAAGAAGATTTGATTACAAAAGTTTATTCCTTTATTTAACTTATATCTAGTTTTAGATTTTTGAATTAAAAACAATAACAATTGTTTTCAGAATATTATTCTGTAGACTGAAGTTTTTTACAAATTTATATTTTATTTATTCCATCTTTTTCATCGATTCATTCAATCATTTTATCTAAAAGTTTTCAACTTAACATTTTTGCATTTAGTTTATTGTTAAATTTATATTACCAATTATAAATATTGTTAAATAGTAAACAATTAGTTAATTAATAAGGTAGTAGAATTAAAAAACAAACAGAATGAAAAAGAATTTACTTTTTTTGTTAATATGTGCTTTGTCTATCATAAATATTTCAGCACAAGAACGCAACAATACTGTATTTAAGGAATTAAAAACAGGAACCTCTGCTACAGTAACTATAGATGTTGCTAAATATGATGCAACTACCATATTAAATCTTAACAATGAACTTAATGCCTATTTTCTAAAAATGAGCTCAGGAGTTGTAAGTTCTAATAGAGCAAATGAGTTAGCTGTTGCAACTACAAAAAAGGTAATTACGGTTTCTTATAACGATGAAATACCCTTACAAGATTTAATAAGTACGTTTAAGAAACACGGGGTAAGTTGTAGACAGAAGAAGTAATTTATACATCGAAAATTTTAATAAAAATGAAAAAAATATACAACATATTATTATTCTTAATCTTTGTTGGATTTAGTACAAAATTAGTCGCACAAAGAAGCGATTGCGACAACAATGCAGGAGGTGAAATTACAGTAGGATCTTCTTGTTCTTTCACAACTTGGGATTCAAGTAATAATACTGATTATTGGGATAGTGCTGCTGGTTGTAGTAGTGGTGATTATGATGATGTTTGGGGTTGGTTTATTGCGACAGGAACATCAACGACTATTACATATTCTCCAGATGCTGGTTTGGATGCTATACTACATTTATTTACAGGAGCTTGTTCTACGACAATGTCTAGTTTAACTTGTTCTAATACCGGTGGAAATGGTGTTGATGAAACCATTACCTATGCGACAACTATCGGTACAAGATATAGAGTTCGAGTGCAGTTAAATGCTAGTAATGCCAGTATGACTGGAGACATTTGTGTTTATAGTCCTATTGTTGCACCTAGTAATGATTTATGTTCAGGGGCAACTTCTTTACCATGTGGAACCACTAACTTAGCAGGAACAACAGTAGGTTCAACAAATGTTGCTGATCCAGTTGGTTGTGGAAGTAATTATGGTGTTTGGTATACATTTGTTGGTGATGGTCAGTCGACTACAATATCATCTACAGCAACTTTTGATCATGAGATGGTAATTTCTAGTGGAAGTTGTGGGTCATTAACGAATGTAGTTTGTGATGATGGTGCTTTATCAGGAGGAACAGAAACTCATACTTTTACAACAACGAACGGGGTAACCTATTTTGTTTATATTGCGCATTATTCTACTAGTTCATCAACTACTGGAACTTTTACCATTTCTAGAACTTGTACAGCACCTCCTGTTGCTCCATCTAATGATTTATGTTCAGGAGCAACAAATTTACCTTGCGGAACAACTGCTTTAGCAGGTACAACGGTTAATTCTACTAATACCGCACATGGCACAGCTTGTTCCATGTCTAACTATGGTGTGTGGTATACCTTTGTGGGTGATGGTAACAACACCACCATCGATGTAAATAATTCTTATGATATTGAATTGTCGATTTCTTATGGTTCATGTGGTTCTTTTACTAATGTAGTTTGCACCGACTTTCCCGAAGATCATACATTTACTACAATAAATGGAGCAACATATTATGTTTATGTTGCTGATTATAGTTCTTTTGGAACGTCTTCTGATGTAGGAACATTTGATATTACTCGAACATGTTCTGCACCAGGTTCTGAATGTGTCCCAAATACGGTAATTGCTTCATTGCCTTATGTACAAACGGGATTTAATACAAGTGGTGCAGGTGATGATTTTGATAATTCTGATGCTTGTGCGAGTTATTATATGGATGGAGATGATTATGTATTTACTTATACACCAGCAGCCGATGTTTGTGTGAACGTCGCTTTAACCAATACAGATACATGGGTTGGTGTATTTGTTACTCAAGGTTGCCCAACAACAGGAACTTGCGTTGCTTATAATACCAATTCATCAGGCAATCCAAGTGTTGAAGATGTATACTTAACAGGTGGAGTAGAATATTTTATAACAGTTTCTACAGATCCATCACCACAAACCACTCCTTTTGATATTTCTGTAACAACCTGTCCTCCTCCAATCACAGCTTGTTCAGGAACTTTTTATGATTCGGGAGGTTCAGGAGGACAGTACTCAAATAATGAGTATACAAAAACAACTTATTGTTCAGGTAGTACCGATTGTATTTCGTTTAATTTTACTAGTTTTAATACAGAGTCAGGATATGACTATTTAGATGTGTATGATGGACCTTCAACAAGTAGTCCTTACATTGATTCGTATTCAGGTACTGAGTTGAATGGGGTTACTTTAACATCATCTTCAAGTTGTTTAACTTTTGTGTTTGATTCCGATGGAGGAACAAGAGCTGCAGGTTGGGCAGCAACCATAAGTTGTGCAGCTTGCCCACCACCACCACCGCCAGTTGCTCAAGATTGTGAAGGAGGAACATCTATTTGTAGCGATGCTTCTTTCTCAGGTAATAGTGATGGTTATGGTTTTATTGAGGAATTATCAGGAGCTAATCAAGGTTGTTTATCTGGTGGTGAAAATCAAACTTCATGGTATTTCTTTGAAGCAGCAACAGCAGGAACTTTAGAGTTTGGTATAAAACCACAAAATGGAACAGATGATTATGATTTTGCTATGTGGGGTCCATATCCTTCTGGTTCAACAGCAGCAGCAATATGTCCACCAGCAGGAGCTCCTGTTCGTTGTTCATTTGCCGCTGGTGCGCCAAACCCTGCTACAGGTACAGGGTTAAAGTCAGGAGCAGGTGATGCGACTGAGGGTACAGGTGGAGATGATATCGTAAACCCTTTAAATCTAAATGTAGGAGATGTATATATCTTGGTTATAGACAACTATTCAGAATCAACATCACCTTTTGATATAGATATGAGTTTAACAAGTGGTTTAACATTAAACTGTGTTCAACTTCCAGTAGAATTATTAAATTTTAATGGATTTGCAGAGGATGGTTTTAATTTATTAAAATGGACTACTGCTGTTGAAATTAATAATGATTATTTTGAGATTGAAAAATCATTAAATGGAGTGTTGTTTGAAAAATTTGCACAAGTAGCAGGTGCTGGTAATTCAAATACGGTTAAAAACTATGAATTTATTGACAATGATGCCTACAATGGTATTACCTATTATCGACTGAAGCAAATTGATTATAACGGCACCATGAGTTATTCAACTGTTGTTGCAGTAAAACAGTCAATAGGAGCAGAGGTTTCTGTGTTTCCTAACCCAACTATTGACAAAGTAAAAATGAACTTTGTTTCAAAAGAAGATGGTACTTATAAGGTCGTTGTTAGCGATGTGTCTAAAGTATTGTATGAACAAACATTAGTTGTATCAAGAGGTAATCAAATTGTTAATTTTGACTACTTCACAGATTTAGCAAAAGGGTTCTATATTGTTCAAATTATAGATGAAGATGGAAACATTATAAAAACGGAAAGAGTAGTAAAACAATAATTTTTGAAATAACAATAAATAAAAAAAGCTCCGATGAAAGTCGGAGCTTTTTTTATTTTAATGTTTTATCCATCAAATACACAATAGTAGCCATAGCCGCAGCTCCAAGTTCCAACTCACGTTTATTAACGGTTTCAAACACATCGGCAGCTGAATGGTGATAATTAAAATACAATTGTGAATTTATTGCTAAACCCATTTGCATCATGTCAGGGTATACATCCTTTAAAGGAGTTATATCTACTCCGCTATAGCCTTTTTTTATTTTTAGCAAATCATAAGGGAAAAGAAGCTCTTCATATTGTTTTACATAGTTTAAATGCTCGTCAGTTCCTAATACATCAAAACCCATTGGCAAGAAACCACCCCTATCGCTTTCTATAGCTAAAATGTGGGTTTCATTATTTTTCTTAGCAAGTTCGGCGTAGGTTTTTCCACCAAAATTTCCATTTTCTTCGTTCATAAAAAGCACACAACGAATAGTGTGTTGGGGCTTAAAATCTAATTTCTTTAACAAACGAAAAGCTTCAATACAGTGCATAATTCCAGCCCCATCATCATGAGCACCTTCACCAACATCCCATGAATCCAAGTGTCCACCAATGGTAATAATTTTTCCGTCTTTTCCTTTTATCTCAGCTATTACATTATGAGAAACTACATCAGGTAAGGTTTGGCAACTTAGTTCTAAGTGAAGTTTGGCTTTGCTGTTTTTTAACCACAACGTTAAATCGTCTGCATTTTGAGTACTAATTGCTGCACAAGGTATAGCCTTTACATTTTCTTCAAATTCGGTTACACCAGTGTGAGGAAAATGGTCGGTAGGTGTTGCAAGTGAACGAATAATGACTGCTTTTGCTCCCAATTTAGCAGCTTCATTTGGACCGTCACCTCTAATTGGGTAACAATATCCATAAGCAGAAAAAGTATTGATGTGTTTTTGGTCAAAAGCATCGTTTAAAAAAACAATTTTTCCTTTAACTTCATCAGCGGTTAATTTCTTCAATGTTTCTACATCTTTTACTTGAATGATTTCTGCTGTAAGTACTCCATTGGTAGCGGCAGAACCGCCTAAAGCAAGTATGTTCAATCTTAATTTTTCTCCCTTTGAATTTTCAATCCAAGCATTCTCTTGCGTTCCACGAACCCACTGAGGAACTTTTATTTCTTGTAAATAAACGGTGTCGAAATTATAAGAGTTTAATAAATGTTTTCCCCATCGAATGGCATCTTCTGCTTGTTTTGAGCCACTAATTCTTGCACCAATCGATTTGCACAATACTTTTAGGTTTTGATGAGCTTGTCCATTTTCTAACGCCTCATCGTATAGTTGACGAATAAAAGTGGAATCGTTTTGACTATAAGCAAAAGAGTAAGATAGGATAAATAGGACAAAAATTATGTTTTTCATGGGTTAACGTATTGAAATTCAAAGTTAAGAAAAACTACTACCTCAAATCTTAAAATTCAGGTTATTGTTGGGATGCTAGAACTGAAAATAAATAAATGCTTGCAGTTCTGAAGACATGGCTTGATAAACTCCAAATACAGCTATAACTGCTACTAGAATTTTAACAGGAACAGGAGAATTAATAAACTTTTCTTGGTACCATGTTTTTGTTTTTGATGGTAACCAATGAATAGCAAAACCAACAGCAGTAAGTAAAAATACCATTTTGTAATTGAAAATGATTTCTGGAATTAAATCCAACCTAAAATTGGTTTTAATTTGTGATAGGATTTGCCATGTTATTTCCATGTTTTCTGCCCTAAACCAAATACGCGTAAAGGTGATGAATGTTAATGTAACAAATACTTTAAAACCAATGGCTAAGAAGTTGTTATACTTTTCGTAAGGGCTAATTTTTTTCCAAAGCTTATAAACCATTAATCCTAAACCATTTAATCCTCCCCAAATTACAAAGTTCCAACTCGCACCATGCCACAAACCACCCAATAACATGGTAATTAATAAATTGATATTTGTTATTAACCATTCTTTGAACGATTTTATCCAAAGAGCTAAGAATATTAATAATAACGCTAGCCAGATAAAAATATAAAGCACCATCATTTTACCAGAAAGCAATACAACAAAAGCAATAATAATGATAGATGTTATCCATGTTCCCCAACTTCCTCCTCTGTTTCCTCCAAGAGGTATATACAAATAATCTCTTAACCAAGTGGATAAACTCATGTGCCAACGCTTCCAAAATTCCCCAACATTTTTTGCCTTGTAAGGCGAGTTAAAATTAACAGGTAAAGAGAAACCCATTAGAATGGCTATACCAATAGCCATATCAGTATAACCAGAAAAATCGGCATAAACCTGAAGAGAATAGGCATAGAGTGCCATTAAGTTTTCGAACCCTGTGTACATCATAGGGTTTTGAAAAATTCGATCAATAAAGTTTACAGCGATGTAGTCGCCAATAACTACTTTTTTAATTAAACCGTTTAAAATCCAGAAAAATGCTAAACCAAACTGATAATGAGTTAATCGATAGGGCTGGTACAATTGTGGAATAAATTCTGATGCACGAACAATAGGACCAGCAACCAACTGAGGGAAGAACGATACAAAGAAACCAAAATCAACAATGTTTTTAACAGGTGCAATTTGTTTGCGATAAATATCTACTGAATAACTAATAGTTTGAAAAGTATAAAAGGAAATACCTACAGGAAGTAAAATTTTATCGACAGTAAAGTGAGTGCCAGCAATGTTGTTGGTAAAATGTGCAAAGTGATTAAATACCTCTAAATTGGTATTAAATATGGTATTGTAAGAATCGGTAAAGAAATAGGCGTATTTAAAATAACAGAGCACAAACAAGTTAATAGAAATACTCGTTCCAACAAGAAGCTTACGTTTCAATTCGTTTTGACTTGAATAGATGTATTTACCAATAAAGTAATCGAGAAGTGTTGAAAAGATTAGAATACTTATAAATAATCCACTCGTTTTATAGTAAAAGAATAAACTAACAAGACATAAGAAAGCATTACGTAGCGTATTCTTTTTGTATATAATAGAGTAGAAGATAAGTACCACAGTAAAAAATCCCCAAAAAAAGAATTGAGTAAAAATCAAGGGTTGATTCTCATTGTATAGGAAAATACCCTTTAGGTTTTCTGTGCTAAAAAACCATGAGAACCAATTGATTATATTAAAACTATTTTCCAAGATTTAAACTATTTATTTGTATTAAACTTGTTAAATTAAAATCAGCAATGTTAAAGTTTGGGTTATCCCAATTTTCTTTATCAGGAACAACAATGGTTTTCATTAATGCTGCTTTTGCTGCAATTAGTCCATTAAACGAATCTTCAATAACCAAACAGTTTATAGGTTTTACGTTCAATTCTTGAGCTGTTTTTATAAAAACCATTGGGTGAGGTTTTCCAAAATCTAAGTGTTCGGCAGAATTTACTGCTTCAAAATAGGATGATAGCTCTAATTTATTTAATACAGTAGTTATTAAACTCATTGCAGAAGATGATGCTAGAGCTAATTTAAGTCCTTTACTTTTGAAGTAGTTTAAAGAACTGTAAACCCCTTCCATTGCTTCGCCTTTTTCGATAATTAAGTCTGTAACTGTAGCAAGCAATTCGATTTCAATTTGTTTTAATGATTTTCCTTCCCAACCTAATTTGTCATACCAATATTCAACCACTTCATACAAACGCATGCCCATGGTTTCTCTACACATATCATCTGTGAAATCTAATCCTACTGTTTTAAATGTAATCTTCTCAGCCTCTCTCCATAATGGCTCAGAGTCGATAATTACACCATCCATATCATATATTACTGCCTCAATTTTCAATGTTCAATTTTTGGTTTTTAATTGTAATAAATCGTGCATATTCCTTCATTAATGCAGAAAACATTAAATCGCCCATTAGTTCATATCCACTAGTTTTAAAATGAACCCTATCTTTTTGTGCTAATCCATTTCTTTCCCATATTTTAATAGAACCAAGACCTCCCATAATGGTAAACAAATCCCAATAACCTGCACGGTGTTTTTTTGCTAAGTTCTGCATAGCTGCTTGAACTTCAAATGCTCTTTTGTTTAAGTACCTTTTCTTATAATAACTATCGGTATTGGTAACAAATAAAAACTCACAAGTTGGATTAGCTTGTTTTATACGAGATACTAAAGAATCGTAATTATTCTCAAAACACTTTGCACAGAATCCAGGTTCAAAAGCATCATTTATACCAATACAAAAAATAACTAAATCGGGGTTTATAGTTTTAAGTTGTGGCACTAAAAGTTGATTTCGAAGGTAACTCGACGTGCTTGCACCATTAACGCCAATGGAATGATAAACAATGCCATTATCATTATTTTCTAGGCTTAATCCATACAAATTGAAGTGTGTTTGTAACGAATCGGTTTTGTAAATTCTAAAGGCTAATTTTTCGTGGTATTTATTAAATTTAAATTCGGTATAACCTAGTTCGGTATTCACGTCGATTGAGGAAAGAGACGTGTCGGAAACTAATTCTAAGCAATAACTTGATGAATCAGTATCGTGGAATACTTTAATTGTATTGAAATCATAAAGAGGAGTATCATCTCCTCTAAATTCTAAATGAAATGAAGATACACTGTCGGTTGTGGTTGCTGTAATTCCTGAAACCCCCCATGTGCTTTGATGTTTTCCAATAGCATTTCTGTAACCATTCCATTCACCAGTATAGGTTATGTTGTAATAGTGAGGATTATTTGTTTTAGCTAATTTAAAAGGGAAAATAAAACCTCTTCCACCATTTAGGTTCAATTTATTGTGAAAGTTTTTACGCACTTGATGCGACCAAATATCAGCTTGAATGTGTGAACCACCAAACTGCATAATGTTGATTTTTCCTTCGCCTGTAGAAATTAAAGAATCGAATTTTGTATAGAAGTTAGAGAAGGTTAAATCGTTTTCAAAAAATTGAACAGTATTTGAGTCATAATCAACAAAAGGATATTGCGTAATAACATGAGGATTCGATTGTCCAAAAGAAAATTGAATAGTAATAAACAAAAAGGATAATATGAATAGGATTTTATTTTTCACTTGTTATACTGTCATTTTGAATCACTTCTTTTTTTACTGTTGGAATTCCTTTGTATTCTTTATACATGTTTATTAGATTGGTGTAAAATTCTTCTCCAATTTTTCGAGCACCAAGCGGACTGAAATGAATATAATCTGTTGCGGCTAATGGAGGGGTAGCATTTACCCAAGTAGGCATAGAGTTTTTTCCACCCATTACTTCATACATGTCCCAAAACAAGCAATTGGTTGAAAGAGCGGCATCTCTTAAAGCGTCTCTAACAAATTCCAAATTGGGGTAGGTAACATATTCTGTTTTTTCTTTAATTGACATATCACCAGGACCAATTACAATAAATGCCGCATTAGGATTCAATCTTTTTAAGAATGAGATTTGAGATTTAAACCAATTTCCATATTCTTTTGCTCCTTGTTCATCCTTTATGTATGGCATTACATTTCCTCCAAACTCAAGTATAATTAAATTTGGATTTAGGTTTGCATACATGTTACTTAGCATAGTATGATCTAATTGACTAAAAACGGTTCCAGAAGAACCACGGAGGGCAATATTATCGGCAACAACACCAGTATTTCCTTCTAAAGATAAACCTAAAATATTAGGGCTATCTTTTCCGTCAAATGAAATAGTTATTTCTTCTGGAGTTGAGCTAAAATCAGCTTTAATAACTTCAAAAGGAGTATTGGCATCAATTGTTCCACTTTTTACAACCACATTATCGGCTAAAATAACATAGTTAACCGCAGAATGTGTATTGCTTAGGAATACTTGAAGTTGTTGATAGCTTTTTGTTCTACCAAAAGATGCCCTAGGTTTTAAAAGTTTAATCCAAGCATGGTAAGTGGTGGTGTCTTCTATAGTGGTAGTATTTGGAATGGGGGCATATCTACAAAAGCTAAGCAAAGCTCCGTATTTAGTATGTTTTACTTCAGAATCTTTCTGACCAAAACCAGAATAGCGTTTCCAATTGTCTGAGTATAAAATATTTACACTCATTTTTGGAGCAACATCTATAACGGAGAATAAACCTACACCATATCCTCCAAATTTTGATTGAAGTTCATTTCTAAAATAGGCAGTAATTCTATCTGCTTCAATTTGCGAGTCGCCATAATGCATAATTCGCACTTTTTTGTTCTGAGCATTATCTAATGCATCAAAAAAACGATGAAGAGCTGGTTTTGCATTACTGGTTACTTGTATTGTTTTTCTGTATTGATGTAGTGAGTCGAGTTTGTGTTTTATTATTGCAGAGTCAATTTCAGAAAGAACAACAGTACTATCAAAAAGTTCGGTTAAATCTTTTTTATTAGCTTCTTCTTTATCAGTATTTACAGCAAAATAGTCGCGATAGGTAGGAAATTCTATAGTGGTATTGCCAACTTGAATTCCTTTTTCAGGAAAAACAAATAAAACAATACATAAAATAGCCATTACACTTAATAAAATACCAAGTGTTTTAGCAGGTTTTACCTCTGTTGAATTAGATTCTATTTCTTCTTGATTTTTAATACTTGTCCTATTTTTATATTTTCATCAATATTATTTAATTCCATAATGTCTTCTGCCGAAACACCTGGATAATTTTTAGCAATATCCCAAAGATTATCACCTGATTTTACGGTATAAAGAATGAAATCTGTTTTACTATTACTTTCTGATGCTGAACTAGAGTTAGAATTATTAGGTTCTTTTGAATTAGATTTGGTGTAAATTACCAACTGTTGTCCAATATTTATATTAGTTCCTCTTAGTTTATTCCACTCTTGAATTTGGCTCACTTTTACACCATATTTTTCGGCAATCTTTCCTAAAAATTCACCTGATTTAACTTTATGAATGGTTTCTTCATTTGAGTTTGAAACAGTTTCTATTTCTTCTTTTTCCTCAGCAGTAGTATCTAAAATAGGTTTGTTTAATAATGAATCTTGATAGAAATAAATACTATCACAAAACTGATTGATTTTACAAGCAGTGTTTTTTGGAACAATAGCTAAATAGTTTGCAGGAAATACTTCATTTATAATAACAGGATTAAGAAATTGCAGTTCCTTTTTATTAATGTTTATTACGTCTAAAATAGCTTTAAAACTCAACTTATTCTCAACTAAAAAGGTATCAGCTTCTATGATTGGATTTAAGCTAATCATGTTACTGTTGTTAACCGAATATGAATAAATTAAAGCACTGAATGCAGGAACTATATCTCTTGTTTTAGGGTTTAAAAAGGGATAGATTTTCCAAAAATCGGTAGTTTGTTTTCTGTAAATTAAGTTGTTAATGGTGTTCGCACCTGATACATAAGCAGCAAGAGCCAACTCCCAATTATTGTATTTTGAATTTAATTGTTTTAAATAGCTGATGGCAGCTTGTGTTGATTTTTTTAAATCTCGTCTTTCGTCAACGTATTCGGTTATTATCAATCCATATTTTATGGCTTGAGGATAATTTAAGTGCCAATAACCTTCACCTCCAACTGTATTTGTAGAATTAGGATTAAATCCAGATAAAACGGCTGGTAGAAAGCTTAGTTCTTCGGGTAGGTTTTGTTTAATAAGTTCATTTTTAATTGTTGGTTGATAATAGTTAATCAAGTAATTTAAAAAATGTTGATTAACCCCTCTGTTATAGTTAGTAATAAAAAAACTAACTTCTGGATGATAAGTTAAAGGAATGATTTTTTCTATATTTTTTAGTAGAGTATCTCCATTAGCACTATTAAAAGGATTTGATGGTTTAGCATGTTTTAAAATAGAGTCGGTATTTAATGTGGATTGTTGGAATAACTTTTGGGTGTAATCGTTATTCATTAAATGCTCTAAGTGCTGATAATAGACTGATTTTTCTATGCCCAACTGTTGGCTCCATAGTGAAAAATAGGAGGAGGTAAGTAAAATGAAAAATAATAATCTCAATGTTTAGTTGGATAAATGGTTAATCTAAATTTAACACATTACAAAGATGGTGTCTTAATCGGAGATTTACAGTAATTTTTAATTAAGTTTTTAAACAAAATTGTGTTGACGAGAATTATCTTTTTCGTTTGTGAAAAGTAATTTCATAGTTGGTTCCTATTTCGTCTAGAAGTTTTATTTCACCATCTAATTGCTCGGTAAATACTTTGATTAGCTCTACACCAAGAGTTGTGCTATCTCCTTCAAATACTTCCTTAGTCATTCCAATTCCATTGTCGCCAGCTTTTAGAACAAACAAATCATCGTCTTGTTTGGTTAAATGGATGGTAATAATTCCTTTATCACGACCAATAAAACCATATTTTAGGGTGTTGGATACAATTTCGTTAATCAACAATCCAACAGGAATAATCGTGTCGATATCAAACTTAACGTGGTCGTCAATTTTGATGTCAAGGAAGATATCACAATTTAAAGAGTAGGTGGCAATTAAATCGTTAGTTAAAGAAACAATATAGTCTTGAAAATCAATATGAGCCAAATCACCCGATTGATACATTTTCTCATGAATTAGAGCCATGGAACGAATTCTATTTTTTGCTTCTTCAAAAAGTGCTAACGATTTTTCATCGTTGGTATAATTTGATTGAAGACTCAACAAACTATTAATAACCTGCAGATTGTTCTTAACTCTATGGTGAATTTCTTTAAGTAGAATTTCTTTCTCATCACGTTGTTGTTCAATTAGAATAGTACGCTCACGTACTTTTCGTTCAAGTTCAAGGCTAATTTTTCGTTGTCGTCTTTCTTTTATCGATGATATTTTAATCAACAAATAACTTACACCAATAAAAACAATTAAATAAAACCACCATGCTTGCCAAAATGGTGTTTCAATAGTGAAACTATAGGAAAGGGGTTCGTTGGTCCAAATACCATCATTGTTTCTAGCTTTAATATAAAAGGTATAATCACCAGGAGGTAAGTTAGAGTAGGTTACCCAAGTTTTTTTTGTGTTTTTATACCAATCTTTATCAAATGGTTCTAGTTTAAAACTATATTGAACGTATTCTGGGTTGGTTAAATTAATAGCGGAGTATTCAAATGTAACGTGGTTTTGGTTATGTTTAAGAACCAAATCTTTTGGTAAATTAGTCCACGGTTCAAAGTCTTTGGTAACATTTCCCCAATTTACATCTTCTAAAAAGAGTTTGATGTTCTCGATACGAACAGTAGGCTGAAAAACATTAGTTCTATCTTCTTTTGGATTGTATTTTATTAAGCCTTTAATTGTTCCGAACCAGATATTATTTTTTTCATCTTTATATACTGCTCTTGAATTACATTCTATGCCTTTAAATCCTTCGTAAAGACCATAGTTTTTAATTTGTTCAATTTGCCCATAACTGTTTAAAGAAATTTTATCAACTCCATTATTTGTTCCTACCCAAATATTCTTATTGCCATCATTTAAAACCAAATAAACGGTATTTGAAGAAAGCCCCTGATCTGTTGTTATGGATTTAAAATCTACACCATCATATTTTACAACACATCGGTCTGTACCAAACCAGATGTTTCCAAAATCATCTTCAGCAATAGAGCCAATGTATGTATTGCAAATATTCGTTGAATTGAGATAATTTACAAACTTGCCATCGCTAAATCGGTTAATTCCATTTCCAGTTCCTAACCAAAGATTTCCTTTTTTGTCTTCGAGAATACAATGAACAAAATCGTGAGTTAATCCATTTTGGGTATTGTAATTGGTAAATTTATTATCTGTTAAAACACTTAATCCTCCACCAGAAGTTCCTATCCAAAGGTTTTGTTTTTTGTCGATTAATAACGAACGAATTCTATTTGTTGGTAAGCCATGAGTTGTTGTGTAGGTATAAAATTTATTATTCTCAAACTTGGTTAAACCATTGTTAGTTGCAAACCAAATAATGCCTTTTTGGTCTTTAACGATGGCTCTTACTTCGTTGCCACCCATTCCGTTTGATGCATTAAAGTGTGTTACCGTTTTTCCATCATAACGAAAAACTCCTTCATCGCCTGTAGCAACCCAAGTATAGTTTTGGTCAACAACAATTCCAAAAATAGCAGAACTATTTAATCCATTAACATTATCGAAATAAGTAAAAGCTTTGTTGCCAAGTTTCACTAATCCATGACCATTGGTACCAATCCATAGGTTGCCTGATTTGTCTTTAAATAGTTGAGTTAAATTGTTTGTTGGTAAACCATTTTCTTTGGTTATATGAGTTATGTTATTATCTCCATCAATAGCATACAATCCATCATTAGCAGTTGCTATTAACGTGTTTTTATCCCTATCTGTAATAATTGAAGTAACAACTATGTTTGGATTGATATCAATGGGATGGAACTCAAATTGTCTTTTGCTATCAATACTTCCTTTTAGAAGTTTAATAACACCACTTCGGTGGGTTCCGATAATATAATTTCCATCAATATCTTCATGAACAGTGGTTATAAAACTTGAAGGCAACCCATCTTTCTCGGTTATTAAAAGAGTATCAGATCCATTCATGTAAACCAAACCTTCAATAGTAGAAATAAGCAAGTTACCTTTGCTATCTTCAAAAACATCAGAAATAGAACTTCTCAAGTGTTTTTTTATATTAGGAGTTACATTCTTAAATATGCCCCCATTATAATATTTCAGCTTATTTTCATTTACAATAAAAATTATTCCCTTAGAATTAATAAAAATTAATTCTTGACCAGTTATCTCACTATTGTTTTCCCCTTTATTGTAAATGGTAAATTTTCGCCCATCAAATTTTGTAACTCCACCCCACGTTGCAGTAAACCAAATGTTTCTGTCTTGGTCTTCGGTAATATCGGTAATAATATCTCCAGCAATTCCATCTCTTGATGAGTATTGTTTAAAGTTCTTTCCGTCAAATTTACAGATACCACCACCAGCCGTGGCAATCCATAAAAAGCCACGTGAATCTTGGAAAATTGAATTTACTTTTGATTGAGGTAAACCTTCTTGAACACTGAAATATTGAAAGTTGTACGTTTGTCCAATAACAGAATTGCAAAAGATAACTTGCAAGATGATTAAATAACTTGCAATAATTGTTTTTATATAGATGTTGTTGTTTTTCAATTTTCTAAGAGTGAAAAGTAGAAACTTTTATATTATCCACCTATTTTTTTTGTTTTGGTAAAACCTAAACTTATCAACAAATCAAAAACTTTATCTCGTAATTCTCCCTGAATTAAAATCTCCCCATCTTTTGCGTTACCTCCAACACCACATTTTGTTTTGAGTGTCTTAGCTAAATCGTCTAAATCTTCATTGTCACCAATAAAACCAGTTACTATTGTTACGGATTTTCCTTTACGTTGTTTCCTATCTATAAAAACTTTAAGTTGTTGTTGCTGTTTATCAAGTGTTTCTATTTCATCTTGGTCTTCTTCATCAAAACTAAAATTAGGATTGGTTGAATACACTATGTTTACTTTTTGTTTGTCTTTTTTACTCATTGGTAATTACATTTAATGAAAGTGGTAATATTTCCAAATGGATATTTTTTTCAGTAAGTACGGGTTCTCCATCAACATGCATGGTTGTTTCTGATGATAAAATACTTGCTTTACTCACTCGTATTTCTTCCACAAATTTACTTGAAGTTATTTTTCTGGTAAACAATTTAATAGCTAAAGGAATCGCAGCAAAGAGTGAAAATTTCTTTAATATGATAATGCTAAACCAACCATCATCAATTACAGAATGAGGAGAAATAAAAGCATTGTTTCCGTATTGGTTTGAATTAGCAAATGTTATTAAGAAAGCGTTTTTGGTTACTGTTTTACCGTCATAGGTAAGTTGATAGGTTTTTTCTTGGTAGTTAAAAAATTCTTTTACAGAAATTTTTAGGTAAGTTAAAAAACCTCTTTTGGTTGCTTTTGCAAACAAATAACTAATGTGTGCATCAAAACCAACCCCAGCAGCACCTAAAAAATAAGTATCGTTTAATTTTACAGTATCAATTCGTTTTGAGTGGAGTTTGTTTAGGTTTATTATAGCATCTTTTGTGTTCATCGGAATTTTTAGATGCCTTGCTAATCCATTTCCAGAACCCATTGGCAGTATTCCTAAAATGGTATTGGTATGTATTAATCCTAAACCAACTTCATGCACTGTTCCATCTCCACCAACTGCTACAATAACTTTAAAGTTGTTTGATTCTTGTTGTGCAATTTCGGTTGCGTGGTGGGGGCATTCGGTATATTTTACAACATAGATGAATTTTGTTAAATCTAAATTTTCTTTTATCAGTTGTTCAACACCACTTTTCTTTACTGTTCCTGAAATGGGATTAATAATAAATAATATGTTTACTAATTCATTCATTAGCGGTTTTGTGTTAATGATGTTTGATTTTTTATCAAACGATTGTTATATTGTTGGATAATAGCTTTCAATTGGGTTTCTAGTGCTGTTTTTGTATCTTTGTATTGTATCGAATCTAAAAGATTATTTTTCATTAATGAATCCTGAGTTAATTGATAAAGCCCAGAAGCATTTTCCCCATCGAATAATAAAATATAATCTTCTTTAGCCAAAAAGTAGGTGTTTCCCGAATATCCAACCAAATGCTTTGGTGTATTTGTAAAAGCATCATTACCAAAAGAAAATAGGGAAGTGTTTATCCCTAATAGACCAAGAATAGTAGGTGTAATATCAGTATGTTGGAAATAATGTTCGTTTTTACCTTTAATTTTTCCTGTAGGGTCGTAAATAAAAATAGGAATGGCATTTCTGCCAATAATAGTAGAATAAAAAGGATTTAAAGCCTCTGATGAATGGTCGGAAGTAAATACAAAAATGGTATTGTTGAACCAAGCACTTTGTTTAGCTGTAGCAAAAAATTGCTTTAATGCATAATCGGTGTAAGTAATGGTTTTGTGTATGGGCAATTCTCCTTCTTTAAATCTAGTACTATATTTTGTTGGAACAATATAAGGATGATGAGATGATAAGGTAAAGATGGAACTAAAAAATGGAGTTTCTTTTTTGTTTAATTCATTGGAAAAGTATTGTAAATAAGGTTCATCCGAAATACCCCATGCACCATCATCATCTTTTTCGGGGGTCGGATATTCGTCTTTTCCATAATAATTGGTTATTCCTGCTGTTGCTGAAAATCCACTAAAACCCATAGTCCCATTAGCTCCCCCATGATAAAACGAGGTATTATATCCTCTTAATTTTAATATAGCTGGTAATCCATCAATTTTATTAGCAGTGTAATTTGATAAAGTATAAGGCGTATTCATCAATGGAGGTATTCCAGCAAAAATTGAAGGTAGTGATTCAATAGATTTTGTTCCACTTGAATATGCATTGGTAAACACATAACTTTCCTGCATTAGCGAATCTAAGAATGGAGTATAACCTTTCCCTTGATTTAGAAAACCAACATATTCTTTAGCAAAGCTTTCTAGTATGATAATTACCACATTTTTTTTTGAAGGTTCGGTAGTTGATTTTATTGATAACTCAGGATTGTAGATGCTTCTAAGTTTTGTTTCATCATAAAAAAATACTTCTGATAATGTATCATTCAAAATAGTTTTAATGATAGAAAAAGTAGTGTTTAGAACTACAGGAATGTTTTTTGGTGAGGTACAATTTGCTGCATTAACAATATCTATTGGTCTAAGTTGAATTCCTCCTCTAAAACCAACAATAATAAATAAATCAACCAGCACAAAAGCAACCAGTTGAATGGAAAATGATTTTATGGAGAATGATTTGATAGGAGTATATTGGTCAAATTTTCTATACAAAAATTCGGTTGCTACAATCAATAAAATCAAGATTAAAAATAAGTACCAATAATCTTTTATATATGTTGGCAACATATTTCCTAAATCGTTTCCTGTTCCTAAAAATTGAAACAAATCGGCGGTACTTCTTTTTAAAGAAAAAGGGTAATAACCAACATCAATTAGGTTTAAGATAATGCCTATGGTGTTTCCAATATGAAAAAAGATTTTTGTAATAAATCTATAAATAGCATGTTGATTTAATCCAAAAGGCAGTATCGATAATACAATAAATGGAGAGAAAAGATAGGATATGGCTACATAATCGAAACGTAAGCCGTAAATAAATACATCGAATGAGATGGAGCTTGAAAAAGAAGAATAGTTAAACAAAAAGAATAATAACCTACAGCAAGAGAAGACGAGAAAAGCTAAGGCTATCTTTTTTGCTAATGAAACTAAATATGAGTAGTTCTGATTCAAGAGTTAGGTTGATTAATTGTTGTATCCACAGTTGTCACAATCGTGGTCTTTGGTTTTCTTTCGTAATCTATAACCTAAATAAATAAGCGATAAAACGATTAAAACAATAACTATAATTTCTTGTGCTCCCAAGTGTTTAAAATTGGTGTAAAATAAAAATTTACTGCGGCTAAAATTACATAAATTCATTTAACTTTGAGCCTTTAAAAATAGTGTTATGGCCATAAAATATAATCGCAGAAAATATACCGATAGTGAACTTTTAATATTGTATAAAGCGTTGATAAAACCGCGTTTAATTGAAGAGAAAATGTTGGTTTTACTTCGTCAAGGTAAAATATCTAAATGGTTTTCAGGTATTGGGCAAGAGGCAGTTTCTGTTGGAGCAGCTTTGGCAATGCAAGAAGATGAATATATTTTACCCATGCACCGAAACTTAGGGGTTTTTACGGCTCGTAATATTCCGTTGTACCGTTTGTTTGCTCAGTTTCAAGGTAAAATGAGTGGATTTACCAAAGGTAGAGACCGTTCATTCCATTTTGGTACACAAGATTATAAAATTGTAGGGATGATTTCACACCTTGGTCCACAGTTGGGTGTTGCTGACGGAATTGCATTGGGAAATTTACTGAGAAATCAGCAAAAAGCTACCTTGGTTTTTAGTGGTGATGGAGGAGCAAGTGAAGGAGATTTCCATGAAGCAGTAAACACAGCCGCTGTTTGGCAATTGCCAGTAATTTTTGTGATAGAGAACAATGGATACGGACTTTCAACACCTTCGAGCGAACAATTTAGATGCAAAAATTTTGTAGATAAAGGCATTGGTTATGGTATTGAAACCGAACTAATTGAAGGAAACGATATTTTAGATGTTTACCACAAAATCAGTCAAATTGCAGAATCTATCCGTAAAAAACCTCGTCCAGTATTGGTAGAGTGTTTAACTTTTAGAATGCGAGGGCATGAAGAAGCTTCTGGTACAAAATACGTTCCTCAAGAATTGATGGACGAATGGCAGAAAAAAGACCCGACCGTTAATTTTGAAAACTTCTTGTTAGAAGAAAAGGTGTTGGACGAGAAATTGATTGAAACCATAAAAGCCGAGATAAAAGCAGAAATAAACGAGCATTTAGATAAAGCCTATGCCGAAGAACCTATTGTTGCCTCAATGGAGCAAGAATTAAAAGACGTTTATGCACCTTTTGATTACAAAGAAACCTTACCAGCAACATCTGCAAAAACAGAGAAAAGATTAATTGACGCTGTTTCGGATGCCATGAGACAGAGTATGGAAAGATATCCTGAATTGGTATTGATGGGGCAAGATATTGCAGAATACGGAGGTGCTTTTAAAGTTACCGATGGTTTTGTTGCAAAATTCGGTAAAGATAGAGTGAGAAACACTCCATTGTGTGAAGCTGCTATTATTGGTGCTGGTTTAGGTTTAGCCATAAACGGACAAAAATCGATGGTAGAAATGCAATTTGCTGACTTTGTTAGTGAAGGCATGACTCAAATTTGTAACAATTTAGCAAAAACACATTACCGTTGGGGGCAAGCTGCCGATGTGGTAGTTCGAATGCCTACGGGTGGTGGAACTGCAGCAGGACCGTTTCACTCACAAAGCAACGAAAGTTGGTTCACTCAAGTGCCAGGTTTAAAAGTAGTTTATCCAGCTTTTCCTTATGATGCCAAAGGATTATTGAATACTGCATTTGAAGACCCAAATCCGGTAATGTATTTTGAGCATAAAGCCATGTACAGAAGCATTACTCAAGAAATACCAGATGACTATTACACCATACCTTTTGGTAAAGCACAATTGATAACTGAAGGAAATGATATTACCATTGTAACTTATGGGATGGGAGTACATTGGGCAATGGAAATATTAAAAAATAATCCTTCAATCTCTGCCGATTTAATTGATTTAAGAACCTTAGTTCCTTTAGATACAGAAACCATTTTTAAATCGGTTAAAAAAACGGGTAGGGTAATTATTTTACATGAAGCAACCTTATTTAATGGTATTGGTGGAGAATTAAGTGCTTTAATTACCGAAAACTGTTTTGAATATTTAGATGCACCAATTAAACGTGTAGCGAGTATCGAAACACCAGTTCCGTTTATTAACCAATTAGAACAAAACTTTTTACCAAAAAAACGATTCGAAGAAGAATTGTTGAAGTTGGTGGAATTTTAATATTTCTTGTCAGTTCGGGTAGTCAACATAAAGCGATAGCGTAATGGTGACATATCGAGAACTATATATAAATTGGACAAGCTTTATAACGCTTAATGGTTGGGCGAAATTTCTCGAAAATATAAATAACGGAGAATTCAAATCCTCCACGGTTTCGACTCGCAACTTTTAACGAAGATAGGTTGATGTCGTAACTTACTCCAAAGTGGAAATTACCGTAATCCATTTCTGCTGTAACGTATGTGGCATCGCTGTTTCTGTACCAAAAACCCAAGTAAGCTGCTTTATAGTTGCCATAGTTGAGGTGGTATTTACCAGATCCTCCAAAAATAATTTCTTTAAATAGGTGTTGAGTCATTACAGAAATACCAGGAACAGCATCAATTTTATTAGCAACTTTAAATGTTCCGTTGGCATGAATGGTTAAACGCTTGTGTAGCTCAATATTATCATCGTTAAAGAAACTTTGCTTTGGGTTAAAAATATTGTGTAATGCCACTCCAGCAGTAACTGTTTTTCTAAGATTAACGGTATAATTCCAACTAATACCACCATGTACGTTGAGGTATTGACGTCCTTCATTGCTAAAGGTTTCTCCATTTCCTAAATTTTCGTCGTATGAAAAACCATTATATTGATTATCAAACTTTAACTTATTGTAGTTGATGCTTCGTTGCGTAAAAGTGGGTTGGATTCCAGCAGTTACGCTGTGGGTAGAATCTCCAATAAAATAGGTGTATCCAAAACTAGGTGCAAGCTGAAGTGTACTGTATTCAGAGTCGCCCGCTTTATCGTTGTAAATGCCTAGTCCAACATGAAAAGGGGTGTTGTAAATGGTGTTGGCTTCTACCGAAATACCATAAGTAGAGTAGGGTACAGTTACCGAACTCCATTGTGTACGTTGGTTGGCAACTAATCGAATATCTCCAGTAAAACTTCCAGTTAATGATGGATTAAGGTTTAATGGAGAATTGTAAAATTGAGAAAAGTGAATATCTTGGGCTTGTAGAGGGTTAAAAGTAGAAAGTAGAAGGTAGAAAGGGAGAAATAAAAAGTATCTATTTATACTTGCTGTATAATAGCGACAAAAAAAAATAATCTGGTAAATACTTACTTTCAACTTTTAACTTTATAAACTTTCAACTAGCGTATTACTGTTACATTTCCTTTTTTAAAGAATTCCTGTCCATCAACACATTTTACCGATAGATGATACACAAACACAGCTGGGTCAACAGGTAATCCATTGTATGTGCCATCCCAACCAACAGTTTGCTTATCGGTTTCAAAAACCAATTCTCCCCAACGGTTGTAAATTTTTAAATGCATAACTTCCACATTACGTCCTCTTAAATACAGCACATCATTTTCTTTGTCTCCGTTTGGAGTAAAAGCATTTGGTAAAAAGATATCTGGTTCATCACACAAAACTTCAAATGCGTAAAGTGTATAAGATTTTTGATAGGTACAACCACTACTTATTTCAGTAAAATAAGCGGTGTAAGTAGTTGTTGTGGTTGGACTAGCAAACGGGTTAGCACTGGTGTTTGATGCTAAATTGCTGTTTGGAATCCACACGTAGCTAAAGTTAGAATCAGGTAAAGCATGTAAATAAGTGCCTTCGCCATTTAACAACGTATCTTTATCAGCAGTAATGCTAATGTTGTTAGGATTAAATCCAGAAACTACTACCAATGCAGAATCGTTAGCAGAACATCCAAAACTGTTTTGAGCGGTTACGTAATACATGGTAGTAACCAAAGGATTTACTGTTGGGTTAGCCGTGTTTTCACCAGAAATAATATCGGAAACTGGTTGCCATGAATAAGTTAATGTCTGATTATTTAAACTTACAACAGAAAGCGTATCGTTCTGTCCAGAACAAACAGCTCCACCACTTGTGGCAATTTGTACACCATTGTAATTTACTACGACACTACTGGTATCAGAACAAACCCCATTTACACCCATTACATAAAAGGTGGTGGTATCAGAAACAGTTACAGTTAAACTATCCGCTAGGTCTGGATTTAGGGTGTCAGTGAATAATGGGTTTGTTGACCAAACATAGTCTATAGCACCAGAACCTATGGTATATAGCAGCGCAGAACCACAAGAATTGATAACTCCAGGAGTTGTTATTGAAACAGGAGTATCTACGGTTATAGTGGTTGAGGTAGTTAATGTGGTGTTACAAATGGAATCGACCACAGTAAGTGTAACAGGGTAAACTCCAGCAGAAGCAAAAGTTCGTATTGGATTTAACACTTGAGAAGTGGTATCTCCACCACCAAAGTTCCATAGGTAATAATCGTGTGGTCCTGATGTGTTTGAGAATTGAACTGTTAAAGGAGCACAACCTTGTTGATTGTCTAAACCAATATTTGGTGATGATGGAGCGTGGAAAATTATGGTAACACTATCTGTATCGCTACAAATACCGTTAGTAGCAGTAACGTAATAGGTTGTAGTTTGGCTGTTAAATACCGTTAATGTATCAGTCAGTCCAATATTTAGTGTATCGGTAAATTGATTGTTGCTCGACCAAATATAACTTGTAGCACCTGTGGCTGAAGCAGAAAGTGTTACAGGTTCACAACTTGTGGTGTCATTGCTCAATGCATTTATCACAATTGGTGGATTAACTGTAATGGTTTGAAAAGCGGTGTCGATAGTATTACAGATGGAATCTTGAATAATCAATGTTACGTTATAAGTGCCAGGAATAGTATAAGTACGGATAGGGTTAAACACTTGAGAAGTGGTATCTCCACCGCCAAAATCCCACAAATAAGTATCACTGCTATTGCTGTTGTTGGTAAAAGTAACTGTTAGAGGAGCACAACCTTCGAAATTATCAACCGTAAACTCAGCTTTTGGGATAATCTCAAAATCGAATTTAAAAATACCGTTGTTACAACCCGTGCTATTGTTAGTTGCCGACCACGCTCCGGGTGAAGTGGGAAAATCGTCATTGTTTTGGCATCCTGCACAAACCGATTGGTAAACAATTCCATTCTTATCAAAACGACTGGTTCCACCATCAACATGTTCTCTACTTGATGTTCCGCCAAAATAAGTTCCGTAAAGTAATGATTGGGCATTACGTTCCAATACAATTAAATAAAAATCAAATCCATTTGGTGAGTTTGGAAAAACAGCATCAGGAGTTGTTGGCATTCCAGTTAGGTTAGTACCAGTTAATATATCGCCACCCCAACCCGATACATAAATGTTTTCGCACCTGTCAACTAAAAATGCTGATGGGGAAAATTTTGCATTGATGTTACCATTTCCAAATATGGTGCTGTAATCTATAGTAGTTAAATTGTTATTCATTCGAACAATAAAATTGCTACTGTTAGCATTGCTGTATGCAGCATTTATTACAGGGAAAGCACCACGGGTTTGACCAACTGCATAAATACTTCCAAAACGGTCGGTTTCTAAAAAATAGCATTGGTCGTAAGCCGTTGTGCCAAGTAATGTGGAGGCTAAAAGTTGAGTTCCGTTTGAATCAATTTTTATCACATAACCATCAGCCATGCCTCCTTGGTAGGAAGTGTTTATTGTTCCAGTTGTGGTAGTAAAGTCAAAAGAAGCTGTTCCTCCACATAGATAAACATAATTACTATCATCAACTTTAACAGAATAACCAGCATCAACGTTACTACCACCAATAAATGAACTCCATTCTAAAACAGAAAGGTTGGAGTTAAATTTTGCGATAATACCATCTTGTAAACCATCTAAAGTATTGTCAAACCCATTTACAATGGGAAAATCAGCCGAACGGCTTGATGAAGCTAAAAAACAATTTCCTTGAGCATCGAGCATAATTTCACCCCTGAATACGTCTCCATAGTTGTTCATTAACGAGTCGTAATTGTTGCTTACAGTGGTGTTAATTCCATCGTTTTGCGAACCACCTAAATAAGTAGATCCAAGCAGCGTAGTTCCATCAGCACTAAGCTTTGAGATATAAATATCAGTTCCATTAATAAAATTTGCACCTGTGCTAACGTAATATACAGGTGTTCCTCCATCAAAACTATTATCATAGGAATTTCCCAACATGGGAAAGTCTAGTGAACTTGTTGCACCATACAAATACAATTCGTTGTTTTCGTTGGCAATTAAACTGTGTGCTGTTTCAGTTTGAACACCTCCAATGTAAGTGGAGTAAATTAAATTAGTTCCTGTTGAATCATATCTTGTTATTACAACGTCTGTTATTCCTCCTGCTGGAACACCATTAAAAGAAGGGTCGAAAGCACCAAGGGTTGTAGGGTAACCAACTCCAAATCCTGTTCCTCCTGCAAATAAACTTCCATCGTAACCATAAGTTGCCGTCATACCAAAATTGTTGGCATTTGAACCAGAAAAACTTGAGAAGATTAAAACAGGATCAATAATTAGGGGTAAGTTTTTATTGTATTTTCCTGTTATTTTAAATGAAAGCACGTTGCTATTTAGCACGTATTCGCACCCAATTTCAACTTTAGTGTTGTTAATATTTTGATAAGCATATGGTTTCTGTTCCACTACATCGCCAACGGAAGTTTTTACTATTAAATTTCCTGAACGATCAATTTTTAGTAGGTCAGTACCTTCATAAAACAATTGAACATCAGCTACTTTTCCAGAAGGATTTACAATAACATCATACTTTAAAAAATTACCTATGGAGTAAAGTGCCAAATCAATATTTTGGTAGAGGTTATTGTATTCAATTTGTTGGTAAGCAGCAACTTTGCTTTTCCATAACTTTTTGTCGGCACCTAATAAAAAGTTGTAGTATTCGGGATATTTATTGGAATGACTAATTTTTGCATTTAATGAGTTTAAGAAATTAACCTTAAATGCGTGATATTTTATTGATTTCGGATTTTTGGTTATCGAAAAATGGTTGCTTTGAACTTCATCAGCATTATACAAATGGTAAGTAAAAGCTTTTTGTTCTAGAAATAAAGCTCCATTTCCAATATCAGCTTTATAAAAAAATGGTTCAGACCATTGCCCTTTGTTTTCAATAAAACGCAGCCCTTCGTTATGAGCTTTTGCATTTGAAAAGCTAAACAATAGAAGTAGAAGAATATGAAATAATTGTTGTTTCATCAATGAATTTAACAAGTAAATTTAATGATAAATTGTATTGTATCAACATGCTGAATTTTTATGTTGTTATTTCTTTGGTTGAATACATAAAACTGTTTACATTTGAATATTATTTAGAATCAATCTAAATAAAGAAAAGTATGATAGATATTTTAATTGTAAATAACAATTTAATTGCTGGAGAGGGCTTGAAAACTATCTTACAAAGTAGGTTGGGCAATAGGGTATTGGGAGTAGTTGATAACAAAGAGAATTTTATTACATCTTCAAAAAAATACTTTCCTGATATCGTTGTAATTGATTATTCTCAACCATCGTTTGGCGTCGATTTTATTGCGGAGATTAAACGTATTTATAAAAGCACCAAGATATTAGCTATAACTGATGTATTACCTAAGCAAACCATTTACAAAGCATTAAAATTGGGAGTGAACAGTTATTTATTAGACGATTGCCAAAAACCAGAAATACTTGAAGCTATAGAAGATACTTACCAAGGAAAACAATTCTATTGTGGGCATGTTATTGATATTTTAGCAGAGAAAGATGATGAATTGTTGGGTTGTGTTGGAACATCATTATCTGATAGAGAGGTTGAGATTATTCGTAAAATTAGTGATGGTTTAACTAATAAAGAAATTGCTGATGCGCTTTGTTTAAGTACACATACGGTAAATACTCACCGAAAAAACATTATGACAAAACTGGGGTTGAAAAATACTGCAGGAATAGTTATTTATGCCTTTAAAGAAAATATAATTTAATCAGTTAAGTGCTGCTAAATTTGGTTAACAGGTCTGTTTTGCATTTTATTCAGTTCATTTACAAAAACCTGAGCAGCTTCGTTAGTATACGTTTTTTCTTTAAATGTTTTAACCCATTGTACTCCTTTTACCACGTTGGTTAAAAAAACTTCATCAGTTTGAAGCAATACGTTGGCATTGAGCATACCTTCAAAAATGTTGATTTTTAGTTTTTCAGCAATTTTCAAAATTTGTTTTCGCATTACGCCATCCATACAGCCCTCATCTAGGCTAGGGGTATAAATGTTGTTTTTTTTGTAGAGAAAAATATTGGAGCTTGTGGTTTCTACTATTCTGTTGTGTTTGTTTAAAATAACACAATCATCTAGCTGATTTTCAATAGTGTAAAGTCCAGCTAAAATCTGAGGAATATCATTGGTGGTTTTGATGTTTGATAGTTTAGATGTACTCCGTTTATAGGTATTGTAAATATCTATTTTTAAGCCTGCTGCATTTAATTCGTAATGATTTAAATCAATAGGTTTTACCTCTATTACATAAGCACATGATTGGTTTATTGGGATATAAAAACCTTCGGCTTCTCTAAAAACGGTAATTCTTAGTCGTCCACCTTGGCTGATGTTGTTTTTAGTAACCAATTCTTCCATTTGTTGAGTAAGCTCATCAAAGTTGAGGTTACACGATTTCATCTGAAGAAAATCAATACCTTTTTTTAATCGTTCGAAGTGGTCGGATAGAAAACAGAATTTTCCATTCATAATTCGAATGGTTTCGAAGATGGCATCACCATATTTAAACGCTCTATTGTTTGCCGAAAATATTTTTTCGGTTTCTAAAAACAACTGCCCGTTGTAATTGATATAGAGTGAGTTATCCAATTCAGGTGATAATTTGGTTTAGGTATACGTTTAAATCGGAGTTTTTGTTCACTTTAATTCCTTTTACTCCAACTTTATGTGCTGCTTCAATGTCTCTGTCGCTATCACCAATAAAATAAGATTTAGTGGTATCAACACCATGGATTGCAATCGCTTTTTCTAACATTAAGGAGTTTGGTTTTCTGCAGATGCATTTTTCTACATCGCTGTGGTGCGGACAGTAATAAATATCGAGTAATTCAAGTTGGTGTTTTTTAAATTCCTCTTGCATCAAATGGTTTAATTGCAACACATGTTGATGAGTGTAAATACCTTTTGAAATACCACCTTGGTTGGTGATTACAATAAATTCAAAACCGTTTTGTTGGAGTTTCTTTAGTGCTGAAAATAATCCATCAACAAAAACAAAATCTTCAATGTTGAATGTGTATTCTCCACGTTCTACGTTAATAACACCGTCTCTATCTAAAAAAATTATTTTTTGCAATACTTAATTAAAATAAGAAATGAGTTGATTCACAAAGTTCATAAAAGCTCCAGGCACAAACAATAAGGTGAACAAAAATCCAAATAATGCACCTCCAATGTGAGCATCGTGAGCAATATTGGTTCCACCACGTTTATCCATGTAAATTTCATAAGCAATATAAAGCACACCAAACACCAATGGAGGAATACTGATGGGTATAAACAAAATACCAATTCCACCGCTTAATGGCATAAACGCTATTGCTGAAAATAAGACTGATGAAACAGCTCCAGAAGCTCCAACAGAGTTGTATCCATAATTATCTTTATGTTTAACTAATGAGGGTAGGGTTGCTGCCAATATTCCGCCAATGTATATAAACAAGAAATACAAAATGGCTTTTGAACCGATGTTATAAGCCAAAAAACCTTCCACAGCGTTTCCAAACGAATACAACACATACATGTTAAAAATCAAGTGAAAAATATTGCCTCTGTCGTGGATAAATGCGTGAGTAATTAACCGATGCCATTCTTTTCGTTGAGTTACCTGATAAGGATTAAAAAGCAATTTGGAATATAATTCTTGATTGCTGTTTGCCGAAAGCGAAACCAAAACAGTTATAATAATTATGATTAGGGTTATGCTCATTAAAATAACGTCATTTGATTTTCGCCATCATCGTCGATAATGGGTTTAATGGGGCCTTTTTTCTCCTTTTTCTCTTCCGAAGGTAATTTTATCTCAACTATTGGTTTTTCTTCGTTTTCTATAACCTCATCATTATCTAGTTCTTCATCATCCAACTCATCGTCTGTTGTTGGAATATTGTCATCTTCTAACTCATCTTCTTCAATTACAGGTTCTTCGTAAGGAAGTGGTTCTAATAAATCAATGTTTTTAACCTTGTAGGTTGTTAAACGATTTCCAATGGCTTTTAGTCCTTTAACAGCGATAAATTCTTCTAAACTAATCATTTCAGAAGCTCGTTCAGCACCTTTATCTTTTGCAAAGTTTAATTGAATTTGAGGCTTCCAATCGGTTGATACCAATTCAAGGAAAGATTCAGGGTGTTCGGAAATGAATAAAACTTTATTCGGAGATGGTTCAACCAAGAAACGTTTTACGTTGTATTGTTTTTTATCTCCATCAAAATAGATAGCCGAAACAGGTTTGTTTGGATTCCATTTTTCGATTACAATCATGTTCTCATCGAACTTGGTAAACAAATCGAAACCTGTCAAATGGTATTCGCCCGACTGCATAATAGTTAAGATTTTGTCGGTTGGTTTAAACTCACCTAAAAAATCGCCTCTACCTTCAGCATTTAATCGTTGAACGGTATCATCAAACCAAATTTTACGGGCAGAAAGTGTAGAAACTCCCTTTTCCTTTAATTCAATTTTGGCAATAGGATATTTGGTTACTCTATTTCCAAGAGCAGCTCGTCCTTTGATGGCAAGTTCTGAAAATTCAATTTCAAATTTCAGTTTACGTACACCTGGTTTCGGACGAAGTTTTACCAAAATAGATTCTGCTTCGCCGTTTGGATTTGCCGTAAACCACAATATTTTTGAGCCAGCAGTTCCTTTGGTTAAATCGTATTCTTTATCTCGGGTTATTGAGGTTACTGGAAAACGCTTCATCATTGCAGGACCTGTTTTTCCGTCTTGATAAATCAAGTTGTAAATGGTTCGTTTGTCGTCTTTTTTCCAAACTCCCGCATAGATTATATTTTTACCGACAAAAGCTTTTTGTGTGATTTTGGTAACTAACATTTTACCATCTTCTCTAAACACAATAATATCGTCGATGTCAGAACAATCGCAAACAAAATCGCCTTCGCCTCGTTTCAATCCATGACCAATAAATCCTTCTTCCTTATTTAAGTAGAGTTTTACGTTGTTGATAGCAACTTCGGCTGCGTCAATACTTTCAAACGAACGGATTTCAGTTTTACGATCCCTTCCTTCACCATATTTTCTTTTAATTTCTTTGAAATATTCAATGGCAAATTCAATCAGGTTTTCTAGGTTGTATTTTACTTTTCGAAGCTCATCTTCTAATGCAAGTAATTTTTCATCAGCTTTGTCTGCATCATGTTTGGTAATTCTTCGCATTCTAATTTCGAGCAAACGAATAACATCATCAGCAGTAACTTCTCTTAGCAAATGTTTTACAAAAGGTTGTAATAACTGTAAGGTTGATTCCAACGCTTCTTCGTAACCCAATCCATGCAATTTAACATAGATTTTGTTTTCGATAAATATCTTTTCTAACGATGAAAAATGCCATTGATCTTCCAACTCTCCTTTACGGATTTCCAATTCTCTGCGAAGTAAATCAACGGTATTGTGGGTAGAAATTTCTAACAGTTCATTTACACCAATAAATTTTGGCTTGTCTTCATGAATTACTGTACTGTTTGGCGATATAGAAATTTCGCAGTCGGTAAATGCGTATAGGGCATCAATAGTTTTATCAGGCGAAACGCCAGCAGGTAAATGAATTAGAATTTCAACAAATTCAGCAGTGTTGTCTTCAATTTGACGAACCTTAATTTTGTTTTTGCTGTTTGCTTTTAAAATGGATTCAATCAATTTATCTGTGGTAACTCCAAAAGGCAATTCGGTTACTTTCAGCGTTTTTTTATCCTCAGCGACAATTCGTGCTCTCACTTTAACCCTGCTACCTCTTAATCCTTCGTTGTAAGCTGAAAAATCTGCTAATCCACCTGTTGGAAAGTCGGGCAAAATGTTGGTTTTTTTGCCTTTTAGAATGGCTACAGAGCCATCAATCAATTCGTTAAAATTGTGAGGCAATGTTTTACAAGCCAAACCAACGGCTATACCTTCAACTCCTTGAGCTAAAAGTAGTGGGAATTTTATGGGTAAGGTTTCTGGTTCGCTATTTCTACCATCGTAGGACGAAAGCCAAGTAGTTGTTTTTGCATTGAATACTACATCTAACGCAAACTTGGTTAAGCGTGCCTCAATGTATCGAGGAGCAGCAGCTCTATCGCCAGTGTAAATATTTCCCCAGTTTCCTTGACAATCGATTAGCAAATCTTTTTGTCCAATCTGTACCATGGCATCGCCAATTGAAGCATCACCGTGAGGGTGATATTTCATGGTGTTTCCGATAAGGTTGGCTACTTTGTGGTAACGACCATCGTCCAACTCTTTCATGGAATGGAGAATTCGACGTTGAACGGGTTTTAAACCATCATTTAAATGTGGAACGGCACGTTCTAGTATTACATAAGAGGCATAATCCAAGAACCACTCCTGATACATGCCAGAAACCTGAATAACGTTTTCTAACTGTTCGCCTTCGTTATTTTCAAACTCCTCGTCTCTTTCTATATTATCTTCTTCGTTCTCTGCCATTTTTATTTTGCCACTTTAGTATAGATAATGTTTATTAGTCGTTCAATTATTAAAGAGTATATTATCAATGTTGGTATCAAAGAATAGAATCCAGAATAAAATCCATCAAAAAGTTTTACTAAAATATAATTTGGAAACATTAGAACACTAGCTATACCTCTAAACATACTCCAAAAGAAACTAGGATTACTACTTCCATCAAATAAAGCCATCATTGAAAAAGGAACTAAAACAAGTAAAAACATCAAATTATAAATCCAAAATCTTCCGTTAAAAGGGAATTTATTATAAAAAAATATTTTATTTATTAAGTTCATTTATAAACTCTCCTCAATTAAATCTTTTTCAACCTTTAGGTTATCGATAATAAACTCTTGTCGTTCGGGAGTGTTTTTGCCCATGTAAAAATCCAACAATTTTTGTACTGGTGTATCAGAACCAATAATTACAGGAGCTAAACGAATATCTGAACCAATAAAATACTTGAATTCGCTTGGAGAAATTTCCCCTAAACCTTTAAATCGAGTAATTTCTGATTTACCTTTCAATTTTTCTAAGGCTTCTCTTTTTTCTGTTTCTGAGTAACAGTAGAATGTTTGTTGTTTGTCTCTAACCCTGAAAAGAGGAGTTTCCAACACATACAAGTGTCCGTTTTTAATTACATCAGGAAAAAATTGTAAGAAAAAGGTTATTAGTAGCAACCGGATGTGCATACCATCTACATCGGCATCGGTAGCAATTACAATGTTGTTGTAACGCAAATATTCAATACCTTCTTCAATGTTTAAGGCAGCTTGTAATAGGTTAAATTCTTCGTTTTCGTAAACCACTTTTTTGGTTAAGCCGTAAGCATTCAACGGTTTTCCTTTTAAGCTAAAAACGGCTTGAGTATTTACATCTCTCGATTTCGTAATAGAACCAGAAGCCGAATCTCCCTCGGTAATAAAAAGAGTAGTTTCTATTTTTTTATCATTGTCTTTTTCGTCGTTGTAATGAACGCGACAATCCCTTAACTTTTTGTTGTGTAACGAAACTTCTTTGGCTCTTTTTTTAGCCAATTGTTTTATGCCAGCCATGTCTTTACGTTCACGCTCGGCTTGTAAAATTCGTCGCTGAAGTTGTTCAGATACTTCAGGGTTTTTATGTAAAAAATTGTCTAATTCTCGTTTTAAAAAGTCGTTGATAAAAGCACGCATCGAAGGACCATCAGGACCAACCTCGGTAGAACCTAATTTTGTTTTGGTTTGTGATTCAAAAACAGGCTCCATTACTTTTACACTCACTGCTGCAATTATTCCAGAACGAATATCTGCTGCGTCGTAATCTTTGCCATAAAACTCACGAATGGTTTTTACATACGCTGCTCTAAATTCGTTTTGATGTGTTCCTCCTTGAGGTGTAAACTGTCCGTTAACAAATGAATGGTATTCCTCGCCGTAAGCTTGTGTGTGGCAAATAGCCACCTCAATATCTTCACCATGAAGGTGTATAATTGGGTAAAGTGGTTCGTCGGATAAATTTTGTTGTAATAAATCTTTTAATCCGTTTTCGGATTGGATTTTTTCGCCATTAAAATTAATGGTTAGACCAGTATTTAAAAAAGCATAATTCCACAACAGTTTTTCAACAAACTGCATTCGGAATTGGTAGCTTTTAAAAATAACTTCGTCGGGAATAAAGGTTACTTTGGTTCCGTTTCGGTATGATGTAGTTTCTACAGGATAATCGTTGATTAATTCACCACGTTCAAATTCAGCTTTTTTTATTTGCCCATCACGTACCGATTCAACCATAAATTGGCTCGATAAGGCATTTACAGCTTTTGTTCCAACACCATTTAAACCTACCGATTTTTTAAAAGCTTTAGAATCGTATTTACCACCTGTATTCATTTTCGATACGGCGTCAATCATTTTTCCTAATGGAATACCTCTACCGTAATCTCTAACTTTTACTTGGCGGTCTTTAATTGAAATATCAACAGTTCTACCGTTACCCATTACAAATTCGTCAATACAGTTATCGACAACCTCTTTGAGCAAGATGTAAATACCATCGTCGTAAGCAGCTCCATCACCTAACTTACCAATGTACATACCTGGTCGCAATCGGATGTGTTCTTTCCAATCTAATGAGCGTATACTGTCGTCGGTATAATTTGATTCTTCTGCCATATTGTTTTTACTTTCAAAGTCCCTAAATTAGATATAAAACTTTTTTAAAACACGCTTTCTAAATAAAGGTTATCAAAGGATTTATTAACAGTTTTTTGTGATAGAGTTTTGCTAAAGCGGCTTACATTTGCCTAACATAAAAACGTTCTGTTATGAAAATTAAATTAATCTTTCCTTTAGCATTTTCAATATTCCTTTTAGGGTGTAATAATGCTGTCAATAATGAAGAAATATCAACCCAAGAATCTATTGTTGAGGAAGAACATCATCATGATGAACAGGAAGCTATAGTGTTGGATAACGGTAAGAAATGGGTAGTAGTTCCTGAAATGATGGCTTTTATTAAAAATATAGAAAATGCTGTTGTTGATTTTTCCAAAAATAAAAACCCAACTTTTGAAAACTACCAAACGCTTTCGGCAACTATAGAGAAAAACCTAGAAGAACTAACGTCTAATTGTACCATGACTGGTCAGGCACATGATGAATTACACAAGTGGTTGGTTCCTTTCTTGGATTTATCGGCTAAGTTTGCTGAAGTTAAAAACGAACAAGAAGCTAAGGAAGTTTATAACAGTATAAAAGAATCGTTTAACGAATTTAATAACTATTTCGAATGAGAACTAATTTAATATCAGGAATAAGCATTTTTGTAACATTGTTTACTCTACAAGCTTGTCAGAGCAATGCGGAATCTTACGCTGAAGAAGCTGAAGCAGTTGATAATTTAGAAACAACAGCATTAACTTTATTAAAACAGAATTGCTTTACGTGTCATAATCCTAATTTGGAAATCGATAACCGAATTGCTCCTCCAATGTTTAAAATCAGACAACATTATTTTGATGAAAAAACAACAAAAGAGGAATTTGTAAAAAACATCACTCATTTTGTAAATAATCCAACCGAAGAAAATTCAATTATGCCTGGTGCTGTGAGAAATTTCGGTATCATGCCCAAAATGAATTTTAAGGAAGAAGATTTGAAAATTATTGCCGAGTATTTGTACGATACGGATGTCGCTTCGGATGAATGGGATAAAACATGGGCAAAATTTATAGCAACAAATGGCTCGCCTGTTGCAGCAGCAAATTATGAAGATTTAGGAAGAAATGTTGCTAACGAAACTAAAGCCAATTTGGGTAAAAATTTGATGGCTGCAATAAAAGAAAAAGGTCCAGCAGGAGCAGTTGAATTTTGTAATACCAGAGCTATACCAATAACAGATAGTATGTCGGTGGAGCTGAATACAAAAGTAAAACGAGTGAGTGATAAACCTAGAAACCCAAGCAACCAAGCGAATGCTGATGAATTGGCTTATATTGAAAGTTGGAAAACAGCAAAAGCTAAAGGAGAACAAGTTGCTCCGTTGATAGCTGAACGTAACGGTAAAATGGTAGGATATTACCCTATAGAAACCAATGCCATGTGTTTGCAATGCCACGGAACACCAGAGAAACAAGTTGCTCCAGAAACCTTGAGTAAAATTAAAAAACTGTACCCATCCGATAAAGCTGTTGGGTATGGTGAAAATGAAATACGAGGAATTTTTGTGGTGGAAATGGATAAGAAGTAATTAAATTGAAACAAAAAAGCCCCGAAATACTTCGGGGCTTTTTTGTTTGCGGAAAGTGGGGGATTCGAACCCCCGGAACAGTTTCCCGTTCGACAGTTTAGCAAACTGTTGGTTTCAGCCACTCACCCAACTTTCCTTTTCCTCAAACGGAAGGCAAAAGTAACAATCATATTCTAAAGTGAAAATAAAAAAGAATAATTTTTAAGGATTATTTTTTGCTAATTTGCCTCAATCTCTAAAGGGTCATTTTCTGTGTTTAAAATAGTTGTTTCTCCTTTCAGTTCGCGGTAGCGTTTTCGTGCATCAACTCCATATACACTGTCGATGTAGTCAAACAATAATTTTTTATAAAGTTCGGCTGCTTTGTTTTGGTCGTTTTTGTTTTTGTCGTAAATTAAAGCAGCATTGTAAAGCGCATCATCGCCAAGCAAATCGGTAGGGTAGTTTGTAATTATTTCGGTTAGGTTTTCTAGTGCAGCGTCAAATTGTTGTTGCTTGTAGTTAATCTGAAATCGTTTAAACAACACATCATCGTTGATGGAATGGTAAGAAAACTCTTTCTTTAACGAATCGAGTAGCTTTACGGCTTCTTCGTTTCTGTTTTGGTAGCTCAATAAATCTGCTTGAGCAAAAAGCAACAAAGGGGCTTGGTTGGTATCAATGCCAATGTTGTCGGTAATTAATAACGAGAGTTCCATGGCATCGTTGGCAATTAGTTTAGAAGTTGATGCTTTTAGTACATCTAACTGTGCTTTCGACCAAGCAAAATCTCCTGTGTAAAACGAAATTTTAGCATTTTTAAACTTTGCCGTTTCACCCAATTGGTCATATTTATAAGCTTTTTCAACTTGTGAGTAGAGTAGGGAAGCTTCCCAAATTTCGCCCACAAAAAGGTAAACATCAGCTAAATCAATTTTGGTTTGTGCAATTTCGTGAGCACTAATTCCTGGTATTGCCAATACTTCGTTTAAAAGTGTAATGGCTTTTTGAGGCTGATGCAAGTAAAACGATTGGAAATGAGCATATCCTCTTAACAATGGAGTGGTAGTAACACTTTTGCCCAATTCGCTGATGGTCGATTGGTAGCTGCGTTCGAGTTCAGCTAAATCGGTAGCAGTATAATTATTGGTTGATGTTATTTTTTTAGTGTACACATTTACCAATTCCATTTTTGCACTAACATAATAGTAGCTATCCAAGCCTTTACTGATAACATATTGGTAGCATTTTATTGCAGTTTCGTAGTCTTTGTTTTCTGCACTCAAATGTCCAAGAGCCATCAAGCGGTCTCCATACTCTTTAAATCGTTTGTCCAACGCCTTTGCTTGTGTAAACGCTCCAAGATAGTTTTCTTCTTGAATGTACACCCAAATCAGCATTTCAGAGAATACTTTTCTATCAGGATGTGTTTGTATGTATTTTAGTAATAGGGTTTTTAATAAATCTTTTTTAGTGCCTTTTTCGTCGCCGGAAAGGTTCGTTTGTAAGGCATTTTGAACACTTTGAATGTATGATTCCTGAACAACTAAGATATCTAAATATTCATTGAGCATTTGTTCTGTTTTGCCACTGTTGCTGTACAATTGAGCCAATTCAAAATTGAAAGGAAACATGTCTTTTAGCAGTTTTCTTCCTTGCAAATAGGTTTGAATAGCATAATCGGTTTCTTTTCTAAATTGAAATGCTTGAGCCAAACTAACCACTTGCTGCTGGTTTGGACTGAGCTGTTTTATGGTTTTTTCGCTCAATTGTTTAGCTTCGTTGGGTTTGCCCGATACATTGTATAAGTAAGCTAAATCAACTTGGTAGCTTAAATCAAAAGGATGCTGCTTTTGTTGACGTTTAATTAGCTTTTCGGCATTTTTGTATTCTTCTAAAGCAACAAAACAATCAAGTAATTTCAGGTAGTGTATTTGGCTTTGCGACTTATTAAACACTTTCTCGAAATACACAATTGCTTTATCAAATTCTTTGTTGAAAAAATATTGATTAGCCAACTCTTCATCGGTATTGATTTGGGCAATAGCAGTGGTATTTGATAATGTGATTATCAAAAAAGTAATGAATATGTATAATACTTTTTTCATTTTGCTGCTAATTGTTAACGATTAATTTGTTATAATAGTTTACAATAGAGTCAATCGTTGGATATCCTTTTTTAGTTTGTTCCAATTGTACGTTTAGGTTCGCATAAGACAAATCTAAAATTTGGTTTAAATTAAGCAAAAATTGTTGTTCTTCATTAATTACGTTATTCAATTTTATGGTTTCAAATAACCCAATGCTTACATCTTGTTTTAGGTTGTTTAATTGAGTTTTAGAAAAAGCTATTTCTGATGCAATATTGTTGTAATTGATAGCTGCGAAGTTCAGTTGCG
Organism: uncultured Vicingus sp.; assembly: GCA_964398455.1. GTDB lineage: Bacteria > Bacteroidota > Bacteroidia > Flavobacteriales_E > Vicingaceae > Vicingus. The sequence goes on along the minus strand of CAYNMR010000001.1, from coordinate 319,983 downwards.
AAAGGTATGGATATGCTTGCTCTATTTTTGTGACAGTTTCTTTATCGAGTGTATCAGTAATTTGGTGAAACTCCTTTAAGTCAGCTTGCACTTTGGTATGAACAGAAAACAAGTTTAAAGAATCAATGTTCTTAAACTTGTTTTCGATTTCTTGAAGTTGGGTAATCAGTTCGTCAATTCGTTTCACTTCCTGTTCTCGGTTTTCTCCGCACGAGAAAATAACCAAAGCAGCAAAGATTAAAACGGACGATTGAAGGTTCATGACTAGCTTATAAAATCAAATCTAGTATATGGAACCAAACATTTCGGTACTCTAATCCCATTTTCGGTTTGGTTGTTCTCTAAAATAGACGCTAAAATACGAGGTAAAGCTAAAGCACTTCCATTTAAGGTATGAACCAATTGGGTTTTGCCTTCACTATCTTTGTATCTACATTTTAAACGATTGGCTTGGAAAGTTTCAAAGTTTGAAATAGAACTTACCTCCAACCATTTTTCTTGAGCTGCAGAAAATACTTCCATGTCGTACGTTAGGGCAGAAGTAAAGCCCATATCGCCACCACATAAACGTAAAATTCGGTAAGGAAGCTCTAATTGGTTTAATAATCCCTTAACGTGCTCAACCATTTCATCTAAAGTCTGGTAAGATTTATCAGGATGTTGAATTTGAACAATCTCTACTTTATCAAACTGGTGAAGTCTGTTTAAACCTCTTACATCTTTACCATAAGAACCTGCCTCTCTTCTAAAACAAGGGGTGTAACCAACATTTTTAATTGGAAAATCACTTTCTTTTAAAATAACATCACGGTAGATATTGGTAATAGGAACTTCTGCTGTTGGAATCATATACAAATCATCCGCAGGCATATAATACATTTGTCCTTCTTTGTCGGGCAATTGACCTGTTCCATAACCTGATGCTTCATTTACCATCAATGGAGGCATTATTTCATCATAACCTGCAGCAATAGCTTGGTCTAAGAAAAAAGTAATTAATGCTCGTTGTAGTTGAGCACCTTTTCCTTTGTATACAGGAAAGCCTGCACCACTAATTTTAACTCCCAATTCAAAATCAATTAGATTGTATTTTTTTGCTAATTCCCAATGAGGAAGTGCATTAGCGTGTAATTTAGGAATAGGATTGTTTTCGTAAACATTTTGATTGTCTTCTGCTGATTTTCCGTTTGGAACAATCTCGTTAGGTAAATTAGGAAGTGTGTACAACAATTGTTGTAGTTCGGTAGCAATGTTGTTTTGTTCCTCTTTTAAAATTGCTGATTGTTCTTTTATTTCGGCAGTTCTGTCTTTAAGTTTATTGGCTTCATCTGTTTTACCACTTTTAAATAAATCGCCAATTTGTTTTGCCAATTGGTTACTTTCTGCTAAAAGTGAGTCTAACTCTTGTTGTGTTTTTTTACGTTTATCATCAAGTACAATAATGCTGTTTACAGTAGCAGTAGCATCAATGTTTCTTTTCTTTAATCGCTCAATAACAAGGTTGGTGTTTTCTCTGATAAATGATGTTTGTAACATATAATTTTAGTGTTGTTAATCTGTTGAACAAATGTAGTAAAACTCTTTTTGTTGTAAACAAAAAACTCCTGTATCTATAAGTTTATAGATACAGGAGTTTTAACTATTTTGTATTAAACTTACGCTTCAGTGATTGGATCAACCGAAACATACGATCTATTGTCTTTTTTCTTACGGAAAGATACGATTCCATCAACAAGAGCAAATAAAGTATGGTCTTTACCAATACCTACATTAACTCCAGGATGGTGTTTAGTTCCTCTTTGACGGATAATGATATTACCTGCAATTGCAGCTTGACCGCCAAAAATTTTAACGCCTAAACGCTTGCTTTCTGATTCTCTACCGTTTTTCGAACTACCAGCTCCTTTCTTATGTGCCATTTTATTTAAGTTTAATCCCGATAACTATCGGGATGTAAGTTATTCTTCAGTTTTTGTTTCTTTTTTAGCTTTTGGAGCTGCAGCCTTTTTTACAGGAGCTGCTTCTTCGCTAACTTCAGTTTTGGTTTCAGCTTTTTTAGCTGCACCTTTTTCAGAAATACCCTCAATTTTAATTTGAGTTAAATACTGACGGTGACCATTTTCTTTTTGGTAACCTTTTCTTCTTTTCTTTTTGAAGATAAGAACTTTATCTCCTTTAAGGTGTTCTAGTACCTTTGCGGTAACACTAGCACCTGCTACAACTGGGGCGCCTACGTTCACTTTGCCATCGTTATCAATTAAAAGAACTTTGTCGAAAGTGATTTTAGCACCTTCTTTGTCTTCTAAACGATGTACAAAAAGTCGTTGGTCTTTTTCAACTTTAAATTGTTGCCCTGCTATTTCAACTATTGCGTACATTTTTTATAATTTATTAATTTTTAAAGGTGGCAAACTTACTATTTTATTTTTAAATTTTACAGCTATGTTGTATTTTTTCTATTAAAAAGTAAAACTCATACCAAAACTTGGAAGTATTGGTAATTGATAAACTTTGTCTCCACTAACTCTATCTAAGTAAAAGATGTTCTCTCTGTTGTATGCATTAGTAACACTTGCACTTAATTCTAACTCAGTATTTTTACCTAATACAAAGGTTCTTTTTAGGGTTAAATCCAAACGGTGATAATATGGTAAACGCCCCTTATTAAAATCTGCATAAGCAATTTCTAAGCTTCCATTTGCAGAGGTTGGGTTTTGGTCTATAGAGCTAAAGTTTAAACCTTCATAAAACCCTTGTGTTTGAGTGAATGGGAATCCAGAACCTAAGTTCCAACGAGCGTTAAATTCCCAGTTTAGGTTTTTACCAAAAATATAAGCTGTAACAAGGTTTACGTTATGTCTTCTATCAAATACTGGGTTATACTCTAAAATACCATCCCATCGGTTAATTTTACTTAGAGAATAAATAGCCCATATATTTAAGTGAGTAGAAGTGTATTTTAAGCTAAAATCAAGACCATAAGCATTTCCTGTTTCCACAATATAATCTTTTTTAAGTACATCTGGTTCTGTCGAAAATTCTGCATTGTCAGGATATATTTTATTACGGTTGGTATTGGTTAACTGAGTAAATGCTTTGTAGTATCCTTCAGTGTTTAAGGTAAATGAACGACTTAAATCAAACTCAAAGCCAAATATGGCATGATTGGCTTTTTGAAGTCTTGATGTTACTTCTTCAACATTTCCATCTTGGTCTGTAAAATTCTCTTGTAAATTATCAGGTCCAGAAATAAAACCATAAAACAAGTTTACAATATCTCTATCGGAATTGGCACTAATTAAGTTTTGCGAATACATACCCGCAGCAGCTTTAACTCTCCACCATTCGGTTAAATTGTATTTAATACCTAAACGAGGTTCAGGTGAAATTTCAGATAATGAAGCATAGTATTGAGTTCTAAAGCTAGGTTCTAAAACCAATTTACCAATATTCCATCTAAATAAGAAGAAACCACCAAGTTCAGTTGTGCTTTGTTTTTGCTGAATAATAAGGTCAACAGAATTAGTGAATTCGTAGTTGGTGCTTAAACCTAAAACATCAATTCCGTATTTAAATTCGTTGTCGCCAGAAAAAGTAGTGAAAGTCATGCCTCCATTAAAACCACCAACATTACTTGTTCTTGGTTTTCCATCAATTTCAATCATGTCAATTTTATATTTTGAGTATGCAAAAACACCTTCAATTAATGTTTTTGAAGAACCAGGTATTAACACAAAGTTCGCTCCACCACCGTAAGAATCCCAAGCAATTTTAGATTCGTCAGAGAAATTTACACGGTCGTTGAAATTAAAACCGAATAAACTTGCTTTACTACCATTTTCTCCATTTGCGGTTACTTTAGCATAAATATCTGTAAAACCATAAGGTAAACCTGTAGTGTCAATTCCTCTAGCATTTTCAGAACTTAATCCTTTAAAATAAGATTGATACATTTTTGATGATTGCTCTAAATAAGAGTGTTTACCAGAAACCACAAATGATGTGCTTCCGCCGCCTTCTTTCTTAGCTTTGGTTATAGGTCCTTCAAGCATTAATTTACCCCCAAATGAACTTGCTGAAAGTTTACCGCTTAACCTTTTTTTATTACCATCACGAGTAGTAATATCCATTATAGATGATACACGACCACCATATTGAGCACTAAAACCACCAGTATAAACATCAGCATTACGCATGATATCGGTGTCAAAAACCGAGAATAAACCAATAGAGTGAAACGGGTTGTAGATAATCATACCGTCTAACAACACTTTGTTTTGAACAGGAGAACCACCACGAATGTATAATTGGCCACCTTGGTCACCAGTAAAAGTAACACCAGGTAAAACTTGCAAATATTGAGCTAAATCAGGGTCTCCACCAATTGATGGCATTGATTGGATTTCTTTTGGAGTAACTTTGGTAACCGACATTTTAACCTCAGTTTTGTCTTCCATTTTTTCTGCAGAGAGGTTAAAAGTTGCCATTTGAATCATGGCTTCTTTTATAAAAAGTTTTTGGCTTATGATTTCATTTCCTTTTATGGTAATAGAAGCACGGGCTGTATCATAACCTAGAGAAGTAACCATTAAAGTGTAAGAGCCAGCAGGGACTTTTGTGATGGAGTAAAAACCGTTTACATCTGTTGCCGAACCCATTGTTGTCCCTTTTAGAAACACATTGGTAAAAATTACAGGTTCTCCAGTTTTTTCATCGTAAACAAAACCACGAATAGTTCCTTGTGCAAATGCATTTGCTGTAAGCACTAAAAAGACAATTACCGAAAGTATTTTATTCAACTTCATTCTTTTTAAAATTTTTAGGTTGCAAAAGTATTAATTCAGTTTCAATATAGAAGTAACAAAAATAGTTTGTTTGTATTTTATTTTTATTACCGTTTATCCTTAATAAAGACCTTTAATGAAATCATGTTTTACATTAATAAAGAGTAACTTCGTACAAAGAACCCTTGTATAGAATGCTCGACAAAATAATTGCTTGGTTGGAATCTCACTTTTTGGCTTGCCCTTACAAAAAATATTTTGATATTGATTGTATGGGGTGTGGCATGCAACGTTCGTTTATCGAATTACTTAAAGGTAATTTTATGGAAAGTTTTTATTTGTATCCTGCTTTATTGCCATTAATTGTGATGTTGTTGATTTTACCATTACACCTTATTTTTAAGTTTAAACATGGAGCAAGTATTTTAAAATACCTATTTATATTTAACATCAGTATTGTTGTAATAAGTTACGTGATAAAAATTCTTTTATGAAAATTTTAACTGCTCAGCAAATTAGGAAAGCCGATCAATATACCATAGAGCACGAACCCGTTTCATCTATCGATTTAATGGAAAGGGCTGCTCAAAGATGCTTGGAATGGTTGATGAAAAGATTTGATTCCACTACTCCTTTTTCAATTTTTTGTGGAGTAGGAAATAATGGTGGAGATGGTTTATCCATTGCACGTTTATTAGCTCAAGAAAACTATAAAGTACAAGTTTTTGTAGTCGATTTTTCTAAAAATTATTCAACCGATTTTACAACTAATCTCGAAAGGCTTGGTAAAACAACCGTTGGTGTTGAGTATTTAAACGAAACAAAAACAACTGTTGAGATAACTGATCAGTCGATTGTTGTAGACGCTATTTTTGGTTCGGGATTAAATAAACCAGTAATAGGTTTTGTTGCGGAAATTATTCAACAAATAAATCAAAATACAGTAGTTGCTATTGATATTCCTTCAGGAATGTTTTCGGAAAATAATGAGGGCAATGATTTGAAAAATGTAGTAAAAGCAGCTTATACCCTCACTTTTCAGCAACCCAAATTAGCCATGATGTTTCCTCAATATGCCGCAGCTTTTGGTGAAATAGAGCTGATCGATATTGGATTGAGTGCTGATTTTATCTATCAACAAGATACACCTTATTATTTCACCACTAAACAAGATGTAAAAAGCTTGGTATTACCTCGCCAAAAATTCTCTCACAAAGGAACGTATGGTCATGCGTTGTTGATTGCGGGAAGTTTGGGAAAAATGGGAGCAGCTGTTTTGTCTTCCAAAGCTTGCTTGCGTTCGGGGGTGGGCTTGTTTACCGTTCATGTTCCAACCGTTGGTTTGCCAATTTTACAAACAGCAGTTCCCGAAGCAATGTGTAGCGTAGACGAAGAAAACAACTATTTTACAGCAATTAAAAATACCGAAAAATACCAAGTTATAGGTGTGGGGCCAGGAATTGGATTGGAAAAACAAACCCAAAACGGCCTAAAGTTGTTGATTCAAAATACGATATTGCCCATGGTTATTGATGCTGATGCACTGAATATTTTAGCAGAAAATAAAACATGGTTATCGTTTTTGCCTAACAACAGTATTTTAACACCACATCCAAAAGAGTTCGAACGTTTGGTAGGTAAATGGATTGGCGATGAAGAACGGTTGCAGTTGCAACGCGATTTTGCTGTAAAACATCAATTGGTTGTGGTATTAAAAGGTGCTTATACGGCTGTAGCCTTACCAAATGGCAACGTGCACTTTAATAGTTCTGGAAATGCAGGGATGGCAACCGCAGGGAGCGGCGATGTGTTAACAGGTATAGTTACTTCTCTTTTAGCTCAGGGTTACGAACCAAAACAAGCTGCCATTCTTGGAGTTTATTTGCATGGCGTTGCTGGCGATTTGGCAAAAGAACAAGTAGGGGAAGCTTCGTTGATAGCCTCTGATATTATTGATCAACTACCTAATGCTTATGGTTGGTTAAGGGTTTGAGTGGTTACAAATATACTCACTCGGCAAAGCCGGGCGAGTAATATTTTCTTAACCAATGTACATCTTCATGATTTTTGCTATATTTGAGTAACAAAATACATCATTCTATTAATGAAGAAACTTTATTTACTACTTATTATCTTTTTAAATGTAAGTTTAACATTTAATCTTTCTGCACAAAATGGTGTTTTGAGAGGTATTGTATATGACTATACTACAAAAAAAGAAGTTTTCGGTGCTCACATTCAACTAATAAATAATGATAGTACCATTAACAAAGATTTTACTACTGACATCACTGGTAAATATAATTTTGAAAATTTGCCCGATTCGTATTACTCGATTATTGGGACTAAAGAAGGTTATGAAAAGGTAATGTCTTCCGGCATTAGGGTGATGTCAAATAAAATAACTTTTGCAGATATTAAATTACCACCTGAAAATAAAAAAAATCGAAAGAAGAAAAAAAATTAAATTTTTTTATAAAATTCTCATCTACACAAAGCCAATCAATTGCTTGTAAATGCAAACGGTAAATTTATTACCTTTGTATAAAACTTACCACAATGACAACCATAATATTAAAAATTAACGATAAATCAACCGCAGGAAGAACTTTTTTAGCTTTTCTTAGAACTTTTGTTGCTAAAGAAAAAGCAGTTGAAATTGTTGAAGAACCTAAAAGCCCATACAATCCAGAATTTATTGAAATGGTTAACAAGGCTGAGAAAAGTAAGAACAGAACCGAAATAAATCCAGATGACGTATGGGGAAGTTTAGGGTTACGTTAACAGATAAAGCAAAATTGGATGTTGAGAAACATTACAAATCTGGTAATAAAGCTACGATTAAGAAATTAGAACAAATTTTTAAGGAATTATCAGAACATCCTTATTCAGGAATAGGTCAACCTGAAAAATTAAAATATGATTTTGCAGGAAAATGGTCGAGAAGAATAAATCAAAAAGATAGAATGATTTATACAGTTGATGATTCAATTGTTGTTGTGGATGTTATTTCAGCAATGGGTCATTACTCAGATAAGTAGTCTTCTTTCCAAAAAAAAATTCTTTATTTTTATTGAAAGAAAAATTATGTAGTTTTGCTCACTTTAAAATTAAAACATGAATTTAAAATCTATTATTTCAGTAACCGGAAAACCGGGTTTATACAAAATAGTTTCACAAACCAAAAATGGTTTTGTAGTTGAATCTTTAGTTGACAACAAAAAAGTTCCGGTTTATGCTTCAGATAAAGTAAGTGCATTAGAAGACATTAGCATTTATACTACTACAGAAGATATGCCGTTAATTGAAGTGTATGCAAAAGTGTATGAATTTACTAAAGGTGCAGCAGCAATAGACCACAATACAAAACCAGAAGAGTTGAGAACTTATTTGGCTAAAGTTGTTCCTTTCGACCAAGAAAGAGTGTACAATTCTGATTTAAAAAAATTGTTTTTATGGTTTAATATTTTAGTGAAATCAGATTTTATAAAAAATCAAGAAGCGGAAGAGAAAAAAGAGGCTTCAGCTAAAAAAGACGATAAAAAGAAAGTTGCTGAGAAAAAAACAACTACAACTAAAAAAGCACCATCAGCAAAACCGATTGTAGCTAAAAAACCTTCAGCAGCAAAAGCTCCAATTAAAAAAGCAGCTGGATCTAAGAAAAACGGATAATCCTTTATAAATTTATTTAAAGCTGAATAAACTGCAGAGATGCTTTTATTCAGCTTTTTTTTTACTACTACATTATGCAAACATCATCCATTCAATTGCCAATAAAAGAAAAACGAGTTTTTTTGCCAGAAAACCTGACAATTGATTCATGGGAAAAAATAACCCATTATTTTGAAGACCTTAAAAATCGTGAGATTAATTCAGTACAAGAATTAGAAAAATGGCTGAAAGACAGAAGTGAGCTAGAAGCTGTGCTGGAAGAAGACATGGCTTGGAGATACATAAAAATGAATATTGATACAACAGATACGGATTTGGCTGATAGTTTCTCGTTTTTCATTACGGAGATTGACCCTAAAATAGCTCCTTACACGAATGCGTTTAATTTAAAGTTGGTAAACAATCCGTTTTTAAACGATTTAGATAAGGATACTTACCATATTTACTTAAGAGGAATTAAAAAACAGATAGAAATTTTTAGAGAAGAGAATATTCCGCTAAACACCAAATTGCAAGAAGAATCACAAAAATATGGAGCTGTTTCGGCTGCAATGACCATCAATTACGACGGAAAAGAATTAACCCTGCAACAAGCTGCCAATTACCTGAAAAATACAGACAGAAAAATTAGAGAAGAAGTTTTTCATTTAATCAACAACAGAAGATTACAAGATGAAAACGAATTGAATGTTTTGTATTCAGAATTAATTGAATTAAGAAATAAAGTAGCTCAAAATGCTGGATTTGCTAATTACCGCGATTACATGTTTGCTGCATTGGGTAGGTTTGATTACGAAGCAAAAGATTGTTTTAATTTTCATGAAGCCATAGAAAAAGAAGTGGTTCCAGTAACCAATGGTTTTGATGTAGAGAAAAAACAATTGTTAGGAATTGATAGTTTAAAACCTTGGGATACTTCAGTTGACCCAACAGGAAAGCCTGCTTTAAAACCTTTTGATGGTGGAGAAGAGTTAATAAACAAAACCATTACCTCTTTTAATCGAATTAAGCCTTATTTTGGAGAGTGTTTAGCTATAATGAAGGAATTAAAACACCTCGATTTAGATTCAAAAAAAGGAAAAGCACCTGGAGGATTTAATTATCCGTTGCACGAAATAGGAGTACCGTTTATTTACATGAATTCGGTTGGTTCTCAACGTGATTTGGTTACTATGGTTCATGAAGGCGGACATGCCATTCACTCCTTTTTAACTAGAGATTTGGCTTTAACTGGATTTAAAGATACTCCTTCAGAAGTAGCAGAATTGGCTTCGATGAGCATGGAGTTGCTTTCAATGGATTATTGGGATGAATTTTACACCGATGAGGCGGAATTGAAACGAGCAAAAAAAGAACAATTAGAAAAAGCGTTGGAAACATTGCCTTGGGTAGCTTCAATTGATAAATTTCAACATTGGGTGTACGAAAATTCTACACACACAGTGGAACAACGCTATGCCAAATGGAATGAAATTATGAAGGCTTTTGGTAGCAATCAAGTAGATTGGACAGGCAACGAAAAAGCGTTAGCAACCTTATGGCAGAAGCAATTGCATTTGTATGAAGTGCCTTTTTATTACATCGAATACGGTATGGCTCAATTAGGAGCAATTGCCGTGTGGCGTAACTACAAACAAAATCCTGATAAAGCCATTGAGCAATACATGGCAGCTTTAAAATTAGGTTATACAAAATCCATTAAAGAAATATACCAAGCAGCAGGCATTGAGTTTAATTTTTCTCAAGCCTACGTAAAAGAATTGGTAGATTTTATAAAAGACGAACTGAAAAAGATTTGATTACTTTCTAGAATGTAATCCAAACGAATTTCCTTCGGTGTCCATACAAATAGCACAGAAGCCATAATCACCTATAGGAAATTTTGGTTGTAACACCTTGCCTCCAGCAGCTTCTACTCTGTTTTGTTCTTGGGTACAGTCTTCAGTAGCAAAATAAATTAAGGTGCCGCCAGAACCTGGTTTAGTCATGTTGTCTTTAACCAAAGCACCATTTGCATTTGGAGCTCCTTCAACATAAGGAAAACAAGCCATTTGCATTTCCTCCATTCCCGATGGGCTTGGTAAGTCGGTTAATTCCATTTGTAAAACAGTGCTGTAAAATGCTTTTGCTCTGTTCATGTCGTTCACGTATAGTTCGAACCATGTTACTACGTTTGATGTTAAGCTCATATTCGTTTATTTTAAGTTTTTAGATAAGTTTTCTTCGACTCTAAATTTAACTATTTTGCTAATTAAATTCAGAGGTAAAGGTTGGTTTATTGGAAATTGGACAGCACCTTTGGAGTTTTTAAACAAAGAGATTTCTTTCTTAAAAGCATTTAAACCTGATGGAGCAGGATAAAAACCTATATGGTTTTTATATGCAGCAAAATGAACCAAGTTGCCTTTCAAATAAAAAGTTGGCATGGCATAACTTATTTTCTCTGTTGCGTCAGGTGCTGCTTCGCGAATGGTTTTTCTAAGTAGGTTTAGTACGAATTGAACCTCTTCTGGAAAACCAAGAATATAGTTGTCTATTTCCGTATTCATTTTTTAAAACATTCCATTTTCATTAATCTGTTCAGCAGGTACTTCTTGACCAAAATCCCAAGCTTCTGCAATTTTGTTGTTTTCAAATTTAAAGATGTGAGCAACAACGTATTCTTTTTCTGAAGGATATTGTATAAGTCGAGAGTGTACTGCAACCAAGTTGCCATCTTCTAGGGCTCTTTGTGGTTCAAAAAGTTTGTTTGGATTTATTTTTGCCGATTCTTCCATTGCTAACATCAATGTTTCTGAATCTCCTTTAAAATAAGCGTTATGGTGTTTAAAATCGTTAGCAACATAAAGTTTAAAAGCTTCTCTTGAATCACCTTTCGCTGCAAGTCTTAAAAAATCTAGTGCTATTTCTTTTTTAGTTTTCATAATAGGATTATTAATTAATGCATTATCTTAAAAACCATTTCTTTCATCAATTCTCCTCCGCTAGTAGAAGTGTTGTCAACACCTTTGGATTTGAGGTCGTATTCTCTAAGGTATTCAATCACTTTTACTGCTTTTTTAATGGGGTAGTTTTTTGCAGCGGTGTTGTATTCCCCAACAAAAAATGGGTTGATACCCAATTGTGAAGCAATGTTTTTGTTCGATTTATCGGGCGTGTAGTGGTAAATTAAAATTTTAGTAAAAAAGCCATACAAGGTAGAGATAACCATTTGGATAGGGTGTTCTTTTTCGTTTTTTGCAAAATAGTTTACAATTTCGTTGGCTTTAAACACATTTAACGCTCCAATGGTTTTGGTTAATTCAAAAATATTGAAGTCTTTGCTAATACCCACATTTTGCTCCACATGCTCGGGAGTAATGGTTGTTCCTTCTGGTACGTTTATAATTAATTTTTCAATTTCATTAGATACTTTACTTAAGTCGTTACCTAAAAAGTTGGCAAGTAATGCACAAGCTTTTGGTTGTATAGTATATCCTTTGTTTTTTAGGTAATCGGTAATCCAGTCGGGTATTTGATTATCGTATAGTTTTTTGGTTTCTAAAACTACAGCTTTGGTTTTTATTTTTTTAGAAATGGCTTTTCGTCCGTCTAACCCTTTGTATTTAAAGCAAAAAACCAGAATAGTAGATGGCGTGGGTTGATTTAGATATTGCTCTAATAAATCGAGTTCTTTTTCTAGGTTTTGTGCTTCTTTAATAATTACCACATTGTGATTTGCCATCATCGGGTAGCGTTTGGCTTCACTTATTACGGTTAGCATATCGGTTTCTTTTCCGTAAAGTATGGTTTGGTTAAACTCCTTTTCGTTGGCGTCTAACACATTTTTTTCAATATAATCAGCAATTAAATCAATGTAATAAGCTTCCTCTCCACACAAAAAATAAATGGGGTGGTACACCTTGTTTTTTAAATCCTTGAGTATGTTTTGGTAATCCATTAATCTTCGTAATTGAATTTAAGGTGTTTCACACTCAAACCGTGGTCTTTAATTTCTTTTAACGATTGTATACCAATTTCAATGTGTTTGCGAACATAATTAGTGGTAATTACATGGTCGCTTTTCTCGGTTTTTACTCCATCGGGTACCATAGGTTGGTCGGAAACCAACAACAACGCTCCTGTTGGAATTTTATTAGCAAATCCAGTAATAAACAATGTTGCAGTTTCCATATCTACAGCCATTGCACGAACTTTTCTTAAGTAATCTTTAAACTCTTCGTCGTGTTCCCAAACCCTTCGGTTGGTAGTGTAAACGGTGCCAGTCCAGTAATCCATTTCAAAACCACGAATAGTTGTTGAAACAGCACGTTGCAAAGTAAATGCGGGTAGTGCAGGAACTTCTTTTGGAAAATAATCGTCAGATGTTCCTTCGCCTCTTATGGCAGCAATAGGTAAAATAAAATCGCCCAATTGGTTTTTCTTTTTTAGTCCACCACATTTACCCAAAAACAAACAAGCTTTAGGGGCAACAGCGCTTAGTAAATCCATAATGGTTGCTGCATTAGCACTTCCCATACTAAAATTGATAATGGTAATACCGTCGGCAGTAGCGTTTGGCATCGCTTTATCTTTTCCTTTTACTTCAACATGGTTTATTTCGGCAAAAAGCTCAACATAATTGTTGAAGTTGGTCAAAAGAATATATTTTCCAAAATCTTCAATTGGTGTTCCAGTATAGCGTGGAAGCCAGTTTTGTACTATTTCTTCTTTGGTTCTCATGGAGTTTATTTTTTATCGCACTAAGTTAGTTTAAAGTTTATAAAGTAGAAACTTCAAAAAGTAGAAAGTTGATAAATTAGTTATGCTTAACTTCGTTAAAAATGTTTGCGATGAAGGTTATCAATCTTTTTATTTTATTTATTCTTTTTCCTCTAGTTGGGTTTACTCAACATCAATCCGAGTTTTTACCAAACACCATCATTTTAAAAGTAAAAGAGGCTTACCGTAGCAATTGTAAAACAACTGCAATCGATTATCCTGAATTTACTCAGTTGGCAAGTAATATTGGCATAACTGAAGTGAAAAAGATTTTCCCTAATCACAAAAAGGAAACGAATGAACGGTTTGTTGATTTGTCGTTAATCTATCAAATTACCTATTCCAAAACCATTAACGAATTGGAATTGGCTAAAAAAATAAGTCGTTTAAGTTTTATACAATATGCTGAGCCTTATGTGTTGCCAGAGGCATTTTATACCCCAAACGACCCCATAATAACTACCGATACAGCTAAAATTTGGCATTTAATAAAAATCAATGCTTTTGGTGCTTGGGACATTACCAAGGGCGACACCAATGTGGTGGTTGGAATAACCGATACGGGTTGGGATAGCACGCATCCTGATTTATTAGGAAACGTAAAAATTAACTACAACGACCCAATAAATGGATTAGATGATGATGGTGATGGCTATACCGATAATTACATGGGTTGGGATTTGGGTAACAACGACAACGATGCTCAGCAAGAAACCAGTAGCCACGGAACTCACGTGAGTGGTTTGTCTTCTGCTGTAACCGATAATGGAGTAGGTATTGCAGCTGTAGGTTTCAATACCAAATTTATGCCGCTAAAAATTGCCAACTCTGCGGGTGTTTTAACTCAAGCATACCAAGGAGTTGTTTATGCAGCCGACCACGGTTGTTTTATCATCAATTGCTCGTGGGGCAGCACCACACCAGGACAGTTTCAGAAAGATGTAATAGATTACGCGATTATCAACAAAGGATGTTTGGTTGTTGGGGCTTGTGGTAACAACAACAACGAAACCTTGTTTTACCCTGCGGCTTATGATGGGGTGCTTACTGTTGCAGCATCTGAACAAAGCGATTTAAAAAAGAACAATTCCAATTATGGTTATTATGTAGATATTTCTGCTCCAGGCGAAAGCATGTGGAGTACCATTGGTGGAGGTAGTTATGGTAACAATGGAGGTACTTCAATGGCTGCTCCAGTAGTTTCGGGTGCTGCTGCATTGGTGACATCTATTTATCCAAGTTACACCAATCATCAAATTGCTGCATTGCTTCGTGCAACAGCTGATGATATAGACCCGTTAAACCCAACTTTTACCGATAAATTGGGAAACGGAAGATTAAATATTTTTTCGGCACTTGCTGCAACTTCAACTCAATTTGTTGAACTAATAAACAAACAGATATTTGATAATAATGATAATGTTTTTGTGGAGGGTGATACCATTCGAATAGAAGGAACTTTTGCCAATTATTTAGATACTATAAGTGGTTTAACAGCCACACTGTCGTCGCTTTCGCCTTATGTAACGGTTGTAGATGCTACTACCAATTTACCCATGCTAAATACCAACCAAACGTTTATCAACACTGCCGACCCATTTTTAGTTCAGGTATTAAACGGTGCTCCGCTAAACGAACAAGTGTTGTTTAAAATGGAAATTAGCAACGGTAGTTTTTCGGTAAACGAATATTTTTATGTTACGCTAAACCCCGATTATATTAATGTGGAAGTAAATCAAATTAGAACCACCATTACCAGTAAAGGAAAGATAGGTTTTAACGACGTAAACAATACAGTTGGGTTAGGTTTTAGTTTTAACGGAAAACAATTGCTCTACGAGAGCGGTTTAATGCTTGGCGAAAACACCAATCAAGTGTCCGACTGTGTGCGAGGAGCAAGCGGACAAGACCTCGATTTTGCTTCGGTGGTTAATGTAAAATACCATCCGCCTTATGTTTCTGCTATTGATTTAATAGGAGAGTTTAATGATGCTACATATGCATTGTCGTTAAACTTAAACATTGAGCAACAATCGTTTGCTTATGCTTCAGCACCAAACGATAAGTTTGTGATAGTGCAATACCGTTTAAGAAATGATGGATTAACCGCATTAAACAATTTGTATGCGGGTTTGTTTGCTGATTGGGATATCCAAAATTACGCACTAAACGAATCAGGTATTGATGCTGCCAGAAAAATGGGGTTTGTTCGTTCGTTAGAATCCGATTCTACCTATGCAGCAATTAAATTGTTAACCAATGGCACTTTTGTAAACTATTCGCTCGACAATGTTTCCGGTGGAGCAGGTGGAGTAGATATTTCGGATGTGTATACAACAGCAGAGAAATACACCACGCTTTCTACCAACAAAACAAGTGCTGGAAGCCCTTCGGGACAAGATGTAGCGCATGTGGTTTCTTCGGGTGGTTTTGCTTTGGCTGCGGGCGATAGTGTAACGGTGGCTTTTGCATTAATTGCAGGAGTTGGGCTAGCCGATATTCAAGCAAGTGCCGATGCTGCTCAAACCACTTACGAAAACATTATTGGAGTAGAAGAGTTGGATGAAAACAATGTGTTTACTATTTATCCTAATCCAACTCAAGGCAAAATAACAATAAAAACCACCGAACAGTTTAAGCAAATTGCTGTTAAAAATGTATTAGGCGAACAATTGCTTTTAACCAAATCAGAATCAATTGATTTATCCGCCTTGCCCAATGGTATTTATTTTATTGAACTGCAAACAGAAGATAAAAGTTACATCAAGAAATTGGTTGTGAGTAGGTAGTTTTATTTACTTTGATTTTCAACACACTTAACTAATTCAGTTGAGAAATTAAAAATATCATCAATTGTATTGATTTCATTTTTAATTTCTTTTTTCTGTTCATCCATTAATGCAAAGTATTTCTTTCCGCCGTTTAGATAAAGTCTACAAATAGTTTTTCGATTATTGTCATCTAATAAAATAGCACAGTAGGATTGAGCATCTCTATGAGTGATTCTTGAAGAATCAATTTTTTGTCTTAAAATTGTTTTAACAATCATAAAAGCTTCTAATTCTTCTTCAGTTGTTTCAACTTTATTTTTATCTTCAATTATTTTAATTGCCTCTTGTTCTTTTGCAGCTTGGTCTTCTTTATTAAGAGCTGTTTTAAGTCGCTCTGTAATCAATTCACTTATATGTATTTGAATTGATTTTTTAGTAAGATTTGTAAACTGTTCTAAGACTTTAGCAGTAACCATTCCTGGATATACTTGTTTTGCAAAGTATTTTACTATTTCTGGAGAAGGATTATTAAGTTCATTTTGTATAAGGTGTTTTAATTCATTAGTAAATTTTAGTTCACTTGCAGTATTTACTATGTTTTCGATGTTAAAGTTTGCTTTATGGAATTTTTTTAATTCCTCAATCTGATTATCTCTTAGTTCATTAATGTTAAACTCTAAGAATGGTTTTTCATCCATCTTGTTAGGTTCTACTAAATCTGAGTAGAATCTGTAATTAATACCATTGGTTAAAATACCAAATTTTGCTTTTGAGACATGAAAATAGCGAAGTAATTGTCCATCATGTATATTTAAATTCTGAGCCCAATGTTTACATTCAAGCAAAATGGTTGGAACTCCATCTTTAAAAATAGCATAATCAATTTTTTCACCTTTCTTTAGACCAATATCTGATACAAATTCAGGAACAACTTCTAAAGGATTAAATACATCATAGCCTAGATATTGAATAAAAGGCATTATTAGTGCATTTTTGGTGGCTTCTTCTGTTTGTATTTGATGTTTTAATTTTTCAACTCTATCTCCAAGTTGTTTTAGTTGGTCTTTAAAATCCATGTTTGCTTTTTTGTTGTTGCTATTAATTGTCCAAACAAATATAGTAATTATTTTATATTCGACATATATGCCGATTTGTTTTAGCTTATTTCTAAGACTTTAGACATGTGAATAACATCCTAGAGGACATAGCAGTAATCATAAATCGTGAATATCCTAAGAAATTTAAGACTAAACTTGAATTTGCAGCTGCTGCTGATGTTGAAGAAACAACAATAAGAAGAGTTTTAAAAGGAGAACAAAATCTGTCAATAAAACTTCTTCAACAAATTTGTAATGCTGTTGATATAAAACTTTCTGATTTATTTAAAGAGATAGGTAGCTAAGAGAATTTGGATTTAGTTTTGTTTACTCCACCTCATAATCTAACTTAACGGTAATGCTTGCAGTTTTTCGTTTAGAGGTAGTATTAAAAGAGCCGCCCCACGAGTATTCTTCTGATGAGTTTTGAGCAACAATTTGAAAAACGCCCATGTTGGCATTTTTTAATTTACCAAGTTCTCCACCGCCATTTTCGGCAATGTTTTGAGCTCTTGTTAAAGCATCTTTAGTGGCTTCGGCAATCATCTCAATTTTAAGTTTCGAAAGTTTGGTATAGTAGTATTGCGGTTGGTTCGAATAAAACTCTATTCCAGAGTTAATCAATTCGGTAACTTGTCGCGAAATATCTTCAATTTTATTTACCTCGTTCGATTCAATTTGCACGTTTTGGGTTAATCGATAACCTGTAAAAACAGAGCTTTGTCGGTTGCCATAGTTATCAAAAGTTTGGTCAAACTCTTTGTTGATATCCACTGCCGAAAAAATAATCTGGTTGTCTTTAATCCCTTTCGAAATTAGGTAGTTTTTAATGCTTGCACGGTCTTTATCGAGTTCGGCATAAGCATCTTTAAGTGTAAAATTCTTTTTACTAAACCAGCCGCTCCACACAATAAGGTCGGAAACAAAATCTTTTTCGCCCAAACCTGTTACGCTAATAGCATTGTTGCTTTGGTTTCTGTTTTTGTAAGCTCCAGAAAATAAAAATGCGGTAATAATAATGGCTAAGGCAATGATGGTACTACTGGCAATATTTTTCATCAGTATAAAGAATTAATATTATAAGCTAAGTTATATAAAAAAAGCGTTGTAAAATTTTTACAACGCTTTCTTTCAAAAAAGTTATTTGTGTTTTATTTGTTTACCACCAATCGGCTAATTTCGCCATCGTTGGTTTTTACAAAATAAACGCCATTTTTATAGTTGCTAATGTCTAATGTTAGTTGTTCGTTTCCGCTAAAAACTATTCTACCAGAAATATCAATTACATCAACGGTAGCTTTTCTGTTGAAGTACACCATATTTTGGTTACTTGGATTTGGGAAAACATTAAACCTTAAACTCTTTGTTTGTGTTGTTTCTACTGAAGTAGGAAGGTTATTTGCTATTTCAAAAATAGTTAATGTACCACTAATTTCATTTGCAACAATCACGTAGTTTTTACCATCTGGACTTGTCGAAGAAGGTATAAATACCATTGTCTCTGGTCCGTGGTCTCCTGAATAAGCAGAAACACTTCTACTGT
The DNA here is from genome assembly GCA_964398455.1 of uncultured Vicingus sp. GTDB lineage: Bacteria > Bacteroidota > Bacteroidia > Flavobacteriales_E > Vicingaceae > Vicingus. The sequence goes on along the minus strand of CAYNMR010000001.1, from coordinate 301,355 downwards.
TTTTGTAGTCAACAAATATAACATCATTAGGATTGGTCACATCATAAACCATTACACCACCCACACGCTCAAGCGATACAAAAGCATAGGTTTTATTGTTAATTTTTCCAACTGTAACACCTTCCGGTTCTGGTCCTTTAGCACGGCTTCTTCCTTTTGGAGTATTATCTTCGTGGTCGGCGTTAAAAATTGTAGAGATACTTGGTTCGGTTGATGTGTATAACTCAAAATCATCACCACTATCATAAACCAATGTTCTGTTATCAGCATTAAAGATAGAGAAAGAACGGCTACCTACACAGTAGATTTCGTCAAAATCACCGTCAGTATCAATATCCCCATTTAGGTTAGACACACGCATACGTCCTAAGTTGTAGCTCTTTTTAAGTACAGCAGCATTTGGAAAAATAGTAGGGTCTAATACATAACTAGCAGCACCAACTGTTGTTCTTTCGATTAAACCAGCATATTCTTTTTCATCACCCTCGTTTGCAGTAATGATGTAATTTGTACCAGCTATATTGTAGTTTGCCATTCCATCAGGAATATAGAATGATTTTACTGGCCAATTAGCTAATAAAACTTGACTGTTGTTGTCTGATGCATCAAAACCATTTCCTGTCAAGTTATAGTTTTTTGTGCCTAATGCCCAAACATCATTAATCGATAAAGTTTGTAAATTTATTTCAGCAATTGCATTATTTTCTTGTAAACTTACCCATGCTTTGCTTGAAGTGCTATCAACTGTAATATATTCTGGTTCAAAATCTTGAGAAAGAGTACTAGTAGATTTTGTTTTTCTAACACCTGAGGAAATTAGTGTAGCTTCTTGAGTGTTAAATGAAGTAAAATAAACTACACTTACGTTTGATTGGGTAATGTTTGCAACCCCTGGAGTAATATCAATGATGGAAACAGAACCTTCTGGATCAATAGTATAAGCATCGTTTGGTTGACCTTCATCAGCAGTTAAAACTTTAGTTCCATCAGGAGTATAAGTAATCATGTCAGGCAAAGCACCCACGTTTACTTGGTTTATAAATGTACCATTGGTATCTAAGAAAACAACACTACCATTTAATTGTTCATCAGCATTAGGAGAAGCAATAGCTACAACACCATTTTTAACAGCAACACTTGTTATTCCACCGTAAGGGTTAATATCAATTGAACTGATAGTGTTAGGAGTAGCAGGATTTGAGAAATCTATGATGTCTAAAAATCCACTAATAGCACTTGTAGCAAAAAGTCTTTTTGAAATAGGGTCGTAAGCAACAACTTCGCATGTGCTGCTGTTTGAACCTGATGGGTCAAAACTTCCAACGTAATTTAGTTCAATATCATTAGATGGGATAGGGGCAACTCTATCATTATCTCTAATGTAAATAGTAGCTAATGTGTCACCATTAATACTGCAATCGGTTTCATTCCTAAGAACTAAAACAAAGTATTCTGCTTTTTGTTCATCGTCAACATCATCAATTATTGGAATAGTAACCAATTGAGAAGTGTTGCTTGCTCCAGTGAAAGTTAATTTTTGAGTAGTTAATGTAAAATCACTTGCATCGGCAGTGCTGTATGGAGCTGGTAAAACAACTAAATCAACGCTACAAGCTGAAGGATTCTCTAATGTTAAAGCTAAGTTTAATGTTCCGTGATTTTCTTCAACAACGATAAAGTTTTGATTAAACTTAATTTTAGTATCGTAGGTAAAAGAAAATTGGTATTCGCAACCCATCACTAAGTTGTTTGCGTCCATAACATTATTAACAGTTAGTGTATAAGAAACCGAGTTGTTAAAAGATGAACTGAAAGTTAATGTTACGGTATCAATTGCAGAACCATTGTTGGTTACTGTGGCACTAACTAATCCTGAAATTCCAGTATAATTATTTACATCTTCAGCAGTTGTTGCGTTTAAGTCAGCATTAAAAATTAATTGAATAGTAGAGCTGTTTACAACAGTTGCTTGAGATACAGTTGGAGGTGCAGGAAAGTTAAATATTGGCCAAACTTGAGGAGCAGTTCCTCCTGCTTCAGCAATCCAGTTTGTAGGGTTTAAAATTTCTGTTCTTAATTGAGCTGGAGTTCCTGTTTGAATACCATTATAAAAAGCATTTACAGCATTTCCACTTACGTTTCCTGGAGCAGAACTAGTGTTTAAGGATGAAATGCCATCTACCAATCCAGCAGGAATCATTGATAAGCTTCCACTACATGAAGTGTTAGTTGCAATCCAATCAATTGAGGTTAATGCAGTAATATAATTTGGATTTGAAGCACTTCCAGTGTATACAATTACTTGGTCCCCGCCAGAACTTAATCCAAATCCAGAGCCTGTAACTGTTCCAATGTTTGCAATTAAAGCACTTGTTTGGATGTTAATAATTGTTCCAGCAGGAATACAACCTGTGCTCGGAGCAGTCCATACAATTCCATTGTTGCATTGTGGTTGTGCATTAGTGGTATATTTAGCATCAGTTAAGTAGATAAAAGTTCCTGGTATAATGTCAACTAATGATAATAAAGCAACTTCATCTTCTGTTGCTGTTGCATTCATGCGGTAAGCAACAACAACCATATCTCCTGCATTAAATTGGGTTTGAACAGAAATAGTGGTAAATTGAACAAATTGGGTTGTTGTTATTGCATTATCGCTTAAATCTTCAATAGTGTTTTCTAACAACGCAACATAATATTGCTGATTGTTATTTAATGGATTATCAGGAATAATAGTGATTTCGTTACCTGAAACACTTGTTGTAAAAGGAATTATGCTTCCTAAAGCATCATTTAATCGTAATTCAACAACACTTGCAGCATTTGAATTATTTAAAGTACTATTATCGATTAAACGAACAGGCTCGTTAAATGTAACGGTTGGATTAATTCCAATAGCAACATTAATACTTCCATTTGTAGGTAATAAAGCAGCTACAGGAGCTATATTATCAATCCCTCCAATTGGATATGCATCTAAAGTAAAATTATCAAAACGGTGATTTCCAGTAGTTGGACCACCATTTCCAAATTCAACTCTTAACTTGAAATTTGGGTTGTTGTCTGTAGTAGCAATGGTATCAAAATCAAAACCTTCTAATGTTGGGTCTCCCGCATTAGGATAAATGGTGTCGTAAGGAATAAAGTTGGTTCCATCAACAGAATAATACCAGTATTGGTCTGCAGCAGCACCTGTACTCGATCTGCGCGTTGCAAACCTAATTTTTGCTTTTTCGAATCCTGTGGTAGGAATATTAAATTCTAAAGCAGCATCTATTGGAGCATTAAATCTTAAATGGCTTAAGGCATCATCGCCATTACGAGCGTTTAAGTTTTGAACGTCAAAATTCTGCCCAGTAGCAGATAGGTTTACCGAACTGTTTGGTCCAGCCACATTGGTAATAGTGGCACCTGAAACCACAGAGTAAGAGACAGTAAGTACAGCTGCTTCAGAACTGATGTCGTTAAAATTCCAGTAATGAACAAGTTGTTGGGCCGATAATTTTCCTGCAACAAGAAAAACTAAAGCACCAATCAAAAGTGTAATTTTTTTCATTAGATTTTTTTAATTAGTTAATACAATTTTTTATTGTACAAAACTATCGGGGGAGTATTAACTAATTTTTTCTTGCAGAAGAATACAAGGTTAATAATGGTGGGTTGGAATAAACTTATTATTAAGCTACTGTAAATCTAAAAACAGATTTTAATTAACTTGATGTTATGGAGTTCTAGAACTGTTGCTTAGAGCTTAATTCTCTAAGATGTTCAATAATTCGGTTAATTCTTCTTTTTTATCAAGATACCCAAGGTTGTCGTAGGTATAAATCAAATGTTGAATCAATCGTTTTATAATAGTAATGGTATCGCAAGGAATGTAATATTCTTTTTTAGGTTCAGTTTTTAGTTGTTCCAAAAACTTGTCGATATCTGGTTTGAAAAATACCGAACCTTTGTTAAACACGTTGAGGTAAAACAATACATCGTTAGGTTTTTCGGAAAAACCTAAAATAAAATGGGCAGGAACATTTACGCCATAAACAGGTATTCCCAATTTTTCGCACACCGAAAGGTAAATAATACCAAGAGTAATAGGGTTTCCTTTTTTGGTTTCAATAACATTGTTGATGTATGAGTTTTGTGGCGAGTTAATGCTTTTGGTGTTACCCGTAAATTCGTGTATTTCGAAAATGATTTTGTTTAACACCTTAACTTTTTCTAAGGCAGTAAGGTTGTCGTTCAGTTCAAGCCAAGTTTCTTGTGTTAAACGGCCAATAAAGTCGGTAACAAATTTTTCGTTTAAATCTGGATATTGATATCTTGCAACGATAATGGCACCGTCAATCAATTTTTTATTTGGCGTATTTTTCCAGTTTTCTAAACCTTTTTTTATGGAATTAAATTGCAGAAAATGAATGATGTCTTCAATTCGTTCTTGCAACAATTGATTAAAGGAAGTTTCCCAAGCATTTTCTAAATGCGGAATAACATCATCACCATACGAAATTAATTTACTTTTAACTTCGTTGTAAATGTTGTCATCAGGGTCGTCTAGTAAACTAATTAGTGCTTTTAGTTCTCTTTCAATCATACCCAAATATACCACAACATTAAATGGTGGTAACAACTGAAAAAGGTAGTTATTAACGCTGTTGTGTTAACTTTTGCAGCACCAAATCAATTAAATTGTTCATGGCAGGATGGTAATCTTTGGTAGTGGTTTTGGCATATCGGTTGGCTACCACTACGCAAACGGTACATGCTTGGTGTCCCATAATTTTTGCCAAACCATAAATAGCAGAGGTTTCCATTTCAAAATTATTCACTTTTAAACCGTTATATGAGAAGTGATGTAATTTATCATTTAAATCGGGTTCATTTAAAGCCAATCTCAATACCCTGCCTTGTGGGCCATAAAAACCAGAAGCTGTTGCTGTTATTCCCGAATGGCAATCGGTTGCAAATAAATCATGCAATTTTTCTGAGCCTTTTACCATATAAACAGGACTCAAATGATTGGAATAATTGGTTTGTTGGTTAAAAGCAGTTGTTAATTGTTGCTCTTCTTCGCTGTAATTTATTTTGTAGTGATTAAGCAAGCCATCCAAACCTAAGGCGTATTCCGAGACTACAAAATCGTTAGATTTGATGTGGGCTTGAAGAGCACCGCAAGTTCCAATTCGAACAATGTTAAGTGAAGTAAGAGTTGGTTTTATTGTTCTGGTTTCAAAATCAATGTTTACCAATGCATCTAATTCATTTAGTACAATATCAATGTTATCTGTTCCAATGCCTGTTCCAACTACTGAAAGCCGTTTTCCATTAAAAAAACCGGTGTGGGTAATAAACTCACGATTTTCTACAATGTGTTCAATTCTTTCGAATTTTGACGAAATGACTTTAACCCGATTTGGATCGCCCACCACGATAACATCTGTTGCTAATTGATGAGGTTGCAGCTTTAAGTGGTAAATACTATTGTCGCTATTTAAAATTAGTTCGGACTCGGCTATTTTATTCATACTAATCTGTACTTTTGGATGTACCTTTTCAAATTTAATCAAATGTTACGCAATAATAACAAAATATTAGTTCCTATCGACTTTTCGGAGCAATCATTAATCGCTTTATCTCAATCATACAACTTGGCAAAAGAAATAAGAGCCGAAGTTATATTGCTTTATGTAATTGAAGAGGTAAACCCGATGGTAAAAATGTTTATCAAAGGGTTGGATGAGATAAGAGATGCTGTGGAGTCGAATTTAAAAAACTTGGCAGAAGAAAAAAGCAAAGAAACAGGGTTGGAAATTTCGTCTATTGTTGCTGAAGGTAAGATTTACTCAAAAATTGTTGAGGTAGCCGAAATGATAAAAGCAACTTTTATTGTGATGGGAACAAAAGGTGCAGAGAACTCAAAATTTATTGGTTCTAATGCCTTAAAAGTAGTAAAAACAGCTCCTTGCCCAGTTATTAGCATAAAGGGAAAAAAACACAAAAAAGGGTGTGACAGAATTTTATTGCCATTGGATTTAACTAAGGAAACTAGCGATAAAGTAAACAAAGCAATAGCAGTTGCAAAAGTGTTTAAGGCAGAAATTTATGCAGTTTCTATTTTGTTAACAGGAAGAGAAGAAGTGGTAAATAAACTAAAAGACCAATTGATTTTGGTAAAACAGTATATCGAGAAAAAACAAGTAAAATGTACTGCCGAATTAGTTAAAATATTAAAAACAGAAGACAAATTGAGTAATGCTGTAATTGAATATGGACAAAAAATCGAAGCCGATTTAATTATGATAATGACTCAACAAGAAACAGATATTAAGGCATTTTTTATTGGCTCTAATGCGCGTGAAGTTATCAATAATTCAGATATTCCGGTACTAAGTATTCAGCCTAACGAGAAAGAAAGAATCGAAATTATTTAACAATAAATTAAATATTTGGAATAAAAGGTTAATTTTAAATTTTTATTTCGAATTGTGTTTATGAAGTCGTTAAAAATACCTGTACTAAAACTTTCTTTATTGGCTCTTGTTATCAGTTCTTGTCAGAAAACAGAGTTTGATGAATATGAAGTAAATTCAGGTACAGCTAATTTCTCAAATTACATTGCTGTTGGAAATTCCTTAACCCAAGGTTATTCTGATGGAGGTTTGCATAACGAATTAGGACAACAAGACAATTCTTACCCAGCAATTATTGCTAGCCAAATGAAATTGGTTAACCCAAGTTTAAACTTTGTGCAACCACGTACTACTGGAAATGGCTCTGGGTTTATCCATTTGGAATACATCAACGAAGAAATAAAAGTGATTAAAGTTTACGATGCTGATTTGGTTCCGTTAACGGATAATCATCCATTGGCATATACTGAAGATCCTACTTGGGCAACATTTGGTGCTGATAAAACCATCAAGTACAACAACATGGGTGTTTCGGGTATTAAATTGGCAAATGTGGTTGCAGGTGGCAATACATCAGCTAATGTAAATTTTTTTGTTGCCAATGTTAACCCTTATGCTCGTTTTTTAGATTGGGGAACAGGCTCAAATATGATTAGTTATTTAGATCACATCAAAGCTAGTAACGCTACATTTTTTACCAATTGGTTGGGAAATAATGATGTGTTGGGTTGGTCAACAGAAGGTGGTGACGATGGTTATGAAGCTCAATTTAATCAATACTTTTCTAAACTTACCGATGTTACCGAATTTCATGATAAATACGACTCGGTATTAACCGCATTTAAGGCTATGGGAGCAAAAGGAGTTTGTGCAACTATTCCAGACGTAACCTCAATTCCGTATTTTAAAACTGTTACCCTTGAAGCGTTAGGAAAAGATGTTTGGTTTGTTGAAGGTCCTTATTCTTCAACTCCAGGGTTGGTTAGAAAAGCAACTGAAGAAGATTTATTGTTGTTAACAGCCTCAGACCAATTGGCTAAAGGAGTTGGTTTAACACAAGGTAATCCATTACCTCACACGTTTGTTCTAGATAAAACGGAAAAAATATTATCACAAAGTCGTTCGAATATGTTTAATGAACAAATTAGAACACTTGCTGCCAAACATGGTTTTGCGTTGGCTGATATGCATGCTTACATGAAAACCTTAGAATCTGGGTTAACTTTTGATGGAGTTGAATACTCTCCAAAATTTATTGAAGGAGGAGTATTTTCACTAGATGGTGTTCATCCAAACAATAGAGGTTATGCTTTAATTGCAAATAAATTTATTGAAACTATTAATCAATTCTATGGGTCTAATTTACCTCCAGTAATCGTTGCTAATTATAGAGGTATTACATTCCCAAATTAATTTAAAACTTAAAACAATCAATTATAAACTTAAACTACAAACTATGAAAAAACTCTTACTTTCTTTTTTTGCTTTAGCTGCATTTGGTGCAATAAACGCTCAAAATTGCACACCAGATTTTCAGTACACAGAAGCTGGTGTTTATCCTGATAGTGCAACAAATTTAGCAGTTGCTACAGTTGGTGTGCCATACTCAGAAACGATAACAGCAGTAACTCCTGTTGATACATGCATCGTGATTTTATTTCCTCCATGTACAACTGTTCCAATTGACAGTATTGTTGTAGAAACTGTAACAGGCTTACCTCCAGGGTTAACTATTGTGTCTATGAATGAAAATTCGTTGCCATTTATGTTTCCTGGTGGATCAACTAGCTGTATGTTAGTTTCAGGAACTCCAACACAAGCAGGTGTTTATCCAATTCAAGTTCATGGAACTTCTTACGCAACAGTATTCACTTTAACTCAAACACAGCCATTTGATGTTGATTATTATACTATTGTTGTTTTACCATCAACTGTTGGAGTGGAGGAATTATCAACAACAACGTTTTCAGTAAAACAAAATTCTCCAAACCCTTTCAGCACCAATTCTACTTTTGAATATTTTGTACCAACAGCAGGAAAAGTTACTGTTGATGTTAGAAATATTTTAGGTGAATTAGTTTACTCAGAAAGCACTAATGCACAACAAGGAATTAACAGACATCAGTTAAGTGCATCTAAATTTACTAATGGTGTATATTTTTATCAAATCAACTACAATAACTCGGTAATTACAAAAAGATTTATTGTAAATAAATAACAATAATTTGTACCTCCGATAAGCAATTATCGGAGGTATTTTTTTCAACTATCAAACGCATATTCATGAAAAGAATAGTTTTAGCAGCATTAACAGTAACACCATTTTTAACTTTTGCAGGAGGTTTTCAGTTAAATCTTCAAGGTATTAAAGGAGTTGGTATGGGTGGCGCATTTACAGGACTAGGTTCTGATGCAAGTACCGTATTTTTTAATCCTGCAGGAATGAACAATTTATCTGGACATAGTTTTACTGCTGGTTTTAATTTGGTGATGCCAAAAGTTTCGTTACAAACACCTGAAACAGCAAACATCAACCAAACATCACCTAATGCTACACCTTTTCATTTTTATTATTCTGGTCAGTTAAACGACAGAATGAAGTTTGGTTTTTTAGTAAACAATCAATTTGGTTCAACATCTTCTTTTGAAGACAATTGGCAAGGAAGATACATTATTCAAAACATCTCTTTAAAAACATTTATGTTTCAACCAACCATGTCGTATAAAGTTCACGACAAGTTATTTGTTGGTGGAGGTTTTGTTTATGCTAGAGGAAGTTTTACAACCGAAAAAGCGGTTCCTGTAGCATCTGCAACAACTACCGAAGGAAAAGCTGTTTTGAGTGGTAGTGGCGATGGCGTTGGTTACAACATTGGTCTTTTCTCTAACATTTATTCATTAAAAAAAGAAACTTCTACAACCGATTTTAGGTTGGGAGTTAGTTACCGTTCTTCAATGCCAATAGATTTACCTAATGGCGAAGTAGAATTTACTGATATACCTGTTGCGTTACAAAACAAATTTCCGGCTAAAACAACTTTTGTTTCAAAAATTACCTTGCCTTCAGTTTTTACTGCGGGGCTTAGTGTAAAACACAGTAAAGAAAATTACTCATTAGAATTTGCTTACGATTTTAACTACACCACTTGGTCGGTTTATGATACGTTAGCTTTTGATTTTGCAAACAATGATACTCCAGATTCTAAAACACCAAAAGATTGGCAAAATGTGGCTACACATCGTTTTGGTTTAGATTTTACATACAAACAAAAATACAGTGTTAGAGTAGGTGCTTATTACGATAACACACCAGTTAAAGATGGTTATCTTAGTCCAGAATTGCCTGATGCTTCACTTTTAGCCTATACGGCAGGTTTAAGTTATAAGGTAAACGATAAGTTTTCTGTCGATTTATCATACATCCGCCAAAGTGCAGAGCGTGAATCATCATTAGAAAGTGCAAATTTCACTGCCAAATACAACAGAATAGTAAATGTGTTTGGTATTGGCTTAAACTATAATTTTAGTTGTAAAGCAAAAGAAACAACAGCTCCTTCGATTAATTAATTTACTTGGCTATGCAAACTATAAAATACCTTTCTTTTTTTGCTGCTGCACTTCTTTTAAATTCGTGTAACAAAACCGAATTTGATGAATACGAAGTAACGAGTGGAAGTGCCAATTTTTCTAATTTTGTTTCAGTTGGCGATTCCTATACGCAAGGGTTACAAGATGGAGGATTACACAACGAATTAGGGCAACAAGCAAATTCTTTCCCTTCAATTATAGCTAATCAAATGGGGACATCATTTGTGCAACCGCTGGTTTCAGGAACAGGTTCTGGCTATATGCACTTGGCTTATAGAAATGGAAAAATTGAGGTAATAAAAGCATACGACCCCGATTTAGTAGATAACGACCCAGAAGCAATTAATTACGATCCAACCTATAATACGTGGGCAGATACTACCATTCGATACAACAATTTAGGAATAGGTGGTTTAAATGTTCGTAACGTTGTTTCACAAAACATTACTCAAGCATTAGAGTATCACGTTTATTTAGGCACAACTCATCCATCGCAAGGTGTATTGGCTTGGAATGGTGTAGGCGGACAACCTATTAGCTCTTACGGACGATTTTTAAATTTTGGAACCATTACCAACAGAATAGAATACATTGAACACGTTAAAAGAAGCAACGCTACATTTTTCACCAATTGGTTGGGAGTTAACGATGCCATGAGTTGGGCAAAAAGTGGAGGAGATGCTGTTAGTGGTTCATCGGAGCAAACCAACCCAATAGAATTTAGAGAAAAATACGATACCATTTTAGCTGTGTTTAAAGCTATGGGAGCTCAAGGAGTTTGTGCAACCATACATGATGTAACCAAAAGCCCTTTATTTACTACAGTTACTTTAGAAAAAGTAAAAAAAGACATTTGGATTAAAGAAGGTGCTGATACTACAGTTATTAGAAAAGCTGTGCCTGAAGACTTAATTCTACTCTCAGCATCGAGTTTAATTGGTAAAGGCGATGGATTAACCCAAGCTAATCCTTTACCACACCAACAAGTTTTAGATAAAGACGAAGTAATTATTGCTAGAAACCATATTAACCAACTAAATGCTCAAATTTATGCTTCTGCTGCCGCTCACGGTTACCCTGTGGTAGACATGTATGCTTTTATGGAAAAGTTAAATGCAGGTGTAACTTATGATGGTATTGCTTTAACAGCTGTATTTATTGAAGGAGGTGCTTTCTCGTTAGATGGTTTACATACCAATAGCAGAGGAAATGCATTGATTGCAAATGAGTTTATTCGTGTTATTAATGCTAGCTTTGGTTCATCACTTCGCCCTGCTATTGTAGGTAATTATAGAGGGGTTACTTTTCCTTAAAATCACTATGTAGAGAATACTTTGTTTTTAGCATTATTTCGATTATCTTCTTGTTCAGTAACAAGAATGTCGATGTAATATTTCAAATTTTCGATGTCTTCCTTTTCACTAGAAGTAGAAGGAAATTTAAACTTTCTATCAAAAGGCTTTAATTTTTTGAATAAACTATCATTATTCATTATTCTATCTATATTAACTTGTTTTTGAAAAAACGATTCATATTCCTTGTGATAAAGAATTCTTATTGAACGAATGTTCTCGTGATTAAATATTTCCTGCAAAATCAATTTATCGGAAATACCACAAGAATGCCCAATTATAGAAACATCAATCTGTTTAGTACCATCTAAGTAGTCTCTGATAAAATTTTCATTATTAGCCATCTTATAACAGTTTTTCTTGATATTCCTTAGATATTCGTTTTCATTTTTCTCTATTAACATTCTAGCTTCTGAATCAAATGCAGCATATCCAAATACAATAGGATTTGTTTTACTATTTAAATTGCCATGTATATGTATTAATTTGCTAGATAATCCATCCAAATAATCCCGAATTGTATTTGTGTAGTTGAAATTTATTATTAAGGTATTTTTACTATTAACCTTATTGAATAGATAGTTAAAGGCATCAATTCTTTTAGGATTTTTATTAATATCTAAAGATAAGTATGACTCTAAACATTCTTTGATTTGTTTAAATTCATCATTTAATTTTTTTGGCGATTGGTATGGCGAATCTTTTTTTCCTATGGTTAAAAGTTCATTATAATAAAGACTTTCAATATCTGACCAATCAGTAGTACAATGATTGTTATAAAGTGTTTTAAAAAAAATATTTTTAAAACTCATATAATCTGTTTTTTTGAAGAAATCGTTAAAAGCTTCAACACTATTAATTACAGCTGGATTAATTTCAACAATATCTTTATATTTCTGAGAATCATTCACTATCTCTTTTACCATATATTCTATAAAATGTCTATAGCTGGTTGATAAATCATGAGCTAAGTCAAATCCATTTCCTATAATTAATAAATTATGCATAAGTGGTTATTTTTTATAAAGTTAACAATTACCCAAACCAATAGTTTTTAAACTTTTCAATAATTTTTAACAGAATTTGAGTGGTAAGAAACAAAAAAAGCTGTCTTTTTGAGACAGCTTTTTTAATTTAGATAAGTTGGTTGTTTTTTTATTGTTTCACTAACAATTGCATGTAGTTGCTTTCGTTAGAAGTTATTCTTACAAAATAAACCCCTTGAGCAAAGTTGCTTAAGTTTATTTTGTTGGTGTAATCTGTAGCCAGTTGGTTCACCAATACTTCACCAATAGAATTTACTATCATAATTCTAGTGTTACTCAAATCGAAGTTGTTGTTTAATTCAATCGTAACATTGTTGTTGGTTGGGTTTGGATAAATGTTAGCTTTTAATGTTTTTTCGGTTACTTCTGCTAAGCCAGTTGGAACATCACAGTTTTTTTGGTTTGGTAATTTCAAGTTGTTTGGATTACAATCTAAAATACGGTACAAAAATGTAGCTAAACTGTCTTTGTTATCTTGCATAATAGAAGATGAACTAGCAAATGGTGGATGAGCAGTGCCAGTATATCTATCGTAGCTAGCATGAATTCCTAAAGTGTTTAAACGAGCATTGATAGAATCGCTACCGTATAAAAATACAGGAGTAAAACCGTTTAAAGGTTGACCGTAACCAATTTTTACGGTGTTGTCACCTTCTGCATGAGATCCATACCAAGGTACATCTTTTGAATCAATCCACAATGGGTCGGCAATACCTCCAGCAAAACCAAAAGTTCCAGCCACAGTTGAACAATATCCTGGATTACCACTATTTCCTTCTAATCCACCAACTTGAGTGCTCCATGTTTGCCAGCTTGGGCTCATCACATCTGTTGAGTCAAGGTATGCCATATTAATACCTAAAATTCCTCCAGCAGAAGTTCCACCGATAAAAATTTGGTCGGTGTCTATTTTGTAAAGGTTGGTAGTTGCAGCATCTTGTCTAAAGTAACGAACAGCAGCTTTACCATCTTGCATCGACATCAATACTACTTTTACAGTTGTTTCTTCAGCAATTAAAGAGAAAGCACTTGGTGCTAAACGGTAATTGATTGCAGCACAAACGTATCCTTTCTTGGTTAATTCTGTAGCCATGTAAACAATATCAGCATTGTCTTTAGAACCAGCAGAGAATGAACCACCATGAGCTAAAATAATTAACGGACGACTGGTGCTAGTATCTCCTTGAGGCTGGTAAATGTCCATCATTAGATTAATGGTGGCATTGTTGAGGTTTAAATTGCTTCCGTATTGAACAGTAGTTTTATCAAACGCAGGAAATATATCGGCTTGATATCTTCCACCGCATTGGGCTGAAAGCTGATAAGAAGTGATTAAAGAAAGACACAAAACGTAGATTTTTTTCATAGCTTAAGTATTAGGTTTGTAAAAGATGAACAAGTATAATAAAAATAGTTGTGGTTTACTAATAAAATAAAGAATGTTTATGGGGTAATGGTCTGGTTTTGAGAAACCACTCTTGATTCATTTTTGAGTGTAATATAAAAAAAGAAAGGCTCCGAAATCGGAGCCTTTCTTTTTTATTAACCTTTAAATCTACGGTTTACTTCATCCCAATTAATTACATTGTAAAAAGCTCCAATGTAATCTGGTCTTCTGTTTTGGTAGTTTAAATAGTAAGCGTGTTCCCACACGTCTAAACCTAAAATAGGAATCCCCGAACAACCAGAATTTGGCATTAATGGATTGTCTTGGTTTGGAGTAGAACAAATTTCTAATTTACCTCCATTAACACAAAGCCAAGCCCATCCTGAACCAAAACGAGTTGCTGCAGCTTTCGAGAATTGTTCTTTAAAAGCATCATAAGAACCAAAAGCACTGTTAATTGCATCAGCAACAGGTCCTGTTGGGTTTCCACCGCCATTTGGCGACATTACTTTCCAAAACAAGTTGTGGTTGTAAAAACCACCACCGTTATTACGTACAGCCATGTTGTTCATGTCTAAATTTTTAAGGATGTCTTCGATAGACTTTCCTTCTAAAGCTGTACCTGCAATTGCAGCATTTAGGTTGGTAGTATATGCAGCATGGTGTTTTCCATGGTGTATTTCCATTGTTCTAGCGTCAATATGCGGTTCTAATGCATCAAACGCGTAAGGTAATTTTTCTAATTCAAAAGCCATAATTTTATTTTTTAAATGTTTGTATATTCAGACTAATTACTATTCACTAGTTATTAGTCACTTTTTTTTAGTGTTTTGCTAAATAATCGGCAATACCATCGTGTGTTGCAGTTAAAGCTTCTTTTCCTTTAACCCAGTTAGCTGGACAAACTTCGCCATGCTCTTCTAAGTGTTGTAAAGCATCAACAATTCTTAACGCTTCGTCAACGCTTCTTCCAAGTGGTAGGTCGTTTACCAATTGGTGTCTAACTTTTCCAGTTTTGTCAATTAAAAACAAACCTCTGTAAGCAACCAATTCGCCAGTAGCAATCATTTCGCCTTCGTCGTTCCAGTCTAAATCACCAGCCAACACATCATAATTCATTGAAATGGTTTTGTTGGTATCGGCAACTATTGGATAAGTAACTCCCTTAATTCCGCCATGGTTTTTTTCCATTTGCAACCAACCCCAGTGCGATTGCTCGGTATCTGTAGATACAGCAATTAATTCTACATTTCTGCTTTTAAATTCTTGTAATTTTTCTTGAAAAGCAAACAATTCTGTTGGGCAAACAAAGGTGAAATCTTTTGGGTAGAAGAATAAGATTACATATTTTCCTTTAAATTGCTCTAAAGTAAAGTTGTTAACAATTTTACCTCCATCAATTACAGCATTTGCTGAAAATTTTGGAGCCATTTTTCCTACTAATACGCTCATTTTTTATTAATTTATTTGGTTAAACATTTATTACATTTTCCGATAAGGTGAACATGTGTTCGCTCAATAGTAACATCTTTTAGTTCTGCTAAATTGAGTTGATTAAAGTTGAGTGGAATATCCACTATTGTTCCACAGCAGGTACATTTAAAATGTCCGTGATGAGCAACAATGGCATCGTATCTCACTTCATTATTTTCTATTGTTACAGTTGAAGTTATGCCTTTGTCAACAAAAAGTTTTAAGGTGTTGTAAACTGTTGTTTTAGAGAGTGTTGGAATTTCTGGAGCTAAGGTTTTGTATATTAAATCAACTGTTGGATGATTCATTTCTTGGTACAAATATTCAAATATTCGTATGCGTTGGTACGACGGTTTGATGTCATTCTCAGCTAAATAATTTGGAACATTCATTTGGGTTAAACTTAAATTGTAATGATTACAAATTTACTACAATTACATTTATAAAAAAAACAATTGTTGAATAAATTTTTAAATTGTTGATTAATTCTTTTTTAACCATTTTTAATTATGTTTTGATTACATAAATCGTTGATTAGTATTGGGTTTTATCGCTTTAATCAATTAACAAAAATTTGTTTAAAAATAGTTGGTAACTGAACATGGAGGAGTAGTTTAATAAAGGTACTTTTAAGTTACTTTGTGTACTTGTAAAAAGAAATGGAAGTTACGTATTATGGTCATGCTTGTTTTGCAGTAAAAGTAGGGGAGGTTAACCTGCTTTTTGATCCGTTTATTTCATCAAACGAATTGGCAAAACACATTAAGGTGGACGAAATTAATTGCGATTATGTGTTGATATCGCATGGACATGAAGACCATTTGGCTGATGCCGAACAAATTTTGCAACGAACAAATGCAACGGTGGTTTCTAACTATGAAATTGCCATGTGGTATGTTGCAAAAGGGATTCAAAAATTTCATCCGATGAATTTTGGCGGGCAATGGAATTTTGATTTTGGAAGTGTGAAATTTGTAAAAGCCGAACATTCGAGTGTTTTGCCCGACGGAACTTACGGAGGTAATCCTGGAGGTTTTGTGGTAAAAAGTAAATACGGTAATTTTTATTACGCAGGAGATACGGCTTTACATTTTGACATGAAATTAATTGGTGAGTACGAAAAGTTGCATTTTGCCGTTTTACCCATTGGCGATAATTTTACCATGGGTATTGAAGATGCACTAAGAGCGACTGATTTTATTGAATGCAACAGAATTATTGGAGTACACTTTGATACTTTTCCGTACATAAAAATTGACAAAGAAGATGCAATAAAACGATTTGCAGCTAAAGGAAAAGAATTAATTTTATTAACTATTGGAGAAACCAAAACGATAACAATTTAACTATATTCGATACCAATCGAGACAAAAAAGAAACTATGGGAAAAATTATTGCAATATCAAACCAAAAAGGAGGCGTTGGAAAAACTACTACGGCTATTAATCTTGCTGCCGCATTAGGTGTTTTAGAATATAAAGTTTTGTTGGTTGATGCAGATCCGCAGGCAAATTCAACATCAGGTGTTGGGTTCGATCCTCGTAACATTAAAACCAGTATTTACGAATGTTTGATTAATGAAATAGCACCAAAAGATGCTATTCTTCATACCGATTCTCCAAACTTAGATATTTTACCAGCTCACATTGATTTAGTTGGTGCTGAAATTGAATTAATCAATTTGCCCAATCGTGAGCGAATGATGAAAACATCTTTAGCTCAAATCAAAGATGGGTATGATTTTATCATTATCGACTGTTCGCCATCGTTAGGTTTAATTACCATTAACTCGTTGGTTGCTGCCGATTCAGTTATTATTCCAATTCAGTGCGAATATTTTGCATTGGAAGGATTGGGTAAATTGTTAAACACCATCAAAATTGTTCAACAACGATTAAATCCTGATTTGGATATTGAAGGATTACTGTTAACCATGTACGACATTCGTTTACGTTTATCAAACCAAGTGGTAGAAGAAGTAAAAACACATTTCCAATCAATGATGTTTGATACCATTATTCAACGAAACACAAAACTGGGAGAAGCTCCAAGCTACGGACAGACCATTATTATGCATGATGTAAGTTCAAAAGGAGCCATAAATTATTTGAATTTAGCTAGAGAAATTCTACAAAAAAATAACATGACACAAATGACTACTGCTGAAAAAATTATTGAAATAGAAGACGAAATTCTTCCTGATTCAGAAATGTAATTTTAAAACATCAGCAGTTAAATCATAAAAAGTACAGATTAAAATGAATAAAAGACCCGCATTAGGAAGAGGATTAGGAGCATTGTTGCAAAATGCAGATACCGACATTACCTCAAAATCGGCAGACGATAAAGGAAATGTAGTAGGAACGGTTTCTACCATTTTAATATCAAACATTGAAGCGAATCCTTTTCAACCACGAACTCAGTTTGAAAAAGAAGCATTGTTGGAATTAGCAGATTCTATTAAAGAATTAGGAATTATACAACCCGTTACTGTTCGTAAACTGGGTTATGATAAATATCAATTGATATCAGGCGAGCGTCGTTTTAGAGCTTCTCAAATAGCGGGTTTAGACCGAATACCAGCATTTATTCGAATTGCTAACGACCAAGAAATGCTAGAAATGGCGTTGGTAGAAAATATTCAACGTGAAAATTTAGATGCGATAGAGGTGGCGTTTAGTTACCAAAAATTAATAGAGGAATGTAATTTAACTCAAGAAAAATTAAGCGAAAGAGTAGGAAAGAAGCGTTCTACCGTTGCTAATTTTTTACGTTTATTAAAACTTCCTGCCGAAATACAATTGGCTATTCGAATCAAAGACATTACCATGGGGCATGCCCGTGCGTTAATCAATTTGGGCGATACCAAAAAACAGCTGACCATTTTTAATAAAATTGTAAAAGAAGGTTTATCGGTTCGTCAAGTAGAAGAATTGGTTCAAGATAAAAAAGCTGAAAGTGCCGATAAGGTTACTCAATTTAAAAAAGGAAAATCAACTTCTTTAACGTTTAGTCAGCAAAAAATTCAAGAAGAATTGGCAACATTTTTAAAAACCGACGTTCAGCTTCAAACCAACAACAAAGGAAAAGGTAAAATTGTAATACCATTTTCATCAGAAGAGCAGTTGGAACGAGTGATTGAACTATTGGGTTTATAACATACTTGTGAATATCACTAAACATATCTTTATTACAGTTTTAGCTATTTTTTGTATAGCATTTTATGGATATGCCCAAGAAAATGTTTCCGATACCATTGTTTTAGATTCATCAACAGCAAAAGTACACTCTCCTACAAAAGCAACTTTAATGAGCACTTTTGTTCCAGGATTGGGACAGATTTACAATAAAAAGTACTGGAAACTTCCTATTATTTATGGAGGTATAGGTACTTCGTTATATTTTGCTTTTTCTAACCATAAAGAATACAAACGCTTTAAGGACGCTTATTTAATTAGAATAGATACTGACAGCACCACTACCGATGAATTTGATGGAATATTAACTCCTGAAGACATTCGAAGTAATATGGATGTTTATCGTAGAAATCGCGATTTCTCTTACCTTATAGCGGGCTTAATATATGTGTTCAACATTGTTGATGCTGCTGTAGATGCTCATTTATTTACTTTTCCAGTAAACGATAATTTGAGCTTTTACTTTCAGCCAACCATTAATTTAACCCATAATAATCAATTAAGCAAAGGATTTAGCTTGATCATTACCCTTTAAATTTACCTTTTATATAGGGTTTAAACCGACAATGTAAAACAACAAGTAAATTAAAATAAACACAAGCAACTTTAGTTTTATAAATGATGAAAATAGCAATAATAGGATACGGAAAAATGGGTATGGCAATTGAAAAAATTGCCATAGAACGAGGTCATGAAGTGGTGCTAAAAATTAACTTAGACAACATGCATGAGTTTACCATCGAAAACCTTAAAAAATGCGATGTTGCTATTGAGTTTACAGAACCAACTTCGGTAATTGCTAACATTTACAAATGCTTTGAGGCTAATTTACCAATGGTTGTCGGAACTACAGGGTGGTACAATAAATTCGATGAAATAAAATCTGCTTGCTTAAACACTAACAATACGTTGTTACATGCAACCAACTATAGTTTAGGTGTAAACCTGTTTTTTGAGCTGAACAAGAAGTTAGCTCAATTGATGAGTAAATACCCAAGCTATAATGTAATGATGGAAGAAATCCATCATACCGAAAAGAAAGATGCACCAAGCGGAACAGCCATTACTTTAGCAGAAGGAATTATTGAAAATTTAGATAGAAAAACCAAATGGGTAAATATCCAAACTTTCGAAGAAAACGAATTGAGCATCATATCAAAACGTGTAAACGATGTGCCTGGTACACACGAAATTTGTTACCAGTCAGCAGAAGACGACATTACGATAACACATACAGCATACAACAGAAACGGATTTGCTTTGGGAGCGGTTATCGGAGCAGAATACATTCACAATAAAAAAGGTATTTTTACCATGAAAGAAGTACTTTTTAATTGATAATTTAAACTTTACAAACTACAGAAAATATGGAAATCAGTATAACAGCATTTATCATTTTATCTATTTTATACTTTTTGGCAACGCACATTGCTTTGTACAAAATTTTTGAGAAATTAGGTATAGAAGGATGGAAAGCATTAGTGCCATTTTACAGCACTCATTTGGCAGTAAAAGCCATTAAAAAATCAATGTGGTGGACCATTATTTACTACGTACCGTTTTTAGGTTTTGTGGTTTGGATGGGAATTATTGTGGAGTTGATGAAATTGTTTGGAAAAGTAAAATTCTCGGAACATTTTTTAGGAGTGGTTTTCGCTGGAATTTACTTGCCATACTTGGCTTTTCAAGATGATTTTAAGTTTATTGGTTATGAAGAAGCTGCAAAATATAAAAAATCGACAGGACGAGAATGGGCTGATGCTATCGTTTTTGCTGTTATTGCAGCAACCTTAATACGTGGTTTTTATTTAGAAGCTTTTACTATTCCAACATCTTCGATGGAGCAAAAATTATTGGTTGGTGATTTTTTATTTGTAAATAAAATGGCTTACGGAGCCCGTGTGCCTAATACACCAATAAGTTTTCCTTTTACTCATCACAGCTTTCCAGAATGGGTTCCTTTTGTAGGAGGTAAAAAATCGTATGTAGAGGTGGTTAAATTTCCGTATGCTAAGTTGCCTGCAATGGGCGATGTAAAACGCAACGACTGTGTGGTGTTTAATTTTCCAGCGGGTGATACGGTAGTGTTAGAACACCAAAACCAAGTGTATGAGCAAATGATGAGAGATTACGGTAAAGATTTTGTTTATTCCAACTTTACGGTTGCAGGTCGTCCTGCCGATAAACAAGAAAATTACATCAAACGTTGTGTTGGCTTACCAGGAGATAAATTACAAATTGTTGATAGTAAATTAATGATTAACGACCAAGTAGCTTATTTTGATGAAAACGCACAGTTTACTTACAAAGTAGTAACCGACGGGACAGGTTTTAACGAAAAAACGTTACAAAAGAAAAGCATCACCACAGAACCTATCCAGCAGTTGGCAAACCCAAACGAGTTTGAATTAACGTTGACCAATGCTGCTGCCGAGCAAGTAAAACAGTTTTCTTATGTTAAATCGGTAGAAAAAGTAATTGAACCGTTGGGATACGTGTATCAATTCCAAAAAACTCCAGTTTTTCCTAATGATACTGCCTATAACTGGACAAGAGATAACATGGGTCCATTTATTATTCCTAGAAAAGGACAAACCGTTAAATTGGATTTAAAAACATTGGCTTTGTACAGAAGGGTAATTCATAATTACGAGGGGCATGATTTAAAAGTGGTAGGAGATAAAATTTACATCGACGACAAGATTGCAGATTCATATACTTTTGAAATGGATTATTACTGGATGATGGGAGATAATCGCCACAATTCATTAGACTCTCGTTTTTGGGGATTTGTACCCGAAGACCATATTGTAGGAAAAGCGGTATTTGTTTGGTTATCGTACGATGCACAGTTGGGAAGAATTCGTTGGGAACGTTTATTTTCATTAGTTCATTAAGCGAAATTGAAAGCCATAAAAGACTGGATAAGAGCTTTACTATTTGCCTTAATTACCGTAATGGTGATTAAGGCTTTTTTCTTTGAGGTGTTTACCATTCCTTCATCTTCAATGGAAAAAACCTTATTGCCTGGTGATTTAATTTTTGTGAACAAAATAAGTTACGGACCACGTTCACCCATAACTCCACTTACGTTTCCACTTAGTCACCAGCACTTGCCTTGGTTTGAGCAGGTAAAATCATATCTTGGATTTATTCAATTGCCTTACCATCGTTTTTTTGCTGACACTATTCAACGCAACGATGTGGTGGTGTTTAACTATCCTTTTGATACCGATTTTCCTATCGACCATCGTTCGTATTACATTAAGCGTTGCATTGGTTTGCCTGGCGATGTGCTGAAAATTGATAACAAAAAAGTGTTTATCAATAACCAAGAATTGGAATTGCCCGAACATGTTCAGTTTAACTACAAAGTAATTACCACCAAACCAATAACCAACGATACGTTGTTGACTTACAACATCACCGAAGGTGGTTTGGATGGATTGGAAAACCATTGGGAATTGACCATGACCGATACTGCGTATTATCAACTAAAATCGAAAGATTTTATTCATTCCATAAAAAAAATAGAGGTAGAGCCCAATGCTTTTGCTGATTACATTTTTCCGTATCATCCAAGTTATTTGTGGAACATTGATTATTTTGGAGAAGTAACTATTCCAAGAAAAGGAATGGAGGTGGAGCTGAACAGCAACAACGTCCATTTGTATCGCCGAATTATTGAAGTTTATGAGGAAAATACACTCGAAGAGAAAGAAAGTGGATTTGTTATCAATGGAGAAGCAACAACAACCTATCAATTTAAAATGAACTACTATTTTATGATGGGCGATAACCGACACAACAGTGCTGATTCTCGTTTCTGGGGATTTTTACCTGAAAACCATGTAGTTGGTAAAGCTCAAACCATTTTGTTTTCGATGGACAAAGAACAATACAAATGGAATAGGATGTTGAAGAAAATTCACTAATCAATGAAAAACCAAGGACTGGCTCATTTGGCAAGTATTTTTGTTTTGCCCGTATTGGTTATAGCCATTTACTTTTCTCCTGTTTGGCTAAAAATTATACTAGCTGTTTTGCTTTTCGGGTTTGCTTATCTTATTTGGAAAAAAATAAAGTAGACAGTATGAAGAATTTTCCCATAATTTCTATCTAAAAAAATTATATATATTTGTTACTCAAATAAAAACCATAAAAAAACATGAAAAATTTAAACACGGTTACCAAAATTGTATTTGCAGCTGTATTAGTTGCAACAACTTCTGTTAGTACTTTTGCACAAGAGCAAAAAGAAGAGAAAAAAGAGAAAAAAGAAAAAGTTGCTGAAGAGTTAAAACGTCCAGAAGCGATGGGACATGCAGCTACTGATAGCTACGTAACTTCTGCTTTTAACTTGTACGAAAAAAACCAAGAAATAACTAAGAAGCTAGCTGATGCTAAAAGTAATGCAGGCGAAGCAAAACAAATTAAAAACGACTTAGAAGCTCAACAAAAAGAAGTGGCAGGTTTGTTGGAAAAATCGGCTGATGTAATTAAAGAAGCAAAAACCATTACACCAAAAACTGATTCTATGAAAGCAGTAAAAATGGTAAATCAAGCTACCAAAGCACTAAATGCAACTAAAGAAGCATTGCCAGCTCAATTGGAACAAATTAAAACGCAAACAGCAGAGTAATTTTTGCTTAAACGAATAAAAAAAAGCACTCGAAAGAGTGCTTTTTTTTATTTACATCAACTGTAATTATTTTATCATCGGAAGGTATTTTTCTCTGTTCTCAAAAATTACCCACAAGTTGATGAGTAGTAAAACCAAAGCCATAGGAAAACCTGATGGTTCATTTATGGTATGAGTAAGCATTATTCCAACCATTATAGGAAAAATTATTACAGCACCAAGTGCTCTAAATTTTGGAATAATAAACAGTATTCCTCCAACAATTTCAACTATAGCAACTAGTGGCATTAACCAACTAATACTCATCAAGGCTTCGGTTAGTTTAACCATTGCTTCTGGCATATCATCAGGAACGGGGATGTAGTTGAACAGTTTATTTAATCCGCCATTGATAAACATTAACCCAAACAATAGGCAAACAACAAATAAAATTTTATTTTTCATGACTTAATTATTTTTAAAGTTAATCATCCAGTTAATTCCGAATTTATCCGTAAAGCTACCAAAATAAGACCCAAAAAACATGTCTTGCATAGGCATTTCTATTTTTCCGTCAACCGAAAGCGCGTTAAAAATGCGGTCAGCCTCTTCTTTCGAAGCAGGTTCTATGCTAATGTGCATGTTGTTTCCTTGCACCACCTCAAATCCCATTTCTTTTGGAGCATCAGTACCCATTAAAATATGATTGGCTGTAATGGGCAATTCAATGTGTAACACCATTCGCTTTATGCTTTCTGCAACAGGTGGGTGGCTGCTGTCGGCAGGCAAGTCGCCGAATCGTGTAATACCATTTCCTGTAAACTCGCTTTTAAATACCGAACGGTAAAACAAAAAGGCTTCTTCGGTATTTCCTGGAAAATTTAAATAGGTTGTTACACGAGGGGTGTTATCGGTTCGTAGTTCATTACGCAGTTTCATTTGTGCTTCCAAGTATTGATCTAAATTGCTAAGAGCCATACTAAAACCTTCTTTAAAGCCCATGGCAATAACTTTTTCTAAATCTTCTAACTTGTCGTATTGGGCAACAATGCTTACGGTAGTGGTATTGGTATTTGCTGTAAAAGTGTTGCTCCAAAGTGTACGCGGAAAATCCATGTTGATGTTACCTTCTTCATCACAAAAAGCATCTAGTCCAGAAAAACCTTTTAGGTGGTTTATTGTTTTGTAGTTGTTTAGGCACCAATGGGTTACTCCTTCGGGGCTGGTCATTCCATAAAGCCAAGTTCCGCCTTCCCTAAAGTCCATCGACTTGGTTTTGTTTACATAAGGCTTTGGAGCCCACCAAAGGTCTAGTAATTCTGGTTTAGTCCAAGCATCCCAAACCAATTGCAGGTTGGCAGCAAATTCGCGGGTTACGTTTACGGTTTTGTTTTCTTTGTTTACAATAAAATCAAATTGCAAGTGTGGATTCATTTTTTGTTGTTTTTAAGGTTTAGTAATACATTATCGAGTTCATTAAAACGGCTTTCCCAAATTTTGCGGTACTGTTCCAGCCAGTTGTCAATTTCTTTCATTTTATCAATTTTTAGCTGATAATAAATTTCTCTGCCGTGGTGTTGTTGTTCAACTAATTCGCATTCGGTTAAAATGCGTAAATGTTTTGAAATGGCTTGCCTCGACGAATTAAAATTTTCGGCAATGGCATTGGGTGTCATGGCTTGTAGGGTAATAAGTCCAATAATGGCTCGTCGAGTAGGGTCGGCTATTGCCTGAAATACATCTCTTCTCATGTTGAAAATTATTTATTGAAACCATTTGGTTGCAAAAATATGTGCAACTTTTCGGTTTCGCAAATTTTTTTAAAGTTTTTTTGAGATTTTAATTAGATCGCCTTAAACATTTTCCGTTGCTCATCAGTTAAAAAACTCCATGTTACCATTCTGCTTATTTTATTGCCTTGCCCCATGGGTATGGTTTTTATGTTGGTTGCACCAGCAGTTTTTAAGGTGTGTTGTACTGCAATTAAGTTGCTTTCTTTAGAAATAAGTGTAGTAAACCAACAACAAGCGTTTGCAAATTGTTTGCTTTCGGCTATCATGGTTTTTACATAGGTTAGTTCGCCTCCTTTAGTCCAAAGCTCGTTACTTTTTCCACCAAAATTTAAAGTAGGTTGGGAGGTTTTTTTACCCGTTAGGTTTTTTAGTTTTCTGGTTGTTCCTGCCTGTGCTTCAGCCAACGACGCATGAAACGGAGGGTTGCAAATACTTGCATTAAACCGTTCGTTTGGTTGTATAATGTTTTTAAAAATATGTTTGGCATTGGGTTGCATTCGCAACTTAAGGTGTTCTTTTAATACAGGGTTTTGTTCCATTAGCTTAGTTGCTGAAGCAAGTGCAGTGGTATCAATATCGGTTCCAACAAACAACCATCCGTATTCGCTTTGCCCAATAATAGGGTAAACAGCATTTGCTCCAACGCCAATGTCTAACACCTTAATGGTTTTTCCTGTCGGAACTTTGTTGTTGTTACTTTCGCTCAACAAATCGGCTAGGTAATGCATGTAATCGGCTCTTCCGGGTATGGGGGGGCATAAATATCCTGCGGGAATGTCCCATTCTTGCATTTGATAATAGTGTTTTAGCAAGGCTTTGTTCAGCATTTTTACAGCCATGGGGTTAAAAAAGTCAATCGACTCATCGCCATAAGGGTTTATCAAAACAAAAGGAGTTAACTCGGGGCAGGTTTTAGTGAGCAATTCAAAATCGTAACGCTCACGGTGTTTGTTACGCAGATGTAGTTTTACTTTTTCTTTCGGGTGTACTTTCTTGTCTTTGGGCATCTAGGTTTATTTCAAATTATTCAAAGTACTTCGACCACACTTTTTGTTTTATTAGAATAAAGATGGTTCCCACAAAAAAGATAATTCCTGTAGAAATTCCTACCATGGTAAAAAATGGTTTGTCGGGAATTCGAACACTCAATTCGGAAGCAAAGGCGGCATAAAGACCAAGAATGGAGTAATACATAAACCATACATGAACTCCTTTGTATTTTTCTAAACGAGAAACAAACATAGGAATCATGCCTCCAGCCAAAGTAATAAATCCGATGATTGCTGCTACATGAAAAATGCCAAATTTTCCCGTAAGTCCGTATATTCCCATGGCAGAACCACAAACCAACAACATGGAAAATACATAAAAGTATCCAGCACGTTTGTGTTGTTTAGTGCCTTTTTTAGTAGCTAAAACAAAAGCTCCAACTACCATAGCAAACAAAGCAACGATTAGGTGAAACCAGCCAAGAGTTGAATTTACAAAGTTATAGAAGTTCATTTTTTTCTTTTTTTCTCAAATATAACTAATCCATTAATTTTTCTATAATCAAGGATATTTTTTGATTAGTGTAATTCGTGTCAGATTATTTTTTCTGCATCAAATTAAAAAGTTGTACTACTTCGTTGGCTTCTTTCACATCGTGTACACGTAAAATGTTTGCTCCTTTAGTTAAAGCCAAAGCATTTAATGCAGTAGTGCCATTTAAAGCATCTTTCGAGCTAATATTCAACGCTTTGGTTATCATCGATTTTCGAGATAAACCAACCAAAATGGGTAATTCAAACCAATTGAAATAATTCAATTCTTTTAGCAACTGGTAGTTGTGTTCCAGTGTTTTTCCAAAACCAAAACCAGGGTCTAAAATGATATCATTCACTCCTTTTTGGTGCAGCACATTTACTTTTTCGGAAAAATAACTCATCACTTCTTTAGTTACGTGTTGGTAAGTAGGGTTCTTTTGCATGGTTTGTGGTGTGCCTTGCATGTGCATCATAATATAAGGTACTCGAAGTTCGGCAACCACATCAAATATTTTATTATCTAGTTCGCCTGCAGCAATGTCATTTATAATGGCAGCACCATGTTTTACGGCTTCTTGTGCCACACGACTTCTAAACGTGTCGATAGAGATAACAATGTCGTTAAACTCTTGTTTTAACAATTGTATTACTGGTAATACCCTTTCCAACTCTTCTTTTTCCGATACTTCGGCTGCTCCTGGTCGCGACGAATAACCTCCAACATCAATAATAGCAGCACCATCAGCCAATTGTTGTTTCACATGGGTTATTATGCTTTTTTCGTCGGAATGTTTTCCTCCGTCAAAAAATGAGTCAGGAGTGGCGTTTAGTATCCCCATAACAAGGGGTTCGTCTAAATTTAGAATTTTCCCGTTACAATTAATTGATTTTTTTTTCAAAAAAAATGTATCTTGCACGGTTTCTTTGGTGAACATATTTTTAGATAAGAATTTAATGAATACTACTTCAAAACAATACGATTCAATAATAAAGATTTGTAGCGACATTTTTACAAAAAAGATGAAAGATTATGGTAGTGCATGGAGAATTTTACGAACCAGCTCGCTTACCGATCAAATTTTTATTAAAGCAAAACGTATCAGAAGTATTGAGGAGAAAGGGTTTAGTAAGGTAGATGAAGGTATTCGTTCGGAATATATAGGTATTATCAATTATTGTATCATGGCGTTGGTTCAATTGGAATTGGGTTACAACGAAAATACCGAATTGAAATTTGACGAGGCAAAACGTTTGTACGACAAGTATTTTTTACAAGCAAAAAACTTGATGGAAAACAAAAACCACGATTACGATGAGGCTTGGCGTGATATGCGTTTGAGTTCGCTTACCGATTTGATTTTAATGAAACTGTTGCGAACCAAACAAATAGAAGACAACAAAGGAAAGACATTGATATCGGAAGGTATTGATGCAAATTATTTAGACATGATTAATTATGCTGTTTTTGCCATGATTAAAATTGAACATAATAGTTAAAATAGTGTTAAACCAACAATTCGAGTAAGTTTAGAAATTAATTTAGATTTTTTTTAAACGACAATAAGATGAAATGGATTGCAAACATATCTAGGATTTTAGTAGGCTCGCTGTTTATTGTTTCGGGTTTAATTAAGGCTAACGACCCGCTTGGTTTTAGCTACAAACTAGAAGAATATTTTGAAAACGGAGCATTGGCTTATCGTGTTAGAAACCTATTGGGTTGGGATTCGTTTACGTTGGAGTTTTTAGCAGAATATGCACTTGCTTTTGCAGTGGTATTGTGTGCATTAGAAATTATCTTAGGGTTTACCGTGTTGTTTGCCACACGAATTAAAATCACTGTATATTCATTACTGGGGTTAACCGTAATTTTCTTCTTTTTAACCCTACACACAGCAACTTGCGATACAGCTTCTACTTATAATCAACTAACAGAAGTGGTAAAAGATTCTCCAGAACACCAAAAAATGGTGGAAAAAATGGAGTTGAATACCCAAATTTCGATTGCTGAAGAAAAAGGAAACAATATTGTATTTAACGAAAAGTTACCTGTACAATGTGTTACCGATTGCGGTTGTTTTGGCGATGCAATGAAAGGGTCATTAGGTAGAAGTTTAACACCTTGGGAATCATTTGTAAAAGATTTAATCTTGATGATATTGATTTTGCCGGTGTTTTTCCAACGCCATAAAATTAAAATGAACACCTTGCGTGATGATGCTTTTATTCTAATTCCAGCGTTTGCAATGGTTGGATTTTATTCTTGGGTGTTTAGTTGGTATTTCCCATTAATATTTACAGCAGTTGGTTTTGTAGGGTATTTATTGTCAAAATACTTTATTAAATCGGTTGCAACTCAATTTATTCCAATTACCTACATTGCTATATTAGCCTCTGTTTTTATCTATTACACTATTATTCATTTGCCAATAAAAGATTATCGTCCTTATGCAATTGGTAAAAGTATTCCTGAGCAAATGACATTGCCTCCTGGAGCTCAACCAGATGTTTTTGAGAACATTTTCTTTTACAAAAACAAAACGACAGGGGTAGTAGAAGAATTTACCGAAAAAAATTACCCTTGGGATAATCCTAATTATGAATTTGCTGACAGAACCACCAAATTAATAAAGGCTGGAGACCACCCTACCATTACCGATTTTACTATTATTGCTGACGATGGAAACGATTATGCACAAGATTATTTAAACGAAGAAGGATATCTTTTTGTGTTGGTTGCTTACGACATAAACAAAACAAAACTTTCAACATTTAAAAAGATTAATACTTTTGTCGACCAAAGTAATTTGGAAGGTCATTATTTTATTGCGTTAACTGCTTCATTGTATGAAGATGTAGAAAAATTTAGACATGATAATCAAACCATGTTCGACTTTTTTACTTGCGATGCCATAACACTTAAAACAATTGTTAGGGCAAATCCAGGTATAGTGTTGTTGAAAAAAGGTACAGTATTGGCAAAATGGAATGCAAACGATTTGCCTGATTACAAAGAAGTTAAAGTGAAATATTTAAAGTAAAAAATTATAATTTGTTACAATTTATTATCAAACGAGTATTGTATGGTTTTCTGGTTTTAACCGGAGTAATCTCAATCGTTTTCTTACTTTTTAATGTACTTCCGGGTGACCCAGCAAGGATGATGATGGGGCAACGTGCAGATGAAGAATCTATTCGCGTAATCAAAAAAGATTTAGGGTTAGATCAACCATTATCTACTCAGTTTGTAATGTACATCAATGATTTATCACCTATTTCCGTTCACGATAAAGATGTAAATCATCACCTTTATTTAGACCCTGATAAATACGATTTTAAAGAATTGTTCTCTTATGGTGAATCTGATGTTGTGGTGTTAAAAAAACCATACCTCCGACGTTCATATCAAACCAAAAGAAAGGTATCAGAAATAATGAGCGATTACCTGTTGGAAACAGCAGTATTAGCTTTTGCGGCAATGGCTTTGGCAACGTTTTTTGGTATTTTGTTTGGTATTTTAGCTGCACTAAAAAAGAATACTTGGATGGATCAATCGCTGTTGTTTTCTTCTATTTTAGGAATGTCTGTTCCATCGTTTTATTCGGCAATCATTTGTTCTTGGTTGTTTGGTTACCTTTTATCAGAATATACTGGCTTAAACATGACAGGAAGTTTGTTTGAATACGACGACTTAGGGAACGGAGAAATACTCCGTTTAGATAACCTTATTTTGCCAGCAATAACCTTGGGAATGCGACCAGTTTCTGCTATTATGCAGTTAACTCGTAGTTCTATGCTTGATGTGCTTTCGCAAGATTATATAAGAACGGCAAAAGCTAAAGGATTGAAATTTTATAAAGTAGTGGTAAAACATGCTTTAAAAAATGCATTGAATCCTGTTGTTACAGCCATTTCAGGTATGTTTGCTAGTTTGTTGGCTGGAGCATTATTTGTTGAGCAAATTTTTGCTTGGAAAGGTATAGGTTGGGTATTGTATGACGCATTAATGAAATTTGATTTACCTATAATCATGGGAGGAGTATTATTAACTGCGACCATTTTTGTTATCATCAACATTCTGGTTGATATTGTTTATGGCTTGTTAGACCCACGAGTAAGGGTAAAATAATCAATCATGAGAAAAAAAATCGTAGCGGGAAATTGGAAAATGAATACCGATTTAAATCAAGCCATTGATTTAGCGAAGGGTATCGTTGCTGCTAAAACAGATTCAATTGCTCAATTGGTGCTTTGTCCTCCTTTTCCATTTATTCAAGCGGTTTCCGAAATTTGTAAATCATCTTCGATAGCTGTTGGTGCCCAAAATTGCAATAAAAACAAAAGTGGTGCATTTACAGGTGAGGTGTCGATAGAAATGCTAAAATCTGTTGGTGTTCAGTATGTTATTGTTGGTCATTCCGAGAGAAGAACATATTTTAAAGAAACCAATGAGGAATTAGCTGAGAAAGTAGCGGTTTGTTTAGAACACCATATCACACCAATTTTTTGCTGTGGAGAACAGCTTGAAGAACGAAATAATAAACAACATTTTAGTACTGTTAAAACTCAATTGCAGGAAGCATTGTTTCATTTTTCTTCAACTGATTTTTCTAAACTTGTAATTGCTTACGAACCTGTGTGGGCTATTGGTACAGGTGTGACTGCATCGCCAGCCCAAGCACAAGAAATGCATCAGTTTATTCGACAATTATTTTCAGAAAAATATGGAGAAGTTGTCTCAAGTAATATTTCTATATTATATGGGGGAAGTTGTAATGCTTCCAATGCTCAAGAACTTTTTGCATTACCTGATGTAGATGGTGGTTTAATAGGCGGGGCTTCATTAAAAGTAGCTGATTTTATAGCCATTTCTAACTCATTTTAATTTTCTTTTTTTGTGGAAAAAGTAAATTTTCCACATCCATTGTTTTGTTAGATTAAAACAATAATTTAAAAAATCCGTTTAATCAACATGAATTATTTAACTCAAGTTTAGGGTTTATTAACAGATATTGCGATATTTGTAAGTTAAGCATACACAAAAAGGTGCAAAAAAACTTTACATATCAACTGACAAAAATTGCATTAGCATTAATTTTATTGGTGCTAAGCAATGCTTCGTATGCCCAATGGACACTTGATGTGGTGGGTTCTGTGAAGAAAGAAGAAACCAATAAAAGGTTTGAAGGAGTTACCATTACCATAAAAAAAAATGGAGCGGTATGGAAAACATTAACTTCAGAAGCAACAGGTAAGTTTCAAGCTGCACTAGAACCAGACGGTGTCTATCTTATCGAATTTTCTCGACCAGGACACGTAAGCAAACGAATAGAGTTTTCTACCAAAAACGTTCCACCAGATGATGCAAAATATGGGTTTGAATTTCCTATGGAAATGAACTTGTTTGAAAAAATGGATGGATTAGATGTTTCTATTTTAAATAAACCTATTGCTAAAGTTGCTTTTAATCCAGCAACTGGTTATATGGATTATGATCCAGAATATACCAAGTCAATTAAAGCAGAGTTGGATAGGTTAAAAGCCGAGCTTGCAGAAAGATTAAAAAATCAGGAAGCAGAACGTAAAGCTAAACAAGCAAGTTATGATAAAGCAATTCTTGCTGCAGATAAAGCATTTAATGCTCAACAGTGGCAGGCTGCAAAACCATTGTATGATGAGGCTGCTAAAATCTTTCCAGACGAATCGTATCCGCAATTTCAGTTGGGAATTATATCCGATAAATTAGCTGGTTTTGAAGAAGCCAATAAACGATATACCAATGCAATTGCTGAAGCTGATAAAGCTTTTGCGGAGAAAAATTGGGATGCAGCTACTTTAGGTTATCAAAAAGCTGCTAGCTATAAACCAGACGAGAAGTATCCACCAGAGAAACTAAAACAGATTAAGGATATTATTGCTAACGACAAGAAAAACTCGGAAGCATACAATGCAGCCATTGCTGCTGGTGACCAATTTCTG
Organism: uncultured Vicingus sp.; assembly: GCA_964398455.1. Classification (GTDB taxonomy): domain Bacteria; phylum Bacteroidota; class Bacteroidia; order Flavobacteriales_E; family Vicingaceae; genus Vicingus. Next base: position 268,986 of record CAYNMR010000001.1, on the reverse strand, counting down.
AATTTAAGAGATTATGCAAAATCAAAAGCAGAATACCAAAAAGCTATTGCCTTAAAATCGCATGAGGAATACCCTAAAACCAAGATTGCGGAAATAGATAAACTTTTAGCCGAAAGTCAGAAAAAAGATGAGGAATATAAAGCTGCAATAACCGAAGCTGATAATTTATTTAATGCTAAGGATTACGAAAAATCGAAAGCATCGTACAACAAAGCATTAGGTGTAAAACCAAACGAGGAATATCCTAAAAAGAAAATAGCTGAAGCCGACCAATTGTTGGCAAATCAGAAAAAAGTAGAAGAAGATTACAAAAATGCAATTGCTGCTGGTGACGCCGCTTTTACTGCAAAAGATTATCAGAAAGCACAAGCATCTTTTCAACTTGCAGCTACCATTAAGGCTACAGAACAATACCCAAAAGATAAAATTGCTGCGATAAAAGCAATTTTAGAAGATTTGGCTAAAAAAGATGCTGAAAACAAACAAAAAGAATTGAACTACCAGGCAGCAATAACCAACGGAGATAAATCGATGGGATTGCAAAAATATGACGTTGCAAAACAAGCTTATGAAACAGCTAGCGGCATTAAACCTGATGAAAAATACCCAAAAGATAAGCTAAAAGAGATTGAAACTATTTTAGCTGACTTGGCTAAAAAAGAAGCCGAAAGCAAAGCTAAAGAAGAGCAATATCAAAAAGCAATAAAAGAAGCAGATGCAATGTTGGCTGCTAAAGATTATAATAATGCAAAAGGAAAATACCAAGCTGCTTTGACCATTAAAGCAGAAGAAAAATATCCTAAAGATAAGTTAACAGAAATAGAAACCATTTTAGCTGATTTAGCTAAAAAAGAAGCCGAAAACAAAGCAAAAGAAGAACAGTACAAAGCTTTAATTGTAGAAGCAGATGGATTGTTAAAAGCGAAAGATTACAATGCTTCAAAAAGCAAATACCAATCAGCTTTAGCCATTAAAGCAGAAGAAAAATATCCTAAAGATAAAATTGCAGAAATAGAAACCTTGCTTGCCGATTTAGCCAAAAAAGAGGCAGAGGAAAAAGCTAAAAATCAGAAATATACTGATTTGATTATTTCTGCAGATGCAGCATTTAAAGCAAAAAACTACGAAGTTGCAAAAACAACTTATACCGATGCTTCTAAAATAAAGGTAGAAGAAAAATATCCAAAAGATAAAATAGCTGAGATTGATGGAATATTAGCCGATTTAGCTAAGAAAAAAGCGGAAGAAGAAGCGGCAGCTTTAGCTGAAAAACAAAAAAATGAGAAATACCAAACTTTTATTGCTTTAGCCGATAAAGGGATGGAAAATAAAAACTACGATATAGCAAAAACAAATTACAACCAGGCCTTAACAATTAAATCGACAGAGCAGTATCCAAAAGATAAGTTGGTTGAGATAGAAAATATTTTGGCAGAATTAGCTAAAAAGAAAGCAGCCGAAGAATCAGCAATGATGGCTCAAAAAGAGAAAGATGAGAAATACAAAGCACTTATTGCTGCTGCCGATAAAAGCTTTGCTTCAAAAAGTTATGATGATGCAAAGTCAAACTATAATCAGGCTTTAGGGTTTAAGTCTGAGGAACAATACCCGAAAGATAAAATAAAAGAGATTGAACAAATTTTAGCCGATTTGGCAGCAAAAAAAGCAGCCGAAGAGGCTGCTAATGCAGAGTTAAAAGCATTAAATGAGAAATACAGTAAGATAATTGCTGCTGCTGATAACGACTTTAAAACAACAAACTACAAAGAAGCTAAAATAAAGTATTATGAAGCTTCTGCATTGAAAAAAGACGAGCAATATCCAAAAGATAAAATCAATGAAATAACCAAGTTGCTTGCTGATTTGGAAAAACAATCGGAAGAACAAAAACTAGCAGCTGAAGCAGCAAGAAAGAAACGTGAATATTATGATGCGGTAATCGCTCAAGCTGAAAGTGAATATTCTGCTAAAAAATATGAGGATGCAAAACGTAAGTTCTCTGAGGCTTCGATTATTCTGCCTGAAGAAACTTACCCAAAACAAAAAATTAAAGAAATTGATGATTTGTTAGCAAAACTTGCAGCAGAAAAGGATAATGCTGCATTAGCTGAGAAACAAAGAAACGAGAAGTATAATGCTTTTATAGCACTTGCTGATGCTGGATTTAACGCTAAAGATTACGATAAAGCTAAACAGAACTACAAAGGAGCTTTAGAAGTAAAACCAAACGAATCATATCCAAAAGACAAGTTGTTGGAAATAGATATTATTCTATCCGAATTAGCTAAAAAGCAAGAAGAAATTTCGGTTACGAATAATGCTTTACAACAAAAGCAGGAACGATACAATACCTTAATTAAAAAGGCTGACGAATCTTTTGCCAAAAAAATGTATAAAGATGCCCTAAACCTTTATGGAGAGGCTGTTGATTTGATGCCAACTGAAATGTATCCTAAAGAAAAAATTGCTGAAATAAATAATTTATTAGCTGAACTTGCTCGTCAAGAGAAAGACAGTGAAAGTGCTCAATTGGGTGAAAAACAAAAAAGAGAACAATACAATACGTTAATTTATGATGCTGATAGAGCATTTAAATTTGAAAAATACATTGATTCAAAATACAAATACGAAAGTGCTTTGGCTTTGTATCCAGATGAAAAATATCCAAAAGAACAACTGGAGGAAATTGCCAAAAGAATGAATAAAGCAAATGAGGTAGTTGTGGTAAATATGGACCCGAATGCTCCACGTGTTAAGATTACTGAAGACAAGGATAAAGAACTAGAAGCCATGATGGCTGATATGCTTAAAAATAGAGATGCGGATAAAGGAATTGCAGTTGATAAATACAAAAAAGAAGTAGAAAGTCAAGAAGCAATTTTAGTTTCTTCATCTTACAACAAAACAAAATCTGCTCAAGAAGATTTAGAGAAACTAGAAGGCGATTTAAAAACAAAATATGCTGATGCAGATAAATACCGTACAGATAATTTTGAGAAATTAAAAACTACCACTGCCGAACAAGAAAGTGCCGAAAAAGCGTTGCTATCATCTGCAGAAAATAAACGCCAGTCGGCAAATGAAGAAGCGATAAAAATGGAAGAGGAAATTAAAGTTTTTAATAAAAGTCAGGACAAGCAATTAGAAGAGAAGATTCAAGAGTTGTATGCTTTTGCGGATGGTGTAAATGAAAACGATTTGATTTTACAAGAAAAGGCTTTGGAAAGAAGAACAACCAATGAAAAAGGATTAAATGAAATGACAGTTCAAATTCAGAAAGATGTTGAACAAGCTGAAAAACGAAGAAAAGAGCGTGAAATGAATGTTGCTGAATATACTAAACAACTTCATGAGCAAGAAACTATTTTGGTTTCAAGAGCAACAGACAGAAAGAAATACAACCAAGACAGTTTAATTGATATGGTTGCTGCAATACATAAGCAACAATTAAAAAGCTCAAAATATTTTGAATTAAATGCTACTAAAATACAGGAGTATAAAGAGGCAATAGCTGAATTGGAAAAAAGACGTATTGAAGATGCTGGAAACAAAAGAGAAATAAGCAAGCAAGAAATAGACGAGTATGAAGCAAATATGAAGGAAGCTTCGCAAAGACAGGAACAAAGCTATAAAGATAAAACAGCCTATTTAAAAGGGTATAAAGATGATTTAGCTCAACAAGATAAAGAACGAGTTGATAAACACAACGATAACCGACAATTGGCGGTAGAGCAATTAGAGAAAATTGAGAAAGAACGAACAGAAACAGAAAAATCGAAAGGTCAATATCACTTACGTTATTACGAAAAAATAGAGCAAGATCGTAATAAAAATGACCAGTTTTTTGCAGATTTAAATACACTTTCTTATCAAAAAATTAGAAGTGCTAAACCACACGATGTTTATGTTGGCGAAATGAAGCCAAGTGAAGACTTAGAATTATCTAGTAAATATCCACAGGGAATTACAGAAGAAACTGCTGAAGAGGGCAATGCTGTGGTACTTAGAAGAATAAAAGTAACAGGAAAACACGTTGATGTTTACGAAAAAAGATTCTACAAATGGGGGGGTAAGTTCTACACCAAAAATGGATATAACATTACTGAAACCTTATGGAATTTAGAATCGATTGAGAAATAAATCAAAACACCTTAATTTATGAGATTTTTTTTAATACTAGCGTTGGTTATTCCTGTTGGCATTTTTGCTCAAAGCAAAACAGAATTTACCTTAACACTTAAAGATGGAAATGTTGTTACAGGAACAGCAAAGGTATCTAATTTGGTTTTGTCAACTGATTATGGTAAATTGGATGTTCCAATTAAAAATGTAACCTCTATTGAATTGGGCGTGAAACCAGACGTGTCTCAAAAAGAGAACATCACCAATTTAGCAAAACAACTCTTAAACTCTAACGAAGAAATGAGAAGTAAAGCTTACACTTCACTTACTTCATTAAGCTCTGGAGCAGTTCCTGTTTTAGAAGATTTAATCTATTCAGGAACTTCCGAATCTAGCAACTTTACTGATTACACTTTAACAAATGCTTTAAGTGAGTTAAAGGCGGTACATGGAATTTCGGCGAATTATAAAACCAAAGATGTAGTAGTTATTGATTATGAATACAACATGGGCGGAACGTATGAATTTTCTTCTATTGAATTAAAAACGGCTTATGGGACACTAACGGTTCCACGTGATAAAATTCAAAAAATTGATGTCATGTATTTTGACCAAACTTCTGCCGATAGCAAATCGTTTAAGCTAATGGCTGCAACACACATTAGTTCAAATGCAAATGGCGGTTGGTTTAAAACAGGTATTATGGTAAAACCTGGTCAAACATTAATTATTTCGGCAACAGGAGAAGTTACGTTAGCAAGTTTATCGGGAAATAAATACAAGCCAGATGGCTCAACCAAAAATGCAAATGCGGAGGATTTTGTTGATAGTTATGGCGCCTCAAACTATCCGTCGTATGGCAATGTGGTGTTCAAAATTGGAGAAGCAGGTGTAGCAACAAAAGCTGGGGCAAATTACAATTCAAAAGTTACTCAAAGTGGTATGTTGTATTTATCAATTCACGAAACAGTTTACAATGCTACCAATACTGGATTTTACTCAGTTAACGTAACTATCAAGTAGCATTTGGAATGAACAGAACATTTTTTTTCTTTCTTTCAATCACGTTGTTGTTTTATGGCTGTAATTCGTCTGTAGAACAAGAAAACACCAAACAAGAACAAGTATTAAAAGCGGTTGAGTTAAATTATGCTCAAGGGTTTGAAATTCAACAAGCTGACGATTACAAAATAATTACCTTAAAAAATGTGTGGAAGGGAGAAACTACTCCTCACCAATATGTGCTTTATAAAAACAACAAACCTGAAGGATTTGATAACGCAATTTTTGTAAAAATACCCATCAAATCTATCGTTTGTTTTAGTTTGACCCATGTAGCTTTTATCGATAAATTAGATGAGTTAAATTCAATTAAAGCGTTATCAGGAAGTGATTATGTAAGCAACCAAAAAGTGTTGGATAAGATACAAACCCAACAGATAAAAGAAATAGGAAGTGAGCAATTGGTGAATTACGAATTGCTTGTTGAACTTCATCCTGATTTGGTAATGACTTTTGGAATAGATGAAACATCAAAAACCAAACTCAATAAATTAGAAAGTTTGGGACAAAAAGTGGTATTGAATTCCGAATACATGGAAAATCATCCGCTTGGCAAAGCAGAGTGGATAAAGTTTGTGGGAGCTTTTTACGATAAAGATTCGTTGGCAAATGCAATTTACAACAACATTGAATCGGAATACCAAAAACTAGTTGAACTAACTAAATCTATTGAAGCAAAACCAAGTGTTTTTGTAGGAATGCCTTGGAATGGAGCTTGGTATTTGGCAGGAGGAAAATCGTTTCAAGCACAATTGTTTAAAGATGCTGGAGCAAATTATTTGTGGGCAGAGAATACTGAGACGTCTAGTTTTGTAGTAGATAAAGAAGTGATTTTTGAAAAAGCTTTTGATGCTGATTATTGGATTAACCTTAATGCGTTTAATTCCATAACCGAAGTACTGACTGTACACAGTAAGTTTGCAGCATTTAAGTCGGTAAAAAACAAGCAAGTGTTTAACAATAATCTTAAAGTAAACAAGGCTTCTGGTAATGATTATTGGGAGTCTGGAGTTATTAATCCTCATGTTGTTTTAGCCGATTTGATACAAATTTTTCATCCCAATTTGATTGAACACGAATTGGTGTATTACAAGCAGTTGGAGTAATCAGAAAGAAATTACAGTTCAACCATTTTAAACTATCCCTTTTATTTATTAACTTCGCGTTGCTTGGCTTTGCCTTGCTATCAAATCTTATCTAGTCGAAAATAAGTTAAATAATTTAGAAGGGAATGAGTAATACAACTGCTACAAAATCAACAGATACTGCGATATCTAAAGATAAATTTAAAGAAACCATTTTAGAGGATTATCAACTCGTTTACATGAGTAGAGAAACTTCTTATTTGGGCAGAAAAGAAGTATTGACAGGGAAGGCAAAATTTGGCATATTTGGCGATGGTAAAGAGTTGCCACAATTGGCGTTAGCTAAACAGTTTAAAGAAGGTGATTTTCGTTCGGGTTACTACCGCGACCAAACCTTGATGATGGCTATTGGTCAGTTAACCGTTCAACAATTTTTTGCTCAATTGTATGCTCACACCGATGTGCAGGCAGAACCTTCTTCGGCAGGTCGTTCTATGAACGGACACTTTGGTACACGTAGCTTAAATGAAGATGGAACTTGGAAAGATTTAACCAAACAAAAAAATTCATCGGCAGATATTTCTCCAACAGCAGGGCAAATGGCTCGTTTGTTGGGTTTAGCTCAAGCCTCAAAAGTATATCGACACAATAAAAACTTATCAGGATTTACTAAATTTTCTAATGGAGGAAACGAAGTTGCTTTCGGAACCATTGGTGATGCAAGTACGAGCGAAGGTCAGTTTTGGGAAGCAATTAATGCCATTGGTGTGTTGCAAGTTCCTGTGGTAATGTCGGTTTGGGACGATGGTCAAGGAATTTCAGTACCTAAAAAATACCAAACTACTAAAGAAAGTATTTCTGAGGTGTTAAAAGGTTTTCAAAGAGATAAAGGTGCTAACAACGGTTACGAAATTTTTAAAGTAAAAGCATGGGATTACCCATCGTTAATTGAAACTTACGAAAAAGCAGTAAAAATTGCCCGTGAAGAACATTGTCCGGTTTTAGTACATGTGGAGGAAGTTACTCAACCACAAGGACACTCAACATCTGGCTCGCACGAGCGTTACAAAAGCAAAGAACGATTAGAGTGGGAAGCAGAATACTGCTGTGTAAAGAAATTTAAAGAATGGATTTTAGCTAATAATATTGCTTCAGAAGGAGAAATTGAAGAGCTAGAAAAATCAGGAAAAAAAGAAGTAAACGATGCAAAAAAAGCTGCTTGGGAAGCTTATCTAAATCCAATTAAAGCTGAACGAAACGAAGTGGTGGAGTTGTTGCAAAAAATTGCTACAGAAAGCTCGAACTCGGCATTTATACAGCCTTTGATTGATGGGTTGAAATCAAACACAGAACCCATCAGAAAAGATATTATTTCATCAGCAAAAAAGACGCTGAGGATTACTAGAAACGAAAACTTGGCTTCAAAAAATACGTTGTCGGTTTGGTTGAAAAAAGCTGCGGAGTTAAATTTCGACAGATACAGTTCAACGTTGCATTCGGAGTTTGATTCGTCGCCAATGAACGTTACTGAGGTTAAGGCGGTGTTAACCGATCAAATGGAAGACGGTAGAGTAGTGTTGAGAGAAAATTTTGATAAAATTTTAGCCACTTATCCAGAAGTGCTAATTTTTGGAGAAGATTCAGGTAAAATTGGTGGTGTAAATCAAGGTTTGGAAGGGTTACAAGATAAATATGGCGAAATTAGAGTTTCGGATACAGGGATTAGAGAAAACACCATTTTAGGACAAGGAATTGGAATGGCATTAAGAGGCTTACGTCCAATTGCCGAAATTCAGTATTTAGATTATTTATTGTATGCCATTCAAGTAATGAGCGACGATTTAGCTACCTTACAATATCGAACAAAAGGTGGTCAAAAAGCTCCAGTTATTGTTCGTACACGTGGACATCGTTTGGAAGGTATTTGGCATTCGGGTTCACCAATGGGTATGATTATCAATTCTATTAGAGGAATTCATGTTTGTGTGCCACGAAATTTAACTGATGCAGCAGGTTTCTACAATATCTTGTTAAAAGGCGATGACCCAGCAATAATTATTGAACCATTAAATGGCTACCGTACCAAAGAACGTATTCCGTCTAATTTGGGTGAATTTACCACGCCGTTGGGAATTCCAGAGGTGTTAACTAAAGGAACAGATTTAACTATTGTTTCTTATGGTTCGACATGTAATTTAGCATTACAAGCTGTTCAACAACTGAATGAAGTAGGTATCTCTGCGGAGTTAATTGATTTAAGAACCTTGTTGCCTTTTGATATCAACCATACTATTGTGGAATCATTAAAACGTACCAACCGTTTATTGGTTGTTGATGAAGATGTGCCAGGTGGTGCAAGTGCCTTTATTTTACAACAAATTATTGAAGAACAAAAAGGATTTTTCCATTTAGATTCGGAGCCAGTTACGTTAACAGCAAAAGCTCACCGTCCTGCTTATGGAACTGATGGCGATTACTTTAGTAAACCAAGTATTGAAGATATTTTTGATGCTGCTTACAACATGATGCACGAAGTTAATCCAACTGATTATCCTCAAATTTATTAACAGGTACCTTTGGTGAACTGAATGAAGAAAATACTTGTTGCCTTATTGTTTCTTTCCTCCTTTGCTTTTGCTCAAGGCAATCTCGATTCGTTGGAGCAACTGGTAAAAACCAAAAAAGGAAAAGAAAAGGTTGTTTTACTAAACGACTTGTGTTGGTATTTAGGTGCTTCAGAGCCTAACAAAGCAGAACGATACGGTAAAGAAGCAGTTAAAATCTCAAAGGAATTAAAAAACGATTCACTTTTAGCACAATCGTTTAACGATTTAGGAACACTTTATTTGAGAATTGGTCAATATGAAGAGGCTTTAAATCATTATGCAGAAGCCGTAAACATTCGGACTTTATTAAAAGATACTATCGGTACAGCTGCAGTGTTCTCAAAAATGGCTGTTATTGAAGAAATAAGAGCAAATTACCCCAAAGCATTAGATATTAACCTTAAAGTTTTAAAACTATATGAAGGTGTTGGAACGGATAAGTTTGCCATAGCAACCGTTAATGGTAACATTTGTGTTATACTTGGGAACATGGGGCAGGTGGATAAAGCCTTAAAATTTAATGATAAAGCATTTGAAATTAGTAAAGAGCTAAATAACCCACAATTGTATGCAACCACGTTGGTAAATTATGCCAACTTATATAGAAAGAAAGAAGAATTAGATAAATCGTTAACTCATTATAAAGAAGCACTTCCTCTTTTTGAAGAATTAAATAATATCAATTCGGTTGCGGTGGTGCTTAACAACATGGCTTCTATTTATGAAATTAAAAATCAGTTGGATTCGGCGTTAACCTTCTTTCAAAAATCACTTGATTTAAGGTATCGATTACAAGATAAAAAAGGGATAATGAGTACCAAAGCCAGTTTGGCAACTGTTTATCTAAAAAAGAATAAAGCAGATTTAGCTTTACAGTTTGCATTAGAAGCATTGCCAGTATCTATTGAGCTTGGAACAAAAGACAATACCAAAACCATTTACGGAACACTTTCAAAAGCCTATGCTATTCAAGGAAATTATTTAAAAGCATACGAAAATCAAGAGGAGTATATTAAGCTTTTGGATACACTTTATTCTGAGGCATCATCAAAACAGGTTGCAGAAATGTCAACCAAATATGAGTCGGAGAAAAAAGAGCAAGAGATTTTGTTGCTGCAAAAAGACAATCAATTGCAAGAGGTTGAAATGGATCGAATAAGAAAAATTAGAAATATTGTAATTGGTGGAATCATCATTATTTTACTTTTTGTGGTGGTATTAATTAACCGATTTGTGCTAATCAAACGCCAAAAAACCATTATTGAAAAACAGAAAGAAATAGTGGAGGAGAAGCAAAAAGAGATTTTAGACAGTATTCGATATGCTAAACGTATACAAGATGCATTGTTGACTTCTCAAAACTATATAGAAAGAAACCTAAAAAGGTTGAGAGATTAATCCTCAATAGCTACTTGGTTTTTTATTGCCTGTTCTGTTTCTTCGGCTTCTTTCTTTTTTGTTATCATTAATCCAATCATCATTAAAAATGCGCTTATCAGAATGATTTGAATGATAACGGAACATATTGAACATCAAGCAATTTTTATCAATTCTAACCGAGAACTTTAAAAAAAGGAGCAATAGGGTATAGCTATGGGTAGAAGCAGCAGAACTGCAATATCCGCGAACAATTTTTCATTTAATAATCCATTATTGTAAATGTGCCAAATGGAAATTGTCCATATAAAAGTAACAAGAAGCTATGGCAGCAGTCTGCGTTGATATTGATGTTCTTTAAATATATTATTCATTATCTTTTTTCTTAAAAATGGAATTTATGCCTTTACCAATTTTCTGAACTGCGTCAATTCCCTTGTTCAACGGTTCTGCCGAAAAGTCACTATACTGTTCTCTGCTTATGTTGTCAGCATATTGATGAGGGTAGATTACGAACCTGCTATTGGTTGTAAAGTGTTTCTCGAGTTTAGAAGGAAGGTTTTCCAATACACCAATATAGGAAGTAGCACCTTTTCGGGCAGAAACCAAAATGAACAAATCATCAGGTTGAATGTGCCTTGAAAGCACGAGAAAATCTTCCCAATCGTTGAATGGATTTACTGTAATTGATGCTGTTAGTTTAGCTTTCTTGAAAAAATTTTGAACAGATTTTTCGGTCGCTTCATTAGAGTAAAGTAAAATAGGAATACTTAATTCTTGAGCAAGTTTTGCTATTTTGCTGAGCCATAAGCCAAAACCGTTTTCGTGCTCGGTTAACGGTGGTGCGACAATAACAATCCTTTTGTGCAGAACCAATGGTTTTTCTATATGGCAAATGAAAGTGGTTTTGTCAGTGTTGGTCAAAATACTATCCACTTTTTCGCCAATTAATTTGTCAATGAAGCCTGAACGTTGAGGCCATCCAAGAACAATAATGTCGGCCATTATTTCTCTTGAAATTCTTGCTATACCACTTGCTGGATTGTGGTCGATAGTTGCAATGATGTTCACTTTTGTTTCGGAGGCAGAGGCTTGTTTAACAAATTCTTCAAGTTTATTTCTTGTTTTCAGGATATTGATTTCTGCTTCATTGTTATTAAAAACTACTGAAAGGATAGAAACGGGATTTGCTGACTTCTTGTCCTTAATGAAAATCGCAAATTCAAGCAGCTTTTCTATGTTTGAAACATTGGCAATTGGCAAAAGAATATGTTCACTGTGTCCGCCATTTACTTTTATAAGACCACCTGTGTCATCTTCGGATTCAATAACAATTTTTTTAGCAGCTTTTTCCGTAGCAAAAGAGGCAACTATGCAAGTTATCAAAATAAGTATGATAGTTCCGTTGAGGATGTTTTCGTCTAAAATTTCAGCTTTATAACCCACTAAAATCACTGCAAGAGTTGCAGCAGCGTGAGCACTGCTAAGCCCAAAAATTAGTTGTCGCTGTGCTTTAGAATACTTAAATATAAGCTGAGTAAACAAAGCGGCAAACCATTTCCCAAATAGAGCCACAACAGTCAGTGTTCCCGCTACAATAAGAGCCATAGGACCACTTAAAATTACACTTACATCAACCAACATTCCAACGCTAATGAGAAAAAATGGAATGAATAAGGAATTTCCAATAAATTCTATGCGGTTCATCAATGCAGATGAATGTGGAATGAGTTTGTTTAATGCTAAACCTGCAACGAAAGCTCCAATTATTGGTTCAACACCTGCTATTTCTGCCAAAAATGCTGCAAAAAACACTACCGCAAGAACAAAAATGTAGTGTGAATGTTTTTCACTTTCAAGTTTGCGAAAAAACCATTTTGCGATTCTTGGAATAATAAGGAACATAATTGCCGAGAAAATGGCTAATGAAACACCTAACCTTATCCAAAATTCTGAGTTTAGACTCCCTTGGTTGTTTCCCATAATTACAGCCAAAATAATAAGCACTGCTGTATCTGTTAAAATTGTTCCACCTACGGTTATGGCAACAGCTTGATTTTTTGAAACTCCTAATTTACTCACAATGGGATAGGCGACAAGTGTATGTGTTGCAAACATACTGGCGGTAAGAAAACTCGCATTAAAATCATATCCAAGTAAATAAAAGCAAACGGGAAACCCTATTCCTAATGGAATAATAAACGTAAAAAATCCAAACAAAAGACTCTTGTTTCGGTTCGATTTAAATTCGTTCATGTCAAGTTCAAGTCCTGCAATGAACATGATGTAAAGAAGTCCGATAGTGGAAAAGAGGTCAACAGCAGAATTTTTTTCAAGTATGTTAAATCCATGTGGTCCGATAACCACACCGGCTATAATTAATCCAATGATTCCGGGAATATTTAATCTTTTCAGCAGAATGGGAGATAGCAGAATGATAAATAAAATCAAGGAAAATATCAGCACAGGGTTTCCTAATGGTAATTCAAATTCGTGCATTAAATGTTTAAAAAAATCTGTCATTTACTGTCTCTTTAATCGTTTATTTTTTTCTGTTCTAAATTACTCTATTTATTTCGAGCGTAGGCAAAAATTCAAGCTCTTTTGGTTTTTCGTGTTGGCTAAAACCAAATTTTCTTGAATGTGCGGTCGGCTTCTTACAATGAGGCACAATATCATAGCAGTTGTCATTAACCGTAAATGATATCAGTCTTTTTTATAGTCGAACTAAAAAAATTAATTGTTCAGTATATCCTCAATTATTTTCAAATGGTGGTTGGTGTGTATCTTCAAAAATCGTCTGGTCTTTTTACGATTTAATAATCCAAAAAAGGGATGTTTAAAATTGCTTTTTTTATGTAGCGTATCAAGTTCAGCAACCAATGTTTTTGCTCTTGTTAGTTGAGCCAAAACATCATCAATCAATATGTTTTCATCATTCATTACCGATTTTGGAGCTTTTGCTTTACCTCTCGGAAAACTTCCTTTGGTTAGGAAATATACTCTGGCGGCATTAAACTTCCATTGATAATCGGCAGGAGAGGATTTTTTTAACGTTTCAATAATAGCAATAATTACTTTTAGCGAATGGTCGATGTGCCAATCCACACCTTTAGTTGATACCTTTAAATTTTTAGCATCAAAATGAGCTATTTTTTGTTCTAGACTTGTGAGGGTTTGTTCGAGTTTCATGTAGGTTGTTTAACGAGAAAGAACTTCTGCAAGGTTTAATAAATCAGGATTAATGCGTTGATGATGTTTAATGGCTTTTTCAAAAGGAATGTAGCTAATATCGCGGTGAAGAACTCCAACCATTAAGTTGGTTTTACCTTCAATTAATGCATTTACAGCCGCATTGCCCAATCGGCTTGCCAAAACCCTATCTAATGCCGAAGGACTTCCTCCACGTTGGATGTGTCCTAACACAGTAACGCGTGTATCAAATTCTGGGCATTTTGTTTTCACTTGTTCAGCAACTTTGTAGGCACCTCCGTTTTCATCTCCTTCAGCCACAATAACTATCATACTTTGTTTTTCAAGTGTCGATTGGTCTTTAAGTTTACCAATCAGTTTATCAATGTATGTTGGAGTTTCTGGGATTAAAATAGCTTCAGCACCAACACCAATACCACTTCTAAGGGCAATAAAACCTGCATCTCTTCCCATAACTTCCACAATAAACAATCGGTTGTGCGAACTTGCCGTGTCTCTTATTTTGTCTACCGCTTCAATAACCGTGTTTAGGGCAGTATCATATCCTATGCAATAGTCAGTTCCAAACAAATCGTTGTCAATTGTTCCGGGTATTCCAATAAATGGAATTTGGTGTTCTTCGTTAAAAATTTTTGCACCAGTAAAAGTTCCATCGCCACCGATAGCAACAATGCCATCGAGGTTGAATTTTTTAATGTTGTCAAATGCTTTTTGTCTGCCTTCTTTATCAAAAAACTCTTTGCAACGTGCACTTCTTAAAATGGTTCCTCCACGCTGAATGATGTTGCTTACATCTCTGCTCGAAAGTTGTTTGATGTTGCCTTCAATTAATCCTTTGTAGCCTTCGTAAATACCGAATGGAACAATGTTTTGGTGAATACAAGTACGAACAACAGCTCTAACTGCTGCATTCATTCCTGGCGAATCGCCCCCTGATGTAAAAACTCCTATTCTTTTCATTTGTCTATTGTGTAATGAGTCTAGTTTCTTGTTCTAATTTCCTCCGACTTCTGACTTCGGTCTTCTATCTTTTTACTTCCATCATACATTTGGTAGTTCATTAACCTGCATTCTAAATTACCATTAAACAGTTTAATTTTTCTGCTCGGTTTTAAACCTACTTTTTTTAAGGCTTCCATGTTGGAGCTAATAAACCAAGCACTGTAGCCGTTGTATTTCTTTTTTAGTGTATCGCCAAAATCTTTGTACAATTCATCAACATTTTCGCCAATACGTTCGCCATAAGGAGGATTGCTTACAATAACTCCTTTGTCGGATGGTGCGTTAAATTCTCTAAAATCTTTTTTGTGCAATTCTATTACGTCCAATAAACCAGCACCACTGATGTTGGCTCTTGCCATGCCCAACGAACGACCAGAAATTTCTACTCCAATAATTTTGTTGGCTAGTGGCTTTTGAGCTGCTATGGCTTCGTTTTTAATGTTGGTAAACAATTCGGCGTTGTAGTTTTTCCAATTCATAAAACCAAATTTTTCGCGTTTTAGATTTGGAGCTATGTTTTTAGCTATCATGGTTGCTTCAATAAGCAGCGTGCCCGAACCACAAAACAAATCAATAAAGGTGGATTGTTTGTCCCAATCGCTTAGCAAAATTAAGCCAGCAGCCAAATCTTCTTTCATGGGGGCAATGCTTTGACTTTCTTTAAAACCTCTTTTCGAAAGAATTTCGCCGCTGCTATCTAAACTTACGGTACAATTGTTTTCTGCGTCAATGTGCAAGTTGAGTCGAATATCGGGGTTTTCGGTGTTTACATTTGGGCGAATACCGTATTGGTCTCTAAATTGGTCAACCACTGCATCTTTTGCTTTAAAAGCAGCATATTTGGTGTGGTTAAACAAGGGCGAAAATACCGTTGAATCAATTAAAAACGATTGCTTCACTGAAAAATAGTTGTCCCATTTTATCAACTTCATTTTGTTGTACAAATCGGTATCGCTTGTTATTTTAAAAGTTTGAAGCGGAACAATAATTCTGTTGGCTGTTCTAAGCCACAAATTGGCTTTGTACACATCACTTAAATTGCCTGTAAAAGTTACTGCTCGGTTGCCCAAAACAGCATCATTAATTCCGAGTTGTTTTAGTTCTTCTATCAACACTTCTTCTAAACCAAAAGAAGTTTTAACAATTATTTTAAATTCTTTTTCATTTATCATGTTTCAAAGGTAGTATTAAACTGATTATTAGTCTGATAATATTTTTATAATTTAATTTATTGGATATAAAATTTGATTATTATTGTGTTTAAATTCTATTAACAATTTGGAAATGAGTAGACTAAATTTGACTCTTTTTTTTAGAATTAAACTTTATATCTTATGATAATATAGATGGTACATCCAAACACGGAAGTTCGCGTTGTTAGCCCTGAAATTGGACTAGGCGTATTTGCAACAAAATTCATCCCAAAAGGAACTATAATGTATGTAATTGACGAAATGGAATTGATTTTTCCTGAAGGTCATCATTTGCTTACCGATGAACATTATAGAAAATACATTGAAAAATTTTCGTACACCGACCAAAACGGTAGCAGAATTGTAAGTTGGGATTATGCAAAATACATTAACCATTATTGCGACAGAAATACCATTAGCACGGGTTATGGTTTTGAAATTGCTTTAAGAGACATACAAGCTGGTGAACAAATTACCGACGATTATGGTGCATTAAACATTGAAGAATCGATGAAATGTTACTGTGGTAAAGCCAATTGTAGAGGTGCTATACATACCGACGACTTGCTAACTTTTGCCGAAGAGTGGGATAAAGAAATTTTACCTGCCATACAACAATTAAATAAGGTAGAACAACCGTTGATGTATTATGTAGATGACGTAACCAAAAGCAATTTGGAAAATTTCTTAAAAACGGGTAAAAACTTTGCTTCGGTTAAAGGCTTGTATTACGATAGGGTAAAAGTAGCGAAGTAGTTTTTTAGCTGAACCAAATTTGTTTTACCGCTTTATTTCAAATCTAATAAGGTTTGGGCAATAGCATCACGTAGTTCGGGTTTTACATTTACATCATTTGCAAATTTCTGCCATTGATTTACTGTGTTATTTATTTCTCGAATAATACTATCGGCCTTTTTACATTGGATAGATTTACCGATAACCATTAAATCTTCCTTTGTAATATCTTTTCGTTTGTTATTTATACTCAAAGCGTGTTGGCTTACCCATTCACTTCCTGGTCGGTAGGCATGGCAAACATCATACGCTGGTGCCAATTCCCATTTTCCTTCTTTCTTTAGTCTAAAAGCAAAGTTTTTGGTGTGGTCGTCGCAATTTCGGGCAATTACATTAAACACCATTCGTCTAAATTGTTGCTCGGTGTCTTGATAGGTTAGTTTTAATTCACGCATAACCTGAAACAGTTGTTCGTAACTGAAACTGGTTATCATGTTAAAATCAGCATGTTTTAAGGCACAAAAAGTTTGTACATGATGTTTAGTTTCTTCGCCTTCTCTATCAAATCGTTTGGTCATAAAATGTGCCCTACCATTTTCTTCAAACAATTTTGAAGGCATCATGTCAATTCCGCAAGCTGTAGCCATGTTATAATAAGCCATTTCTACACGACCATAACCTTTGCTTGCTCCTAATTGCACATCGCTAACACCATCTAGTTTTATAAGCCAATGCTCAAAACCTTTTGGAGCTTTGGTTTGTCCCGATTTAACTTCTCCTGTTTTTTCGTTGTAAGCTATTACCGCTTTTGGTCTAGCTCCTCCAGCAGAAGTACCTATTTTTAAGATGTCCATTATTGCTTTCTCGTCATCCTTTTTCAGGTTGGTGGTAAAAGCCTCTTTGTGCTGTATCAATTTTTGGGCTATGTCTACCAAACTCTTTATTTCTATCGAAAAAGGTTTGTTGCTTTCTTTTAAAGTAATCGGTTCAAATTCTAAAGCACCCATTCCTCTATTTCCAATAAAACAAAGCATTTCTACGGGGTTCATACTGTCTTGTGGTCTACCTTGTTGGGCTAGCCACATGTTAATGAGTTGATTACCGTACCTATCAGGTAATACGTCGGCTAATAAACCTGGTAAACCTTTAAAGGTATCAAATTCGGTATTTTTACTTTTACGCAGTTCGGGAAAAGTAATTACTTTTTTTGAAGTATTGATGGGCATTTTTAATGGCGACAATTCCCAGTTTAATTTTTTGAATTTTGAGTCATATTCAAAACTAGCTAAACCTATTTTTTCGTTCCAAGCAACAGCACCAACTAATTCTCCCCAAATTTTTACTTCTGCTACGTTCATATTGGTTTTATTTTTTGTTACTAGCTCTTTTTCTTTTGTTTTTTTCCATTTTGGCTAATGCTAATGGACTAATGGTTTGTTCAATCGTAAACGCTTCCATTACGTGCAGTTGATCTAATACTCTTAAAACCTGTATTAGTGTTGCTATGGTTACTGTTTCACCACGTTCTAATAAGCTTAAGGTGGAACGACTAATGCTAGCATCATTTGCTACCACCTCTTGCGTTTTGTTTTGTTCCATACGATGGTGTTTTATAAAAGCACCTATCTGCTCAGCCAATGCTTTGTCGCTCATCGAATCCAAATTACGGTATGGTATATCAGTCATAAGTGTTTATTTTATGTTTTAGTGAATGATAACTCATACAAATATAGGTAATATTTTGTAATTAATGTTAAATGTATGATAAATCATTCATAAAATGATTTAATTTAAGTTAATGAATGATAAGTCATTCATATTTTAATTAAAGTATGCTGTTACGACAGGGTAAAAGTAGCGAAGTAGTTTTTAAGGGTTATTCTAGATTCAATTGGTCAACTTTATTACCTATTGTTATTTCTTTCATTTCGTTTTCTAACGATGAAAATTCGTCCTTTTGCACAGTTCGGATAAATGCTCCATTTTTTAGCAAATGGATTTCATCACAAGTATCGCTCAAGGTTGAGAATATATGGGATGAAATGATAACTGTTTTATTCAGTTTTTTTAGTTTGTGAATGATTTCGGTAATGATAATGTTGCTTTGTATGTCCACGCCATTAAAAGGTTCGTCG
This sequence comes from uncultured Vicingus sp., assembly GCA_964398455.1. Taxonomy (GTDB): domain Bacteria; phylum Bacteroidota; class Bacteroidia; order Flavobacteriales_E; family Vicingaceae; genus Vicingus. The sequence continues at coordinate 250,456 of CAYNMR010000001.1, read as the reverse complement.
AGAATAAAGCACTCGTTTTTTTGTAATAGAATTGCCGTAATAGCCAACTTTTTTTTCATTCCTGTGGAGTACGTTGACGCATATTGATTTAAAGGTAAATCAAAAATGTTTCGATCATCGATGTTTTCAATGGTAATTTCTCGTGCATTGCACAAAAGCTGTATGTATTCTCTGCCCGTAATTTTTGAAAAGAAAAAAGGTTCTGTTAATAACAACCCGAGGTAATTTTTAATTGGCTCTAAGTTGGATGTGATTTTGCCTTCAAAATCTTCCAAACCAGCTATACACCTAAAAAGTGTTGTTTTTCCTGCTCCGTTTTCTCCAACAATACCATAAACACTGCCTTTTTTAAATTGAATGTTGATGTTTTTAAGAACTTCTTTAGTTCCATATTTTTTCGACAAATCTTGAATGGTTATCATTTTAGTAAACGCTTTAATTTATTTAGGGATTGACTAAAGAAAAATGGGATGATGAGTAGCAAAAGTGGAGGAAAGGATAAACTGACAGCAATTGGAATGCCTTGTGCCAATCCCATTTCGTTGGGGTAGGCAGCATATTTGGCTACAATTATACCAATAATAAAACCATAACCTGCTAAAAGAAACAACAGCAAAAGGGTGGTATTTTGATAAAAACCAACGCCTAAAATAAGCACTATGGGTGCAACCAGCAACGACGAATACCATAATGCTGTTTTTATTTTTTCAAACAAAAATTGTTGTGCGGTACGTTTGTATATCCACACAAAGTGTTCGTGTTCTGGTTTTGAATAGTAGGTTAACACTATCATAAAAACCAGCAGCATGGAAAAAATGCCGAGATTAAAATTGTGAACCGAAACCGAAATACCTGCCAGTAGATAGGTTAGCGGAAACAAATAAAAGGTGTTTCTAAAACCAACGGTAAACTCAAATGGCTTTTTATAAAAAGGTGTTGGAACAGTAATGTTTAATGCTGTTTTAAAGTTGGTTAATGCCAATAAAATGGAGAAAACGGCAAGTATTAATGCCGAAACAACAAGTTGTTGGTAAAGCAAAAAGATAAGAAAAGGAAGGGAAACGATAAGGTTTTCTACTATTCTTATTTTTCGGTAATCGGGTTTTTTGTAAACCATTTTTAAAAATTCGCTCCGTTTGGTTTCCGACAGCTTTGATGTAAAGGTTAATGCAACAAACAAATAAAAGTATTGTGCAAACTCGGTTTTATAAAACAAGAAAAGAGAAAGAGCGATAAAAGTTACGGTTAAAACCAAGTAGGCAAGTGCGGGTTCAAAACCTGCATCTTTAAACCTTCGGTTCAGCATGTTGTATTGAAGTTTAAAGTAAGCCTTCACCGTGTACTTTCTTCGTCGTTAGTGTATTCCAAAATATCGCCAGGTTGGCAATCCAATGCTTTGCAGATGGCTTCAAGGGTGCTGAATCGAATAGCTTTTGCTTTTCCTGTTTTTAATATCGAAAGATTGGATAAGGTTAAATCTACTTTTTCCGACAACTCATTCAGCGACATCTTCCGCCTTGCCATCATTACATCGAGGTTTACAATTATTGCCATGGCTTAAACAGTTAAATCGTTTTCGTTTTGTAGTTCCACACCTCTTGAAAATATGGTTGCAATAACATAAACAATTGCCGCCATTAGAATAAACGCACTACTATCTTCCCAAAACTGATCTAAGCTGTTGATTTCAAAGCCATGATGCATCAAATTTTTTGCCGATTGCTGAGCGATAAGGCTTAACAAACCAATGGAAAGCGTACAATAACTGATGTGTGTAATTTGCGTTGCAACAAAACTATTGAATGGTTTTAGCAAGTCTAACTTACTAAGCAGAACAATTACCAAATAAAACAAATAGGATTTTAACAGCGCAATAATTAATATAAAACTGTACATGCTATAAAAAGCCCACCTGCTACGGTTATACATTTCGCTTAAATCTAACTTTTGGTAGAGGTTTTGAACAAACTCGGGGTTGTACAAACTAAAAAAGAAGTTGACTAACAAAGCTCCTGCTTCTATGCATAAGCCAACGAAGATGATCCAGGCAATTACATGCAGTGTTATAAATACAAAGTTGTTTCCTTTCGACATGCTATTTAAATTTTTAAATGATGCCTCAAAAATAATAAATATTTATTGATAAACAATAAAAATAGATTTTTATTCAATATATTTTAAATTGAAAAGCTCAGGAAATCAAAATAAATCTACTTTTTTGGTTTCTTTAGGTTAAGTCTTTTTGCGGTATTTTCAATTTGTTTTACAAAGTCTTTCTCGCCTTCTGAAAGTTCATTTTTGGTTTGCGCTATGAATTTTTCATACTCGGCATTTGCTTTTTTTAATGCTTGTGTATGGCTAACTGTTCCTGCATTTTGCAAAATATCGTTACCTGTCATTCTTAGAAAATCGTCTAAGCGTTCAATCCAATCTTTCATATACATTGGCTTGCGGTTCAGAGCTTGTAATTCAGCTAATTCTAAATAAGCAGTTACCATTCGGTTCAGCACATTTAGTTCGTTTTCATTCAAATAGTTTTTAGCTATTTCGGTTTCCTGTTTTGTGGGCTTTTTTCCTTTAATATGGGTTAAGCCAAGATTGTGCTTTTTGGCATCTATGCGATGATAAATTATTTCGGCTGCTGTATGCCCATGTGCTGCCCAATGCATTTTGTTTTGAACCGTTTGAAAAAACTGAATGGATATTTCTAATTTAGGGTCGTAGTCAATACTAGTTGCGTAGATGTCCAACACTTTTCGCCAAAATACTTTTTCAGAAGAGCGTATATCACGAATACGTGCCAATAATTCTTCAAAATAATTGCCACCACCTGCTTGTTTTAACAAATCATCGTTCATTGTAAAACCTTTTACAATGTATTCCCTCAATCGTTGGGTTGCCCAAATACGAAATTGTGTACCTCTGTGCGACTTCACTCTGTATCCAACAGAAATAATGACATCTAGGCTGTAAAACTTTACAGGCTTGTCTGAACTAGTAATGTGCAAATTTTGCACATTGCTTCTTTCTTCCAATTCTCCCTCTTTAAAAATATTGCCTATATGCTTGGTAATTACGGTTCTATCTCTTTGAAAAAGCTCTGCCATTTGCTCTTGATTGAGCCAAACAGTTTCGTTTTCTAAACGGGTTTCTATTTTTGTGTTTCCGTCTTCGGTTTGATAAATAATTATTTTTGTGTTTTCCATTTCGCTTTTTCTACTTTGTTTGCCTTGCCGTAAGTATTCTTCAAAATTATCCATTGTTTTTTTTGCTTTCAGGAATTCATACTCGTTTTATCATCTGAAGCTTCAATTTCTAACTGAACGATTTTCTCGTACAACTGACTTTCTTTTTTACTTTTATTCAATATATTTTACCAACGGAAGTTCGTTTCTGTTTTGAAGTATACCGTCAAAAAAATGATGGATAAGTTCCAAATGTTTTACGTAGTAGTGCAAACGGTCTTTTAAAATGGCTTTGTCGGGTTGTGGTATGTTGTTGTTGATAAAATACCTGAGGTAAAAGGTTGAAGTATAGGCGTTGTGTTCAAACTCCTCTTTTGTTGGAGCAAAGGTGAGATGTTGGGCATTCAGTTGTTTAAAAAATTCGAACGGTTTATCTTGTCCTGTGGCTGCACACAACAGCATGGGGAAGGGGTACTGCACACTATCGGTAACCACTTTTTGATACACCTCGGGCCACATTTCTTTAATTTTTTCGTGGTCGGTTTTATACTCTATGGTGGTTTCTAGCGAAACAAAACCTTTAATGCTGCTGTCGCCATCAAGTGTTCGAAAACCCATTTGAGCACCCCAGCTGTGGCCAACAAAAAAAATAGCGGAAGAGTTGCTCAACGATTGTGCAAACTCCAACACCGTTTTTAGGCTTTGTTCATCCTCATTTTTTATTAGTTTCGAAAAAGGTTTAAGCCCAAACAACGTGTTTTCGTAAGGCAAATGAAAGTTTGCCGACACAAAAATAAAACCGCGTGATGCAAAATATTCTGCCATGGCAAAGTTCTCAAACGAATTGCTTTGTGCTCCGTGGTGGTAAACAATAACAGGAAATTGCGAAGGTTTTTTAAGTTGGCAAAAACTGCTTTTGGTTGCTAGCTCACCCACCAAACCGAGCACGTCGGTGTGGGAATACGCTCCAAATTGGTTTGCCTCGCCAGTAACTAAATTTTCTTCAATACCATCGCGTATAACAGCCTCTTGATAATGCTTGTTGAGTTGTTGTTGAACACTAGATAAGCTGCTGTTGATGCTTGTTGTATAAAATTGGTTAACCGTTAACCCGTTTTCTTGCTTGGGTTGTTCGGTTACGGGGTGCCAAACTTGTATAAAATGAGGTTTTTTGCCGTTGTAGGCATACGCTTGGTAAGTGTAAGTGGAATCGAACAACACCGTATCCATAAAACCAACCGAATAAGCACCAAGTTTGAGGTACTGATACAAGTTTTCTTGTGCTTTAACGGAGAACCCCTGCACCAACAAAAAACAAATAAGCAATATTGGTTTTAGCATTAGTTAGTTGGGTTTTAATGTTTTACAGCTTGGTTTAGTTGCTGATTTAGAGGGGCTTACTTTCAATTTGGTGCCAATGTTTATTAGAAACTCGAATGTTCAATTTAGCACTGAACCCGCCATCTTGCCAAACTGCTGTGATGTCTACGCCTTTCTTTTTTAGAGTTTGATTAAGCTGCATTATATATTTTTGTCAATTCCGTTTTAATAGTTCCAAAGTCAAGTTTATCACTCAATTCAACTAGTAAACCTGTGTTAATTACGAAAATAAAAGATTCTTTTCTATAAACAAACTCTCCTTTGTTTAGTGATTTTTCAATACTGTCAGATTTAGCCAACAAGCAAGTTAGTTGATAATCTTTGTTTATTTGTTGTGTTCTGTTACTTGGATGAGCTTTTGTATTATGTTGTGTTGCTGTTAATAAAATTAGATTTTCTACATAATGGGCAAGCTCTGGAAATTCAGCACGAGAAAAAATATGATGAACTTGTGTTGCTTCTCCATTACCCCATTGGTCTTTTACTTCACTTTCCTTATGTGTTTTGCGAATAAGTGCAATTGCTTTTTGAACATAATAAGCATTTATAATTTCTTGTTTTTCTAGATCTTGAGAACTTAATGTCTCTTGTCTTGTAATTGATTTTTCTTTATTTACATCTCTCCAATTCTTTTTGTTGTACATAGTTTCAGAAAATGTCATTGTGAATTTCCCTTTACTCCCTGGAAGATTATGTTCAACTGCATAAATATTCAAAATCTTATGAAATATTCTTCGAATATCAAGTCTTGATCGAGTTGGTGTATTACCTGATATAAATCGAAAATATTTATTGTATAGGTTTTCTCTTGCGTTGTTTAAATCTTTACGATGCTCTATTTTATATTCTTCTAAATTTTTTAAAAACCCGCTGTCTGATAGAACTTTTGTAAAGTAGCAATATAGAAAATTGTAAGCATTTCTGTCTTTTCTAGAAATGTAATCCAAAAGTTCTTCATTGTATACCGAAAAGGTCAATGAACCTTTAATTTTTTCTACTTTTAATATTTGTGAATATGCTAGTAATTTCAAAGGTTGTGAAAGAACTTTATTGTATTCATTTTTTGCATTTTTATCATTTGCCCAAGGTTTGTTAAACACAACTCTACAATTTTGAATGAAATATTGAGTTTCCCAAATATCATTTATTACAAAAGTTGGTTTAGTTGCAATCATATTTAAAACACAATCCGCCATAAAGCAGACAATGTCAGGAGTGCATTTTTGGTCAACGAAACGAGCATCTTTAGATTTTCGTATATCAAAATCAAATTGTTCTAAAAAATTGTTTATTTGTTCTCTCATCTATTCAATTTCTTTTAAAAGTCCGAAGAAAAATACGGAATTATTATCAATGTTTAATGAACGTGTTCCAAAGTTACGAGCAACTCGATAAAACTTCTCAAATTCTTTTGAGCCATAATATTCCAAATCCTTTTCGGTAGGTAATCTACTGCCATTTTTCAAAGTCAACAAAGCGACAGAACCATCTGCAATTGTGTTCTTTGGTAAAAAACTTGCTCTCGGATAATAAGTAAGGTTTGGAATCATTACGACATCATCACGATTAAGAAATTTGGCGACAGCCAAGTTTTCTGTATCGTCAATATAACAGTCGTAATTTTCTAATTCCTTAACTTCATTATTACCAACATTTCGAGATTTTAAGACTCTGAATTTCCCATTTTCTTTCGTGACTTGCTTTGTGATTTGTCTATCTCTGAAACTATTGAAAATATCGAATTTCATTTTTTCTGAAATTTGGTCAAATTCTTCATTTCGATAAATCAACCAATAAGGAAATCTATTAGAAAATAAATATTCTTTTTGTTTCTCTTCAAACGTTTCAGTAATATAGCTTTCAATCAAAATGTTTTCAGTTTGCTTTTTTGATGAAGTTTCAAGTAAGAAACTAATAGTTTCAATTTTTACTCCTTTAAAACCTTTTTCTCCATAATCACAAATTTTCAATAGATTTTTTTCATTCAAAATATCTCTTGTAATATTAAATTCAGGTGAATTAATTAGACTTTTTGGAACTATTAAGGAAACAAAGTTTCCTAATGAAATGGCTTTTTCTATGAAAAAAGAAAACAAGTTGTTTGTTTCGTTATTTCTTGCATTGAATTTATAAAGCGATAATAACTCTTGACTGTTTGTGAGTTTTTTGTATGGTGGATTACCTACAACAATATCATATTTTGTATTGAAATTATAAGTCAAAAAATCAGCATTGATAAAATTAAATTTAAACTTTTTAGACAATTTTAGTTTATCCAAAATACTTTTCAGAACAACAAAGGAATTGTTATCAATATCAACAAGGTCAAAAATTACTTCGTCTTTATCTTTGTATTTCTCTATCAACAAAGGAATGAAATTACCTATACCAACTGACGGCTCTAAAATTCTAATTTTCTTTTTTCCTTTTAGTTCGGGCAAATCTTTAACTACCGAAAAAGCAATATCTTTTCGTGTGAAAAATGCTGAATTTTCTTGTCTGCTTGAATTTGCGTATTCTGCAATTTGATAAATATTTTCAAGTCCTGATTTTTCAAAATCTTCATTAATAAAAGAAAGTAAATTTACTATTTTACTCAATTCTTCTTTTTTAATAATGTTGTTTATTTCAGTTGTTGAAAGAACTTTTTGATTTAATACATCTTTAATCCTTTTTGCAATATTTGCAAAAACACCAGTAGGAACTGCTTCACCAATACAATGTCTGATATTCAATTCTTCTTTTTTCAAAAACATTTTCTTTTCAATAGAACTTAACTTATTCAATTTTTCAATTGAAGTGTTTGTCCACTGAAAATTTTCAGGAATACTCATCATCAACATTAATTCTCTAATACTAAATACTCGATTTTCTGATGGATGTACAGTATTTTGGCTTGACAAAATATCGTTTCTTGTATGTATGCAAGGACCTTCTTTATCCCAATACCAACGAGCATATTTATCTCCGTTTTTGCTTTCATTAAAAACAACTTTACCATCTTTTATTTGATGAGGAATTCTATTTTCATCAGTGTTTTGAAATGCAGATTGTCCTTCTTTTAGGGTTTCAATCCAAGGCAACATATTAATATTATACTCTCTGAACGAATGGAAAATATCGGTTTCCGATATTTTTCCCATTTCGTTTAATTCCTCCAAACCTGAGAAAAGTTTGCGTAATGTTTGAGGTTTTTGTTTTGCTGGAAATATATCGAACGGACTAATATTTTGCAAATCTTTACGAACACCTATTACAAGCGTTCTTGTTCTACTTGAATTAGAACCATAATCTTTAAAATTAACAACCTTGAATAATATGTTATAATGTCCGCCAAGGTTAAGTTTAATGGCATCTTCAATTGTCTTTTCAGTTCCGTCAACGTCAGTACAAGTTGTATTTAAAAAAGCTCTTACATTTTCAAAAATGAAGAATTTAGGATTTACTTCTTTTGTTATTTTTATTGATTCTACAACCAAAGAATTTCGTGTTAACTCTTGATTTTTTTTGTGATTAGCAACAGACATTCCTTGACAAGGTGGCGTAGCCACAATGACATCAGGCTCTGAAATTTTATGTTCAGTTTGCCATTTTTTGATTTCAGCAAAAAGTTTGTTTTTGATTTCTTTGGTCGAGATATCTCCGTCTAAATAGCCTGTTTCATACTTGCATTTGTTATTGAATGCTTGTATTTTCAAGCGTTTTTTCAAAATTTCATTTGTCGCAATACATTCAAAACCGTTTTGTTTGAAGCCGTAGCATCCAACTCCTGCACTGCTGAATAAACTAATGTATGTCAATGGTTTGTTCATAGTTTTAGAATTTAATTTCGGCTTGTTTAACATTTATACTTTTTAAGTAATTTATTTTTTCTTCGGCAACCATTAATGTTTCAGAAGAACAGTTGTAAGCGTACATTTTTTTAGCAAATTGGTCGCCAAAATATTCTACTTTCAATTTTTCAAAGTCAAGGTCGAAAGCATTTGCTAATTTATCTAACCGCTTTTCATCAAATTCACGTTTGCCATTTTCAATCTTGCTCAAATTAGCAGAATCAAGTTTTAGCAATGCCGCAAGTTCAGTCAAAGTCAAGCCTTTGTCTGTTCTTAATTGTCTAATATATTCTCCAAAAGTTGCTTTCATTTACTTGTAAATTTTTACTTGTCAACAAATGACAAATCTAGCTAAATGTTTTAATTCAGCAAGTTTTTTTCTGTAATTTTTGTCGAGCGTTGGATTTGTGCGGTTGGTTTTAGGGTGAGGTATAACTTATTTATATGCCAGACAAAAAACATCTTTTATCAACCCTATCCCTTCAAAAAAATAAATCAGAAACCAACCAGTGGTTTTTAATGTTTGGTTAATTCGTTAATCATGCCTTTAAAAATAAACCCGTGGAGTGGGAGCACACAAAACCAATAGAGCCTAAATACCTACACTATCAAGCGTATCGGACAAACGTTTTTTACCGTCGGCGGCTACAAATTTGAAACCGTGAGTGGCACTCACAAGTTGGTTGTTTTCTGTTTTTAGTTTCAGTTGGGTAGTATTACTAACCAACTGAACACCTTCTTTTTTTAACTTGGCTTTAAGGTATTTCCAATAGTTGCGGGTTTTAGTATAGTCGTTTTGGTCGGTAAGCACGGTAACAATATCCAACACCGAAAACCACCACTTGGCATTTTGTTCGTCCCAAAGGGCACGCACTTCGCGGTCGTTAAAAAATCGTATGGATATTTTTGTATCGCTCATTTACTTTTTTATCAGCCCTATATCTTCAAAAATAGAAAAAATAAATCAGAAACCTAGTACAAACGCGTTGTGCATCTACAAGAAAATTTGTCAATTCGAGTGTCCCGCACCATTGCGGGATGTATCGAGACCACGAAGTAGTATCAATACAATAGTTATGAATAAACAATGATTGATAATGCAAATTTTCAATAAAAAAGGTGAGTTCTCGATATTCTTTTCTTTCAGAAAAAAACTCGAACTGACACCTTTTTTTTAGAAATTCTTCTAAATTTACAAGGGGTTATTACAATTCTTTTAGCATCCAAATGTTGCAGCCAAAATGCCCCGAGTTGCCCAATGGTTTATCAATAAATTTAAAACCTAGTTTTTGGTACATTCCCACGGCTATGTCTAGTTCGGGCATGCTTTCGAGGTAAAGCTGTTGGTAGCCCAGTGCTGTTGCTTCATCAAAACATTTTAGCATCAGTGCTTTGCCTATGCCTTTGCCTCGGGCAGCGGTGGTTAAATAAAATTTTACCAATTCGGCACAGCCAGTGGGTAGGTTAGGAGTGGGGTAAATTCCACAACCTCCTAAAATTTTACCGTCTAACTCAGCAACAAAATAACAAGCTCCATCGGTAGCAAAGAGGTTAAACAAATCGTCGGTTGTGGGGTCGAAATAAACAGTTCCGGGTTTGTTGGCATTAAACTCGGTTAAGGTATCGCGTATAATTTTAGCTAAATCAGCATTGTCGGTTGGGGCTATTGGGCGTATGGTCATGGTTGTTGGTTGATGGTTGTTGGTTGTTGATTGTTGATGGTTGTTTGTTGATGGTTGATGGTTGATAGTTGGTTGTTGATGGGTTTTAATTCTTAATTCTTAATCCTTCATTCATAATTCTGAATTCATAATTCTGAATTCATCATTGTCAATCGCAATCTTGTATAAATGGTCGGGCAACATCAATTTTTGGGCTTAGGTAGGGTATGCCTAAGTTTAGTCCTCGTAAAATAAACAAACACCCGAGCACAATTAAAAACACGGGTATTAATTTTTTAATGTTGTTGCGTAATTCCATGCTAATGGCATTGGCAAAAAAGTACACCGAAAACATCATGGGCAAGGTGCCTAAACCAAAACAACACATAAACAAAGCACCGGTAAAAGGGTTACTGGTAGAAATGGAGCCTCCAATGGCTGCATAAACTAAACCGCAAGGCAACAGCCCGTTTAATACTCCCACCAAAAACTTTGAACCCAAAGAGCTGGCATGTATTAATTTTCCTAACCGTTGTTTTAGCTGTGCAATAAAACCGCCAACCCAACCGCTAACTTCTAGTTTGTTGGTTATTTTTTTTGGAATAAAAACCGATAAAATAAACAAACTCCCTACAACTATAGAAAGGTGTTGCTGAGTGGATGCCAAGGCAATGCGTTCGCCAAAAAAGCCAAAAAACAAGCCGAAAAAACTGTAGGTAAAAATTCGGCCAAGGTTGTAAACCAAGCCGTTGGTGGTTTTTGCTAAAGCACTTTTATTACCCAAAGGTAGAGCCAAAGCAATTGGTCCGCACATGCCAATGCAATGCAAACTGCCTACTAAACCTATGGTAAATGCGGTAATAAAAAGTTCCAAGTTGTAGAGATTTTATTCCAAATTTAAGGAATAACCACATCAAGCTCATTGTAAAATTCGTTACCGTTGGCTTTCCAATCCACTTTTACACGATACATTCCTTTTTCAAAATCGGTTAGTTTAAACTGTTGTGTATTGTTTTTAACGCTAAGCACAACGGTTTTATCAGCTGTTTGGTTCGATGGTTTATAAAACACTATTTCGCCAGTAATTTCACCTTTAATTTCCAATGGGAAAAGAAGGTTTAGGTATTCCTCATCAATGTTAAAAGTAACTTTTTCGGTTAAAGCGTTTGATTGGTTTTTCTTTTCTAAAATTGTTTTGAATTCCAACTCTTTCTCGTAGTAGTTTTCGGTAACCAACTCGTTGTTTTGTTTGGTAGCGAAATAAACCATACCCAACATAAACACTACAAAAACACCAAACAAGCTAAAGGCAAATATTCCCCAATTTATTTTCATCTCTTTTTTTTTATTCAAAATTCGTTATAATTATTTGTTTACAGGACCATTAAAAGTAGTTTTCTCCCTTTCAATAAGGTTGCCTCGGTCGTAAATTCCAATTTCTAATTTGGTATTTTTTTCGGTAATCAACTTTTTGTCTAATTCAATAAAAAAGGCTTGTTGGCTGCTTTCCCCTTTTTTAACTTCAAGAGTGTCTTGTCCAACCATTTTTACCACTGCTTGTTGGTCAATTACATCAAAAGTAAGGTACAGCGTTTCTGATGATTTGTTCACCACTTTTACATTAAACAAGTTGCTGATGGTGCCGTTTTCATTTTCTTGATACATAACACCTGGTGTACGTAAAACACTAGTTTCAACACCTCCACGAAGTTTAAACAAGAAACCAATAAACACCAGCAATACAACCAAAAATACAGTATATGCTTTTGAACGGGTACTAAATTTCACACGTTTACCTTCAGCAATAGCATTTTCAGAATCAATTCTAATCAATCCTTTTGGTTGTTTTACGCTTTCCATCATGTGGTCGCAAGCATCTATACATGCCGTACAGTTGATGCATTCCAATTGCGTACCGTTTCTGATGTCGATACCCGTTGGGCAAACATTTACACATTGGTTGCAATCAATACAATCGCCTTTTCCGGCTTCTTTTCGGTCTTCGTTCTTTTTAATTTTTGCTCTGCTTTCGCCTCTAATGTAGTCGTAAGCCACCACCAAAGAGTTTCTGTCGAGCATTACGCCTTGTAACCTGCCGTAAGGGCAAACAATTAAGCACACTTGTTCTCTAAACCAAGCAAACACAAAAAAGAATACCCAGCTAAAACCCAATAAAGCCAAGAAGCCTCCCAAATGTTCTTTTAGTGGAGCTTTTTGTATTTTTATTAATTCGTCGGAGCCAATAATGTACGATAAAAATGTGTGTGCAATAACTACGGCAATAAAGTAAAACAGCGAGTATTTAAAGCCTCGTTTGCTTATTTTATCAAAATTCCAAGGTTGTTTTTTTAGGAGTTGTTGTTCTTTGTAGTCGCCATCAATCCAATATTCTATTTTTCGGTAAACCATTTCCATAAAAATGGTTTGCGGACAAATCCAACCGCAAAATACACGCCCATAAACGGAGGTAAACAGTACAATAAAAATAATCATGCTAATCATGATTAATCCAAAAATATGGAAATCTTGAGGCCAGAACACTTGTCCGAACAATACAAATTTCCGGGTAACCACGTTAAACATTAAAAAAGGTTCGCCGTCAATTTTAATCCACGGAATGGCAAATAAAATGGCAAGCAATAAATAACTTAAATAAGTTCTGTAGTTGGTAAAAGTTCCTTTTGGTTTTTTGGGATATAACCATTTTCTGCCTCCATCTTCGTTTACGGTTGTTATTTTGTTTCTAAACGATTCGTCTCTTTGATACTCATTTTCCGAATTCATAATTTACTTCTTTTTGCGTCACTCAAAAATACATATATCTATATATTTGAATGTTATTGTTAAAAAATAACCCTCTCTTGATAGAGAGGGTTGTTTTTATTTTATTTCGTCACCTTGTGGCTCTTTACCACCTTCTACATTTTTACCAGAAAATTCTTTTAAGATAAAACTGGCAACTTGTTGCATTTGTTCAGGATTTAACTGGCTTTCCCAAGGAATCATACCTTTTTCTGGAACACCATATTTAATTACTTTAAATAAATCGTTGATGGTGTTTCCGTGAATCCAATAGTTGTCGGTAAAGTTTGGACCAACACCACCACCACCATTTGCAGCGTGGCAAGCAACACAGTTTTTCTCGTAAATGGCTTTTCCAGCATCAAGTGCAGTGGCATCAACCAATAAAGTTGCAGTGTTTTCGTCAATTCCAGGACCATTTTCTTCTTGGAATTTAGCAATTTGAGCTTTTGCAGCATCCATTTCTCTGGCCAATTCCTTTTCTTGCGAAAAACCATCGTAAGCAAAGAAATAAACACAATAAGCTATAGAAAAAATAATGGTGCCGTAAAACATATACACCCACCAAGGTGGAAGAGAGTTGTCTAACTCAATAATACCATCATAATTATGATCAAGAGCTTTGCTATCTAAGCCCTCTATAAGTTCTGTTTTTTCGTTTTTGTAGTCCATGATTTGTAAGTTTTTTAGTTCAAATTACTTTTCATCCTCAAAAGGAAGATTTTCTACGTGATTGATATATGTTTTACTCGATCTGCTCACCCATAACAACAACCCCATAAAAAAGGTGAAGAAGATGATGAGGGATATAATCGGAAATATTTCTATTCCCGATATACTATCCATGGTGTGTTTTACAAATTTTAACATAATTTAGTTGTTAGTTATCAGTAGTAAGGTGTAAGTTGTTAGTCGTTAGGAATTAACAATTTACTTATCCCTTTCGCCTTACTTCTTTACACTTAATTTACTTCTCAACATCAGTACCCAATCGTTGTAAGTATGCAATTAAGGCAATGATTTCTTTTTTAGCATCAGCTTCTTTAATACCTTGTTCTCTTAATTCGGCAGCAATTTGTTCAGCTTGAGCTTCTAAAGCTGTTTTACCGTTTTTAATTTCTTCGTCGGTATAAGGAACACCCAATTTTTGCATCACAGCTAACTTAGAAGTAGTGCTTCTCACATCTATTTCTTTAACCAACAACCAAGGGTAACGTGGCATAATTGAGCCAGGCGACATGGAAGTAGGGTTTTGCATGTGGTTGTAATGCCATGAGTGAGATTTACGTAGTTTTTTAGAACCTTCACGAGCTAAATCCGGACCAGTACGTTTAGAACCCCATTGGAATGGATGGTCGTAAACAAATTCACCAGATTTAGAGTAGTCGCCAAAACGCTCTGTTTCATGTCTAAACGGACGAATCATTTGAGAGTGGCAGTTGTAACAACCTTCTTTGATGTAAATGTCTCTACCTTGTAATTCAAGTGGAGTGTAAGGTTTTACTGCTTCAATTGTTGGTACGTTAGATTTTACTAAGAACGTAGGAATCATTTCTACAGCACCACCAATTAAAATAGCAATTAAAGCAAAGATTAACAAACGAACTGGTTTACGTTCAATAACTCTGTGCCAGTGGTCGTCTTTGTGAACAGGAGCATATTCTTTAGCTAATGCTGGAGCCTCTGCTTCTTCGTTAGCTACAAATGTTCCCATTTTAACTGTTTTAATTAAGTTGTAAGCCATCATTATAGCACCTGTAAGGTATAATAATCCACCAACACCTCTCATAGCATACATTGGTATAATTTGAGTTACAGTTTCTAAGAAGTTAGGATAAGCTAAGAAACCTTCAGGTGTAAATTCTTGCCACATTAAGTATTGAGTAAAACCAGCCCAATACATTGGAATAGCATACAATAAAATACCTATGGTTCCTATCCAGAAGTGAGCGTTAGCTAATTTTTCGGAAAATAACTTAGTGCTAAACATGCGAGGGATTAACCAATACAACATACCAAAGGTTAAGAAACCATTCCAACCCAAAGCTCCAACGTGAACGTGAGCAATAGTCCAGTCGGTAAAGTGGCTAATAGCATTTACACTTTTTAATGATAACATCGGTCCTTCAAAAGTTGACATACCGTAAGCGGTAATAGCAACCACAAAGAATTTTAGTACAGCACTATCACGAACTTTATCCCAAGCACCACGCATGGTTAACAAACCGTTAATCATACCACCCCAAGATGGAGCAATTAACATTACAGAGAATACAACTCCTAAAGTCTGAGCCCATTCAGGTAATGAAGTGTATAACAAGTGGTGAGGACCAGCCCAAATGTATAAGAAAATTAACGCCCAGAAGTGGATGATAGATAATTTATAAGAGTAAACCGGACGTTGAATAGCTTTAGGAACAAAGTAGTACATTAAACCTAAGTATGGAGTGGTTAAGAAAAATGCAACCGCATTGTGCCCATACCACCATTGTACTAAAGCATCTTGTACACCAGCATAAAAAGAGTAACTTTTTAAAATGCTTACTGGGTATTCAAAAGAGTTTACGATGTGTAAAACAGCTACAGTTACAAAAGTGGCAATGTAAAACCAAATAGCAACATACAAGTGACGTTCTCTTCTTACTAAAATGGTTGCAAACATGTTCCAACCAAAAACAACCCAAATACCAGCAATAGCAATGTCAATAGGCCATTCTAATTCTGCATATTCTTTACCAGTTGTAAAACCAGCTAATAGCGTAACTGCTGCTGCAACAATAATTAATTGCCAGCCCCAGAAGTTAATCATACTTAATTTATCACTCCACATTCTGGTTTTTAACAACCGTTGAAGCGAGTAATAAACTCCAGTAAAAATACCGTTACCTACAAATGCGAAAATCACCGCATTGGTGTGTAAAGGTCGTGTTCTACCAAAGGTGGTAAACTCCAATTCGAAGTTTAACCCTGGAATGAATATTTGGAAAGCAACAAGCACTCCAACTAACATTCCGACTATACCCCAAAGCCCTGTGGCATAGGCAAACATTTTTACGATTTTGTTGTCGTAATAAAATTTTTCAATTTGCTCTGACATGTTTTTTCTAGTTTTTAGTTAGGTTATTATTATTTGTTTTTAGTACTCTTTTTGTCTTTTGCAAGCAGCTCGTCGTCAAACAACATTCTAACGGAAGGAGTATACCCATCCTCATACTGACCAGCCTTAACCGACCAAATAAAAGCAACAAGAAAACTTGCTGCTACCACTAAACTTACAATGATTAAAATAAATAAAACGCTCATTTGGTTTAAATTTTCTCCAAAAGTAGTAGCTGTTGGAAGATTATTAAATGATAAAAGTCACGTTTCTTAATGACTTTTGTCTTTATTTCGAGAAATAGATTAATTATTAATGTTGTAATGCAGACCTACATTGGTTTTCTGCTCCTTAGCAGCTTTGGTAATAAGGTAGGCAATGCTGCGTAAATTCCGCAACTCGCAAATGGCAACCGAAAGGGTTGATTTTTTGTATAAATCTTCCGATTCTTCTAAGATTAATTTTAAACGTGATAATGCTCTGCTCAACCGCTCATCGGAACGCACAATACCAACATAATCGCTCAAAATGGTTTGCAATTCGGTTTTGGTTTGAGAAACCAAAATTTCTTCGTTTTGAAGGGTGGTTCCTTCATCATCCCAAGCAGGAATATTCGCTTGAAATTCAATATTTTTTACTTCTTTAACACCAGTTAAAAAGGCACGATGAGAGAAAACCAATGCTTCTAACAACGAGTTGGAAGCCAAACGGTTTGCACCATGCAATCCGGTAGAAGCACATTCGCCCGACGCATACAAATTGATGATGGATGTTTTGGCATTTAAATCTACTTTAATTCCACCACACAAGTAATGAGCTGCTGGAACAACAGGAATCAACTGTTTTGAAATATCAATTCCGATAGACAAACATTTGTTGTAAATGGTTGGAAAATGGCTTTGTAAATGTGCTTTATCAATATGAGTAGTGTCTAAAAACACGTGCTTTTTACCGTACTTTTTCATTTCAGCATCAATGGAGCGAGCCACAACGTCTCTTGGAGCTAAGTCTGTTCGCTCATCATAATCTTGCATAAAAGCATAGCCCTTGTGGTTTCGCAATATTCCACCAGCACCACGAACAGCCTCAGAAATTAAAAACGAAGGATTATCAGCAGGATTATACAATGCAGTAGGGTGGAACTGTACAAATTCCATGTTTTCTATAATGGCTTTTGCTCGGTAAGCCATTGCAATGCCATCTCCTGTTGCAACAGTAGGGTTGGTGGTGCTTTTGTAAGCTTGCCCTATGCCGCCAGTTGCTAAAAGGGTAATTTTAGAAAGTACAGTTTGTATTTCGTTGGTTTTTCTGTTTAGTACATAAGCACCAAAACATTCCTTGTCGGTCGATTGTCGGGTTACTTTAACTCCCAAATGGTGTTGGGTAATGATGTCGATTGCAAAATGGTGGTCGAGAACCGAAATGTATGGGTGATTTTCTACTTTTTCGATTAAAGCTCGTTCAATTTCGTTTCCTGTTAAATCTTTGTAATGTAAAATTCGGTGGTCGGAATGTCCGCCTTCTTTAGCTAAATCGTATTCTCCTTGCTTGTTTTTATCAAAATTAGTTCCCCAATCAATCAACTCCTGAATACGTTCCGGAGCTTCTTCAACCACTGTTCGAACTACTTTTTCGTTACAAAAACCATCGCCAGCAATTAAGGTGTCTTTGATGTGGTTTTCAAACGAATCGGAGTTTTTTATTACAGCAGCAATTCCTCCTTGTGCATATTTGGTGTTACTTTCATCTTCGTTTACTTTGGTAATGATGGTAACAGAAACAGGTTGATTCAATACCCGGAAATGTTCAGCTACTTTATATGCATAACTTAATCCTGCAATACCAGAGCCAATAACTAGGAAGTCGGTGGTGAGTTGAGAATGATGTCGTTCCATCTTTATATTATTTACTCATTTCCAACATTCTATTTACTGATTTTAATGCTTTTAGTCGAGTTTCTTCTGGAACAAAAATTTCGGGTTGAAGGTGTACCAAACTGGCATAAATTTTTTCCAATGTATTTAATTTCATGTACGGGCATTCGCTGCAAGCACAAGTGTTGTTGGTATTTGCTGGTGCAGGAATTAATGTTTTGTGAGGCACCGCTTGTTTCATTTTGTGAATAATACCAACCTCTGTGGCAACAATATATTCGTTTGCATCATCATCTTCTACAAATTTGAGGAGAGCAGTGGTAGAACCAATAAAATCTGCTTCAGCCAATACATTTTCTTGGCACTCGGGGTGAGCAATTAGTTTTGCATTCTGGTATTTTCCTCTTAAAAAATGCAATTTATCAGATGAGATTTCTACATGTACTTCGCACGCTCCATCCCACAACACCAAATCTCTACCTGTTTTTTTAGCAACATACCTGCCCAAGTTAATATCAGGAGCAAAAACAATTTTTTCGTCTTTTGGTAGGCTATCTACAATTTTAACGGCGTTTGATGAAGTACAAATAATATCGCTCAATGCTTTTATTTCGGCAGAACAGTTGATGTAGCTAATTACAGTATGGTTGGGATAATTTTTTAAAAAAGCTTCAAATTTATCAGTAGGAGCAGAGTCGGCTAAGGAGCAGCCCGCATTTAAATCGGGAATAATAACTTTTTTGTTGGGGTTTAAAATTTTGGCAGTTTCACCCATAAAATGAACTCCAGCAAACAAAATAACATCGGCAGTTGTTTTTGCAGCTTCCTGAGCTAATCCTAAGCTGTCGCCAATGTAATCGGCAATATCTTGGATGTCTTCTTGTTGATAATAATGAGCAAGAATAATGGCATTTTTTTCTTTCTTTAATCGAGCAATTTCGTCGATTAAATTTTTCTCTTTTTCAAGTTCGGCAGTAACAAAGCCTTTTTCTTTTACTTGGTTTAAAATATCCATCTGTACTGAATTTTTGTAAAATTACCAATTGATATTGTTTAAAGGATAGATTATTGTTTCTAACTTTTACAATTGGTATTTTTTTGCCACAATATTGGTAGCCACTGTGGTGAAAACTACCACAGTAATAGAACTTATGGGCATGAGTATAGCGGCAAAAACGGGCGATAACATTCCGCTCACAGCAAATAGTAACCCCACAATATTGTAAGCAAAGGAGATGATGAAACTCCAAATGATAATAGTAATACTGCTTTTGCAGTAAGCAATAAAATCGGGCAATTTATCAAAAACTTTTGCATCTAAAATGGCATCACAAGCTGGCGAAAAGGTATTTACATCTTCAGAAATAGAAATACCTACATCACTTTGTTTTAAAGCACCAGCATCGTTTAATCCATCACCAATCATTAGTGTTATTTCTCCTTTTTGTTGGAGTGATTTAATGTATTCCAATTTATCTTCAGGGGTTTTGTTGAATAGAAATTCGCTATCGGTTCCAAAAAAGGTAGTTAAGTTTTCCAACTCACTATCGTTATCGCCCGAAATTAGGTTGAGTTTAAAAAATGCTTTGAGCTTAACTATCAATAAATTCAATCCTTTTCGATAGCTGTTTTCTAACTGAAAATAACCCAAATAATTGTCGTTAATTTTAACGTGAACTCGTGTTGCTTTTGATGAGCTTTCTGCAACATCTCGTACAAATTTTTCGGAACCCAATTGAATGTTAAATTGATTTACTTTTCCAATCAATCCTTTTCCAACCAATTCCTGGTAGTTCTCCACTTCAACTATTTTAATATCGGCAATAGCGTTGAAAACCATCTTACTTAACGGGTGAGATGATTGTCGTAAAACAGATGCAATACTACTTTTTTGTTCGTTGGTGAGAGTGGTACCGTAATATGTAACATTACTTTCCGATGATTGTGTAATGGTTCCCGTTTTATCAAAAACAATAGTAGTGGTTTTAGCTATTTTCTCAATTACAGAAGCATTTTTCAAATAAAATTGATTTCTACCCAAAATACGCAGTACATTACCAAAAGTAAACGGTGCAGATAATGCCAAAGCACAAGGACAGGCTATAATAAGCACCGCGGTAAAAGAATTAATGGCTGTTTTTACATCAATCCTCCACCAATAAGCCATACTACCAAAAGCAATGAATAAAATGATGATAGTAAAATACTTGCTCATTTTGGTCATGATGCCCTCAAACTTGTCTTCGTCGGCTTTGGTAAAAGCTTCATCGTTCCACAATTGTGTGAGGTAAGAATGCGAAAGTTTTTTAATTACCTTGAGTTGAATGGCTTGCCCAACTTGTTTACCACCGGCATAAATTTTATCGCCAACTTCTTTACGAACAGGATTTGATTCGCCAGTAACAAAACTGTTGTCGATACTTGCTGTTCCTTTTACCAAAATGGCATCAACAGGAATCAATTCATTGTTTCTAATTAAAATGGTGTCGCCAACTTCCAATTCGGCAACAGCAATATTTTTTTCAACGCCATCTTCTGTAACCAAAGTTGTAGCTATAGGAAAATACGATTTGTAATCGCGTTCAAACGATAGAATGTCGTAGGTTTTTTGCTGAAAAATTCTACCAATCAGCATAAAAAAGATGAGGGCAGCTAACGAATCGAGGTAACCTGCACCAGTATGCGTAATAATTTCATAAGAGCTTCTAAAAAACAAGGCGAAAATTCCTAAAGCAATAGGAATGTCGATGTTGATGGTTTTGTGTTTTATGGCTTGGTAAGCCGATTGAATATATCCACTTGCACTATACAGAAGCACAGGCAACGAAAGCAAGATGTTGATGTACCCGAAAAACTTTGCAAAATGCGATTCTTTCATACTGTCTAACCCAAAATATTCGGGTAAACTGATGAGCATGATGTTTCCAAAACAAAAACCAGCAACACCTAATTTAAAAATCAAACTTCGGTCGATGGGTTTCTTTTTGTCTGTTTTGATGTCGTTAAGGTTAATAGAAGGCTCATAACCTATAGAAGCCAATAACTCTACCAATTGACGTAATGATAATTGGTTGTGTTTGAAAACAATCTTGATTTCTTTTTTTAAAAAATTAACCCGAGAGGAATTAACGTCGGGGTTTAATTTGTATAAATTCTCTAACAACCAAATACACGAACTACAATGTATTTGAGGAATATAAAAGGTTATAACACTCGTGTTTTCGTCTTTAAAATCGACCAACTTGTCAATAAGCGGTTCACTTTCTAGGTACTCAAATTTTTTCGATAGGTTTTTTGGTGGCGTTATTCCAGGGGTATTCTCCAAATCATAATAATTGCAAAGGTTGTTTTGATTTAAAATTTCAAAAACGGTTTTACAACCTTGACAACAGAATGTTTTGTTTTCAACTATAATCTCTTCCTCAATACAATTCTCACCGCAGTGATAGCATTTTGTTGTTGTTGTATTATCGGAAGTTTTTAACATAAATATTTTACAAAGTTTATACTAAAAGTACATTGAAAACATGAATAATATCATAAATTTGCTAAACAAGATAAGTAAACTTAAATTAATGAAAAATAGACCTGAATCTCCACATTGCGAAACTTGCGGTTCTAGACATAAATCCGTTTTTTGTAGTTTACCAACGAACGAAATTGCAGACATAGATGCATCTAAAGGTTGCAATTTTTATGATAGAGGTCAGGTAATTTTCCATGAAGGTAACAGGATAAACGGAATTTATTGTATTAATAAAGGTAAAATAAAAATATACCAAACTGGTTCGGAAGGAAAGGAGCAAATTATTCGTTTTGCCAAAGAAGGTGATATTATTGGTTACAGAGCATTATTGAGTGAAGAGCCACTTTCTGCCTCTGCATCGACATTAGAAGAAGCAACACTTTGTTTTATACCAAAATCACAAATACTAAAAGTTATACAAAACAACCCCAATTTTAATTTCAAGTTACTTAAAATGCTTAGCCACGAGTTAGGTGAAGCAGCAAGAATTATTACCGATTTAGCCCAAAAACCAGTTAGAGAACGTTTGGCAGAATCATTACTGTTATTAAAAGATACGTTTGAATTAGATGCTGAAAAAAACATTCAAGTAAAACTTTCGCGAGAGGAGTTAGCCAACATTGTTGGTACAGCTACAGAATCTGTTATTCGTTTATTGTCGGAATTTAAAAAAGATAAGATGATTGATTTAGATGGAAGAAACATCAAATTGATTAACATTCCTGCATTAACTAGAGAGGCAAACATCTTAGATTAGTTTTTTGGCATAGCTTTTGGTTTTGATTAAAAAAACCAATTGTTATGAAAAAGTTAGCTTATACCTCCGCACTTCTTGTATTAATTTCTTTATCAAGTTGTATTATCGTAGATAATTCTCCAGGTCCAAACGGAAGAGATGGTTTGGCTTATTATGGAATAGATGTAGACCGTTTCCCTATTTATAGTTATTGGGATAATAACAATGCTATTCCGTATAATCCAATTTTGGGGCAGTATTATAGAACTCAACCAGGAACATATCAATTTGAATATTTTATCAATGAAGTAGAATATTGGTACGGTACTTACCAAGTTTGGGTAAATAGAGGAGGTTTAGGTAGACCAAACGGACGACCAGGTTACGACGGAGCTGATACTTATTTGATGATGATTTGCAATCCGAATGGTTTTTACGAATACCGTGAAAATTATAGAATGAATGAAAACGAACCTTTGGTTATTGATAAACAAATAGGTGAATTTCATTATAAAATAACCATCCAAAAAGGAAATGTAGCTAACAGACCAGCACAATCGCCAAAGTATGTTAAAGGGTAGAAGTTGGAAGACCGAAGTCAGAAGTAACTTTCAACTTCGGACTTCGGACTCCCGTCTCCCGTCTTTTCATAACGACATAATTCCTTCTATCTCGGCAGCTTTTTTATAAATGGTGATGATTTCTTCGGAAGACATCACCATTTCTTTTGCTGTAATACTAATAAACTTGTTGGTACTCGATTGTCGAGTGGTTAATTCCGCTTCTTCACCAAATAAGGCTTCAACTAAAGCTAACTTGTGGTTATCGGCAGGAATAATAAATTTAAACATGTAAACATGAGGCCATTCGCACTGATCGTCTAGTTTTTGTTTTAAACTTTCAAAAAAATCTTCTTTCATCCTACAAAGTTAATTTATTTTTAAATTGATATTTATCATTTATTCGTTGCTCTAATTAGTGTAACTTAGTAAAAAAAATTAAGTGTTATGATTAAAAATATATTAGTACCTACCGATTTTTCGAAATGTAGTGTTTATGCAGTAAAAGTAGCTGCACAATTGGCTAAAAAGCTAGATGCAACTGTACATTTATTACACGTAATTGAAACCCCTGTTGTTGCTTATGATGCTGGAATGGTAAATTTTGAGAGTCTTCCTCAAGCCATGTTTATGAAAGAATTGGCAGATGATAACTTAAAAAACTTGTTGAGTGAATCTTTTTTGAAGGGAATTAAAATAGAATCGAAAATAGAATACGATGCTATTTATAAAAGAATAAACCAGTATGTAGAAGATCAAAAAGTGGATTTAATTGTAATGGGTTCGCATGGTGCAAAAGGCTTTAACGAAATTGTTTTAGGTTCAAATGCTGAGCGTGTGGTACGTTATTCTTCTTGTCCGGTTTTAACCGTAAAACAAGAATATGCTAATTTTGATGTGAAAAATATTTTAATCGCTTCTAATTTTTATAACGAAGCCGATACCATGTTTAAAGCCTTTAAACAATTTACGGCGTTGTTTAATGCTGATTTACATTTTGTAAGAGTAAACACTCCTATCAACTTTGAAACAACTCCAGAGAGCCACGAAAAGATGGATAAATTTGCTAGAAGACATCATATTGAAGAATATTCGTTTGGAATATACAACGACCAAACGGAGGAAGATGGTATTTTAAATTATGCCGATGAGATTAATGCCGATTTATTGGTAATGGGAACACATGGAAGAACAGGATTGGCACATTTAATAAAAGGAAGTATTGCTGAAGATTTATTAAACCACTCGAAAAGAGCGGTATTGAGTATAAAAATCCAGTAATTTTTTTAATTCAGGTTATAAATCCTAGAAACTAAACAACAAATTCAGTTTCTAGGATTTTTTGTTTTGCATACAACTTTTCATTACTTTAATTTATACATTTGAAGCCTCTATTTATAAGGAAAAATGCATAACATCATCAACATCGTTTTAATTTTCTTTAAAACCCATCAACATACTTTTAGAAAAGGGCTTGTTTATGTTGGTGTAGCATTTTTGTTGATTGTTCTTTCTTTTTTCTTGTTTAGAAATTCATTGTTAAATCATTTTACTCACAAATACACCGAACGTTACTCAAACCGTTTGGAGACAAAAATTACCATTGAGGAAGCTGAATTTA
Source organism: uncultured Vicingus sp. (assembly GCA_964398455.1). Classification (GTDB taxonomy): domain Bacteria; phylum Bacteroidota; class Bacteroidia; order Flavobacteriales_E; family Vicingaceae; genus Vicingus. The sequence goes on along the minus strand of CAYNMR010000001.1, from coordinate 226,181 downwards.
TAGGGTTAAAAACCATACAACTAAAAAATATAAGGATCTTATCTCCCAAAGATGATGATAGTTTGTTGTTTATTTCGCACATTAAAGCCAACATCAGTTTATGGAATTTACTACAAGCAAATATTCGTTTTTCTGAACTCGAAATAGAAACGCTAAATCTTCAATTAATAAATAAAGAAGCACAGAATAATTTTTCTTTTTTACTTAAAAAGAAACCCAAACAAACCACCGAAAAAGTAAAGCCAATCAATTATGCCGAAGTGGCTGACAACATGTTGAGTTTATTATTTGATGTAATTCCTGCCGATTTAGACGTAAATAACTTAGCAATAAAACTAACTACCGATAGCATAATTTATGATTTACATACTCCAAATATTAGCATTCACAAGGGCTTGTTTAATGTTGAATTTACACTTGCAGAAAATAACGATATAGCCACTTGGCAAGTAGAGGGGCAATTAAATACACGAAAGAAAACTACACAACTCAAATTATACAGCAAAAACAAAAACACGCTGTTTCCTTTTTTTGCTAATGCTTATGATTTAAAGATGTCGGCAGATACTATGTTTTTAAGCTTAGACGATTTTAAATTTAAAAACCAACAATTAAAGCTAAGTGGTAAAGCACAAATAGGCCATTTTGAAATTAATCATTGGCGAATTTCATCTAAGAATGTGGTGTTAAACAATAGTACAGTTAATTACGATATTACCATTGGCGATAATTACGCACAACTTGATAGTACAAGTACTGTTCAGCTCAACAAAATAAATTTTAACCCATTTTTTAAACTTAAAAATACGTCAAGTAAAGAACTTACTTTAAACATTACTACACCTAAAATTCCTGCTCAAGACTTTTTTGAGTCATTACCAACAGGCTTGTTTACCAATTTAGAGGGAATCAAAACCAAGGGAGAAGTAGATTACCGTTTGCGTTTTAAAATGGATACCAAAATGCCCGATAGTTTAATATTTAATTCAACCCTTACTCCTTACAACTTTAAAATATTAGCCTTTGGAGAAGCCAACTTAGCTAAATTAAATGGAGAGTTTAGTTATACTGTTTACGAAAAAGACCGAGCAGTTCGAACCTTTATGGTAGGAGCATCAAATCCTTTTTATACACCTTTAGACAACATTAGTCCGTATCTGAAAAACGCTATAATGAGTTCAGAGGATGGTACTTTTTACTCGCACAAAGGCTTTAATGAACGCCGTTTTAGAGAATCGATTGCCGAAAACTACAAGAAGAAACGATTTGTACGTGGAGCTAGTACCATTTCTATGCAATTGGTAAAAAATGTGTTTTTGCGACGTAACAAAACTGTTGCCAGAAAATTGGAAGAAGCCCTATTGGTTTGGTTAATAGAACGCAATAGGTTGGTTGCCAAAAGCCGTATGTACGAGGTGTATTTAAATTTAATTGAGTTTGGACCAAATGTTTATGGAATAGGCGAGGCTGCCGATTTTTACTTTAAAAAAACACCCGCACAGCTTTCACTAGAAGAAAGTATTTTTATAACCATGATAGTACCTCGACCAAAGTGGTTTATGTATCATTTCGATGCTAGTGGTAAACTAAAAGAAAATACAGCTGGATATTACCGATTGATTGGAGGAATTATGGCAAGAAATGGCTTAATTACTGAAGAGCAAAACACTGCTTTATTACCCAACATTATATTAGCTCCAGCAGCAAGCAGTTTATTGGTAAAGCAAGATACTACCGTAAATTTTGAAGAGGAACTAATTGAGGAAGAATAAACACCTCTTTTACAAATCAAAAGCATCTTTTTTTACTTTAAATACCTTATTTGTGGTATTGTGTACACAATTCTAAGGTGCTTATTTTGTTACTTGTAACAAAATAACTAATGAAGAACTAACTTTTGATGGATATTTCACCAGTATTAGAAATTGTAAAAGAGATTCTTCAAGTTCCTTTTTCATATCTTTTATCGCCAAGTAAAAGAGTGTTTGTATTGTATTTAGTTACCTCAGGAATTATAGCTTATTATGTTTTTAAATCAGCTAGGTTAAAGGGTAAATTCTTTCATTACATATTTAATAAAACGGTTTGGGTGGGTAAATCAGCACTCATCGATTATGGACTTATCTTTTTTAATGCACTAGTAAAGGTAGTTGTTTTAACTCCTTTTTTTGCTTTTGCCTTGTATTTAGCCCAAGGTACAGGAAGCTATTTAACAACAACTTTTGGTAAATCAACCTATGAGTTTAGTACTACTCAGTTGGTAATAAGCTATACCATTTTAATTGTAGTGGTGAATGATTTTGTTACGTTTATTATTCATTACATCATGCACAAAGTTCCTTTTCTATGGGAATTTCATAAAATACATCATTCAGCAACACATCTCAACCCGTTTACACAATACCGTATTCATCCTGTTGAATTAATCATCAATAATTTAGGAGAAGTGTTTTCAAAGGGTTGTCTAACAGGTGTTTTTCTTTACCTAGCGTCAGGACAGATTTCGATACTTACTTTTTTGGGAGTAAATATTCTCAATTTTCTGTTTTACTTCTTTGGGGCAAACCTCCGTCATTCTCATGTTAAGTTCAAGTATTTTAATTTTCTAGAATATTTTTTGATTAGTCCATTTCAGCATCAAATTCATCACAGCAATAATCCCGAACACTACGATACCAATTTGGGTTCTCGTTTTGCTTTTTGGGATTGGATGTTTGGAACTTTACGCACATCAAAAACAGTAAATCATATCGAATTTGGTTTGGGAGAAGAGGAAGATAAGCATTACGATTCCTTTCTCAAAAATTTAGTAAATCCTTTTATCAATCTTAAAAACAAAGTTTTTCGAAAAAATACCTAAAATGTGGTATTGTGGGTTATTTCTGATAGTCGCAAATTTGTTATTAAGAATTAGTCTAAATAAAAATAAGAAAAAAAATGAAAAAGATAGTTTACACGTTATTAACAGTAAGTATGTTGTTCGCCTGTAGCAAAGACGAAGATAATCCAACGCCAGAACCTACACCAACTCCTACGCCAACTCCAACTTATACAGTTCCTACCACTTATGCTTTTACTGATGGCTCAGGAAATTCAACAGTAGATTTTAGTGGACAAGCAGCAAGATTAGAAATGTTGAGTGAGATGGTGGTTTACATGAAAACGGGAAACAATTTAGGTACAACATTAAGTGGAACAACTTTAAAAAGTATGTATGCCAACAATGGTTATACTTGGGTTGATGCTCCAGGTTTATCCATGACCGGTTCTACCAAACAATTAAAAGACAAAACTGCAGCAGGTGATGTAGGTATTCAAACTTTGTTTGAAAACTACATGGATTCTATAGCTTTACACAGTTCATTAAATTATTCCAATTCAACGCAAACTTACGGTAGTGCAGGTGTATGGACTGATGGAACAAAAAAATATTTGATGGCTGCAAATGGTTACGAATATGGACAAATTATTGAAAAAGGGTTGATGTGTGCCGTGTTTATGAATCAAATGACGGTAAACTATTTAGGGTTGATTGCAACAGATGATAATACTGCGTTGGTTTCAGGGAAAAACTATACTGTTATGCAACACCATTGGGATGAAGCTTACGGGTATTTTACTTCTGCAACCAATTTTCCAAACTCTGGTACCGACCGTTTTTGGGGAAAATATTCAAATGTTGTTGAGCCAATAACAGGGTCTGCAAGCAAGATAGCTGAAGCCTTTAGAAAAGGGAGAGCTGCAATAGATAATGATGACTATACTACAAGAGATGCTCAAATAACCATTATTAGAAATGAAATGGAGAAAATTTGTGCTGGGTCGGCTATTCATTACTTAAACCAAGTAAAAACAAATATCACCAACAACATTGTTAAAAATCACGAATTGTCTGAGGCTAGAGCATTTTTAGATGGACTAAGATTTGGTTATAATTCAACATCATCAACAGGTATGACTGCTGCCGAAATTAATACAGCACTAACTTATATTGAAGATTTTGAAAACATTACCATATCAGATTTAAACAATGCAATAGATTTAATAGCTTCAAAAACAGGTTTAACAAGTGTTAAAGGCAGTTTATAGAAAATTAAGAATTAGGTAAACATTAAGCTGGTGGGATTTTCTCATCAGCTTATTGTTATTTTTGTAAAGTTGATTATGGAAACAAAGAAATTTAGGTATTTTATAGTAAGCGGAATTGTAATTTTTACTTTTTTAATTTCCAGTTGTAAAAAAGACAATAACGTAAGTTTTGAGGATGAAAATCCAAGTATAGAGGATTACAATAGACAACTTATGCTTTCGAACTATGCCGATTTATATATTGTTCCAGCATACGCCGAATATAAAAATCAAGTAAATGAGTTGTCTGATGAAACACAGATATTTGTGAACACCATTTCGATATCAAATTTACAAAGCCTACGAATTCAATGGGAAAATACCTTACTGGTATGGCAAGATGTAGCGTTTTTAGAGTTCGGGCCAGCAGAGTATATTAGTTTAAGAAGTCAAACCAACATTTACCCAGTAGACACGCTTTTAATATTAAACAACATCAACGCTGGCACATATAATCTTCAAGCAGCTTCAAATTATGTGGCAAAGGGGTTTCAAGCAATTGATTATTTAATAAACGGAGTAGGTACTACCGACCAAGAAATTGTGGATTATTTTACCTCTACACCTAATGCACAAACCTATTTAACCAATGTGGTGAACGAATTAAAAACTAATGGCTCTTACGTTTACAATGAATGGGTGAATACGTATAGAACCTCTTTTGTAAACAACAGTTCTAGCAATTCGCAAGGTAGTTCGGTAAGCGATTTAGTAAATGCCTTAAATGCTCATTATGAAACTTACATCAGAAAAGGTCAGATAGGCTTACCAGCTGGTGTATTTAATGGGTTTACACAAACACCTATGCCTAAACATGTGGAAGCTCTTTATTTTAAAAAGTCGTTGCCTTATGTATATCGTGCATTAAGTTCTTTTCAAAAATTTATGAATGGAAATAGTTATGTAAGTAATACTTCTGGCGAAGGTTTTGATGATTATTTAAAATTTGTGAAAGCAACATCAGGTAGTGTTCCTCTAGAAACAGCAATAAATAATCAGATGGTTGCTATTAATAATCAATTGGCAACCATAAACGATCCACTTAGTAATGAGGTGTTGGTTAATAACCAAGCAGTAAAAGATGTGTATCAGCAAATGCAAATGTTGGTTCCCAAATTAAAAGTAGAGTTAACAGATGCTTTAGGTGTTTTAATTACTTATCAGGATAATGATGGGGATTAATATATAATTTGAAGGCGGGGGTAATGAGGTATTTTGTTGTAGTTATTTTAATTTCTTGGGTTTCTAATGCATTTGCTCAAAATGTAGGTACTATTACTGGTATTATAACATCATCAGCGAATCAAGAAGCTCTCCCTTATTGTGCAGTTTATATTAAAGAATTAAACAAATCAACTCAAACTAACGAGAAAGGGGAGTTTATATTTACTAACGTTAAGTACGGCAATTACACAGTTTCATTTTATTTATTAGGTTACCAAAAGGTTGACAAAAAAATCAATTTGAATCAATCTCAACTCTCTCTTAATACCACATTGGAGGTTAAATCAGAACAGTTAAAATCGTTTCAGGTAGAAGCAAAAAATGAAAGTGTTGGTGATATTCAACGAATGCGATCGATTGAAGGAGTATTGATTAGTCAAGGAAAGAAAAATGAAGTGATACAACTTGCCGAGATTAATGCTAATAAGGCAACCAACCAAGGTCGTCAGATTTATTCACGAATACCAGGATTAAACATTTGGGAAAGTGATGGTGCTGGAATTCAATTAGGAATAGGAGGTAGAGGGCTAAATCCAAGTAGGACATCTAGTTTTAATACCCGTCAGAATGGTTACGATATTAGTGCCGATGCATTGGGTTACCCAGAAAGTTACTATACCCCTCCAACTGAAGCAGTGAAAGAAATTCAATTGATACGGGGAGCAGCTTCGCTTCAATTTGGGACTCAGTTTGGAGGGCTCCTTAATTTTGTTTTACACGATGGGCCAACTTCTAGCGATAAAGCATATGAAGTTATTGCACGACAAACAATAGGCTCGTTTGATTTAAATAATACTTTTTTAAGTGTTGGGTTTAATAAAAGCAATTGGAAAGGTTATGGCTATTTTCAACACAAAAAAGGTAATGACTGGCGACCAAATTCTAATTTCCAAGTATTTTCAGGTTCGGTTAATGTAGGTAAATACTTGAGCGAAAAAACATTTGTAAATATTGAATTTACCAAAATGAATTACTTGGCTCACCAACCAGGAGGATTAACTGATAAGGAATTTTATTTAACTCCCTATCAGTCGAAACGAGAGCGTAATTGGTTTCAAGTAGATTGGAATTTAGCAGCGTTTAGTATTTTACACGAGTTCTCAAGTAACACAAGAATCAAATCTCAGTTTTTTGGTTTAAATGCCTCCAGAAAGGCATTGGGTGTATTGGGTAACATTAGCAGACCCGATGTAACTTCCGATTTTAGAGATTTAATAACAGGAGAATTTAAGAATGTTGGTAACGAAACACGTTTCTTGCACATTTATGAGGTAGGTAATAATCCTTGGGCTTTTTTAATTGGCTCAAGAGTTTATAAAGGTTATAACAGAAGCCGACAAGGCGAAGCAGATACCACCAATTTACCTCATTTTACTTACAACAATTTTAATCAAACCAAGGGTTCAGATTATGAGTTTCCTAGTACCAATTTATCGCTTTTTACCGAAAATATTTTTAGAATAGGCAAACACTTTAGCATTACTCCGGGTGTGAGGTTCGAAAATATTTCAACTAATGCAGAGGGCAGCTACAAGGACGTTATTTTTGATTTGGCAGGTAATGTAGTGTTTGATACTACTTTCTTTGAGAAAAAATCAAACAGCCGTTCTTTTGTTATTGGAGGTATAGGGTTGAATTATAGGTTTAATGATACCGTTGATGTTTATGCAAATTTTTCGCAGAACTACAAAAGCATCAACTTTTCTGATATGCAAATTCAGAACAAAAATTTTAAAATTGACCCCAATTTGCAAGATGAAACAGGATACAATCTAGATGTAGGAGTTAGGGGTTTAATTACCAACAAATTAAACTACGACATCTCAGGTTACATGCTTTTATACGATAATAGAATTGGCGATGTTGATGCGGTTGATGAGCAAACTTTTATTCCATATCGATACAGAACAAATGTATCAAAAGCATTGATAAGAGGAGTTGAAGCTATGGTTGAGTTGGATTGGTGGAAGATATTGTTTTCAGATTCAAGCAAAGTATCATTCCGTACCTTTATGAATGTGGCCTATACCGATGCCAGATATGTAGAGTCACAAAAAACAGCATTTAAAAATAAATTAGTTGAATTTGTTCCTCCTTTTAACATCAAAACAGGAGCTACATTTGGTTACAAGAAATTCTCTATAACATATCAATACAGCTTTGTTCAGGAACATTATAGCGATGCAACAAATGCAGGGAAAGATGCCAACGGAAAACTCGTTTTTGTTCCTAATGCTATTATCGGTGTTATTCCTTCATATCAAGTAATGGATTTATCCATGAAATATGAAGTTAAACAACTAAGGTTTGAAACAGGGGTAAATAACCTTTCGAATGAAATGTATTTTACACGACGAGCTGTTGCATATCCAGGACCAGGAATTATTCCATCTCCAATTCGTAATTTCTATTTCACCATTCAGATGAAGATTTAGAACCAGTGAGCAAATTACGTTGATTTATAGTTTTTATTCACTATGTCATTTTTAAGTAATTTTGCTCACTATGAAAAAACTGATTATTATTCCATTTCTTATCATAGCTTGTTTTATTCAAGCACAAGAACCACATCAAGCCTCGTCGGCAGAAATATTTCAAAGCATTAAAAAACTAGATGTATTGGGTAATGTGCTTTACCTTGCTGCCCATCCTGATGATGAAAACACGCGATTTATTGCCTATTGTGCCAACGAAAAATTGTTTAATACAGGTTACTTATCGCTAACTAGAGGTGATGGTGGACAGAATTTAATTGGCACTGGAATTCGTGAGGAATTAGGAATTATAAGAACACAAGAATTGTTAGCTGCTCGAAGAACCGATGGTGGACAACAGTTTTTTACCCGAGCCAACGATTTTGGTTATTCAAAAACTCCAGATGAAACATTGGAAATTTGGGACAAAGAAAAGGTGTTGAGCGATGTGGTTTGGGTTATCCGTAAGTTTAAACCCGATGTAATTGTTTGCCGTTTCCCACCAGATGGTAGAGGAGGGCACGGACACCACACTTCTTCTGCTTTATTAGGAATGGAAGCTTTTGAAATGGCAGCCGACAAAACTAAATTTCCAGAGCAATTGCAGTTTGTAGATACTTGGCAAGCCAAAAGAATTGTGACCAACACTGGGCGTTGGTGGAACGATAAAATTTCAGCCAACGATTCGGGAGTTGTTGCCGAAAACATTGGAGTTTATAATGCTGTTTTAGGAACATCTTACAACGAAATGGCTGCAAAAAGCCGAACCATGCACAAAAGCCAAGGTTTTGGCTCCACAGGCAGCAGAGGCGAAATGGAAGAATATTTTGAGCATTTGAAAGGCGAACAAGCAAAAAAATCGTTGTTTGAAGGGTTTGATGCAAGTTGGAACAGGGTAATTAACAGTAAAACGGTTCAAACACTTACCAAAGAGTTAATTGCAAGTTATCAAATGACCAATCCCGAAAAAAGCATTTCAAAATTGCTGGAACTCAAAAAAGAAGTGCTGAAACTGAAAGATGAGTTTTGGAGAAAGAAAAAAATAGCCGAAATAGATGAATTGATTAAACAATGTGCAGGTTTGTTTATTGAGGCTAAAGCAAATTCGTTTTCGGCAACAAATGGTGATTCTGTTGAGGTAGAATTTGAAATTATTGCTCGAAGTTTTGATGGGTTGAAACTGAAACGAATGGTAAATATTCAGTCGACTGAATCAGCTAAATTAGCTCAGAAACAAGAGGCAGAAGAATTAAACTTACCACTCCAAACCAACAAACCAGTCACCTTTAAAAGAAAATTTTTAATCAAGGATTTAGCCATCAGTCAACCTTATTGGTTAGCAAAACAAGGTACTTTAGGAACGTATGCTGTCGATGACCAATTGATGATTGGAGTTCCAGAAAATTATCCGACAATTTTTTTTAGTATGGATATGGATTTAGGTGGTTTTGAATTAAACTATTTTGTTCCATTAATTTATAAACAAAACGACCCAGTTAAAGGCGAAACATATCGTCCGTTTGTAATAACTCCACCTGCATTTTTAACCATTGAAAAACCAGTTTACGTGTTTTCGTCTTATTTCGAAAAAGAAATAGAAGTGGTGGTAAAATCGCAAACCAATAATAAAACGGGTGAAGTTAAATTTTCAGTTCCTAAGGGTTGGACGGTTTCTCCTGCAAGCATCAAAGTAGATTTAACCAAAAAAGGAGAAGAGCATCGCATCAAAGTTAAAGTTGCTCCAACCAAAACTGCCGAAAATGGTTCATTTGCTGCTTCCATAACCATTGATGATAAAACCTATTCTAATTCGTTGAGGTTAATTGAATACGACCACATCCCCACACAAACGTATATGCCCGAAGCGAAAGCTCAGTTGAGTTTTATTCCATTGGTTAAAACAGGCAACAAAGTAGGTTATGTTGTTGGTGCAGGCGATTTGGTGCCTGAAGCTTTACGTGAAATTGGTTATGAAGTGGTTGAATTAACTGAAAGTGATTTGATTCCAGAAAAATTGAAACAGTACCAAGCCATTATTTTAGGTATTAGAGCGTTGAACACCATTGATAGAGTAGAGTTTTACATGAAATCGTTGTTGGAGTATACCTACAACGGCGGTAATTTAATTGTTCAATACAACACTTCTCATCAAATAAAAGCAGAAAAATTTGCTCCTTTTCCTTTAAAAGTGGGTAGAGATAGGGTAACCGATGAATTTGCTGAGGTACGTTTTTTACAACCTAAACATAACATTTTAAACGCTCCAAATAAACTAACTGCTGCCGATTTCGAAAATTGGACACAAGAACGAGGTTTGTATTTTCCTTCGGAATGGGACGAAAACTACCAAGCTATTTTTAGCATGAACGACAAAGGCGAAAAACCCAAAGACAGTTCGTTGTTGGTAGCAAAATATGGTAAAGGAAATTACATTTATACTGGAATTTCATTTTTCCGTCAGTTGCCCGAAGGCGTTCCAGGGTCTTATCGTTTGTTGGTAAATTTAATCAGTTTAACACATGAGTAACGACAAACCGCCTGTATTTAAAACGTGGAAAGGTTGGTATAATTTACTAATCGTGAGCTTAGCTGTTTTGGTGGTTCTTTTTTATTGGTTTACAAAACATTTTTCATGAGCAGTATCGATTGGATAGTTTTACTGGGAACGCTCCTCTTTATTGTAATTTATGGAGCTTGGAAAACGCGTGGAAGCAATAACCTCGAAAGCTACTTAAAAGGTGATAACGAAGACAAATGGTGGGGAATAGGTATTTCCATTATGGCAACACAAGCTAGTGCCATCACTTTCTTGTCTACACCAGGTCAGGCATATACCGATGGCATGCGTTTCGTTCAATTTTATTTTGGGTTGCCCATTGCAATGATTATTTTGTCGGTAACATTTGTTCCTATTTTTTATAAACTCAAGGTATTTACTGCTTATCAGTTTTTAGAAGAGCGGTTCGATTTAAAAACACGGTCGTTAACGGCAGTGTTGTTTCTTGTTCAGCGTGGTTTGGCGGCAGGTATAACCATTTATGCTCCTGCAATTATTTTATCTACTTTGTTGGGTTGGAACCTTACTTTAACCAATATTTTTATCGGTTTATTGGTTATTGTTTATACGGTTTCGGGTGGAACAAAAGCCGTTACACAAACTCAAAAACAACAAATGGCGGTAATGATGGGAGGGATGTTGCTAGCTGGTATTATGGTGATATCAATGCTGCCAAAAGAAATTGGTTTTGGTGATGCTCTGCATGTTGCTGGTAAAATGGGTAAACTGAATGTGGTTAACTTCGATTTTGATTTAAACGACCGTTACAATTTTTGGTCCGGAATAACAGCTGCTCTGTTTCTTTTTATGAGCTATTTTGGTACCGATCAATCGCAGGTTCAACGCTACTTGTCGGGCAAATCGGTAACCGAAAGCAGACTGGGGTTGATGATGAATGGATTGCTAAAAGTTCCGATGCAGTTTATTATTTTGTTTATTGGAGTAATGGTTTTTGTGTTTTACCAATTCGTTCAGCCGCCTATTTTCTTTAATAAAGTAGAAAAACAGAAAACAGAACAGTCTATTTATGCTAATGAACTAAAAGCTATTGAAGCTGAATATACGGTTGTTTTTAATGAAAAGAAAGCCGAAGTAAACAACCTTATTGCAGCCGTAAAATCGGAAAACGACGCAAATGTAGAAGCCACACAACAACGGGTGTTAGCTTTGCAAGAGCAAACCAATAACCTACGTGAAGAAGCAAAAACGGTAATTAAAAAAGCCAGCCCTTCGGCGGAAACCAACGATAAAGATTATATTTTTATGACTTACGTGATGGATTACCTCCCCATTGGTATGGTGGGGTTGTTGTTTGCCGTAATGTTTTCGGCAGCCATGTCGTCCACTTCATCAGAGCTGAGTGCGTTGGCATCGACCACCACCATTGATTTATACAAACGCTCCATCAATAAAAATGCAACGGACAACCATTATTTAAAATCATCGAAGTGGTTTACTTTTTTGTGGGGAGTTTTGGCTATTGTTTTTGCAACGTATGCCTCGTTGTTCGAAAACTTGATACAAGCCGTTAACCTATTGGGTTCGCTGTTTTATGGAACCATTTTAGGCGTATTTATTGTGGCTTTTTATGTAAAAAAGATAAAAGGAAATGCCGTTTTTTATGGAGCTATTTTAGCCGAACTGTGTGTGGTGTACATTCACTACTTGAACGAAAACAACACTGCACCGTCTTTTTTAACCATGGGTTATTTGTGGTACAACATCGTGGGCTGTGGTTTGGTAGTGTTTTTTGGTTATGTGTTGGAATTATTTATTGGTAGTTCTAAAGATTATATTTAACAACCTTTTCCATTCTGGTTAAAAATCTGTCCCGTTCATCTAAATTATTTGCCATTTGTAAAAAGAGTAAACGCTTTAATTCATTTTTACTTATTTTAGCAGAACTAAAACTTAAAAAACTAAACGATGAAGAAATTTTCTACGGTATTGTTTCTTGCTTTAACTGTTGTTGGTGCTAATGTATTTGCACAAACACTAGAGAAATGCGGAACCATGCACAATCATGCTGAATTGCAAAAAAACAACCCTAGTCTTTTATCTAAAAGGCAAAGTGTAGAACAAATTGCACAAGAGTGGTTAAAAAATAATCCAACTCATAAAAAAACAGTGGCAACCATACCAGTTGTTTTTCATGTGGTTTACAATCCTACTATTCCTGCTCAAGATGTGCCAGATTCAATTATTTACTCACAACTACAAGTGTTAAACGATGATTACAGAAGAACTAATGCGGATACAGTAAATACACGTCCTGAATTTGATTCGTTAGCTGCTGATGTTGAAATACAATTTTGTTTAGCCAACGTTGACCCTAATGGGAACTTTACCACAGGAATAAACAGAGTAACTACAACTGCTGCCGACTTTTCTTTTTCACCATTCAATAACAATGTAAAAAGTACTGCAAATGGTGGTGTTGACCCTTGGCCAGCAAGTGAATACCTAAACATTTGGGTGTGCGACATGTATACAGGTGGTTCGCCGTTTGTGTTGGGTTATGCTCAGTTTCCGGGCGACGACCCAGCAACTGATGGTGTGGTGTTAACGTATCAGCATACAGGTTACAGACTAGGAGATACTCTTGCCGACCCAGCAAATTTAGGTAGAACAGCTACTCACGAAGTTGGTCATTACTTTGGTTTACGCCACATTTGGGGCGATGGCGATTGTACTGCATCAGATTCGGTAACAGATACACCAAATGCAGCAGCAGCTTCGCAACAAATTTGTACGCTAACAAACAATACGTGTGACGATTCTGCTGAGCCTTATTGGAATGGATACGACCCATTTGACATGTTAGAAAACTACATGGACTATTCTACCGATGCTTGCATGAACATGTTCACTCATGGACAAAAAGCAAGAATGTGGTCGTTTTTAAATACTGATAGAGTTTCTTTGCTTTCTTCAAATAAATGTGGAGGAACTTTTATTGGAGATATTTTACCTTCTGCTTCATTAATAATGTATCCAAATCCTGCTTCAAATAGCGTTACTTTAGAATGGCCAGGAGAATTTAAATTTGAACAATTAGAAGTAGTAGATTTAGTGGGCAAAGTATTATTTACTGAAAACATCACTTCTGCTTATGCAAAACATGTTGTAAATACCAATGCATTACCAGACGGTATTTATTTTGTAAGATTAATTCAAGGTAAAAATATTACCACTAAAAAGCTGTTGATAGCAAGATAAGCAGTTTTAATTATAAAAATAAAAAAGGGAACTCACTATTGTTGAATTCCCTTTTTTATTAAGTAATACGATTGAAAAGTAAAAAAATCATTGATAAAAGGGATTGCTCCAATAAAGCTTGAAAGCTTTCGAGTTTTTACTCCAAACTTGTATTCATAAATGGGAGCAATAAAGTATTTTATTTGCTTTATAATAGTAAAGTTGTTTTCGCGGCAAATTTTCTCAAATCGACGAGTAGAAATACCCGTTTCTTTTATTTCTAGCAAACCTTCAATTACCGAATCGTTTTCTCCAAAAGATTTTAAAATAAATTTATAAATAGATTTGGGCAACAAATGGTAGTAGGGGAGATTGGCTAATAGTTTTGATTTAGCACACTGTTGATGCCCTCCATAAGGCATTCGCCAAGCAGGAAAACCAAAAAATATTATGCCATCTTCAGTTAAAAAATGCTCAATTTTTTGCATAAACTTTTCTTGTTGATGGATGTGTTCAATTACATCTTTCAGAATAATCAATTTGTATTTCGGATTTATAGTAGAAGGGTCAATGTCATAAATGTCGTTGTTTATAAATTTAACCAACCCATTTGCCACTTCTTCTTTCATAAATTCATTGGCAAGTACGGTTCTAGCTTCTTCAATTTCTATACCTGTGCAAATGCATCCAATTTCAGTAAATGCTTTCAAAACACCCCCCTCAGAACTTCCTATTTCAAGAACATGATCTCCAGCTTTTGGAGTATAAAAATCCTTTAAAAAAGGCAAAATAGAATCCCTCGAATTAAGGTATTGTATTTCAAAATATTTAGGTTTGTCTGAATATAATTTACTCATAAAATGAAAATATGTTTTTTGCGAATTTAATACTAAAATACAAGATGTATAAAATATTGTAATTGCCATTGGGTAATTAATTTGCAATTTTTAACGTTTATAGTCTTGCGGTCTTTTGCTTAAATCATATATTTGCCGAATGTTTAAAAAGCAGGTTTTAGTACTCATTCCTTTTTTATTGTTTCTTTTTGGTTGCAGTAAGTATCAACGCTTATTAAAAAGTGATGATTATAATGCAAAATATGAAGCAGCTATTGACCTATACGACAAAGGTAAATACGAAAGAGCATTACCACTTTTAGAAGAACTAACACCACTTTTTAGAGGTACAGATAAGGCAGAGAAGGTTTATTACTATTATTGTTATACCAACTATAATTTAGATTTTCTGTACGAAGCATCGTACCATTTTAAAAAATACTCTACTACTTTTCCATCGAGCAAACACACTGAAGAGGCTCTTTTTATGAGCGGTTATTGCAAGTATTTACTATCGCCAATACCATCATTAGATCCTACTGATACGTACAATGCAATAAACGAATTGCAATTGTTTGCAAATACTTTTCCAGAGCATAATTTGTTGGATTCAACAAATCACTTGATGGATAAACTAAGAAGTAAATTAGAAGATAAATCGTTTAATAATGCCAAACAATACTATCAAATTTACGATTACAAAGCTGCTTTAATAGCACTTAACAATACTTTGCGTGATTTTCCTGATACAAAATATAGCGAAGAAATAGCGTTGTTGTTAATAAAATCGAACTATTACTTGGCTGTAAATAGCATAAAAGAAAAAAAGTTGCAAAGATTTAACGAAACTATCGAAGCTTATCTTAACTTTGTCGACTCTTATAAAGAGAGTAAATATTTAAAAGAAGCCGAAAGTTTATATACAAAAGCTTTAGAACAGAAGAATAAGATAACCAAAGAAAACCTATAGATTATGAATTTCAAAAACACAAACGCTGAAACTTCAACTGTAACAAGAAACATGAATGAGATTGAAGCAGTTACAGGTAACATCTACGAATCTTGTGTAATTGTATCTAAAAGATCAAATCAAATATCTGTTGAGTTAAAAGAAGAACTTACAAGTAAATTGCAAGAGTTTGCTTCTAACACAGATAACTTAGAAGAGATTTTTGAAAATAGAGAGCAAATTGAAATTTCTAGATTCTACGAAAAACTTCCAAAAACTAACGCTATTGCTCTTAAAGAACTTTTAGAAGACAAATTGTTCTTCAAAAAACCAGGACAATAGAATACCTTTTTATTTTCTAGATGGTAAAAGGCAAAAACATACTCCTTGGTATATCAGGAGGTATTGCCTCTTATAAAATAACTATATTAGTACGTTTGCTAAAAAAAGCAGGAGCACAGGTAAAAATTGTGATGACTCCAGCGGCTAAAGAATTTATTACTCCCTTAACTTTAGCAACATTATCAGAAAACCCAGTTTTTTCCGAATTCTCCAATAAAACAACTGGAGAATGGAATAGCCATGTTGAATTAGGTTTGTGGGCAGATGTTTTTGTTGTTGCTCCAGCCACTGCAAACACATTGGCAAAAATGGCAAATGGTATTTGCGACAACTTGCTTTTAGCAACTTATTTATCGGCAAAATGTCCCATATTTATTGCTCCTGCAATGGATTTGGATATGTATAAACATCCAACTACAACAAAAAATATTGCTACATTAAAATCATTTGGTTACCATATTATTGACGCTACTGAAGGTGAATTGGCTAGCGGTTTGGTTGGAAAGGGTAGAATGGAAGAACCTGAAAATATTTTTCAGCTATTAGATTCTTTTTTTAATCAAAACCAACCACTAAAAAATAAAAAGGTGTTGATTACTGCTGGTCCAACCTATGAGCAAATAGACCCTGTTCGTTTTATTGGCAACAATTCATCCGGCAAAATGGGTTTAGAACTGGCTAAACAAGCTAGAAATTTAGGTGCAGATGTAACACTGGTTATCGGTCCAAATCATTTACATTTTGACGACAACATTAAAGTGGTAAAAGTTAAATCGGCAGAAGAAATGTATTTGGCGGTTCACAAACAAGTTAAAAAGGCAGATGTTATTATCATGTCGGCAGCAGTAGCCGATTTTAAGCCAAAACGTGTTAGTAATCAAAAAATTAAAAAAAGCAATGCTGACTTAGTGATTGAACTTGAACCAACTCAAGATATTTTAAAATCGGTTGGAGAGTTAAAAACTAAAAAACAGTTGTTGGTTGGGTTTGCTCTAGAATCGAATAACGAATTGGAGAACGCAAAAGGTAAATTAAAATCAAAAAACCTAGATTTGATAGTGTTAAATTCGTTGAACGATAAAGGAGCTGGATTTGAACACGACACCAATAAAATAACTCTTATTGATAAAAGTAATAAAGTAGCAAAATTTGAGTTAAAATCTAAAGCGGAAGTAGCTGTTGATGTTTTTAATAAAATTGTATCTTTACTGAAATAGAATTAACTAAATTCTAATTGAAAATTAATGAAATTCGCTTACGCCATATTTTTCTTGTTATTGTTTGCTTTGGGTGTTAATACTATGGCTATTGCTCAAGAATTAAATTGTAATGTAGAAGTAAATTCATCTCAAATCATAGGTTCCGATAAAAGTATTTTTGAGGTTTTACAAAAAAACGTTTCTGAATTTGTGAACAATAAAAAATGGACCAACCACAACTACCAATTTCAAGAAAGGATAGAGTGTACCATGTTGATAAACATAACAGAACGTGTTTCAACAAACTCTTTTAAAGCAACCATTCAAGTTCAATCGCGTCGCCCCATTTATAATACCTCATACAGCTCAACGCTTATCAATCATATCGATAAAGATTTTGAGTTTACGTTTAATGAGTTTGAACAATTGGAGTATTCTGAAAACACTTTTATTTCAAATTTAACATCAGTAATATCTTTTTACATTTATTACATTATTGCAATGGATTATGAATCGTTTGAGCTAAATGGAGGAACTCCTTATCTTTTGAAAGCACAAGCGGTTATAAACAATGCTCAAGGGGCAAGTGCAACAGGATGGAAAGCGTTTGAAGATACTAAAAACAGGTACTGGATGATAGAAAATCATTTGAAACCAAACTATGTTCCTTTTAGAGAAACACTTTATAACTATCATCGATTAGGTTTTGATATAATGTCCACCGATTTAACAAAGGGTAGATCAACTGTTTTAAGTTCACTTAAGGCATTACAAAGTATTTCTACTTACGACCCCAATTCATTTCAATTACAGATGTTTTTCAACGCTAAAGCTGATGAACTAGTGGATTTGTTTAAAGATGCTCCTATGGCTGAAAAATCGGAAGTAGTAACATTATTGAACAAAATTAATCCTGCAAATTCAACTACTTACGAAAAAATTACCTCAGGAAAATAAATGCTACTCCATTTATCAATTAACAATTACGCCATAATCGAGAAATTAGAAATTGATTTCAATAAAGGATTTACCGTAATTACTGGCGAAACTGGGGCAGGAAAATCAATTCTGTTAGGAGCACTTTCGCTTATTTTAGGACAAAGAGTAGATACCACCGTTTTAAACGATAAAGAAAAAAAATGCGTTGTTGAAGGTGTTTTTAAAGTCTCAAAAGATAATTTCCTGTCTTTTTTTAAAGAAAACGACATTGATTTTGAAGAAGAAACTACCATTAGAAGAGAAATCTCAACAGCAGGAAAATCAAGAGCATTTATAAATGATACTCCTGTAAATTTAAATGTAATAAAAGAACTTGCAGAACAACTGATTAACATTCATTCGCAACACCAAAATTTATTGGTAAAAGATGGAAATTACCAATTGGCTGTAATTGATTCGTTTGCAAATATTCAAACCCAAGTTGAAGATTATAAGAAGAAATATGTTCATTTTATTACCAAAAGAAATGAGTTAGTAGCTCTAAAAAATAAAGAGAATAATTCAAAAGTTGATTTAGATTTTTTAAGATTTCAAGCAAATGAAATTGAGGTTCTAAAGCTTCAACAAGAAGAGCAAACCATAATTGAAGAGCAATTAAAGTTGCTCAATAATGCTGAGGATATTAAAATAGTGTTACATCAAGCAGCTAATCTGTTGGTAGATAAGGAAGATAGTATGTTAGTGAACATTAAACAAATCACACAATCCTTTGCTAAAATTGCCGACTTATCAGAAGAATATCGATTGATTTATGAGAGATTAATGTCGCTTTCAATAGAATTGACAGATATTTCTCGTGATGTTTCGTTGCTAAATGACAATACCAATTTTGATAAAGAGAATGCAGAATACTTAAACAATAGATTAAGTGCAATTTATTCGTTAGAGAAAAAGCATCAAGTCAATCATTCCGATGAATTGATTGACTTACTAGAAAAGTTAAATAGTGAGATAACGAAGATCGACTCTATTGATGATGTAATACTAACATTAGAAAAAGAAGTAAAAGGCTTAGAGCAGGATTTAAAACAACTAGCCAATCAACTTTCTGCTAAACGAAAAGAAATACTTCCAGTATTAACTAAAAACATAAAAGAAAACTTAAATGAATTAGGAATGCCAGAAGCAACCTTTATAATTCAACAAGAAATAGAAAAGGAGTTAACGATAACAGGAATTGATTCAATAGAGTTTTTGTTTACTGCCAATAAAGGATTTAAACCAGTTGAGATATACAAAGCAGCATCTGGTGGTGAGCTTTCACGGTTAATGTTGACAATAAAATCGATTTTAGCAAAAAGTAAAAATTTAAGCACCATTATTTTTGATGAAATTGACACAGGTGTTTCTGGAGATATTGCGGATAAAATGGGCGATATTATGAAGCAAATGGCTGCGAATATTCAAATTATTGCAATAACGCATTTACCACAAGTGGCAGCAAAAGGCAAGCAGCACTTTAGGATTTATAAAGAAATAAAAAACAACAAAACCATTACTTCATTAACTGATTTATCAGGTGAAGAGAAGGTTCAGGAGATAGCAAAAATGTTGAGTGGAAAAGAACTTACAAAAGCTGCATTAGAAAATGCTAGAAATCTTATTTCAAATTAATATATTTGTGGAACTGATTAAAAGAATGATGACTAACAAAAATAAAGTTATAGCTGGGTTAATTTTTTCTATACTTCTTAGTATGTTCTCTTTTTCTTCATGCGATCCTCACAGAAGAGGTTATACAGCTAGTCAAATTGGAGCAAAATCAGGTTCAAAACAACACAGAACACCTGCAACTGCAAAAAGAAAATACAAATCGAGATACTAATAAAAAACAATACAATGTCTAACAATTTATTAAAAGGGAAAAAAGGAATTATATTCGGAGCTTTAAATTCAAACTCTATTGCTTGGCAAGTTGCTGAAAGAGCTCACGAGGAAGGTGCTGAGTTTATTTTAACAAATGCTCCAATTGCATTAAGAATGGGTGAGTTGGATGAATTGGCTAAAGCTACCAATTCTGATATAGTTCCTGCGGATGTAACTTCTATTGAGGATTTAGAGAATTTGTTTAGTAAAGCTCAAGAGAAGTTCGGGAAGATAGATTTTATTTTACATTCAATCGGAATGTCTATTAATGTTCGTAAAAAAATTCATTATACAGAAGCTAATTATGAGTATTACCATAAGGCTATGGATATTTCGGCAATTTCTTTCCACAAAGTAATGAAGGTTGCTAAAGAAAAAGATATTATGAATGAATGGGGTTCTATTTTGGCTTTATCATTTATTGCAGCACAAGTTTCAATTCCAGGATATAACGATATGTCTGATGCAAAATCGATATTAGAATCGATAGCGAGAACATTCGGCTACTACTACGGTGTTGACAAAAAAGTTAGAGTAAATACTATTTCTCAATCACCAACAAAAACAACAGCTGGTGGTGGAATAAAAGGATTTGATTCTTTATACACTTTTGCCGATTTAAACTCACCATTAGGAAATGCACCAGCTCTTGATTGTGCTAACTATTGTATTGTAATGTTTTCGGATTTAACTAAATATGTTACTATGCAGAATCTTTACCACGATGGAGGTTTTTCATCTACAGGGGTTAGTGATAGGGTAATGGAACAACTCGAAAGAGGACAATAATTTTAAAGCCTTACTTTTTGTAAGGCTTTTTATTTTCTATGAGTTTAAAGATTGATAAATATACTTATATCCTTATAGCGGTATCAATTGTATCCTATTTTCCTATTTTGTTTAACGAATTCACTTATTATAGTGATGATAATTATGTGCTGAATAATCCTTTAATTAAGAGGTTGTCAATAAGTAATATAGAGTTAATCTTTACATCGTTTTTTGATGGTCATTATCATCCATTAACCATGCTTTCATTAGCAATAAACTATTTCTTCTCAGGAGATACTGCTTTTGGTTATCAATTGACTAATTTATCCTTCAACACCATTAACTCAGTATTAGTTTACATCTTACTTGGTAAAATTTTTAAGAATAACACAACTGCATTTGCAGCAGCATTATTGTTTGCTCTTCATCCATTACATGTCGAATCTGTTGCTCGAATTACCGAAAGAAAAGACACGCTTTATGGATTTTTTTTTCTTCTTAGTTGTATTTCCTATATATCTTTTATTAATACTCGTGAAATTAAAAAATATGCACTTTCAACACTTTTTTTTGTTTTAGCTTTACTTTCTAAAGGGCAAGCAGTTACTTTACCATTAACTCTTTTTATTATTAGTATTTTGTTTCTTGGGTTAAAAGAGACCTTTCAGCAAGCTAAATATATATTTCCGCTTCTTATACTATCTGGAATCTTTGGATTTTTAAATCTCAAAGCCCAAACCTATACAGGTTATTATTTAGATACCTCGTCGATACCTCTATCAAACTATTTTATATCAGCAGGCTATGTTTTAACTAACTATATTTTTAAGCTATTTATTCCTTTACAGCTTTCACCACATTATCCTTACCCATTTAACTTGTATGAATTGGTTCCTTATTCGTTTTATTTATACTTACTCGTATTCCCAGCTCTAATTCTGCTTATATTCAAACTTAGAAAAAACTATATCTTACTTTTTGGAGTGTTATTTTACCTTGTCAACATCATTTTAATGATAAGGTTCATTCCTGTCGCTGAGAACGTAATGCCAGACAGGTATAATTATATTGCCTCAATAGGTTTTGTGGTAATATTGGTAGTCATATTAGAAAAATACTTAAAGTCTAGGATGATGACTGTAATCTATATTATTTCAACGCTCTTTTTTATCAAAACAATAACTCAAACAAAAGTGTGGAAAGATGGCGTTCAGGTATGGGAAACAGTATATAAATATTATCCTAATGATTCTGAAATAAATCAAATACTTGGAAGTCATTACATGAGAAAAGGAAATGCATCTAAAGCCACTAAATACCTAGATAGAGCGATACAACTTGATACAAACAATATTTTAGCTTATTTAGATCGCTCAACATTAAACAATGGAAAACAAGATTACAAAGGAGCATTAAATGATTTGAGTCATGTTATAAATTTTCCAGCAAAAAGTGAGAGAGATTTGTCGAATCAATCAGCCGTATTATTGAAACTAGGTAGGTTTGATGATGCTCTGAAGAAAATAAATATGGCAATAGAAAAAAATATTTATAATGCTAAATTGTATTACAACAAATCGGCAATATTGCTCCTCAATAAAAAATATGACGACGCATTAGAGTCAGCTGATCAATGTATTAAATTAAGACCTCATTTTATTGGCGATGTTCACTTGCTGAAGGTTAAAATTGCTTTATACAACAATAATGGTGTTTTAGCACAAAAGGAATTAGATGAAGCTAAACGATGTTTATCAAAAACTAAGGAATTAGAAAATGCAATTTTTGTTATTGAAAATTATTTAACCTATGAATCATCATTAAATACAGTTAAAGACGCAAAGAAACTTAATGCTATCGGGCTTATATATTTTGATTTAGGGTACTATGGATTGGCAATAGATTATTTTAATAAAGCTATAGAATTGATGGAGAATTATAGTCCAGCATATCAAAATCTGGTTTATGCCTATTACATGCAAGGAAATTGGGAAGAAACAGCGAAGGAATACAAAAGAGCAAAACTGTTAAATATCCAAATAGACAATAGAATAAATCAACAATTATTAAACCTAGAGATTGATTAGCCGTGATTTATTATAATTGAAACGATAGGAAATCTTATTTTTATCGCATGAAATCCTTTAAAAAAAGAATATCTATATTATGCATAGTTTTAGTATGTTCTTTTTATAGTTTTTCTTTTGCCCAAACCTTTGGTGATAAAGATTATTTCTTAATCGATTCATTAAACATTTCAGAACTTTCAGAATCAGATCAATCTATTTTAAATGAAGCATTAAATAAGTACCATAATGCAAAACACGATTCTTTGAGAATTGAAGCTCTTGAGATGATTACAGAAAATTTAATGGATGATGCTTGGGTAAGGTATAATCTAATAGTAAAAGGATTGGTAGAGAAAAATTTATTACTTAGTCCACCAAATTATTTTAAGAAAAGACTTTTAAAATCATTAGCCGCAACAATAAACAATATTGGCGTAGATTGTGAACAGAACGGTAATTTAGTAGATGCTATTCTTTATTTCCATAAAAGTTTAAAAATTCAAGAACATTTAAATGAATTAGATGCTGTTGCTACAACACTTAATAATATAGGAACAATCTACAATACTTTAGGAAATATTGAAAAAACGATTGAGTATCTTGAGAAGAGTTTAAAAATTAGAGAGGAAATTGATGATGTAAAAGGAATTGCTCAATCATTAAACAATATCGGGACAATATACTATAATCAGAAAGAGTTAAGCAAAGGACTAAATTATTTTGAAAGAAGTTTAGATTTATATAAACAAGTTGGTGATAAGGAGGGAATGGCTTATTCCCTTAGTAACATAGGTAATATCTACGACCTCATGAAATCTCCAAAAGGATTAAGTTATCATCAAAGAAGTTTGAAACTAAGAGAAGATATTGGAGATAAAAAAGGACAAGCTTTTGGTTTAGTAAATGTTTCAGAATCACACTTTTTAAACGGAAATATAAATGAAGCATTAGATTATGCTAAGAGAGGATACGAATTGGCAAATAAAATGGGATTTCCTGATAATATTCAGAAGTCATCATACATTTTAAGTAAGATATACAAATCACAATCTAAATATCCATTAGCCTTAGAATTTTATGAGCAATCGGTATTAATGAAAGATAGTATCAAAAATGAAGAATCAAACAGGGCATCATATAAACTTCAAACAAAATATGAATTTGAAAAACAACAAGCGGTAAAAGATGCGGAGCACAATAAACAAATGGAAATTATTGCTGAACGAGGAAAAAAACAGAAAGTAATAACTTATTCAATAGCTTTAGGATCCTTGTTGTTGTTAATATTTTTTGTCTTTATTTATAACAGATTACAAATAACAAAACGCCAAAAATCAATTATTGAAGAACAGAAACAGTTGGTAGAAGAAAAGCAAAAAGAAATTTTAGATTCTATTAATTATGCAAAACGAATTCAGGCAGCCATTCTTCCATCTGATAGGGTTATAAAACAATTTTTGCCGGAAAGTTTTGTTTTTTACAAGCCAAAGGACATTGTAGCAGGAGATTTTTATTGGTTAGAACACAAACACGACAAGGTATTGTTTGCAGCAGCAGATTGTACAGGACACGGTGTGCCAGGAGCAATGGTAAGCGTGGTTTGTAATAATGCATTAAATCGTTCGGTTCGTGAATTTGGTTTAACAGAGCCAAGCAAAATTTTAGATAAAACAAAAGAGATTGTAATTCAAGAATTTGAAAAAAGTGATGCAGATGTAAAAGACGGAATGGATATCGCTCTTTGTGCTTTACAAGAAAATACATTGTATTATTCTGGGGCAAATAATCCGTTATGGATAATAAGAAAAGGTTCTGAAATTATAGAAGAAGTAAAGTCTACTAAACAACCTGTAGGAAAGGTTGATAATACAAAACCTTTTGAAAATCATACTGTAGAATTAAAAAAGGGAGATAGTATTTATATATTCACAGATGGATATCAAGATCAATTTGGTGGAGAAAAGGGTAAAAAATTTAAAGCAGCAAAACTTAAAGAACTATTACTGAATAACAGAGAGAAATCAATGGGAGAACAACTAGTTACCTTAAATCAGACATTTGATAAATGGAAAGGTAGTTTAGAACAAGTTGATGATGTTTGTGTTATAGGCGTAAGAATATAAAAAATATAAAAATGAAAAAAATTATCAATACATCAAATGCACCTGCACCAATAGGTCCATATAGTCAAGCAGTTTTAGTCGGTAACACATTGTATACATCAGGTCAAATTGCCATAAATCCTAAAACCAACGAACTGGTTCTTAGTGATATAAAAACGGAAACTAAAATGGTAATGGAAAACCTAAAAGCCTTATTAACAGAAGCAAATATGGATTTTAGTCATGTAATAAAATGCTCTATTTTTATTTCAAACATGAACGATTTTGCTCAGATAAACGAGGTTTATGGAAGTTATTTCACATCTGATTTTCCTGCTAGAGAAACTGTTCAGGTGGCTTGTTTACCCAAAAATGTGAATGTGGAAATTTCTGCAATAGCAGTAAAATAAACTATTCAGGTATTAAAAGATTGTTTTGAAATAAATAATCGTGACACTGGTAATAAGAAATTGCTTCTTTTAGTGCTTGCTCGTTGTTTGGAAGTAATTCTAACAAATTAGACTTTTTATCCCAAGTGTAATAGTTTGCAGATTTCATGTCTCCTAAAACCATTAATTTGTTTTCTTTTAAGTACCCCATTTTTCTATAGTTCCCTATAAAGGTACGTTCATCTTCCATCCTCATTTTATTCACATCTCTTCCAAAAAGTTGAGTAGTGTACGACCAATTTAAATATCCAAATAGGGTAGGAAAGAGGTCTATTTGAGAACACAATTGATTAATTTCTTTAGGTTCATGTTGAGGAAGATTGAAGATAAATGCAGGTATGTGATATTTTGCTACGTCAAGCTCTTGTTTCCCAGCACTAGATGCACAATGGTCGGACATGATAACAAAAACTGTATTCTTAAACCAAGGCTTATTTTTTGCTTTCTCTAAGAAAGCATAAATAGCATAATCGGTATATTTTACAGCACCACTTCTGCCACTTTTAGATGGAATATCTATTCTACCCTCTGGGTAAGTATAAGGTTTATGATTTGATGTGGTCATTACAAAATTAAAAAACAGTTGATTGTTTGCGTAATCTTTATCAGCTTCTTTTAATACCTTATTATAAATATCTTCGTCACATATTCCCCAAGCGTTTTCAAATTGTACTTCATCATCGTTAATGTTTGTTCTTTTTGATTTAAAACTGTCACCCATTATATATCCTCTTCCTCTATCTACAATATCAAATCCATTTCCTCCAAAAAACTGGTTCATGTTATCAAAGTAACCATCTCCACCATAAAAAAATACATTTTTATAGTTTTTCTGTTTGAATACAGTTCCAATTGTAAATAAATTGGTATTGTTTTTTGTTCGCTTAACAATGCTACTCCCTGGTGATGGAGGTACTGAGAGAGAAATGGCTTCCATACCTCTTACTGTTCTTGTGCCTGTAGCAAACAAGTTGTTAAAAAAGATACTTTTTGGAGCTAACGAATCTAAAAAAGGAGTAATGTTTTCTTGATTTCCAAAACGACTCATAAAATCGGCACTAAAACTTTCGATACAAATAAAAATAACATTTGGTTTGTATTCAGTTCCTGTATTTTTCACTTCTCTTTTAATGCTATAA
Source organism: uncultured Vicingus sp. (assembly GCA_964398455.1). GTDB lineage: Bacteria > Bacteroidota > Bacteroidia > Flavobacteriales_E > Vicingaceae > Vicingus. The sequence continues at coordinate 199,879 of CAYNMR010000001.1, read as the reverse complement.
GGTTTTGGAGAAACAAAGGTTTCATTTTCAGCTAAAATCATGCGTTTTAATGTTGTAAATGAGGTGTCTAAATCCTGACTCACATAAAATTCGGGATAGCTTAATTCGTTGTTTCTAAATGCAGCAAAAAAGGAGTAGATGCCCGATTTACTCAATTCGTTATCGTATCGATTTTGAGACCAATCAGATAGATTATTTGGAATAAAAATAGTATAAATAAGGCTAATGCTTAAGGTTACTATAGTTATTGGTACTTTTTGTATAAAGGTTAATGAAGAGTTAAATGTGTTTTTGAAAATATCTTTTTTAGAGGTTAATAAAACAAATAATAAAACAACTAAAATTACACTTGGAAGAAGGATGTAGAGCGGATAAGATTGATGTATATTTTGAACAACTTCAAATGTGTAGATTAAATAATCCACAGCAATAAAGTTAAACCTGCTTCTAAATTCATCCCAAAAGGTAAATTCTGCTAAAAAACTAAAGGTAAATATGGTTAAACCAACAAAATAGGCAACATGAGTAGTTATTTTATCAAATACACCTCCCGAAAACTTCTTTGGAAGAATGAGAAGATAAAGAATATAGGGTAAAAGGAAATAAGAAATAACACCAAGGTCAAAGAATAGTCCTGTAAAAATTATTCTAAGTAAACCAACAATAGAAAAATCAATTGATTCGAAAGCCCAGATGTATAAAGCTATTCGGGTTAAAAATGATAACGACAGATAAAATAGAGCGAAAAAATAAAGTAACGAAAGTCTTTTATGGAAAAATAAGTTTGTAATCGCGTTCATCATTGAATTTTAGGTGATACAAAAATAACAATAAAACCCTCTTTTTGAGCATAAAAAACAAGGCTTTTTGATTTTAAAAAGATAATTTCGTTTTAAAATTGTTTGAATTGAAAATTATTTTCATCCATATATTTCTAATAAGTAGTCTTTTTACTTATGCTCAAAAAGATAGTGTTGAACTCCAATTTCACCAAATTTCGAATGAAATTCAATATGGTTATAAAAAACCAAGAGTATTTGATTTACTCACAAACATTCCAAAAAATTATGTTGATTTAGGAAAAGGGTTAACCAAGAAAAATAATTTAGCCTGGGTTGGTTTAACTATTGCCACAACTGCAATATTAATTCCACCCGACCAAGAATTGCTGTATCATGCTCAGAATATTTCTTCCACAGTAAATCTTTCTCAAGACCATAGTTATGGAAAAATTGTTGCTGGAATGGATTATCCAACCAATGTTTCGGCAACTTTTTATCATTTTGGTCATGGCAATGTTTCATTGTTGTTTGCTGGTGGATTTTTAGCTACAGGATTAATTAAAAAAGATTACAGAGCGATACATACTTCAATAGAAATAGGAGAGAGTATATTGACGTTAGGAGTTATGACACAAGGATTAAAACGGGTATTTGGTCGCCAAAGCCCTAATAGAGCAACTGTTGATGGTGGCGAGTGGAATTTTTTTCCAAATCTTGGCGAATACATGAGAAACACACCAAACTATGATGCGATGCCTTCTGGACACATGGCAACATTAATTTCAACAATTACGGTAATTTCAAAAAACTATCCAGAGGTAAGATGGATAAAACCATTGGGTTATTCAATGGCAGCTCTTATGGGGTTTGAAATGATGAATAGTGGTGTTCATTGGGTTTCCGATTATCCTATTGGTTTTTTGATTGGTTATTCTGTGGCAACAGTTTCTGTGAATAGAAGAATTACTAAAATTCAGACTGAAACAACCTCTTATCGTCAGAATAAAATTCAACCGCAATTCTTTGTTTCAAGTTTATACGGAACTCCTGTTTATGGTGTTAAAGCAGTTTTTTAGAGTGTTTTACTAAAAAATAATCCAAATTCGTTGCCATTGTAATAGGGAAGGAGAGCAGTTTGTTTGTTCTTATTAAACGGATTGAAATTTTTTAATGGTTCAAAATGATAAACCATATTGGTTACTAAAATACTTATTCCTGCTGCGGAAACTACATCCGACAACCAATGCCTATTATTCATTATTCTAAAAGCACCAGTTGTAGTGGCAAATGCAAAACCACTGTATGCCAAAAGTGGATGCTCATCTTTAAATTCGTGGTACAATACCGTTGCACCAACAAAAGCCTGAGAAGTATGTCCTGAGGGAAAAGCATTTGGTGTATCGTCAGGTCTTTGTTTATTCATTCCTCTTTTAATAGAATGCACAAAAATAGCAGTGGTTAACTGACTTATAGCTAAATACTTGGTTTGGTTAAACCAATGGTTTTTAGCTTTTAAACCCAAAACATCAGCAGCATACATTTCAGCCATTGGAATATATTGAATGTAATCATCAATTCTAAATTCGTAGTCGTTTCCAACTTGGTTTCGAACATCTCTAGTAAAGTTTTTTTCGAATTGACTTTTATTTAACGCAAATCCTGTTATGATAAGTGTTGTAGGGAATATGGATTTTTTTAACCAGCTTTTTTTGGGCTTATTAAGTTCTGTTAAAACAGTATCGATTTGAGCAGTAGATTGTTTTAAACAACCGATAACAAGAATAAATAAGAGGATGGATTTTAACTTTAACATCAAAGCAAAGCTAAAAAAAAAGAGGTTGATATTTATCAACCTCTGTAATTGTTTGTCAAATCTCTTGAATTAATTTAAAATCATTTCAATGTAATCAACATTTTTCGATTTCTTCACACTCAATGCTTTCGAGTAGTTTAGAATATTGTTGATGGTTTGTTTCTTTGGCGAAAGCTCTGGCTCTGACACCTCTAGTTGATTTAATGATTCTTTTAATGTTTTTTCGTTTTGTGCTATTTCAAGAAATTCTAAATGAGTAAAAGTTTGCATAGGCATTTTTTAGATTAAGTTAGTACAAGCCAATAACGCATTATTTATCTGCTTATTGTATAAAAATAAAAAATCCCGAAAGTATTTTTCGAGATTCTTTAATCAACTAAAAACAAAACAAAATTATTTACTGTACAACTAATGAAATATTATTCTCTTCAACCATTTTTCTAAGGTTGATTAAGGCGTAACGCATTCTCCCAAGTGCTGTATTAATGCTTACGTTGGTCATGTCTGCAATTTCTTTGAAGCTCATATCAAAGTACAACCGCATCATGATAACTTCTTTTTGATCGTTAGGCAAATGTTTAATTAAACTTTTTAAGTGTTTATACATTTGTGTAGATTCAATACTTTGTTCCACATTTTTTTCAGGGCTGGTAAGCACATCGAAAATATCAAAATCCTCCGAACCTTTTACCATTGGCATTCGAGCATTTTTTCTGAAATAGTCGATAATTAAGTTGTGAGCAATACGCAATACCCAAGGCAAAAATTTACCTTCGTCGTTGTAGCTTCCTTTTTTAATGGTATTAATGGCTTTTATAAAAGTATCTTGGAAGATGTCTTCAGCCAATTCTTCATCTTTTACTTTGTAATAGATATAACTATAAACTCTATTTTTATGACGTAGAATTAATTGCTCAATAGCATTTTCATTGCCTTTAATATAAGCATGAATAAGTTCTTGTTCAGTAAGTTTGGAAAGTATCATAATATCTACTTTTAGTGGTTAAAATATGTAATTCCTTAGAGGAATTGTAATTTAAAAAAAGTAGATATTTCTTATAGGCGATATTTTTTTATTTCAACTTAACGTAAAGATTGTTGTTTTTATTGCCTTTACGCTGCAATTAATTTTTTGTTACCGTCAAAACTACTAAAAAGAAGAGTAATTTTGAATTTTTTAACAAAATTTAACCACTAGCAAAGCTGAATGGAATTATCGGAAGCCAATAAAATAGATACTAAACACTTCATTTTTATTAAAGGAGCTAGGGTTCATAATCTTAAAAATATTGATGTTGCCATTGCTCGAAATAAATTTACGGTGCTGACGGGTTTGTCTGGTTCTGGTAAATCTTCTTTAGCTTTTGATACGCTGTTTGCTGAAGGTCAGCGTAGATATGTAGAAAGTCTTTCATCTTACGCTCGTCAATTTTTAGGAAAGTTAGAGAAACCTGATGTCGATCATATTTATGGCATCTCTCCTGCAATAGCAATTGAACAGAAGGTTAATACAGTAAATAAACGTTCTACAGTAGGCACTTCAACCGAAATTTACGATTACTTGAAACTGTTGTTTGCTCGTATTGGCAACACTTATTCTCCAATTTCAGGTGATTTGGTTAAACGCGAAACGGTGAATGATGTGGTTAGATGGTTCAACCAACTAAAGGATAACGATAAAGTTTATTTGCTTGCTAACATTCAATTAGAAGACAAATCAGTTAAGGAGCAATTGGATTTGTTGTTAAAACAAGGATTTAGTAGAGTTTGGCTCAACAATAAAGTAGAACGCATTGAACAACTGAATGAAAAGCAATTTTCAACAGCAAGTATAGAGGTGTTAATTGACCGCTTTGTTATCGACCAATTAAACGAAGATAATGAAAGCCGAATTTATGGTAGTGTGGAAACTGCATTTTATGAAGGAAAAGGCTCGTGTAAAGTGGTGTTGGATAGCGATGGAAAACAATCTGAAAAAACATTCAATAATAAGTTTGAATTAGACGGCATAGAATTTAGTGAACCTAATGCTCATTTTTTCAGTTTTAACAATCCTGTTGGAGCTTGCAAAACTTGTGAAGGTTATGGTAGTGTCATAGGAATTGACGAAAATTTGGTTATTCCAAATAAGTTATTGTCGGTTTATGATGATGCGGTTGTTTGTTGGAAAGGTGACAAGATGAAAAACTTTAAAGATCAATTGATTTTAAAAGCTTCGGAGTTTAACTTTCCTATCCATAAACCCATTTATGAACTAACCAGAGAGCAATACGAACTGTTGTGGAAAGGAAATAAGCATTTTGAAGGACTAAATCAGTTTTTTAAAATGTTGGAGGTTGAAAGTTACAAGATTCAATACCGAGTAATGCTTTCGCGATACAGAGGTAAAACTTCTTGTCCTGATTGTAAAGGAACTCGATTAAGAAAAGATGCCAATTATGTGAAAGTAGATAACCATTCTATAACGGATTTGGTGCTGATGCCGATAACAGAATTGGCTGAATTTTTCTCAAAAATCAACTTGTCGAAACAAGACGAAGAAATTGCTCATCGTTTGTTAATTGAGATTAAAAGTCGTGTACAGTTTCTAAAAAATGTTGGATTAGGTTATTTAACCTTAAATCGGTTGTCCTCAACATTGTCGGGAGGAGAATCACAACGTATAAATTTAGCAACATCGTTAGGTAGTAGTTTAGTAGGTTCAATGTATGTTTTGGATGAGCCTAGTATCGGGCTGCATTCTAAAGATACCGAAAATCTTATTTTGGTTTTAAAGAGTTTAAAAGACATTGGTAATACGGTAATTGTGGTTGAGCACGATGAAGATATTATAAAAGCCGCCGATGAAATAATTGATTTAGGTCCTTTTGCAGGTCATTTGGGAGGAGAGCTTATTTTTCAGGGAGATATTAAAGCACTTTATAACGACAAGAAAAGCCTTACTGCTCAATATTTAAATGGAATTGAAAAAATTGAAGTTCCTGATAAGCGAAGAAAATGGAGTAAATACATTGAAATAACTGGAGCTCGTGAAAACAACCTAAAAAATGTAGATGTGAAATTTCCTTTACATACGTTGACTGTTGTAACAGGAGTTAGTGGTTCTGGAAAATCTTCATTAATCAAAAACTGTTTATTACCATCTATCAAAAAAATGTTTGATGGATATGCCGAAACATCAGGATTGATTGATAAAATTTCGGGAGATATCAATCAAATTAGAGGGGTTGAATTTGTAAATCAAAATCCTATTGGAAAATCGTCTCGATCCAATCCTGTTACATACATAAAAGCATATGATGATATCCGAAACTTGTTTTCTTCACAGAAATTAGCAAAATCGAGAGGATTTAAACCATCGCATTTCTCATTTAATATTGATGGTGGCAGGTGTGATGTGTGTAAAGGAGAGGGTGAAATTACAGTAGAAATGCAGTTTATGTCAGATATTCATTTAAAGTGTGAAGTCTGTAATGGGAAGCGTTTTAAAGATGAGATTCTAGAAATAAAAGTGAACGATAAACATATTGCTGATGTGTTGGAAATGACTATTGATGAAGCAATTGTTTATTTTAATGCCGTTGAAGATAATCATGCTAATAAAATAAACCAAAAACTAAATACCTTACAAGAGGTTGGTTTGGGTTATGTGCATTTGGGGCAATCGTCAAATACATTAAGTGGTGGTGAGGCTCAACGAGTAAAGTTGGCTTCATTTTTAGGAAAAAAAGATACTACAGAAAACTTGCTTTTTATTTTTGATGAACCAACCACAGGACTTCATTTTCATGATATTAAAAAATTATTGAAAGCTTTTAATGCACTTATTGCTCAGGGGCATTCGTTAATAGTTATCGAACACAACTTAGATGTAATTAAATGTGCCGATTGGATTATTGATATTGGTCCAGAAGGAGGAGATAAAGGTGGATATATTGTTTTTGAAGGAATTCCTGAAGAATTGGTAAAATGCAAAACCTCCTCAACAGGAAAATATTTGGAACTTAAACTTTAATTGATTAAATTAGTCGTTTAAAAATATACCATTGGTCGATAATTTGAATCAAATAGTCTTAACACATTCGAAAATAATTTTCCGTGAAGATGGAATTATTGAAGTCATTTTTGGTGATCATGAGTTACTTACCATTGAAGATTGTAAAGAGATAATGAGTGTTTACCGAGAATTTATTCAAGGTAAAAAACTACCAATACTTCATGTTATTGGTAAATATATGAATGTAACCAAAGAGGCTAGAGAATATTCAGCTTCGGAAGAAGGCCTTGAATTCTCATTAGCAGAAGCTTTTGTTTTTAATTCGTTACCTCATCGAATTATTGCCAATTTCTATCTCAATATTAACAAACCGAGTGTTCCAACTAGATTTTTTAAAACAAAAGCAGAAGCAGAAATTTGGCTAAAAACTTTCCTTTAAAAAGTAGTTAATTTGCAAATGAGTTATTATTTGCAAAATCAGTTAAGTTGTTATCATCCTTGTATTTTAAATACTCCACAACAAGAGTTGTTAATTGTTGTTGTTATTCCCTGTTTTAACGAAACACAACTCATCAACTCACTGGAAAGTATAAATAATTGTGCCTTGCCTAATGGTTTAGTGGAAGTAATAACTGTTTTTAATTGTTCTATTTCTGCCGATGAAGAAATAAGACAAACCAATTTAACCATGCACAAAGAATCAGCAGCGTGGGTAAACAAAAATGCTAAAAAAGGAATTGATTTTTATTTTATCGAAGCCAATCAGTTGCCCGATAAAGATGCAGGAGTGGGGTTGGCACGAAAAATTGGTATGGATGAATCTGTTCTTCGTTTTGAGCAACTCAATAAAGATGGAATTATTGCTTGTTTTGATGCCGATTCTACTTGTGCAGAAAATTATTTGGTAGAACTCGAAAAGCATTTTGAACAACATCCAAAATCATCCGCTTGCTCTATTTATTTTGAGCATCCTTTACACGGAAATGAATTCTCGGAAGAAAATTATGAAGCCATAGAGGCTTATGAGTTGCATTTAAGGGTTTATAAGAATGAACTTAAGTTTTGTGGGTTTCCTTTTGCATTCCATACCATTGGTTCGAGTATGGCGGTAAAAAGTAAAGCTTATCAAAAACAAGGAGGAATGAACAAACGAAAAGCTGGTGAAGACTTTTATTTTTTACAGAAAATGATGGCCTTAGGGAATTTTTCCGAACTCAATACCACAACAGTTTATCCATCACCACGAATTTCTGATAGAGTACCTTTCGGAACAGGTAGAGCCATGCAAAACTATTTAAGTAGCGAACAGAAAAGTTACACCACTTATGCTATTCAATCGTTTTTAGATTTAAAGCAGTTGGTAGATCAATTGGATAATTTATATCATAACGAAATTGATTTACCTTCATCTGTTTCAGAATACCTTAAAACCATTTCTTTTAACGAGAACTTACAAAAAATCAAACAGAATAGCACTTCGTTAATTCACTTCAAACAATTATTTTTTAATTGGTTTAATGCTTTTAAAGTGCTAAAGTTTGTTCATTTTGCACGAGAGCATTATTATTCTGATGAGGATGTGTTTCATGCAGCAAATGAGTTATTAAAGCTTTTGGATAGAACTAAAGTACAAAAAGAAGAATTGTTGAGTCTCTTTAGGAATATAGATAGAAAAAATTTATAATTAGTAAATTTTCGTTATCTTCGGTTGTTCTTAAATAATTTATTATGAAAAAGTTACTGCAATTTCCTGCTCTTTTCCTTTTAATTCTTCTTTCAACTCAAACCAATGCACAGAACACTTGTGCAACACCTTATTTGTTTGAAACTGGGTCAACATATACTTATAATTTAGATACAGGAGTTGTAAATCAAGATTCTGGCGTTTATTATGATTGTTTAGCTTCACAAGCTAATCCGATTTGGTTCTTTTTGAATAAGTGTGGAAACGGCACAATCGATATTTCTTTAACTTCTAGTACTTTTTCAGATGTAGATTTTATAGTTTGGGGTCCGTTATCTAGTTTTGATGATTGTAATTTAAATTCAACAAATGTTGTGGATTGTAGTACTCTGACATCTTCTTCAGAAACAATTAATATCTCAAACCTATCGCCAGGTATTTACAAAATAATGATTACCAACCACTCTAATCAAATGGATTCTGTTACTTTAAATCAGGTTGGAGGAACTGGAACAACTTGTGACACTAGTGTTTATTGTAATTTTCCAACTCACCAAATTTGTAAAGTAACAACAGATCACTCGATTAATAGAAATATAATCAGTTGGGTTAGTGATTCGCTTTTTAACGGCGATTTCCATATTCAACGAGAAACTACCACAGCAGGTATTTTCTCTACCATTGGTGTTATTAATTCTTTATTACCTTTAAGTTTTATTGACACGATATCAAATCCCATACAACAATCTTATAAATATAGATTACAAAGTATTGATACTTGCGGTGATGTTAAGACCAGTAATTTTCACAAAACAATTCATTTGTTATCTTCAATTAATCCAACAACAAATTATCCTCAGCTAAGTTGGACAAGTTATATTGGCTTTGATTACTATACATATTACATTTATAGAGGAACATCAGCCACTAATTTAGTATTGTATGATTCTATTTCATCATCTTTTAATACTTATGTTGATGTTAATCCATTAACAGGTAATTTGTATTATGCAATAGGAGTTAATCTACCATCTCAGTGTACTTCGGGAGGTGCTCTTAAAGTAGCAACTGAAGTTTCTTACTCAAATGCTACGCCTATTAATGTAGTTTCTGTTAATGAATACGCAGCAATTGGATTTAATTTATATCCAAATCCGACAAAAGATTTCTTAACCGTTTCTTTTGGTACAGAAACAATATCTGCACAGTTCGATTTAATGGATATTTATGGTAGAATAATTGCAACAAATAATCTTGTAAATATCAATGAACATAAAGTTTTCGTTGCTGATTTGCCACAAGGTTATTATATTGTTTCTATTCATTCTGATAAAGGATTCTCTAGGAAAACTTTTATAAAGACTAACTAATCATTTCTGAAAACCACTAGTTGATTTCGCCATTTTTGGAACTAGTACATTAGCAACAGCATAACGAATAATATCAGGATTGCTGTAGTTGATTACTATTGCTGCACAAACATCAATTAATTTTTCTAAGAAACTCAATATTTTGTTTAAAGCAGGTTCTTGATTAAAATTGGAAAGCATTTTATTACCTTTTTCCTCAATAGCATTGCCGTAAGCAATAATTTTTGGAGCATGTTCGGTTAATGCCTCAAATCCGAAATCGGAGGTAAAATAAAATCCAATTAAAAATTCATCCGAAAATTTGTTTTTTTGGCTGTAGTTAAATATCCATCTTCCGCTACTTGATGTTAAGCTATTTTTACTTATAATGCTGTGTGGTAAACGATTTTTTGAGGGTAAACTGGTGTAATTGGTTGATTTCTTATTCTTCATTAAACTATAATCAGTTTTCACAACCAATAGGTTTTCTTCCAGTTTCACGTTGGGATGTTTTGCTAACCATTCGTTAAAACTTAGGTTGTTTTCCATGTCTTTTACTGCCGATTTTATATCGCCACTTTCCATGTAAATGTAATGAGCCGAAGCAGTATGTTTTAATAGTTCGGTATCAGTTAAATTTAATGCAGCTAATTCCTCTTTTATAGAATCGATTGATAGGTCTATTTCGTTTTTAATTAATGAATCAATCGAAAAATTTTGAGCTGTAGCATGGTTGAATAATATTGCAACAAATGCTATTGTTTTAAGGGTTTTCATAGTTTTAAATGTTACGGCTAATTAAATTAGCACAGGTTAATAAAGTTCGTTTAGTATAGGCTTTTAATAGCTATACTAAATTTGAACAAATAGGTTGAGGCAAATAAATTAAAGGTAATTTATAGCTCGTTTTCGGTAGGTTTTGTATAATAAAATGATTTTTAGATTAAGAATATCTTTTATTAATATCAGAATTAGTCTCTTTCGGAGATTATTAACGATGAAGGAATGTTAGATAACCAAATACTTTTTGAATCAACTAATTTTTTCCAACTATCAATACTGATTAACATTAAATCATTTTGTATCAAAAATTCTTTTTCAATTACACGTTCTGTGAGTAGATTAATATGATTTGGAGCTGTTTGTTCAATAGAGCGAATAGTTTCTTTAAGTTTTGCATCGCTTTTTATGTGTCCAACCGCATCTAATATAGTGATTTGAGATTCAGAACTGTTGATTAATTTTTGAGCAAATTTTATTAAGAATATATCTTTTTCATTAAAGATAGGAATAAATACTTTGTCGATTTTCTTCAATCCTTTGTCTATTAAAACACCAACTGATATTTGGCTTTTATTAATAATCAAACGAGTTCTCTCATCAAATGGTGAATTTTCAAAAAGATTTTCTCTACCCGTTACTTGATTGATTATTTTTTCTGGATTAATAAATTTTGTAGTAAATCCTAAAATTTTTCCTAAAAGACTTCCTTCAAATATAGATTGACCAATACCAATTAGAAGCAAATCGTAATCTCCTTTGTTTGCAACTTCTGCAATGTCTGAATCAATATCATTTGATGCTTTAAAAAGAATAGTTACTTTCTGATTTAAGTTTTCAGATTCTTGAATAATAGGAGCAAAGCTTTCTTTCTCGTATTGTTCAATATTATAATGGTTCAATTCATTAGTGGGAGATAAATGCATGGTTGTTACAGATGCATTATTATTGAGTTTTTTAACTAATCCATTTGCTAACCTTAAAAGAGATACTCCTCTATCGGGATTACCAAATGAGATTAAAATTTTATACTTACTAATTTGACTAATTTCTTGAGGAACGTCATCCGACTTTGATTTAAAGAACCAATTAATTAGATCTAAAGCTGGTCCCGTCATGAAGGTAGTTACCAGAGCCATAATAACCATCATTGAGAATATCTCGGGAGTTAATACACCAAGGTCATATCCAATATTTAATACAACCAATTCCATCAATCCTCTCGTGTTCATTAATGCTCCAATAGTTAAACTGTCTTTCCAATTTTGACCAACAAATTTTGCGGCTAATGCACTCCCTATAAACTTTCCAACCACTGCAACAACAATAATGATTCCTGTAATTTTCCATAAAAAAGGATTGTTTAATAATCCTATTTCAGTTCTCAAACCAGTAAATACAAAAAATAATGGAAGTAAAAGTACTAATGCAACGTCCTCCACTTTTTCAATAAATAGATTTCTAAAATTTGTGTTATCTGGCATAATAGCCCCAGCCATAAATGCTCCAAACAGAGCATGAATACCAATTATTTCTGTTGCGTATGAAGATATAATTAGGGTGAGGAAGAAAATAGCAACAATAGGTTTGCTTAAGTTGTCTCGAGTTGAATATAAATCTCCAACTCTTTTAAGAAAAGGTCTAACTATTTTAATCATTAGCAATACATATATGACAGCTAAAGCTATAATATACAAGGCACTTACAAATGATCCAGCTTTTACAATTGCTATTACCGCAGCTAATATACACCACGCCGTAATATCATCTGCTGCAGCACAAGTAATCACAATTGTCCCTAAACGCGTTTTATGGAGACCTCTTTCTTGTACAATTCTTGCTAAAACAGGAAATGCTGTTATGCTCATAGCTATTCCTAGGAATAAACCAAATGATAAGAATTGTATGCCTACTGGAGCGAAAGATTCGTAAATAAAATATGCTAAACCTATTCCTAAAGTAAACGGAATTATAATACTTGCATGACTAATTACTACCGCTTCATGAGCTTTGTTTTTTAATACTTTCAAGTCTAATTCCATTCCTATTACGAACATAAATAAGATTAACCCTATCTGACTTAAAAATTGTAAATTACCCAATGATTGGGTAGGGAATAAAGTGGATGAGAATTCGGGAAAATACATTCCTATTAGAGATGGTCCTAACACAATACCTGCTATAATTTCTCCAATAACGGTAGGTTGACCAATTTTTTTACAAATCCAGCCAAAAAGTCGAGCGGCAAAAATGATAGTTATAATTTGAGCTAAAAGTATAGCCAAAGGATGTTCCAAGTTATGAATTAACGAATCGAGAAATTCTTGCCATTGACTTTTTTCTGAGTTTGGAATAACGATGTTTCTATTTTGTTCTAATTTGGCTCCAAGAAGCACAATCCAATACATCAGAGATGAAAATCCTCCAATTATACTTATGTAAAAAAAACTATTTTTAAATCGCCTCATTACTTAATTTTTTTGAATAATCTATTTCAAAATTGACAACAATAGTTTGTTTTTAAAGCAAATAGGGAACAAATCCCTTGCTTTATGTAATGAGAAGGAAAAAAAATGTAATGAAATTAAATTTTTACTTTTTGAATAAAGTTGTTTCGATACACATCGCTCAAAACTAATTGCAATACATTTCCTTTCTTATCATGAATGTTAGTGGTAATTTCATTAAACGAGAATACTTGAACTATTTTTAAAGAAATCAACTCTTTTTTATTGATTCTACAAAAACTATTTGGAAGTAGTTTTTCTAATTTGGCGAAAGAAATATTTTTTAAGGTTAATATTGAGCCATCTAAAAGTTGAGCAATTTTATCCCTACTATCAGTACTAGAAGTTTTAATATAACATAATTGGTCAAAAAGAATTAAAGCATTTCCTTTATCGGTATTCACCTGAATAAATTGTCTTTCGGTATTTTTTTTTGAAATACGATTTTGAGCTTTTAGTATAGCCTGTTGTAACCGTTCTTTCTTAATGGGCTTTCTTATGTAGTCAATAGCATCAATATCAAAGGCTTCTGCTGCATATTCTTTGTATGCCGTAGTAAAGATAACAGGTTTGCCATTCAATAAATTGGCTATTTGTAAACCATTCATTTCAGGCATTTCAATGTCTAAAATACAAAAGTCAAAATCCAGATTTTGGGCTTCATTTAGAAAATTTTTAGGGTTATTAAATGCCTTTACGACTTCCAAATCAGGAAGTTGTTCGCAGAGCATTTTTAGATAAGTAAGCCCTGGTAGTTCATCATCTAATAGCAAGCATTTTAGCTTTGTGTTCAAGTAAATTAATTTTTAAATGGGTAATATATACATCTCCTTCAATGAATTTTTCCAATTGAAAATTTTCTTTATATATAATTCTTAGTCGTTGTTCAAGTACTTCGTTTCCAATTCCGCTTTTCTCTTTTTTTAATGGAGTTTTTGGAGATATCTTATTAGAAACAGTAAGGTAAAGATGATTTTCTCTAAACTCAAAAACAATAGATATGAAAGCGTCAGAACTTTGTAAATCAGCGTGTTTAAAGGCATTTTCTATTAAATCAATAGAAATAAGTGGAGCTATAAGTCTTTGCTCGTATAGAGGTTCTGTATCATTTATTTTGGTTTTTACTTTTAATTCAAATAGTGGACTTACCTTAATTTTATTAATTTCAATAAGGTTTAATGCGAATTCAATTTCTTCTCTCGGGGTAACAAACTTGTTTTTGCTTTCATATAAAATATAGTCCAATACGTTACCTAATTTATCAAGTGCAAAATAGGTCTGATAAGCATGTGATTGAACAGAATTTAATATGTTTTTAAATAGATGTGGGTCAAGTTTTGATTCAAGATTTTCTAGTTGAAGTTTATTTATTCTGTTTTCAAGTTGTTGAAATTTTTCTTCGGTTTCTTTTCTCTTCTTTTCTACATTAAAAAGTTTAAGTATTAAATAAAGAATTATAGCAATGAATATTACTCCAACGCTTATTAATAAATAAATATTTTCAGAATTGAAAATCAATTTGTTAGAGGTTTATAATGTCTATTCCGTTCAAAATTAATTAATTTACCCAATCAAAAAAATACAAGGGCGTTTGTTTAAATCAAGCTTGGTTTCCTTTTTCCAGTCTTCGATTGTTTTGGTGTAAATCTCTTCTGTATTTGATGTGATGTCAACAGCCACACAAAGTCTTGAATTATTATTTAAAGTGCTTAAAATATCTTTAAATAAAGGCATGTTGCGGTAAGGGGTTTCAATAAAGAGTTGAGTTTGTTTGTCGCGAAAAGCAATACGTTCTAAATCTTTTAGTTTATTAATTCGGTCTTTTTGTTCAATTGGTAAGTAGCCATGAAAACAAAAACTTTGCCCATTAAATCCACTTGCCATCAGTGATAACAAGATGGAAGATGGTCCAACTAGTGGAACAACCTTAATGTTTTTTTCTTGAGCCAATGCTACAATTTCTGCACCAGGGTCGGCAACACCAGGACATCCTGCTTCCGATAAAACACCAATGTTTTTACCTTCCAAAAGTGGTTTGATAAACGTAGGGTAGTTGGTAGCTTCGCTGCGTTTACCAATTTCATAAAAAGTTAATTCATCAATTGGTTTTATAATACCGGCACGTTTTAAAAATCTTCGTGCAGTTTTAATGTTTTCCACCACATACACATCAATTTCATTAATTATAGCGTTGTTGTATTCTGGTATAACCTGATTTATTGGCGATTCGCCTAATGTTATGGGTATTAAATATAATGTGCCGTAATTATTCATTGGTAAGTGTTTTTATAAAAATGTTACAAGCTTCATCAAGCAATTGATAAACCTCTTCAAAACCTTCTTCTCCACCATAGTAAGGATCGGGAACATTTTTATGTTGGTTAGGGTAGGAGTAATCTAGAAATAATTTTGTTTTTTCTTTATCTTGTTCATTTCTAGATAGTTTAATAATGTTGCTTAAATTACTGCTATCCATAGCAAAAATATAATCAAAAGAATCAAAATCGGATGAAGTAAATTGTCTAGCTCGTTGGTTTGAAATATCGATATGGTATTCCAATGCTTTTTTCTGCATACGTTTATCGGGAGCTTCTCCAATGTGGTAGTTTGAAGTTCCTGCTGAATCAACAATGATATTTAAACCACCTTCTTTTGACTTTTGTTCAAGGACTCCTTGAGCCATTGCCGAACGACAAATGTTGCCTAAACACACAAACAATACTTTGGTCATAAGTAAAAAGAGATAATGTAAATTAAGGTTAAAACGATTATTCCAACCATGATATAAAAAACGACTTGTTGTCCTTTTTTATCAATAGGTTTATAATGTTGTGGGGTTTCGTATTTTCGGTTAAATAGACTCATCGAAAATAAAAACAGGAACCTGATTAGATTCCTGTTTAGTTAAACTTATTGTAAGCTAATTTTTTTCTTTAAATCCTCAATGTAACCTCTAAAACGTTTGTCGGTGTCCATTAAGTTATTTACCGTTTTGCAAGCGTGCAATACTGTAGCATGATCTTTTCCGCCGCAGTGCATACCAATTGTTGCAAGACTTGATTTAGTCATTTGTTTAGAGAAATACATGGCTATTTGACGAGCCTGAACCACTTCTCTTTTTCTTGTTTTCGATTTCAAGTGGTCAATTGGCATTTCAAAATAATCGCAAACTACTTTTTGGATGTAATCAATTGAAACTTCGCGAGCTGTATTTTTAACAAACTTATCTACCATTTGGCGAGCCAAATCAAGGTTGATAGCTTTTTTGTTTAATGATGATTGAGCTAATAATGATATTAAAGCACCTTCTAATTCTCTAACATTAGAGGTAATGCTGTAAGCGATGTATTCGACAACGTCTTTTGGTAACTCTAAACCTTCGTTGTACATTTTCATCTCCAAAATAGCAATTCTGGTTTCTAATTCAGGAGCTTGTAAATCAGCTGCTAAACCCCATTTGAAACGAGATAATAAACGTTGTTCCATTCCAATAATTTCAACGGGAGCTTTATCAGCAGTTAAAATAATTTGTTTTCCTGATTGGTGTAAATGATTGAAAATGTGGAAGAAAACATCTTGCGTTTTTGCTTTTCCTGCAAAAAACTGAACATCATCAATAATCAACACATCAATCATTTGATAGAAGTGGATAAAATCGTTTTGTTCGTTGTTTCTTACCGCATCAATAAATTGGTGTGTAAATTTTTCTGACGAAACGTATAAAACTGTTTTGTTTGGAAATTTGTTTTTAACATCAATACCAATAGCGTGAGCCAAGTGAGTTTTTCCTAAACCAACACCACCATAAATTAACAATGGATTAAAAGCAGTTCCTCCTGGATTTTTTGCTACAGCAAAACCTGCAGAACGTGCTAGTCTGTTGCAATCTCCTTCAACAAAATTTTTGAAAGAGTAGTTTGGATTTAATTGTGAGTCAACATTTATTTTTTGTAAACCAGGAATAATAAATGGGTTTCTTATCGATTTGTCTTTATTCAAATCAATAGGCATGTTTACCGGGTTGTTTTTTAAAGCTTGTCTGTTGGTAGCTGGTATTTTTACTGTGTAAGGTTTGTTAGCACTGTTTTGGTTATTTTCCATCACAATACTATATTCTAATCTTCCTTCTGCTCCTAATTCTTTTTTGATGGTTTTCTTTAAAATGGTAACATAATGTTCTTCTAACCACTCATAAAAGAATTGACTAGGAACTTGAATGGTTAAGACTTTATCTTTCAACTTAACAGCTTTAATTGGTTCAAACCATGTTTTGTAGCTTTGTAAACTAACATTGTCCTTTATAATTTGAAGGCAATTATCCCAAACCGTTGTAAAATCTTTCTGCATTTTAAAATGTTCCTTTTATTATTGATACTATACTTTATTCTATTTGGTCGAAGATTTCAATAACTTCATGTTAATAAAATTATTCAAGCCTAAAATTACTAAAACTCTTTTAAAATCAAGTGTTTGACGAATAAAAAGTCTTGTTTTTTTCTTCCTAACAAAGATTTGAATAAAAAAGTGAAAAAAAAAACTTTTTTGCTATTGTTTTTTTAAAACTTTTTTCTCATTTATTTTTCTTAGTAAACTGGTTGTACACTTGAGTGGTAGTAGCTTGCAGATTTCTTGGTAGTTACGTAAAAATCGATACGTCCTAAATTAATTCCTGCCCAACCAACTTGGTTAATTAATACCTTTTTTTTGCTCAAATTAGTTGCTTCGGTGGGTTTGTCTAAAAAAGTGTGTGTGTGTCCACCAATAATTATGTCAATATTATCGGTTTGTTCAGCTAATATTAAGTCGCTTACTTTGTTACTTTTATATGAATAACCTAAATGAGAAAGACAGATTATTAAATCGCAATGTTCTTCATTTTTTAGATAAGTAGCTGTTTGCTGAGTAATTTCTATTGGGTTTAAATAGGTCGTTTCTTTGTAAAGATTTTTACTTACCAAACCTTCTAGTTCTACTCCTAAACCAAAGACCCCAATTTTTAAATTTTCTTTTACAAAAATTTTATGTTTCAGCACATCATTATATAATATGGTATTGCTAAAATCGTAGTTGCTGCTAATAAAAGGAAAAGAGGCGTGAGGAAGCATGTTTTTTAATCCATCAATGCCGTTATCGAAATCGTGGTTGCCTATGGTGGCAGCATCATATTGCATCAAACTCATGAGTTTAAAATCCAGTTCGCCCAAATACTTATTAAAGTAGGGAGTTCCTTGAAAAATATCACCCGCATCGAGCAGTAATACATTTTTTTCTTGGTTTCTAATGTTGTTAATAATAGCAGCACGTCTAGCAGCTCCTCCTAAATTGGGGTGTTTTGGGTCGTTTTCCGGAAAAGGTTCAATGTGGCTGTGCACATCATTGGTGTGTAAGATGGTTATTTTGGTATGTTTTTTATCAGCTAAAGCAAACGAAGAAAAAGGCAAAGCATTTAATGCTAACAATCCTCCACCAGCCAATAACGACTGTTTGATAAATTTTCTTCTATTACTTAAAGTGTATTCTGCCATCTAATTTTGAAGTAAGTTGGTTTCCTTTTTTGTGTTCTGATTTGCAATATTGAATAATGGCATCACGTAGTTTAATTCCTGTAGTTTCATATTTAACAGGATTTAAAAAGAAATTCATGTTATCTCCACCTTGAGCTAAATAATCGGAAGTAATGATTTTAACAACGTTATTTGAAAATGTTTTTTCATCTAACACTACTTCTTTTCCAGAAAAATGAAACGAGATATTACCAGAAATAGGTTGCCCTCCAATATTATTTAAGTAATGTATTAAGGTTTTTAAGCTATCTTTATTTATGGTAACTATTACTAATTCGTTATCGAAAGGCATAAGTTCAAATATCTTACCTCTGGTAATTTCTCCTTTGGGCAAGCTGGTTCTTAATCCGCCATTGTTAAGCAAACAAAAATCAATAGTCGATTCAGGGAATTTTTCAGTGATGATTTCCAAACTCAAATCGGCAACCAAATTGCCTAGTAGGGTTTCCGGTTTGTTTTTTTCTTTTGGAAATTCCATGGCAGAAATAACCAAAACTTCATTCATTTCTGAATCTAAAGCAATTTTGTAGGGTTCAATCAATTGTTTTGCTAATTGATGTTCAGTAATGTTTGAATCAATGGGTAGATGTTGCCAACTGAGTGGGTCGTGCTGCAATGATTTGCAACCAATACTCATTAATAAGGTAAACCCAACAACAAAAGAAATGATATGGAAGATTTTTTTATTCAATTATTGTACTTTAATTTGTTTCAAATTTAGCGATTAACACTTAATTGAGCGTGAATTAAATGTAAAGGTTTATGTATAAAACAACAACAAAAG
This sequence comes from uncultured Vicingus sp., assembly GCA_964398455.1. Taxonomy (GTDB): domain Bacteria; phylum Bacteroidota; class Bacteroidia; order Flavobacteriales_E; family Vicingaceae; genus Vicingus. Next base: position 180,619 of record CAYNMR010000001.1, on the reverse strand, counting down.
TTAGGGTAAGGTATTCTGAAACCGATCAAATGGGATATTGTTATTATGGTAATTATGCTGCTTTTTTTGAGGTGGCTAGGGTAGAGGCTTTACGTGAATTAGGGATGAGCTACAAACAAATGGAAGAAGATGGAATTGCCATGCCTGTGTTGGAATACCAAATAAAATATTACAAGCCTGCTTTTTATGATGATGAATTGACTATTGAAACTACCATAACCGAAATGCCCAAAGCACGCATACACTTTTCGTACAAAAGCTACAATGCCAAAAACGAATTGATTAACGAAGCAAAAACAAGTTTAGTTTTTGTAAGTAAGGTTACTGGTCGTCCGTGTATGGCTCCCGAACACTTTTTAAAAGCATTGGAACGGTTTTATTAATTATTAAACAGTTTGTTTAATTGGATAAATAAATGGCAGAATATTTATTCTGCCATTTTTATAAAATCACGAAGACTTTTAATGGTGCTTGAAGCAACAAATTCGTAAAAAGGTTTTTTATCCTTATTCACTTGAACATCTTCTAGGGCTTTGTAGTAAGCCAAACGATTATCTCTTTCGCTACTAATATTAGTGATTGGATAACCAGCTTGTAAAAGCACCAAGTTCATAATTAATCTCGATGTTCGTCCATTTCCATCAATAAATGGATGAATAGTAACCAATCGTTCGTGCATTTCTGCAGCTAAAATTACAGGGTGCAACTTGTTGCAATTTTCATTGTAGAAAATAATGTAATCTTCCATCAGTTTGTTTAATAAATAAGGCTCTGGTGGTAAATGTTTACTACCCGAAATTCTTACATTAACACTTCTGTATCTGCCAGCATTTTCTTTATCAATGCCTCGTAAAATTAAACTGTGAACTTGTTTAATTAAATGCTCGGTAATAGTGCTGTTGGCTTCAACAAAATCATACAATAAATCAATAGCTTCGGCATGATTAACTGCTTCAAAATGCTCTTGAACAGATTTGCCACTAATGGTCAACCCTTTTTCTACAACCAAAGCCGTTTCTTGCAATGTTAGCGTATTTCCTTCTATCCTGTTGCTATCGTAAGTATATTCAATTTTATAGTATTCAAATAACTTTTTAATATGACTTTTAGATAAAGGTCTGATGTTGTCTAACTGTTGCTTGAGTTCGTTAATTTCTTCAATTAAACTGTTGTTAACAAAAGTTGTTTTACCATAAGCTACTCTGCTTTCGGCAAGTTGAAGAGCTTGTAAACCAATTTCTTCATCTTTTATTTCGTTGTAAATTTTTTCGCTCAACCACACCACCAACAATTCGTTTAAGGCAATGTTGTAAAAACTAGCTATTTTTATAATATGCTCTTTATTCGGAATTCTACTACCATTTTCGAACCTGCTATAAAGCGTGTAATCCATATTGAGTTGAATAGACAACTCTTTAATAGAAAGTTTTCTATCGGTTCTTAAAGTTTTTAATATGTTGATTAGTTTGCTCATTTTTCATTATAACAATACAAAAATAGGCAATATTTATTTTAAATTGACAGATATTGTCAATTTATTTTTTAAAATTGATTTATATTGTCATACTGAACAAAATTTTACTTCCGATATTTATCGGGAGAGTAAAATGAAGTGTCTTTTATATATTGTTTGAGAATTTTTAGAATCACAAGGTAGAACCTTGCGATAGCGAAGGGAGAGTATGAGACTTGAAACAATAACTTAATGAAATTAAAAAAAAATGCTTATTTCTTTTTCATGTAATTTTTAAATTCAGGCGAAAGATAAGAGTATGCCATATCAATCAATTTTCCAATAATAATTGAGGAAATAGATGTTGATAATAGGAAAATAATTAAAATGGTAATTCTATTGTTATCAATTAAACTATTAATATAATCTACTTTAATTAAATACTTTGTTGTAATGAATGCAATAATAAAAGCCCCAATAAAATGAAAAGACAAAAGATTTTTAACTCTAGACTCAGATACTATTTCTCTGGGGACTCTATAGTAATAGATGTATTTTTTTAATAATAAAAAAGGAACTATAATAGGTACTAAAACGATTGCAATTATTAATATTCCTAAATATTCATTATCGTAGAAGATAGATAATATCATTGTTTATTTGTTTTGAATATATTTTTTTATCTCCCCTTAAAAATCGGCCCAATTTGTAACCAAGTTTTTTTATCGTTGACAACCACGAACTATCTTTAAAATTTCTAAACCCTTTCCTCCAACAATCCTGCACGTTTCAACAATGCATTGCTATCGGGTTCTTTACCTCTAAATTTAATGTACAAATCCATAGGGTGTTCCGAGCCGCCTTTGCTCAACACATTGTTTTTAAATTTATCTGCCACTTCTTGGTTAAAAATACCTTGTTCTTTAAAGTAGTAAAATGCGTCGGCATCCAACACTTCTGCCCATTTGTAAGAGTAATAACCTGATGAATAACCACCTTGAAAAATATGCGAAAAAGCTGTGCTTACACAAGTATTTTCTACTACGGGTGTTAGTTGTGTTTCCTTGGTAACAGTATTTTCAAATTCAAAAACAGATGTGATTTCGGTAGGGTTGGTGGTGTGCCAAGCCATGTCTAAAATACCAAAGTTGAGTTGACGAACAATGTTGGTAGCTTCCATAAAATTGGCAGAAGCTTTAATTTTTTCAATCAATTCAATTGGAATAATTTCGTTGGTTTGGTAATGTTTAGCAAACAATTTCAGGGCTTCTTCTTCGTAGCACCAGTTTTCTAACACTTGTGATGGCAACTCCACAAAATCGCGGTATACGCTTGTTCCTGATAAACTTGGGTAAACGGTGTTGGCTAACATGCCGTGCAAAGCGTGCCCAAATTCATGGAAAAGGGTAGTTACTTCACTAAAAGTAAGCAACGAAGGTTTGGTTTCGGTTGGTTTAGTAAAATTGCACACGTTTACAATGTGTGGGCGATTGTTTTTTCCGTCTTTAATGTATTGGTCGTTAAACGAGGTCATCCATGCACCGTTGCGTTTTCCTTCACGCGGATGAAAATCGGCATAAAACAACGAAACCAGTTGGTTGTTTTGGTCAGTTACTTCGTAAGTAGTTACTTCGGGGTGGTATTTATCAATGTTGGTAATTTCTTTAAACTTCAATCCGTACAATTTTCCTGCAACCTGAAAAACGCCGTTTACCACGTTTTCTAATTTAAAATAAGGTTTTAGTTTTTCGTCATCTAAATCAAACAACTTTTGTTTTAGTTTCTCGCGATAAAAAGCAGTATCCCAACCTTGTAATTCACCTTCAAAACCAAGCGATTGAGCAAATTTGGTGAGTTCGTTCATTTCTTTTACAGCAAATGGTTTCGCTTTGTGTAACAAATCGTTTAAAAAGGTTTTTACTTTTTCGGGAGTTTTAGCCATTTGCTCTTCCAATACAAAATGTGCATGGTTTTTATAGCCCAATAAATTGGCACGTTGGTAACGTAATTCAACAATTCGAAGTACGTTTTTTTGATTGTCAAGAGCATCATTCTTACACGATTTGGTAGCGTTTGCCATGTACATCGTTTTACGTAAGTCTCTATTTTCCGAATAGGTCATAAACGGAATGTAGCTTGGGTAAGCCAAGGTAAACATCCAGCCTTCCTTATTTTTGTTTTTAGCAGAAATGGCAGCAGCTTCTACAACACCTTCGGGCAAACCAGCCAAATCAGATGCATCGGTTATTAATAATTCGTATTTGTTGGTTTCCGCTAATACATTCTCGCCAAAATTTAAGGAAAGTTGCGATAATTCAACATCAATTTTTCGTAGCGTTTCTTTATCGTTAGCGTTTAAATTAGCCCCATTTCTAACAAAACCCTTGTAGGTTTTATCCAACAACATGTTTTGTTCTGCGGTTAAATCTTTTCGTTCTTCTTTATTGTCATAAACTGCTTTTACACGTTTAAACAAATCTTCGTTTAAGGCAACATCATTGCTGTATTCGGTTAAAATGGGAGAAACTTCCTGAGCAATTTTTTGAATTTCGTCGTTGGTTTCTGCCGAATTTAAATTGAAGAAAACAGAGGTAACACTACTCAACAACATTCCGCTAAAATCTAAAGCTTCAATGGTGTTTTTAAATGTTGGAGCTTCGGTATTATTAATTACCGCATCAATTTCTTTGCGAGCTTCAGCTATAGCGTTTAAAATAGCAGGCTTAAAGTGCTCATTTTTTATTTGCGAAAAAGGTGGTGTTTGAAAAGGTGTGTTAAACGATGATAATAATGGATTCATGTTTTTTTATTAGATTTTTTTATTGTTGTATGATTACTCACCCCTGATTATCTTCGATAATCTCTCCCCTCTCTTGAAAGAGAGGGGGTAGGGGGAGAGTTGTTGTTTTAAAGCAAATTTACATTTTCAAATTGTTTCATTCTTAAATATTCAAATTAATTTATACCCTATTACCCAGTTCAATTATTTCTAAATCTTTAATGGTTTGTTTGTCGATGCTAAACCGAACAATGGTTTTAACTTTATGAAAGCCACTTTTTCCTGCAGCTCCTGGATTAATATGTAAAGTGCCTAATTTTTTATCGAACATTACCTTTAATATATGTGAGTGTCCACAGATAAAAAGTTTAGGAGGGTTTAACCGAATTTCGTCTCTTACATCGGGCGAATAACGGTCGGGATAACCACCAATGTGTGTAATCCAAACATCTACTTCTTCGCAAAAAAATCGGAGGTTTTTGGGAAAGGTTTTTCTAACTTCTTGCCCGTCAATGTTGCCATAAACACAACGAATAATTGGACAAATTTTTTGTAAGTCTTCAATTACGCTGTAATTACCTACATCACCAGCATGCCAAACTTCATCACAAACCGAAAAATATTTTTCAATTTTTGGGTCTAAAAATCCGTGTGTGTCTGATATTAATCCAATCCTTTTCACAGTGGTAAAGATAAATTTATACTTTGATAAAATTTGAATGTGTTCGACTTTTAACTTAATTTCGGAGTTTGAATAATAAAACTGAAAAAATAGGGTTAATAGAACTTTAAAAATCTAAACATGAGAACTAAATTTATTTTACTCGCAACAACATTCTACTTTTTACTCTCCACTTTTAACTGTGTTGCCCAAGAAGATACATTAAAAGGACAAAAAGGTGATTGGGGTTTATCCATCAATATATCTGGATTAATTAACAATATTACCATTCAGAATCCTAAAGACGGAAATGGAAATTTTATGATTTTTGGAAGAAAATACCTTAAAGATGATGTGGCTTTAAGAATGGGATTTAATGTAGCTGTTGACAATCAAAAATGGAAAAATGAAGATAGTATTATCATTCCTTCAGGGAACACAGCTCTTCGAACCATTGATTCAACTATGAGTAGATTTGATTTTTCGGTTTTTGTAGGTTATGAAAAACACTTTGGAAAAACTAAACGACTAGACCCTTATTTTGCTGGAGATATTACCATAGGAAGAATAGGAAATACCAAAATCCAAGCAGATACCGATATTAAAGATGTAACAGGTACAGATAAAACACAACACATTATTCAATATGATGGTGGTTTTTATTTTGGTTTAGGAGCTGTTGCAGGATTCAACTATTTTATAGCTCCAAAATTTAGTTTAGGAGCAGAGTTTGGTTATTCGTATAACTTTCTTAAATCTGGTGGTGATTTTAATGAAAGTGTTGTAAATACTCCAGTTAGTGGAGCACAATCTTCAACATTTTCGAGAGGAGTGAGGGAACAATCATTAAACAGTATTAATGTTCGTTCTTCGGCAGCAATTATGTTGTCGTACTTTTTCTAAGGTTTGTAAGTTAATAGCCATTCATCATCGTCGCCATTTTTTAGTGATTTGATGAGTTGAAAGCCGTTTTTGGTATAAAATTTAATCAGGTTTTCATCTTCAACTGTTAACCAGAATCGCTGAGTAGGAAATTGCTCAACTAAAGCTTTTAACCATTTTGAACCCAATTGTTGGTTTCGGAACTCTTCTTTAACCCAAATAAACCCAATGTATAAATAATTTTCATTGAACCATTGTTCTGCTTCGCTTACATTGTATAGCATGTCTGGAGAACAGGTATTGAATACAATTCCTCCAGCTATAATTTTATTATTGAGGTAAATGCCGTAAATGCTTGAGTTGGCTTTATAGTCATTCCAATAGGGAGCAATACTATTTCTCCAATCAGTTGGAAGGATGTCAAAAAAATCGTTTTCGGTTGTTTTTCTGAATTGGATATCCATCTTTTAAATGATTATAACAATCCCCAAGCCCATAATTTATCTGAGTCTTCAAACCATCTGTCGCCAATATCGGTACGGTAATAAGCATTGTTGATGATAACATTGTTGATGCGGTTAAACATGGTTTTCTGAGCATCTTTCATGGTTAACCCTGTTCCTGTTACTAAAAGAGCAATACCCGAATCTCCTGTAATAAGCCATTCTTTGTTTATCATTTTTAAATGCATAGGATGTAAACCTTCTTTCATTTCTTTCTTTAAAACAACAACTGCATCTTTAGAGAATAAATTGAATGTTTTTTTATCTTCATAAGGAAAAGGTGGAACAACTATATAAGCACCAACCTGAAATCCCATTCTGGTTTTTATTTTAAATTTCTCGCCTTTTGCAACCTTGTAAAGAAAATTACCGAAAGGTTCATTTATACCAGCACGTTGAATTTGAAATTGAGGGTAACCAACACGAGAAGTAAATTCTAGCGGATAAATACCATTGGCGTTAACAATACAGTTGATATCAATGTGTCCAACAAAATTGTCTTTGGCTAAAGTTGTCTCAAATTTTTTGAGGGTAGCATCAAAAATTGGGCTATCGTTGGTCCAAAACATACTAGTGCCCATTTCTCCAGTTGAAACACCTAATTCTTTTGGAAAAAGTTTTTTGTGTTCGAAAGTTATATTAATAGGTTTTAAAAATTCTTTTCCATTAAAAAATGCAGCTACAGATATTTCAACACCTGTAACTTTTCGTTGAAGTTGGAATGAACCCATTTCGTCGCCCCAAGATTTTTTATAGGCTTTTAATATTCGAATAATGTCTGCACCGTCGTCTTCCTTTCCAACAAATAACAACTGTTTGTAATCTTGTGTTTCACCAGATGGTTTTATTACATAACTATTTGGATTGGCTTCAACATAAGCAATAGCTTCGTGGAACGTGGTAAATTCTTTAAATGGAAGGGTTTTAATTTTATGTTTTTTCAATTCATTTTGTCCAAAACTCCTGTATAATTCTAAGTTATCGGCATATTCGGTACTTCCAATAACTAATTTACCTGCATTTCGAAGTTCTGAGGCAATTTTTCCATAACTGGTATAGTCGAAAACAATAACATCTGCCCAATCGATGTGTTTTTTCCAATCTTTTATTTTTGGAACAAAACCATAACCAATCTCATTTGCTGGTTTATATTCGATAAATAATTTTACTTTGTTGCCTTCATTATGAACAGCATTTGCTACATCAAGTACATCGCCCCATTTGGATACAAAGAGAAATTTTCTACTTTGTGGTGGTTGTTTTTTCAATTAAAATTTAGTTTTTAGGTTATGAATTTTGATTAAAAAATTCCTTCCAAATGTAATGTTCAGTTTTGAATTTATAGGAGTTTGTTTAAAAAAAAAGAAGGGATTTTATCCCTTCTTTTTTTGTGGTTTGTTTTTAACTGTTTTTATCCGAATCTGGTTTGTATAACACCGAAAAAATAAACAGCATTACGGCTGCAGAAACAAAAATAATTAGCAACGTGGTGAGTGTTTTACTAATAATGTGTTCAATATTTATAATATCCCATACTGCTAATATAGACATTACAGTAAAAAATAAAGCTAACACAGCAAGTAAAATGGCAATTCCTCTTCTAAACATAAATTTAAGATTTAAAGGTTTATTCAAATGTAACGAATTAAATAATGTGATGTTACACTTAGGTTGTTAATGAATGTTAATTGGAATTTATATAAATAAAAAAGGCTGTCGTTAGACAGCCTTTAGAATGATTCGGAGAAATTAATTATTTCTTAGCTTTTAATTCTTTGATTAATTTTTCGTTGTTAGCAACGTAGCCATAATCGCCATCTTTGCTGTCTTTTGCCATTTGCATTGATTTCTCTGCAGCAGCAATAGCTTCTTTTGTTTTACCCATTTTAGCTAAAATTTGAGCTTGTTTGTAAACATACCAAAATGCTTCAGGACGTTTTTCTACTGCTTTGTTCATCCAAGTTAAAGCTTGCTCTAAATCTTTGTTGTTGTCTAAATAATAACCAGCAGCTGAAGCATAAGAACCTGCACTTGGTCCGTCAATTAAAGTAGTTTTGATTTGTTTTTCAATTTTATCAGCAACGTTAGTTTCTATTTGGAAAGCTATCATGGTGTTTTCCCATTTAAGGTAAAGTTGAGCTGTGTTAGAAGTAAAGTTGGTAAAATCAATAGTCAACGTCTCAACTAAGTCGGTAAGTTTTGTTGATTTTACTTGAAACTTCACCACATTTTCAGATTCTTTGTAACCAGCAGTTCCCCATAAGGTAAGGTCTTTGTTTAAGATAACTGTCCATTCTTCTTTTCCTGGAATAGTAAATAAAGTATATTCTCCAGCAGGGACAGCCATTCCATTTACTTTTACATCGTCGCTAAATTTAATTTTTGTAGTTGCATTTGCTCCTGTTCTCCACAAAACATCCCATTTTTCTAAATCACCAAAAATGGTTCTTCCTTTTACACCTGGTCTAGAGTAGGAAATTTCTACATCTGTTAAACCAACTTTCTGACTAAGTTTCGCAACTGGGCTAGGTTGTGGCGATTCTATTTGTGCAAACACACTTGTTGAAGCTACTAAAGCTATTGATAATACTAATGTTTTAAATCTTTTCATTTTTATATTTTTTTTTGATTAGTGTACAAATTTAATAATTGATTAGTTGGTTTCCTCACCTTCTTTTTTCTTTTTACCGCCAAATCGAGTAATCTTATAAGATAGACTTATCAAATAATATCTTCCTAAAGAATTTACCCGCTGATCTTCTATGTAGTTAAATTGACTGGTTCTGTTAATTCCAATGTTTTGATTAAAAATGTCGTAAACGGAGAATTTAATTAATCCAGCATTACCTTTTAGGAAACGTCGAGAAATAAAAGCTTTCCAAATAGGTATTCTGGGGTTGTCAGTAAACTGGTCGCCAGAATAAAGGGTGTATTCTACGTTTGTACTAAAACTATAATTTTTTAAAAATTCAATTAAAAAATCAGCATAGTATTGAGTTGAAATATAATCCTGATTTAAAGAGGTGTTTTCAGAATATTGAGTTGAATTTAACGATACACGAGAACCTATTTTTGTATCAAAAACATCTTTATCTCTGTTTTCTAAACTTAAATCAATAGAGTGGCTTAATCGGTCTACATTGTTTTTGAAGGTATTAATAAATACAATGCTTTTGTTATAAGAAGAGTTTAATCCAATGTTTATTTTACTGCCTATTGGTCTAATGGGTGTTCCAAAATAGAAGTATCCAGAGATGAAGTAATCAGCATCAACATTAATGGGGGTAGTGGTGGTAACAAAGAAGTTATCAATAATTTGCGAGTTAGTAATTTTGTTTTGGGTATAATTTGCACTTAACATAGCAAAAATGTTGGTAAAAGTAAATTGGTCAAACTTCATTAATCGAGCAACTGCATTGTGATTGTATTCTGATTTCAAATCTGGATTACCTTGATAAAGATTAAGTGGATTACTGTTATTTAATGTAGGTTGAAGCTGCTCTATACTAGGTTGCTGAATGCTGGTGTTGTAATCAAAAGTAATTCGTCCAGAAGTAGCCATCTGATAAGTCCATTTGAAATTTGGTAAGAAGTCCCAATTTTTTCTACTTACTAAAGATGAAGTTGTTTTTATTTCTCCGCTTAATTCGGAATGTTGAATACCCACACCAGCAGTAATGTTTGATTTTCCTGAGATAATTTTTGTACCTAATCCAAATTGATCAAAAACAAAAGTATTATTATAGTTTAAACTTAGTCGATTATTGAATAATTCGCTACTCGTTAATAAATTGATGTCGAAGAAATCTTTTTTATAAGTTGTTTGGAAATTTTTACGTTGATAGCTTAATTCTAAATACTTGCTTTTTGCGTATGGTTCAGTATAAGTTATTTTTCCGTCGTAATTAAATTGAGTGTTTAGTGATGTTTGGGTTTGTTTAATGGTGGTATCTCTAACAAAGAAATTGTTGTAAGTGGAAATCTCATAATCTTTATCGTTTTCAAAGTTTCCTAATGCAAAATTGGTAACAAAAGAACGTCCAACTTTATTAAATCGTTTTCCATATAAAATACTTCCATTTCCAGAGATGTCATTTCCGGTTGATGTATTATTAGAATTGCTACGATTTAGGTAAAAACCATCAAGTGAAATGTTATCGTTTGATGTAAAGTTGGTATTTCTACCATCGGAATAGGTGAAATTTGTTTTGATAGTTAAATCTTGAGTAGAATCAATTTTTTGAACATACTTAAGATTTAAACGGTGGTTCCGATTGAACTGATTTTCGTTATTGTTTTCTAAGGCTTTAAAGTTTGATGAATCAGCATCTGTAAGGTATTGTCTGTTAGCAATACTCTCAATGTTTTTATCTAATTGATTGTAGAAATAGTTTCCAGAAAAGGTAACAACAGGTGTAAAATCGTAATTTAAATTGATGCCTCCAGCAAATGTTTGAGTTAAACCATCGTTTGTGCTGCCTGAACCAATAGGAACACCATTGCTGTTATTACTTAGATTACGGAATCCTCCACCAGCGTTTTGTGCTCCTCCAACAAAGTTTAAATAGTCTCTATAAGAAAAACCTTGCTTATTGGTGTTATTTATCATACCCAAAGTAGAAAGCTGCATGCCTTCTGTAAACTTGTTGATGTTAAATTTGTTGTCGTACATTGCATTGGCATCATCATCTACACCACCACCTGCTTCAACATTACCAAACAATCCTTTTTTTCGGTCTTTTTTTAATTTTAAGTTGATGGTTTTTGAACGATCACCATCATCAATACCAGTAATTTTTGACACGTCAGACATGTCGTCATATACTTGTACTTTTTTAATCATGTCGGCAGGTAAATTTTCTGTTGCTAATTTGGTATCATCACCAAAAAATTCTTTTCCGTCAATTAAAATTTTCTTCACATTTTCGCCTTGAGCCTTAACTGTTCCATCTTTACTAACTTCAACACCAGGTAATTTTTTTAATAAATCACCAACATTAGCATCGGGTTGTGTTTTAAAAGCTTCAGCATTATATTCAACAGTGTCTTTATTAATTACAATTGGAATCAATTCGTCTTGAATCTCCACCGTTTTAATTAATTCAGCTTTTATGCCTAATAAAATATCACCCAAGTCGTTTTCAGGAAGAGTATTTGCACTAATATTTATGGGTTGATAATGAGTTTGATATCCAATAAACGAAATCTGAAGTAAATATTCTCCAGCTTTAGCTTGTTTAATATTAAAATCACCTTCGGTGTTGGTAATGCTGTATTTATAAAAAGTAGAGTCTGATTTATTTAAAAGCATAACCGTTGCTCCGGGCATTGTTGTGCCTGTTGTTTGGTCTTTTACTTTTCCTTTAAAATTATAAGTTTGGGCTTCTGCAAAAGAAAATCCAATAAATAAAAAGAGAATTAGAATGATGTTATTTTTCATAGATATTTTAATGTCTTCCCATACCGCCAAAACCACCACTTTTTCTCATCTCTTCCATTTTATCTTTAACTATTTTTTGGAATTCTTCTCTTGTTACTTCTTTTCCTTCTTTTGGTTCTTTAAACTCTTCAGCTTTAACTTCTCTTAAATTTAATTCTGTAGCTGTAAGTGTTCTTTTTTCTTTAGAAATAGTAAGTTCCAAAATTAACCCTGGTAGATTGCCATATTTTTCTGGCCCTGTTGGAGCATTAATTTCTGTTGTAAACCAAGCTTCAACAACTCCAGTCGAGTCTTCAAAAGTTGCTTTTAAACATGGGTAGCTCATAATTTGTTTTATTTCACCTGTCATTTTCCATTTGGTTTCTTCAGGTTTTCCTTTTATTAAAAAGGGTTTACCCATAAAATCTTTTTTCTCAACAAATTTTCCATCCGTTGAGCTGACATAGGTTTCATTGTTAGCATTTGCATAACGTCTCATCATCATTTTTACCATGTTTTGTTCGTCAGGATTTTCCTCCATTGGAATGTTGGTATAACTTGATGTGGTTTCATTAAACAATAATTTTTTCTGAAAAACAACAGAATCAGGAACCATACTTGCCCACTCTGCCCATCCTTGTTCTTCAGCTTTTTGTAAATCTGGCTTAGTGTTGATGACTTCTTTATAAATTACAACTCCAGAATTTGTCTGTGCTATACTTATTGAGGTAAGGAAAAATAAAATGATAGATAAGCTTAGTTTCATGGGTTTGGTTTTTTATTCAAAATTAACAATAGAATAGGCAGTATTTTTAACTATTTTACTAATGGTAGTTTTAAATGACGAGTGGTTGTTGCGATTTATACTTAAATCTAATAGGTATTTTTACTTAAATTATTTGATTATTAAATAATTAAGTAACTTTTTAATCGTAGATTCGTAGAAGACGTTCTCTAATACAAGTCTAATTTTTTTAAAATGAAAAATATATTATTGACATTAATCTTATTAATGATTATTCAAACCACTAAAGCTCAAGTAAATTTCTCTGGTTATTTGGTTGATGAGGATAATAAAGGTATGAAAGACGTTACCATAAACTTGTACGAGGAAAACAATCTGGTTTCTACCGTTAAGTGGGCAAAAAAATTCTCATACGATTTAAAATTACAAAGTTATTATACTTTAGAGTTGGTCAAGGAGGGATTTATTCCTAAACGAATAGCTATCTCTACATTTGAAGGAGATAAGGGGGCTGAGCCTTTTATGTTCGTAATGGAATTAATCAAAAAACGTCCAGGTGTTGATGATTCTGATTTAGATTTTCCTTCCGCATTAATTGAGTACAGAAAAAACAAGGGAGAGTTTAACTTTAACGTAGATTATTCAAAAAGTATAAAAAAGGAACAAGAGGAAGTTTTAAATACCACTGTTGAGGGCGATTAAAATCCTGATTTTTTCATAAACATTTTTACTTTAGTATATTCTGGAGAATCTTTTCTGTAAAACTCCACTTTATCATCATAAATTTCTTCGTTAGTTGCTCTGTCAAATAAAAACGATTTTAATGCATCAGTAGTAACGCTGTCAACAACAAAGTTTTTATTCATGTATTCTTCCTCAATGGTTTGGACATAAAACTCATTTTTACCAGTCCAACCATATTTAGCAAGTAAATATTTTCTTTCTTTTGTTTCAATATTGAAAAGGATAGTTCCATTCAAATTAGTTGCATAAACTCTATATTTATTAACACCTTTAGAGCGGTCGTTTTTGTCTAATTCTTTATGGCTAACTTGTAAAACAGATTTTGCAAGTTTTTCAATAAACAACTCGTCCTTTGAACCATCATCATGAAATGCCACCCAATTACCCTCTAGGTTTTTATCAGTTTTTAGAGCTTCTTCATAGGTGCAAAGTTCTACATCACTTTGATAAGGACATCCAAACAATATGACACTAAACACTATTAGAATAAACGAGTATGATTTTTTCATGATTTGATATTTACATTATATATTAGCAAAATCTAAAAATAGATAATAAATTTGAAAAAAAAACTTTTGATGGAAAATTTTGAAGATATAAGATGTTATAATGATGATGAATATCAAGTTGTAGCTAAACGACTTGTAAAAGAAGAGGTGTTGTTGTATGGGCTTCAAAAGTATCATCCAGAATTATCTATTGAACAATTAAAAGCAATGCTATTATCGTACCAAAATATTTATGAGTTTCAGTATGATATGGTAAGAAGAAGTTTGGAGAGGGTGGTAGAAAATACCATAACAGAACTATCTAGTGATGGATTTACGGATTTAAATGGAAAAAGTAGGTACACTTTTATCTCTAATCACAGGGATATTGTATTGGATTCAGGATTAATTAATTATTTGTTAATTAAGGAAGTAGGATTTATTGGTTGTGAAATAGCTATAGGAAGTAATTTGTTAAAAAACCCAATAGTTAAAGACATTGTTAGGTTGAATAGAAGTTTTATGGTAAAAAGAAATTTACCGAATCAAGAAATGATTGATGCTTCAAAACAATTATCAGCATATATTCAACATGTTTTAAATGAAAAACATGTTTCTGTATGGATTGCGCAACGTGAAGGACGAGCCAAAGATGGAAATGATTTTACCAACCCTGGTTTATTAAAAATGTTCTGTTTTTCAGCAAAAGAAAGCTTGCTTGATCATCTCTTGCAAATGGATATTATTCCTGTTAGTATTTCATACGAATACGATCCATGCGATGCTATGAAGTTGCCTGATTTAATAGCCAAAGCAAATGGGTTGGCTTATGAAAAAAAGCCTGGAGAAGATAACTTGCACATGGCTACAGGAATTGATGGATTTAAAGGAAATGTAAAGATATTTTTTTGTGAAACGATAAACAATAAAATAAAAGATTTATCTGAGATTAAGAATAGAAATGAGTTGTTAAAGAAGGTGGCGGAAGTAATAGATAAAGAGATACACATAAATTATCATCTTTGGCCTAACAATTATATTGCTTTCGACTTATTGAATAATACCACCCAATACGCATCTAATTATTCACAAAAAGAGAAACAAGTTTTTATTGATTACATGAATAAAAAATTAGAAAGTGTTGGTTTAAAAGATAATACACAAGCTAACCAGCTTTTTCTTGAAATGTATGCAAATCCTGTGGTGAATAAATTTAAGTATTAAATAGCATTTGAGCTACTTAAACTTTTTGTTTACATAAATCATCGTTGCTATCCAGAATAAAAGACTAAATCCTGCAGCAGTTTTCATCGGCAATGAATCTTTACCAAAAAAATAGTAGGTGATAGCCATCATCAATACTAGCGACAATGCAATTATCATTTTTATTTTATCTCTTTTTTGCATAACTAACTTTGGCACAAAAGTAGTTATTTGGATGCGATAAATTGTGAATAAAATTTTGTAATTCGTCTATAAAAAATACCCTGTCATCGAAAATTATCAGTAAATTTGTACCTCTTTGATTATGAATAAATTATAATGTTATGTTAAAAAAAGCCATCCTATCCACCTTTGCAGTAGTGTTAAGTTTTAACTTATCTGCTCAAGCCTATTTTGCTTATATTAAAAATGGAGAAAAAGCATATGCTGCTAAAGATTATAAAACTGCTTTAGAAGAACTTACAAAAGTTATTGAAGCAAAAGCGGACCATGATAAAGCTTGGAATTTGCGTGGACTTTGTTTTGAAGAAACAAACAGTTTAGACAGAGCTGTATCAGATTTAAAAAAAGCAACTGAAATAAAACCAAAAGAGGCTCAATATCAATTTGATTTAGGTAGAGTGCTTTTTAAAATGGAAAAATATGAAGAAGCAGCAGTGGCTTTTGGAGAAGCAGCTAGCAACGATAAAAAAATGGCAGTGGCTTTTGAAAACAAAGCACTTTCGTTAATTGCGGTCAAAAAATTTAAAGAAGCAGTTGAATCTACAGATGGAGCTTTGGGTACAAGCAAAACATCTAGTTTATATTATATTAAAGGTATTGCTCAAGATAGTTTGATGGATTATCAAAATGCAAGTTATAGCTTTAATAGAGCTGTTTTCTATGATAGTAAAAACACCAAGGCTCATTTAGGTGCGGCATATACATTCGCAAAACAAAACGAATATGATAAAGCAATGGCTTCAATGGATAAAGCATTGGCTTTAGATGCAAATAGTGTTGAAGCTTTATTAGTTAGAGTTAACATTAATCTTGAGCATAAAAATGCAACCAAAGCAGTTGATGATTTAACGAAAATCATTACGTTAAACCCTGAAGATGCTAAATATTATGTTCTACGTGGAGACGTTTATCAATCAATTAATCAGCATCCGAATGCAGTCGCTGATTATTCTAAAGCTATTCAGTTAAACAAAAACGATTACTTTATTTATTACCAACGAGCAAAAGCGTACGAAGCTACTTTAGATTTTAAATCAGCAGTTAAAGATTATGAAGCAATAAAAAAGTTAGCTCCCTATGATGGCTCTGCATTAAGATTATTAGATGAAGCTAAAAAAAGATTGTATGAATTGAATAAAGAAAGTAATAATCCACAGTTGGTTATTTTGGAACCTACTTTATCTAAAAATGGCGAATTACAAATGCCAAAAGGTGTAGAAAAATTTAATTTGAAAGGACAAGTTAAGGATGAGAGTACAATTGAATTTATAAAAGTAAACGGTAAGGATGCTTCTTTTAATAAAGACACTATTAATCCTTCATTTGAGTTTGAGGTTTCACTAGAAAATAAAGAAGTAAGTATTTCTGTTTTTGATATTTATCAAAATGGAGAAACTTGGAACTATAAAATTTTAGAAACTGAAGTTAAAGCTCCTGAAGTTAAGTTGTTAGCTCCTTATGCTTCTGACAATGGTATGATATATTTAGATGTAGAATCTCCAACATTGTATATTGAAGGGATTTTAACAGACGAAAGTTTAATTAGTAAAATAATGATAGATGGAACTGTAGCGAGTTTCCAAACAGATGAATTAAACCCAAAGTTTTCTGCAACAATAAATATTGCAAACAAAGATAACTTTAAGGTTTCTGCCGAAGATATATATGGCAATGCTATAGAAAAAACATTTACGATAAACAGAGAAAATATTGCTCTTTTAGCGGATAACCCAATGGGAAAAACATGGGTTGTGTTTATCGAAAATTCTGATTATAAAAACTTTGCAAGTTTAGATGGACCAGCGAAAGACGTTACCATGATGAAATCAGCTTTTGCAAAATACAAAGTGAATAATGTAATCCATAAATCAAACATGTCGAAAGCTCAATTAGAAAAATTTTTCTCTATTGAGTTGAGAGATTTGGTTAGAAGTAATCAAGTAAATTCTGTATTGGTTTGGTATGCAGGACATGGTAAATTTATCAACGAATCTGGTTACTGGATTCCAGTTGATGCAAAACGAGATGAGGAATTTACTTACTTTAACATCAATAACTTAAAAGCTGCAATGCAATCGTATTCTAAATACATTACACATACACTTGTAATTACTGATGCTTGTGAATCAGGACCATCTTTTTACCAAGCAATGAGAGCGACTCCAAAAGAAAAGAACTGTAACGATTGGCAAGCAACCAAATTTAAATCTTCTCAAGTGTTTTCTTCTGCTGGTTACGAGTTGGCTGTAGATAATTCTCAGTTTACTAAAACCTTTGCCAATACACTTTCAGCAAACCCTGATGCTTGTATTCCGATAGAAACTATTGTGAACAAAGTAAGTAGTGCTGTTGCAAAAAGTGGAGCTTCACAAAAACCTAAATTTGGTAAAATTGCAGGATTAGAAGATGAAGATGGAACATTCTTTTTTATTAAAAAATAAGAATTAAAAAATGACTTTTTTAAAAACCAATTTAACCGGCAAGTATATCATCTTGTCGGTTATTTTTTTGTTTAGTTTCAGTGCCAATGCACAGAAATATTATTTCGATAATTATAGTGTAAAGGAAGGACTTGCTCAATCAAGTGTTTATGCTATACAACAAGATAGTAAAGGATTTGTTTGGTTAGGAACAGCAAGTGGTTTATCAAAGTTTAATGGTAAAGATTTCATCAATTACACTACCGAAGATGGTTTAGCAGATGGAGCTGTAAAATCAATTTATATCGATAAAAAAGAAGCTATTTGGACGGGACATACCGATGGTGGTGTTTCTAGAATTAGTGGAGACCAAAAGAAAACCATTTTAAATATTGGTGCCGATATTACTTCAATGGCTGAAGATGATGAAGGAAACCTTTGGGTTACCTCTTTTAAAAGTGGTGCAATAAAAATTACCAATCCTTATGTGAATAATTCTGATTCAATTGTTTTTAAGCAATATAAAGGACAAGAAGGGTTAAGCGATATCGTTTTTCAGGTAATTAAACTTAAAAACGGAACCATTTGCTTTGTTACTGATGTAGGAGTAAAACACTACAATACTCAGAAAGACGAATTTGCCAATTTTGTGGTAAAAGACATGCCTTCGTATTTCCAAATTATTTCGATGTACGAAACAAGTAACGAGAATCTTTGGTTTGGAACATACAATGGCGGTGCTTACGAATACATCAAAGCAGAGAGTAAACTGAGAATCTATGACACTAGAGATGGACTGGCTCACAATTGGGTAACTTCTATTTTTGAAGATAAGCAGCACAACATCTGGCTAGGAACTTGGGGTGGTGGAATTACCAAAGTAAATAGCAAAAAAGAACTATTGTCTATTACTCCTGATAAAGGTTTAGTAGATGATAAAATACGTTGTATTACAGGCGATAGAGAAGGTAATGTGTTGTTCGGAACTAAAGAAAACGGTTTATTGTTGTATAAAGGTTCTCAATTTGTTGCTTTTACCAAGGAAGAAGGATTGGTAGATAATCAAGTGTGGGCAATTTTAAAAGACAACAACAACTTTGTTTGGATAGGAACTAACAAAGGAATTTCAAAAATAAAAGACAATAAAGTAGTAAAGAACTACAACGAGAACAACGGATTGCCTTTTCAAGAAGTTCGGTTTATAAAACAAGATAAACTAGGCAACATTTGGATTGGAACTTGGGGTGGAGGAGTGATGCAATACAATGCAAGGTCGGATAAGTTTGAGGTTAATTTTCGAATCAATTCATTCATGTATCAACCATTGATTACTGCTTTGGAAGTAGATAAATCGAACAATTTATGGGTGGGAACAACGGATGGATTGGTGTATTACGAAATAAAAAATCAGTTGGCAGATAGGCTTACCCAAAATCATGGCTTGGCAGGAAATGATATTACTGTTGTTTATGCCGATTCTAAAAATACGGTTTGGGTAGGTTCTCGTGGTAAAGGATTGTCACAGATTAAAGGAGCTGACATAAAAAAAATAAAACTAAACAATCAATTTACCCCAACTTGTATTGCAGAAGATGAGAAGGGAAACCTATTAATAGGAACAGAAGGGAAAGGAATATTGGTATTTGACAACACAAATGTTTTTAGAGAAATTACTTCTAAAGATGGATTGCTTTCAGATTACATCTCATTAATTAATATTGATGATAAAGGAAATAGTTGGATAGGGACTAACAAAGGGTTAAATAAGTTTGATGTAAAATCCCAAAAATTCTATTCCTATTCACAAAAAATGGGTTTTATCGGAATTGAATCTAAGAACAATGCAACGTTTAAAGATAACGAAGGAAATCTTTGGTTTGGAACCATAAAAGGAGCAATTAAATTAGATACTAAGTCTATTAACGAGAACGTATTAGAACCTATTACTTTTATTACCCGATTACGAGTAAATTTAGAAGACCGAGCTTTAATCGAGAACCTGATGTTGAACTACCGTGAGAAATCTATCACTATTGATTACGGAAGTATCTGCTTAACAAATCCAGACCAGGTGTATTACCAAGTAATGCTTGAAGGAGCAGACGAAGATTGGCGACCGCTAACACAAGCAACATTTGCCACTTATTCTCCACTGCCTCCAGGAAAATATACGTTTAAGGTAAAAGCATCGAATAACAATGATATTTGGAATACCACTCCAGTAACATTTAGTTTTGAAATCACTCCTCCGCTTTGGCAACGTACATGGTTTATTTTATTATGTGCTTTTGTGTTACTTGTTTTGGTGGTAGCTTTCATCAAGTATCGCGAAAAGCAGTTGTTAAAGGAGAAACATGTGCTAGAAGAGAAAGTGAAAGAACGAACCGAAGAAGTAGTTCAGAAAAGTGCAGAGATTGAGCAAAAAAATAAAGATATTATTGATAGTATTACCTATGCTAAACGTATTCAAGATTCAATTTTACCTTCTGATGATTTGTTTGTAAAAGAATTGAATCAAACATTTGTGTTGTTTAATCCTAAAGACATTGTAAGTGGCGATTTTTATTGGCTTTATGCAAAAGATAATAAAATACTTTTTGCTGCGGTAGATTGTACAGGTCATGGTGTTCCAGGTGCTTTTATGAGTATTGTGGGTTATAATTTATTGGATAAAATAGTGGGTGAGGAAGGAATTTTAGAACCCGCAGAAATCTTAAATCGATTAAATAAAGGAGTAGAGGATACGTTTAAAAAAGAAACCGAAAAAAATACCATAAAAGATGGGATGGATATTACCTTGTGTGCTTTTGATAAAACCACTCAAGTATTAGAATATGCAGGAGCTTATAATCCGCTTTACATCGTTTCTAAAAACAAACTCGATGCTGTTGGTGAAGCTATTGAACCTGATTTTGTAGAGAACGGCTTAAACCTATTTGAGATAAAAGCCGACCGCTTTCCAATTGGAAGTTTTTCGGAAAACAAACAAGTTTACACCAATCATCAATTTAAGTTAAATCACGGAGATACTATTTATTTGTTTTCGGACGGTTTTGCCGATCAGTTTGGTGGACCAGACGGAAAAAAATTCCGGTACAAACAATTTAAACAATTGCTTTTAGCGATATACGATAAGCCAATGGAAGAACAGCATGTTATTTTGCAGCAAACTTTTAATGAGTGGAAGGGTAACATGGAGCAGATTGACGATGTTATTGTAATTGGAAGTAGGCTTTAATTCAGTCGTTAGTTCTCAGTATTCAATCTTCGGACTTCGGACATCCAACTTCTTGCTTTTAAAAGTTCCAATAAAATGTTACTTTTGCACCGCTAAGGTTACGAGTTGTAAGAACCTTGAACATTAAACGTTGAACAGAAAAACATGTCAGTAGTTAGAGTTACCAAACAGTTTCATTTCGAAATGGCTCATGCCTTGTTAGATTACGATGGTCCTTGTAAAAACATACACGGACATTCGTATCAGTTAAATGTTACGGTAAAAGGTATGGTAAAGACCAATACTTCCGACTCTGATGAAGGCATGGTAGTCGATTTTGGTATCATTAAAAAAATAGTAAAAGAGTTGGTTGTTGATGTTTTCGACCATGCTTTGGTGTTGAACGAAAGAGCTAAAATTGATGTAAGCAATTTTGAGTTCATGAACAAACTGATTCGTGTGCCTTACCAACCCACTTGCGAAAATATGTTGGTGCATTTTGCCAAAACCATACAACAAAATTTGCCTAACCACATTAAGTTGCACAGTTTGTTTTTACGCGAAACCAATACCTCTTTTGCCGAATGGTTTGCCGAAGATAATTAGCCTCACTTTTCGTTTTTGTTACCGTTAGTTAAATCAACTTGGTTTTCTCCTTTGTTTTATGTACATTAGTTTATTCTTTTTAAACTTTTGTGTATGAAAAAACTTTTACTCCTTTTTGTTGTCCTTTTTTCTGTTAACGAAAGTAAGTCGCAAGTAGTTTTTGAAATCATTTCAAACAGTTGCGATACCAATACGTTAGGCAATTATTCTTTTGAATATGCAGGTGAGTTAGATGGTTCATCTATAGACTGGGGTTGTCCTGATATTACCAATCCTGCAAATGCTGTTCAAGGTTGCTTGGTATTTATTAATGATGGAACACCAGGTACTACTAATGGTGCAAATGGAATTCCTCCTTTAGATGTTCCAAATTACATGTTGGGTTGTAATTCATCTAGTACTCAAGATTTAACTGGAAAAATTGCAGTTATTTATAGAGGGACATGCGAATTTGGTTTGAAAGCCTATAATGCTCAATTAAGAGGAGCTATAGGTGTAATTATTATAAATCATACAGGGGCTCCAACAGGTATGGCAGGAAATACCTATGGAATAAATGTAACAATTCCGGTAATACAAATAAGTAGAGCTGATGGAGATGCTATTGCAACTTGTATAGATACTGTTTGTAATGGAGTGGTTGGTTTTATTGGAACTCGCACAGGATATTATAGTAATAATATGTCGTCGAGTGTTGGAGATTTTTTAATGCCAGAAAATTTAGCAACACCGCAACATTTAGCACCAAATGGCTCTGTTTTTCTAGTCGATTTAGGATTGTATGCCTACAACACAGGTACAAATGCTCAAACTGGAGTTACTGCAACCGTTACAGTAGTTCGGCAATCAAATGGTTCTTTGGTCTATAACCAAACTTCATTACCGCTCGATTTTAATGCTTTGGATAGCACTTTTGTAGATACTCAATACATTGATTTAGGAACTTATGCACCGAGTTTTTGGGATATCGATACTTATATGGTTACTTATACCATAAATGCTACAGCAGACGATTATTTAGCAGATAATATTTTTAGTTATGAATTTAAGATAACAAATTTTGTGCATTATGGTTTTTATTCAAAATCAAGAACAGATAGTAATTCAAAACCAATACAGACATCTTATCTGAATTTAGGTACTTCTGTTTGGGATGAATTTGAAACATGTATTGTTTATAGAACTTATGCAAATTTTTCTAATAACTGGATGTTGTATATTGAGGGATTATCATTTTCATGTATTTCAGATGGTGGTTTAATAGCTAATGAAGTTATTGAAATTAAATCATACAAATGGAATGATACTTTTTTAAATATAAATACACCAGCTACATTTAATAATTTAGAGTTGTTATCAAGTGGATTCCATTTTTTTGTTGATGAATCAGAAAATGGTCAAAATATTGATGTAATTTTTGATCAACCAATATTTCCAGAACCTAATCAACGATATTTATTTTGTGTATATAATAGTGATAATGCTTTAAAAGTAGGGTTTGATCAAGATATTGATTATAAGTCTACAGTTAATAATTATTTACAACCTATTTCTCCAGTAAGATATATACAATCTGGAAGTCCTGACGATTGGTATTTAGAAGGTTTTGGTTATAATAAAATCCCTTCGATTACAATTAATTTTTTTGGTGAAGTTGGTCTAGAAAAGGCTTTCGTAGAATCGGAATCATATCCCTACCCAAACCCAACAACTAATTTATTAACTGTTCCAGTTCGTAAAGGAGTTTTGGGTAATGTAAAAGTTGAGGTGTTTGATTTAACAGGTAAATTGGTGTTGTCGGAAAATCAACACATAGGCAACGAGCCATTAAAAGTAAATGTAGCAAGCATCAAAAACGGAACGTATTTGTTTCAGTTAACTTTTGTTGATGGTACAACTGATGTATTTAAAATTTCGGTAAATAGGTAAGTTGTAAAACAGACTTTTTAGTGTAGATGACTTTTGTCAGTTTTGTTTCTATAAAAATGATTAAATTCGTGGTAAAATTATGTTATGCAACATCAATTTAAATATCGCGTAAAGCAAGAGCTCAAAAGAAACCCTGAGTGATTGATGAAATTCTATCATCAATTATCAATTGTTTTATTAACCATTACAAATTAATTTATGCCAAGATATCACTCATTAGGAAACGTTCCTAAAAAAAGACATACTGTTTTTAAAAGTCCACAAGGTAATTTTTATTACGAAGAACTTTTCGGTACAGTAGGTTTTGATGGAATGTCATCATTACTATATCATACGCAAAGACCAACTCAGGTTAAAGATGTGTTAAAATCGTATTCAGTTGCTCCAGTTGCAGCAATAGAAAAAAACATGAAATCGATTAGCCTAAAAGGCTTTGATATTCCTGCAAAAAACGATTATTTAGAAAGCAGAGTTCCTGTTTTATTTAATACTGATTGTATTATTGTTTTAGCAGCACCAAAAAAATCGTTAACCGAATATTTTTATAAAAACACCGATTCGGATGAGGTTATTTTTGTTCACAAAGGAACTGGAAAACTAAGAACCCATTTAGGAAACATCGATTTCGAATATGGCGACTATTTGGTTGTTCCTCGCGGAATGATTTACCAAATTTCGTTCGATACCGAAGACAATCGTTTGTTTATTGTGGAGTCGAAACACCCTGTTTATACACCAAAACAATATAGAAATTGGTTCGGACAACATTTGGAGCATTCACCATTTTGCGAACGCGACATTCATCCGCCTCACGAGTTGGAAACTTTTGATGAAAAAGGAGATTTTATAGTTAAGGTAAAAAAACAAGATACGATGCATGAATACGTTTATGCTGCTCATCCGTTTAGCGTAGTAGGGTGGGATGGTTATAATTTTCCTTACAAATTTTCTATTCACGATTTTGAACCAATTACTGGTCGAGTACATTTGCCACCTCCAATTCATCAAACGTTTGAAACTGCTGCATTTGTAATTTGTTCGTTTGTTCCGCGTTTGTACGATTACCATCCACAGGCAATTCCAGCTCCTTACAATCACAGTAATATCGATTCGGATGAAGTCTTGTATTATGTTGATGGCGACTTTATGAGCAGAAACAACATTGAAAAAGGACAAATTACGTTACATCCTGCTGGAATTCCTCACGGTCCGCACCCAGGAGCAATGGAGCGTAGTATTGGTAAAAAAGATACTCAAGAATTGGCTGTAATGGTTGATACCTTTAAACCGTTAATGGTAACCCAACAAGCCCTTGATATTCAAGATGGAAACTATTTCCAATCTTGGTTAGAACATTAATTATTTTATTGAACTTAAAGAACTCAAAAGTTATGAAAGATATAAAAAGTGTAGAGTACGGATTAGAAAAAATATTCGAAGGTGCTCAAGATTTTCTTCCTTTATTAGGAACAGACTACGTTGAATTATATGTTGGTAATGCAAAACAAGCAGCTCATTATTATAAAACAGCATTTGGTTTTCAATCGTTTGCATACAAAGGTTTGGAAACAGGTTGTAGAGATTATGCTTCGTATGTAGTAAAACAAGACAAAATTAAGTTGGTATTAACCACACCGTTAAACTCATCATCACCAATAAACCAACATTTGGCAAAACATGGCGATGGCGTTAAAGTAATTGCTTTGTGGGTTGAAGACGCTAAAAAATCGTGGGAAGAAACTACTAAAAGAGGTGCAAAATCGTTTATGGAACCTACCACCGAAAAAGATGAACATGGCGAAGTAGTTCGTTCAGGCATTCATACTTATGGCGATACGGTTCATATTTTTGTGGAACGTAAAAACTATAACGGCGTATTTTTACCAGGCTACCAAGAGTGGAAGTCGGATTATAATCCAGAATCAACGGGCTTAAAATTTATCGATCACATGGTAGGTAATGTGGGTTGGAATGAAATGAACCAATGGGTGAAGTTTTATGAAGATGTAATGGGATTTGTAAATTTCCTTTCGTTTGATGACAAACAAATTCATACCGAATATTCAGCTTTGATGAGTAAAGTAATGAGTAACGGTAATGGTAGAATTAAATTCCCGATTAACGAACCAGCCGAAGGTAAAAAGAAATCGCAGATTGAAGAATACCTTGATTTTTATGAAGGACCAGGAGCACAACACATTGCTGTAGCAACAGATGATATTATTACTACTGTGTCAAAACTTAGAGCAAGAGGTGTTGAGTTTTTATCTACTCCTCCTGAAGAATATTACAGAGCTGTGCCTCAAAGATTACAAGATCATAACCACAAATTACGTGAAGATATTGAAACACTAAAAGGGTTGGGAATAATGATTGATGCTGATGAGGAAGGGTATTTGTTGCAAATATTTACTAAGCCAGTAGAAGATAGACCAACGTTGTTTTTCGAGATTATTCAACGTATGGGAGCTAGAGGGTTTGGAGCTGGTAACTTTAAAGCGTTGTTTGAATCAATAGAAAGAGAACAAGAAAAAAGAGGTACGCTTTAATTCGTTTAGTTAAATTTTTATATCTTTATCAAAAAAATAAACGTTATGAATAAGAAAAAATTAATAGCACTTGCAATTGTAGTATTTATTGTATTGTTACCATTCCGAGCTGCATATATTACATTCTCTTTGGAAACACAGTTTTTACAAGTAATATCAATGACAGTTTTAATCATTGGTGCTATTGTGGCAATTATGATGTACAATCAAGGTTCTGAAGAAGAAGCTCACCACTAAAAAGTAGAGTTTCGTTAAAATAAAAAAAGTTCTTAGGTTTTCCTAAGAACTTTTTTGTTTCTATTTAGATAGACAAAGATTATCTTCTTTGTCTTTTTTCTCTAAAAGGTTTTGAGTAAGCAGGTTTGTCAGATGATGATGACGAACCACCACTTCTTCTAGGGCTTCTTGAACGGTCGCCGCTACCTCTAAACTCTGATCTACCTTCTCTGTTTCCTTCTCTACCTTCGCCACGAGATTCTCCGCGTGGTTTGTCTTTAGAAAATTCAACTCTTATTTCTCTGTTTTCGATGTTTTTTCCGTTTAGTGAATTAATTAATTTTTCACCAACACCATCTTCAACACCTAAAAATGCAAAACTGTCGAATAAATCAATTTTACCGATACTTGTGCCATCAATACCTGATTGATTACAAATAAAACCTAAAATTTGACCTTTGTTTTCAAAGCCGTCTAATTTTCCAACATTAATAAATACACGTTTTCCGTGTTGTTGGCTAGCGTCTCTAAAGTTGCTATCTTCTCTTCTCTCACCACGTCTCTCGCCACGTTCTCCTCTTTCGCTTCTTTCGTTGTCTCTACCTCTTGATCCACGTGGTTCGATGTTAATGTCACCAGCTTTTTCATAAGTTTTTAAGAAACGATTAAATTCTAGAGAGATAAAACGTTCAATCAATTCTTCTTTTGTAAAATCACTTAATTCGCCATAAACTTGAGCTAAATAAGGAGCAATTCCTTTGGTGTTGATTTCAACTTCTTTAACGTTAGCAATCAATTGAAGAATTTGTTGTCCGCAAATTTCGTTTCCAGTAGGAACTTTAACCAATTCCATTTTTTTACCGATTTGTTTTTCAACCAATTTAATTCTGCTCGATTTGCTTGGGCTAACCAATGCAATTGATTTTCCTGATTTTCCAGCTCTTGCAGTTCTACCACTTCTGTGTGTGTAGCTTTCAATTTCATCTGGTAAATCAACATGGAATACGTGAGTAACGTCATCAACGTCGATACCTCTTGCTGCAACATCAGTTGCAATAAGCACTTGTAACGCACGTTTTCTAAATTTATTCATTACAGCATCACGTTGAGCTTGAGATAAATCACCATGTAATGCATCTGCATTATAACCATCTGCCATTAATTTCTCAGCAAATTCTTTTGCTTCTCTTCTTGTTCTGGTAAATACAATACCAAACATATCTGGAGAATAATCAATAAATCTTCTTAATGCATGGTATTGGTCTCTTCCGCTAACTGAAGCATATAAATGTTCGATGTTTGCAGCAGAACTGTTTTTTGTTCCAACAGTTACTGATACTGGATTTTCCATGTATTGTTGAGCAATACGTTCAACTTCTCTTGGCATAGTTGCAGAAAACAACCACGTATGTTTAATAGCAGGAGTACCTTCCAAAATTTGGTTGATATCCTCTTTAAAGCCCATGTTTAACATTTCGTCAGCTTCATCTAAAATAACTCTAGAAACCGTATCAAAACGTAATACTTTTCTTTCCATTAAGTCGATTGTTCTACCTGGAGTACCAACAATAATGTTAGCTCCTTTTTTAATGTCGCGAATTTGCTCACTAATGTTTGCACCACCATAAACAGCTACAATGTTTACTCCGTTCATATACTTAGAGTAAGCTTTAAGCTCTTTGGTAATTTGCAAACACAATTCTCTGGTTGGACACAATATTAACCCTTGAATAGCTCTGTATTCAGTATCAATATGCTGTAAAAGTGGCAGGCCAAAAGCTGCTGTTTTACCTGTTCCGGTTTGTGCTAAACCTACATAATCTCTATCACCTTCTAAAAGTAGGGGTATAGATTTTTCTTGGATTGGAGATGGTGTTTCAAAACCTAAATCTTCCACTGCCTTGATGAGTAAATCATCAAGACCTAATTCTTTAAATGTCATTTATTTTATTAATTTTTATACCGAATCGGTATCTTGATTATTGTGGCGGGACGAAATCGCCAGGAATACTCTGTTACCAATCTGGTGTTCACATTTTATTCCACTATTTATTAGCAGAATTTTGGCAAAGTTGAACATTTAATTTGGATAAATGGCTATTTTCCTTATTTATTCAACCGAGGCGTTGAAATTGTTGATGAGTAGGTCGCTACTTTTTACTATTTTTTTTGTCCAAGTAAGCAATTGTTGTAGTTTTTCTTCGTCGTTTAACTGCCAATTTATCGTGGAATTTTTTAATCGCTTGCTTATTTCATACAATGCTATGGCTGCCGATACCGAAATATTTAAACTTTCGGTAAATCCATACATGGGTATTTTGGCAAAACCATCTGCATTTTCTAAAGCAATTTTAGATAAACCTTGTAACTCTGTTCCAAAAAGTAGAGCCGTTTTTTGTTCTAAAGGTATTTCAGAAATTAAACAATCTTTTTCGTGTGGTGTGGTTGCTATTATTTTATATCCTTGCTCTTTTAATTGATTAATGCAACGAAGCGTGTTATCTTCTTTTCCGTTGTATTTGGTAATGTTTATCCATTTTGATGCTCCCATTACCACTTTTGGGTTGAGCTTGTATTTATTGTAGTTTTCAATGATGTGTACATTTTGAATACCAAAAACATCGCACGAACGCAAAACCGCACTGGCATTGTGTGGTTGAAAAATATCTTCTAACACTACTGTAATATGGTTGGTTCGGTGTTCAATAACTTGCTTAAACAACTCTTGTTTGTTTTCGGTAGCGTAGGTTAGCAGGTAATCTAATATTTCTTGGTCGGTTTTCATGTGTTGCTTTTGCAGGGCTAAAGGTAATTATTTGTAAGCAGAAGCATAAAAAAAAAGACTGCCTTTTGAGCAGTCTTTAAAAACTTAGGAAAATAAATGGGATTTGTATTAACCTAAATAGGGTTTTAATAATTTACATCTAGAGGTGTGTTTTAATCGTCTCAATCCCTTTTCTTTGATTTGACGAACACGTTCGCGCGTTAAATCAAATGCTTCACCAATTTCTTCGAGTGTAAGAGGAGCTTTACAGTTGATGCCATAATACAAACGAATGATTTCTGCTTCGCGGTATGAGAGTGTAGCTAACGAACGCTCAATTTCATTTCTTAGCGATTCGTTTAACAATTGATTGTCGGGATTAAATAAAATTTCATCATCAGCATAAACATCTAACATGCTGTTGCTGTCTTCATCAGAAGATAGGGGAGCATCCATTGAAAAATGTCTGCCCGAAATTTTTAATGAATCATTTACTTCCGAAACATTAATTTCAAGTAAGTCGGCAACTTCATCAGAGGTTGGTTCGCGTTCGTACAATTGTTCTAATTGCGAAAATGTACGATTGATTTTAGAGATTCCTCCAATTTTATTTAATGGCAAACGAACAATTCTGGCTTGTTCTGCCACAGCTTGCATAATGGATTGACGAATCCACCAAACGGCGTAAGAAATAAACTTAAAACCTCTGGTTTCATCAAATCGTTGTGCTGCTTTTATTAAGCCAATGTTTCCTTCGTTAATAAGGTCGGGGAGGGTTAATCCTTGGTTTTGGTATTGTTTGGCTACCGAAACCACAAATCGTAAGTTTGCTTTGGTTAGTTTTTCAAGGGCTGCTTTGTCGCCTTCTCGTATTCGCTGTGCTAATTCAATTTCTTCGTCGGGGGTTACTAAGCCTACTTTTGAGATATCGTGTAGGTACTTGTCTAATGAAATGCTTTCTCTGTTGGTAACCTGTTTCGAAATCTTTAATTGTCTCATAGAATGTTTTTAGCGATTTATCTATGCCAATTTACGATTCATCGAACATAAGGTTACGTTTATCCAAATTAAATTTAATAAAAATAGAAAAGCCTAGCATTTGCTAGGCTTTTCAAGGTATTTAAACGGATAATTAAGCGTTTTCTTTTTGAGGTTTTTCTAATAAAACTTTTCTAGACAACTTTAATTTACCTGTTTTTGCATCTACTTCAATCAATTTCACTTCAATTTCTTCACCTTCTTTCAATACATCTTCTACTTTTTCAACTCTATCCCAGTTAATTTCAGAAATGTGAAGTAAACCATCTTTACCAGGAATAATTTCTACGAAAGCACCAAAGTTGGTAATTGATTTTACTTTTCCTTTGTAAATTTCACCAACTTCAGGAACTGCAGTTATGGCTTTAATACGTGCTAAAGCAGCTTTCATTGCTTCGCCATCGTTAGTCATAATGTCAACAACTCCTTTGTTGTCTTTTTCTTCGATAGTAATTACAGCTCCAGTTTTAGCTTGAATATCTTGAATGATTTTTCCGCCTGGTCCGATTACTGCGCCAATCATATCTTTAGGGATAGTGATTTGAGTAATACGTGGAGTATGAGATTTGTAATCTGCTTTTGGTTCAGCAATGGTTTTACACATTTCAGTTAAGATGTGTAATCTTCCTTCTCTTGCTTGAGCTAAAGCTTCTTCCAAAATTTGGTAAGATAAACCATCTACTTTAATATCCATCTGACAAGCAGTGATACCGTCTCTAGTTCCTGTAACTTTAAAGTCCATGTCTCCTAAATGATCTTCATCACCTAAAATATCAGACAATACAGCATATTTTCCTGCTTTTGAGATTAAACCCATTGCAATACCAGAAACTGGTTTTTTAATTTTTACACCTGCATCCATTAAAGCTAATGTACCAGCACAAACTGTTGCCATTGATGAAGAACCGTTTGATTCTAAAATCTCAGAAACAATTCTAACAGTATAAGGATTTTCAGCTCCTGTTGGAATCATTGGTTTTAATGCTCTTAAAGCCAAATTACCGTGTCCAATTTCTCTTCTACCAACACCTCTGTTCGGACGAGCCTCACCTGTTGAGAATGAAGGGAAGTTGTAGTGTAACATAAATTTATCTGTTCCAGATTTAGTAGCACCATCAACCAATTGCTCATCCATTTTGTTACCTAACGTAACAGTGGTTAACGATTGTGTTTCTCCTCTTGTAAAGATAGATGAACCGTGAGCTCCTGGTAAATAATCGATTTCGCTCCAAATAGGACGAATTTCGTTTAATTTACGACCATCTAAACGAATTTTTTGGTCAAGAATTACATCTCTTACTGCCTCTTTTTGTACTTTTTTAAAGTATTGGCTTAACAAGAATTTTTCTACTTTTTCTTCGTCAGTTAATGTTGCTAAAAAAGCATCTTTAACAGCTCCAAATTTTTGGCCACGAAGGTGTTTGTCAGCTAAACCTTCGGCAGCAATTGCTTTACAAGGTTCGTAACAAGCAGCTTTTAAGCGAGCCAACAAATCTTCGTTGTGACGCTCGTGGCTGTATTCTCTTTTGGTTTTAGCTTTTTCTACCATTGCAGCTAAATCTAATTGCAATTGGCATTGTTTTTTAATTTCGTCGTGAGCAATTTTAATTGCTTCTAACATTTCTGCTTCCGAAACTTCTTTCATTTCGCCCTCAACCATCATAATGTTGTCTAAGGTTGCAGCAACAATCATATCAATATCAGCAATTCCTATTTGTGCTAATGTTGGGTTTACTATCCATTTTCCTTCAACTCTTGCAATACGTACTTCCGAACATGGTCCGTTAAACGGAATATCAGAAATTGCAATACAAGCCGAAGCAGCTAAACCAGCTAATGCGTCTGGTTGACAATCGTCTTCGTAAGAAAACAACTGAACCATTACTTGTGTGTTAGCATGGTAATCGTCTGGAAAAAGTGGACGTAAAGCTCTATCTATTAAACGGCTTACTAAAATTTCGTTGTCCGATGGACGTGCTTCTCTTTTAAAGAAACCACCTGGAAATTTACCCGATGATGCATATTTTTCTCTGTAATCAACTGTTAATGGCAAAAAGTCTAAATCTTCACCTGCTTCTTTATCAGAAACAACAGTTGCTAACAACATGGTTTTACCCATTTTTACTACTACCGAACCATGAGCTTGTTTAGCTAATTTTCCAGTTTCAATTTCGATGGACCTTCCATCGCCTAAAGTGTAGGATTTTTTAATTCCAATTTGTGACATAATTTTTTTTATTGTTTTTGTTTATATGTGAGCTGCACCCTGCAGCTCTTTTGTTTAATTGTTTACGGTTTTATAACAAAAAAGGGGATTGCAATAAATTGCTGCCCCCTTTTTTTAATCTTTAATGTTATTGTTGTAAGTTCAAATTATTTTCTAATTCCTAACTCTTTAATCAATTCACGATACTTAACAATATCTCTATCTTTATAGTAATCCAATAAACTTCTTCTTTTTCCTACTAAATCTAAAAGAGCTTTTTGAGTTCCTTTATCTTTTTTGTTTTTCTTTAAGTGTTCAGTTAAATGATTAATTCTAAAAGTAAATAATGCGATTTGACCTTCAGTTGAGCCAGTGTTTTTAGCGTTTCCGCCGTACTGTTTAAAAATTTCTTGTTTTTTTTCAGATGATAAATACATGCCAAAATTGTTTTAAATGTTTATTATGTATGATAATTTAAGGTGGCAAAACTAAGCATTATTCTGTTAACTTGTTGCCTTGGGCTAAAAAACTTAATGTTAGCATGTTATTGCAGGCTGGTTTTCATGTGGTTTAACCAAACGGTAGCTTCTTCAATGGTTTTAAAAAGCCTGGTGGGAGCTGGTGGTTTGTTCATTTTAATAAAAAAACTACCAATTAATCGGCTCGACAAACTGTTGGCAACAATTGCTTTGGCAATGGCATTGTGGTACACCTCTTTTGATGCCGAAAACCTCATGGCTTCGATAGAAATGTTGCCAATTTGAGGAGTTGCAAATATTACGGTGTTGGGTTTGTTTTGTGCTAATTTATTTTTTGCAGCATTTATTTCTTCAATTTCTGGTAAATCAATTTCTTGGTCTTCTTTTATTTGTATGAGTATGTGAGCATCTTTTGTTAGGCTAATTACCGCATGACTCAAATCGATGAATTGTTGTTGTTTTATCATTTTTCAAAAATAGGAATGTTGCCGAATAATCAGTTGGTTCAAGCAATTTTACATGATTTTGGTGCGGAATACTACTAAATTTAACAAATGGTATGTTTAACGTTTTTCGGCTTGGCGATGTGGCGGATTTTAGCACAAAAGTCCAATAGAATTACTACTGTTGAACCTTGCACAAATGTTTCATAGAAGCACTTCAGCCGCCATATTGCCAAACCGATGTTAGGTGCTGCTGTATTTTCCATTCTGTTCGCCACCTTTTGTTTCGTTTTATCTGTCTCTAAAGTATTTTTATTTCCCGTTCATTGTTGTCGATTTTTCTATTGCATAAGTGTCAGTCTATTATTTAACTCCACGACTTTTAAGATACTTTTTTGTTTTCCGCTGCCACCAAAACATTTTCCATTTATGGTTTAAAGTCCCGAGTTGCCAGTTAATGTCAAACTTTTCTTTGTTGTCAGATGCGTAAGCAGGAACAGCTACTTTGCAATGAAGCATTGTCTCTTGTGTTGCAGATATTTTTTGATAATCTATGTCGTGCGATGAACGTGGGAAATATTGTATTTCAATAATAGTTGAATGGCTATCTGCTTTATAAACATATAAATTTACGTCATAAAGATTTTCATACATCGTCTCAAGTTCAACAATCGTGTCAGTTAGAGGTTTTGGTGTCTTTTTGTCGTTGTCTTTTTTTCTAATTTTGTTTTGCTCAAAGTAGTTTTTGTCGCTATGTTTAATTTCCGAAATGATAAACTTACAATTGTCCGAAATGTTATTGAAAGAAGATTCACGAGCCATTTTTAAAAGGCTTTGAACTGCGTCCGAAATTTCCTTATAAAGATTTTCTTTTTTCATTGTCTGTGTCGTGTCGAACAGTTGCACCTAACTTGTTTATAGGTCTGACAAAATCATCCTTATACACCCTAATTTAGGTAGATAGGACTGATAAGTCGTCAAACTTATCTAACTTCAAATATAACTAAAATAAAACACACCAAACCGCGTTTTAAGTAGGTAGTAAAAAATAGTGTGTACAGGTTGGCAAAATGTTTTTAACTTTGTCGCATTAAATTTAAACCCATGGATGAATTGTTAGACTTATTAAAATATACCGTACCGGCATTGGTGGTATTTGTTGCTTGTTTTTTTATTCTTAAAAAATTTATGGATAACGAGTACCGAAAACAAATGCTAGAGTTGCGTAAAGCCAACCAAAATTATACAACTCCGCTAAGGTTGCAGGCTTACGAGCGTATGTTGCTGTTTATGGAGCGGGTGTCGCTCAACAATTTGGTATCGAGGGTTTTAAAACAAGGCATGACGGCTAGGCAGTTGCAATCCGATTTAATTGTTACTGTTCGTGCAGAATACGAACACAATTTAACTCAACAAATATACGTGTCGGCAAACTCGTGGGATGCTGTAAAATTGGCTAAAGAAGAAGTAATAAAAATTATAAACATTGCTGCCACACAAGTTGCACCAGATGCAAAAGGTGCAGAGCTTAGTCAGAAAATTTTTGAAATTTTAATGAAGTTAGAGGTTTCTCCAACGCAAGTAGCCATTAACCAAATAAAAAAAGAGGTACGTCAACTGTTTTAGTGGGTGGTGAGTGGTGGGTGATGGGTATTGAGTGATGGGTGATGGGTATTGAGTGATGGGTGATGGGTGATGGGAAGATTTTAGTTAGTGGAAGAAATTATAGGTAAAACCAAAGCAGAAGTTTACTTGCGAAAAGAAGAAAAACTGGCTGGCATTGTCTGTTGGGTCGGGGGTTGAGCGAATGCTTGGCATGTCAATAAACCCGTTTTTAAATTCTCCTCTAAAAAAGAAATACTTGTACAAAATAAGGTCTAAACCAGCTTTTGCCGAAAAACCATAACCTGCCAAATGAAATTCATCATATCGGGTATCGTTAAGTAAAGTAACATTTGAACGAGGCAACAAAAAACCTCCCCCAAAACCCAACAGGGTATTCAACTGAATTTTATTGGTGTTGTGTGTAACGCCAAACAACTGAAGCAGGTTGTCGTTGCGTGTCAATTCCACATCAAAATAGTTTAATCCATCGGTGTGTTCAAACACCAAAAAATCGTAGTTCAATACTTGGTCGTCGTTAATGTAAGTGCCGTCGTATTTGTTGCCGTTATTAATGTAGCCATTAATTTTTACGGTTTGAAAGTTGGGCATCACATATTTCATGTGATCGTAGCCAAACGAAATATCGTAGTGGTGGTTGATAAAATACCCAATTCTAAAGTTGGTTTGCGGAATGGTAATTCGTGCAATATGAAAATAGGGGTCTAAAGCAAATGGGCTTTGGCGGTCGTAAGCTTTTACATCGCTAAGCGTAAAATCGTAGTTTTCGCCTGTAAAATGAATATCCGAATTGGTGTACCACGAACGGTTCCAGCCCCAAAACATGTACATTCGTCCTTTGTTGCTTTGCACTTTTATTTCTTCAAAATTGGCTGTTTCTTGGCTGTTTCCGAACAATGGAAAAAGCAAACAGATGATGAAGAGGTAACTAATTTTCATGATACAAATTAAATTCGGTGCGAAAGTAGAATTTTAAATCACATCAATTGATGAGAAAAATCATTTCTTAAATTTTTCCAATAAAATTCGCGCAGCTTTAAATGGGCTTGTTTTATTTTCAATTACTTCGTTTTCGAGTTGTAACAGTTGTGTTTTTATATCGGCACGGTTGTAAAACAAACTGAGTAAACTGCTGTTAATGGTTTCGGTAAGCCAGTATTTGGCTTGGTTTTTTCGCTTTCCTTCAAACCAGCCGTTTAATTTGGTTAGGGTAGTAAAATCGGTTACAATGTTCCAAATTTCTGCCACACCAACGTGGTTTAATGCCGAACACGATTCTACTTTTGGAGTCCAACCGTTTTGGTTTGCAGGAAACAAATGCAATGCGTTTTTGTAATGTTGTTTAGCCAGTTTCACCCGATCGGCATTTTCCATGTCGGTTTTGTTTATCACCAGCGTATCAGCCATTTCCATAATACCGCGTTTTATGCCTTGTAGCTCATCTCCAGCACCAGCAAGCATCAGCAACAAAAAGAAATCAACCATAGAGTTTACTTCTGTTTCGGATTGACCAACACCCACGGTTTCAATAATAATGGTATCGAAACCAAAGGCTTCGCACAGCACCACACTTTCGCGGGTAGCTTTAGCCACTCCACCCAAGGTGCCTGCCGATGGCGAAGGGCGAACAAAAGCATGAGGGTTGGTAGAAAGTGCATTCATTCGGGTTTTGTCACCCAAAATGCTGCCACCACTTTTGGTGCTGCTAGGGTCTATTGCCAATACAGCTACTTTCTTCTGGTGGTTTTCTATTAGGTAAGTTCCAAACGATTCAATAAAAGTGCTTTTTCCAACACCAGGAACACCAGTAATACCAATTCTAATCGACTCTCCTGTCAAAGGAAGGCATAAATCTACCAGTTCTTCGGCAAGTTGTTGGTGTTCGGGTTTGGTGCTTTCTAGTAAGGTAATGGCTCGGCTTAAAATAGTTAAATTTTTATCTTTAATACCATTAAAATAATAATCAACATCAAAATCTTGATTTTTTTTTAACGTTATTTTATTGATGTTTTTCATGCGTTGTTTTCAGCGATAAAGGTACAAAAAGAAAGAAAACAGATTCATTTTATTTATTCGTGTGGTAAAAATAAATGTTCGTCGAAGCAACCTTTTAATTTATCAAGCGTTTAAGATACAACAACAATTTTACTAACCCTTTAAATTAAATTATCATGGACGGAGATTTCGCATTATTTTTAATCACAATGGGAGTAATGATTGTGATATTTGGTATCGCTTTTTTAGTTGGTAAGAATTACAGTAAAAAGAAAAAGAATACCCCACCAAAATAATTTTATAGTTTAGCCACTCATCATTCTACTTT
Source organism: uncultured Vicingus sp. (assembly GCA_964398455.1). Classification (GTDB taxonomy): domain Bacteria; phylum Bacteroidota; class Bacteroidia; order Flavobacteriales_E; family Vicingaceae; genus Vicingus. The sequence goes on along the minus strand of CAYNMR010000001.1, from coordinate 143,686 downwards.
TCCATTGGTGTAAATTACTAAATACCCCACTGATAAGAGGATTAGTTTTGTTGTATGGATTTTGCATCAACAAACAGAATGATAGAAATAAAAGACTTGCACAAGTCTTACACCATAGGCAAAAATTCTTTACACGTTTTGAAGGGCATCAACTTTAATGTTGAAGAAGGTGAGCTAGTCGCTATTATGGGTTCTTCTGGATCTGGTAAATCTACGCTTTTAAACATTTTAGGTATGTTAGATGTAGCAGATGAAGGAAGCTACACTTTAGATAATGTTCCGATAAAAGATTTAGACGAAACCAAGGCAGCAAAATATAGAAATAAATTCTTGGGATTTATTTTTCAATCGTTTAATCTTATTAATTATAAAACAGCTCTTGAAAATGTAGCTTTGCCGTTATATTATCAAAAAGTATCTAGAACAGAACGAAATGAGAAAGCTCTAAAGTATTTAACCAAAGTTGGTTTGGCAGCATGGGCAGAACATTTACCAAGCGAACTTTCTGGAGGACAAAAGCAACGAATAGCCATAGCTAGAGCACTAGCCGCAGAACCAAAAGTATTGTTAGCTGACGAACCCACTGGGGCTTTAGATTCAAAAACTTCTTATGAAGTAATGCAGTTGATACAAGAAATAAACGACGAAGGAAAAACAATTCTAGTGGTTACACATGAAAACGATATTGCAAAAATGTGTAAAAGAATAGTGTTATTAAAAGACGGTGTAATTATAGAAGATAAATTTGTTGAACAAATAAGAGCTTCTTCTCATGTTTAATAGAGATAGTTGGCAAGAAATATTTGAAACCATTTCAAAAAACAAGTTGAGAACATTTCTCTCTGGATTTACTGTTGCTCTAGGTATTTTTATTTTTGTTATTCTTTACGGTTTTGGCAATGGGCTGAAAAATTCGTTTAACGAGTTTTTTATCGATGATGCTACTAATATCATTAGAATTTTTCCTGGAGTAACAAGTAAACCATATCAGGGTTTTAAGTCGGGTAGAACAATAGAATTTACCAACGACGATTTAGAGGGTATAAAAAAGCAGTTTCCATTTTATGTGCAATATATTTCGCCAAGAATTACCAGAAGTAGTATTGTAAAATTTAAGGATGAATCTAATAATTATGGGTTACGTGCAGTGGCTCCTTCTCATGCGTTATCCGAGAAAACAATTATAATGAAAGGTCGGTTTATTAACGAAATAGATATCATTAATAAAACTAAGTATGCAGTAATAGGGAGGTTAGTAGAACAAGATCTTTTTAAAAATAAAAGTGCTTTAGGTAGTTTTATTGATATAGGGGCTAGATCATATAAGGTTGTAGGGGTTTTTCAAGACGAAGGAGGTGATAATGAAGAGCGATATATTTATATTCCATACACAACAAATCAGTTGGTTGAAAAAAATACCGACAAAATAGATGAAATAATTATTGGGTTTAAGCCTGTTATTGGTTATGCAGGAGCAATGAAGTTTGAAGAAGAGTTGACCTCTTTTATGAAAAAAAGACATCAGATAAAACCTTCAGACCAAAATGGTATTTTTATTAGAAACATAGCCGACCAATTAAACGATAATCAACAGTTTGGTAACATTTTGCAATTGGTTGTTTCTTTTGTAGGTATAGGAACACTTATAGCAGGAATAATAGGAATAAGTAATATTATGGTTTTTGTGGTAAAAGAACGAACCAAAGAAATAGGTATAAGAAAAGCCATTGGGGCAACACCTCGTTCTGTTATTGCAATGATATTACAGGAATCAATTTTTATAACCACTTCAGCAGGTTATGTGGGGTTATTTTTAGGTATATTTTTGTTGAGTTATTTGGGTGATTCGTTAGAAGATTATTTTATTAAAGATCCTTACATCAATATTGGTACAGCAATTTTTGCAACAATAATTTTGATTGCTTTTGGAGCACTGGCTGGATATGTGCCAGCAAAACGAGCAGCTAAAATTAAACCTATAGAAGCTCTTTCGGATAAATAAATGGCAAACTAGATAAGATAAATGTTAATATTTAATAGAGATACATGGCAGGAGATTTTCGGTTCTATTCAAAAAAATAGAGTTAGAACTGTAATTACTGTAATTGGAGTGCTCTGGGGAATTTTTATATACATTACCTTATCAGGTGCAGCAAAAGGTTTGGACAATGGTTTTGATGAAAAATTTAAAGAAGTAGCCATCAATAGTATGTTTGTTTGGGCACAAGAAACCACCGTTCCTTATAATGGATTTAAAACAGGACGACAAATTCAATTGAAACTAAAAGATGTGGAAATATTAAAAGCTAGAATACCTGAAATTCAATACATAGCACCAAGAATAGTTAAAGGAGTTTTTGATGGAACTCCAGGAGTTGTTGTTAATAATTCAAAAACAGGAAATTATAATATCTATGGTGATTTTCCTGTACTGTCAAAAATTGCGGTTCAAAAAATATATCATGGAGGCAGATTTATAAATAAAAATGATATTGACAAAGCAAATAAAATATGCATCATAGGTGAACGAACCCAAAAAGAATTGTTTGAAAAAGATGAAAATCCAATAGGTCAATTTATTCGTTTAGACAATGTTTTCTTTAAGGTAGTTGGAGTTAAAAGATTTGAGGAAGAAGGAGGATTTGGTAATGATGGAGATATTTTTATTCCATTTACCACTTTCAGAAAAATGTACAACACAGGAAATGATGTTGGTTGGCTTGCAATTGCCGCTCATAATAATGTTGATGTTATTGCCGTTGAAACTTTGGTAAAAGATGTATTAAAGAAAGAACATCAAATTGCACCTGAAGATGATAGGGCAATAGGTTCGTTTAATTTAGGAGAGATATTTAATAAAGTAAATGGATTTTCAAAAGGACTTAATTTTTTATCATTGGTAGTTGGTATAGCTACCATTTTAGGAGGAGTTATAGGTATAGGTAATATTTTATTAATATCTGTAAAGGAACGTACCAAAGAAATAGGTGTTCGAAGAGCATTGGGTGCTACACCAAGTGAAGTACGTGGACAAATCATTTTAGAGTCGGTATTTCTAACAGTAATAGCAGGTATTTTTGGTATTGTCTTAGGTGCGTTTGTTTTAAGTGGAATAGCTTCTGCTACAACAGATTCGGATATTCCATATTCAAATCCAACAGTACCAATACCATATCTTATTGGAGCGTTGTTCATTATGATTGTTTTAGGAACATTAATAGGATTAATTCCAGCTCAACGAGCAGTAAGTATAAAACCAATAGATGCTTTAAGAGAAGAATAATAAAAACAAGTAATTAATAAAATATAGAATCACATAAAAATAAAATAATGAAAAAAGTAGGTAAATACATTTTAATAACTATACTAGGAATAGGGATCATTTATGCAGCCATATTCTTTATTTCTACAAACAATCAATCAGCGACAAAGTTTGAGGTAGAAACTCCTATATCTACAAGTATAGAGAAAAAAACAGTAGCAACAGGAAAAGTGGTTCCTGAAGATCAGGTGGAAATAAAACCACAGGTTTCTGGAATTATCGAAAATGTTTTGGTAAAAGAAGGTGATGTTATAAAAACAGGCGATTTAATAGCAACTATTAAAGTTGTGCCAAACGAGGCGTCGTTAAATAGTGCAATAGGTAGAGTTGAAAATGCTAAAATTGTGTTAGAAAATACTAAAATCGAATATGATAGAACAAAAACATTATTTGATAAAAAGGTTGTTTCTACTCAAGAATTTAATGGAGTGGAATTGAAGTATAATCAAGCAAAACAAGAGGTAGTTAATGCAAATAACGATTTACAAATCATTAAACTAGGAACTGCTGGTAAAGGCTCAACCAATACAAATATTAGAGCTACTATTTCTGGAACAATATTAGAAATACAAGTAAAAAAGGGAGATCAGGTAATAGAAAGTAACAATTTTAACCCTGGAACTACTATTGCGATTATTGCCGATTTATCCAACATGATTTTTGAGGGTAAAGTTGATGAAGCCGAGGTAGCTAATCTAAAAATTGGGATGCCATTACAAATTAACTTAGGAGCTATTAGTGATAAATCATTAGAAGCAAAACTTCGTTTTGTTTCCCCACAAGGAATTGAAGAACAAGGTGCTGTACAATTTAAAATCGAAGCCGTTCTATCATTAGATTCATCGTTTTTTGTAAGAGCAGGTTATAGTGCAAATGCAACTATTGTGTTGGGTAAAACTGCTAAAGTTCTGGCTATTAGAGAAGCATTAGTCCAATATGATGAAGAAACCGAAGAACCTTTTGTAGAAGTAGAGATTGGCGAACAAAAATTTGAACGCAAAAATATTGAATTAGGAATTTCTGATGGAATTAATGTAGAAATTAAGTCAGGAATTACGGCATCAGATAAAGTAAAAGTTTGGAGCAAAACTGAACCAATGAAAAAAACAGAAGAAAAAAAGTAACGTATGAAAACTGAAAAGTTAATATTAGTTATACTATTGTTTGCAACAACTTGTTTGAATGCACAAAACAATAAGGTTTGGACATTGGAAGAGTGCGTTAAATATGCACTAGAAAATAATATTTCAATAAAACAAACAGAATTAGACAAACAAATAGCTGCTCAAGATGTTGTTGCAGCAAAATGGAATTTTACGCCAGATTTAAATGCCAATGCATCTCAAAATTATAATTTTGGTTCGTCAATAACAGCTTCAGGAACAAGAGCTTCGGCAGATTTTAGGTCAAATAATTTTGGGTTAAACTCTTCTTTTATTTTATTTAATGGATTTTCAAATATCCATACGTTGAATCAAGCTAAAATTGGAGTTGAAGCTAGAGATGCGGCTTTGGAAAAAATGAAGAATGACATTTCTTTAAATATTGTAAATGCATATCTTCAAATACTTTTTGCAAAAGAACAGGTAAAAGTTGCTCAATCGCAAGTAAATATTTCCCAAGAACAAGTAGATAGAATTACGGAATTGGTAAAAGCAGGAACTAGAGCAGAAGGCGATTTGTACAATGTGAAATCTACTTTGGCAACCGATAATCAAAATTTAGTTGTTGCTCAAAATACCGAAACTATTGCTTCCTTAAGATTAGCACAGCTATTACAATTATCCGAAACAACGATTCTTATTCAAGAAATAGCTGTTGAAGCTACAGATCAGTCGATACTAAATAACGGATTAGAAGACATCTTTAAGAAAGCCGAGGAAACTTTTCCAGAAATTAAGTTGGCAGAGCTCAATATTAAAATTGCAGAAAAAACAATTAAAATATCTCAATCGAGGTATTATCCAACATTATCGTTAAACTATGGTATGAGTACAGTTTACCAACATCGTCAAGGAAGTACTGATTTTATTACTTTCTCAGACCAATTAGATCAAAATTTGGGAAATTCTGTTGGATTATCATTAAACATTCCAATTTTTAATAGGTTTCAATTTAGAACAGCTGTAAGTAAGAATAAAATAAATTATCTAAAAAGCGAATATTCTTTAGCAACTGAAAAGTTACGGTTAAAAGAAACCATTCAAACTGCTTATACTGATGCTCAAGCATCATCAAAATCGTATGATGCAGCAGTAATTTCTGTGGAAGCACAAAGCAAAGCTTTTGATTACGCTAATGAAAGGTATGTAGTTGGAGCAATTAATTCATACGATTTTAATCAGACTAAAAACAATTTAGTAAGTGCACAGTCGCAATTGATTAGAGCAAAGTACGATTTTGTATTTAAGTTAAAAGTGTTGCAATTTTATTATGGAATACCTATTGTTATGAATTAGTCTCTTCATCTAAAAAATACTACAAAACAAAGTGGTAAGCTATCTTTGAAAAAACTGTACTTTTGGAAGTGATGAATTTTGAAGTAGGCAATAAGGTGAAATTTGTAAACGAAAATTTAGATGGTGTAGTTAAAGCCATTCTGAAAGATAATTTATTGCTTATAGCAGCCAGCGATGGTTTTGAACACAAAGTTAAAGTTAACGAATTGGTTGTTATTCACGATGATAACTCGGTTACTTACAACATGGATAAACAATCCATAAAAGATAAAATCAAAACACCGTCTTCAGGAAAAATGTCTTCCGATATTTTGATGAGATATACCACCAATACGAAGTTTCAGTACGAAAAAATAATCGAGATAGACTTGCATTTAGAAGAATTGGTAGAATATCCCACGAAGTTAGACGATTGGCAACGATTGCATACTCAAATGCAGCACGTTAGAAAATGCTTAGAAGCAGCAATGAACCAACACTACCGGAAAATAGTTTTTATTCATGGAGTTGGTACAGGAGCACTCAAATCAGAACTTCGAAATTACCTTGCACGGTTCGAAAATTTGGTTGTAAAAGATGCCGATTATCGTGAATATGGTGCTGGGGCTACCGAAGTCACAATAAAATAAACTACCTTTGCAATAGAAAAAGCAAATCGTTCTATCGCCTTTCGTTTTATACGAGGGGAGGAAAGTCCGGACAGCACAGAGCATCCAACCTAGGGAAACCTAGGGTATTTGTATGTAATATACGAGTAACAGAAAGTGCCACAGAAAATTAAACTACCTGCACTTGTGTGGGAAAAGGTGAAAAGGCGAGGTAAGAGCTCACCGTTAGTGCAGTAATGTACTATGCATGGTAAACCTTTGGAGCTGAAAAATCAAATAAACCAAGGATATAGGGCTGCTCGCCCAATCTTGGAGGGTAGATTGAACGAGGGTAGGTGCAAACCTGCTCCCAGATAAATGATAGAAACCGCTTGCGGATACAGAAACCGGCTTATAGATTTGCTTTTTTTATTTCTTTAATTTTTCTTCAATCTTTTGGGTGTTTCATTTTTTTTAATGTTTGATTTATAACTAAATTTGGCACTCAATTTTAATTCGTTATAACATGAACAAAGACCAAGAAATTTTCGATTTAATTCAAGATGAGTACACTAGACAAAAAGAAGGTGTTGAACTAATAGCTTCTGAAAATTATGTTAGTGATAACGTATTAAAAGCCATGGGTAGCGTTTTAACCAATAAATATGCTGAAGGCTTGCCTTACAAAAGATATTATGGTGGATGCGAAGTGGTTGATGAAATTGAACAAATAGCAATAGATAGAGCAAAACAATTGTTTAATGCAGAATGGGTAAATGTTCAACCTCACTCTGGGGCACAGGCTAATGCTGCTGTGATGTTGGGTGTTTTAAATCCGGGCGACAAAATCTTGGGTTTTGATTTATCTCATGGCGGGCATTTAACACACGGCTCTCCAGTTAATTTCTCGGGTAAATTATATAAAACATCATTTTATGGTGTAACCAAAGAAACAGGAAAAATAGATTTTGATATTATTGAAAAAACTGCTTTGGCAGAAAAACCAAAATTAATTATAGCAGGAGCATCTGCTTATAGCAGAGATTGGGACTACAAACGTATGCGTGAAGTAGCAGATAAAGTAGGAGCGTTGTTAATGGCTGATATTTCTCACCCAGCAGGTTTAATAGCAAGAGGTTTGTTAAACGACCCAATGCCACATTGCCATATAGTAACTACCACCACTCATAAAACCTTACGAGGACCAAGAGGTGGGATGATTATGATGGGTAAAGATTTTGAAAATCCATGGGGATTAAAAACTCCAAAAGGAGAAATTAAAATGATGTCGGCAATTTTAGATGGAGCTGTTTTTCCAGGAACTCAAGGTGGACCTTTAGAGCACGTTATTGCTGGTAAAGCAGTAGCTTTTAAAGAAGCACTTTCTGATGAATACATGGATTACTGTGTACAGTTGATGAAAAACGCTAAAGTAATGGCAGAAGAATTAACCAAAAGAGGTTACGGAGTAATTTCTGGAGGTACTGATAATCATTGTATGTTAATCGACTTGCGTTCGAAAAACATTACAGGTAAAGAAGCTGAAAATGTACTAGTAAAGGCTGATATTACGGTAAACAAAAACATGGTTCCGTTTGATGATAAATCACCGTTTGTAACTTCTGGAATTAGAGTTGGAACTGCTGCAATTACAACAAGAGGTGTAAAAGAAGCTGAAATAGTTAAAATTGTTGAACTGTTGGATAGAGTAATTACCAATAAAGACAACGAAGCCGTTATTGAAGAAGTAAGAGATGAAGTAAACGAATTAATGGAAAAATACCCATTATTCAATTTTGAAAATAAAGTAATTGCATAAACCTCAAACAAAAAAATGATTGAAGCAAATAACCCTAACTTAAAAAGCTGGATTCCAGTTCCTCAAAACTCCGATTTTTCTATTCAGAACATTCCGTTTGGAGTGGCTAAAACAAAAAATGGAGTAGTTGTGGTTACTCGTATTGGTGATACGGTTATTGATATTCATCAATTGGCTTTAAATCAATTGGTTTCATTTGATGCTTCGTTATTCAAATCATCTTTTTTGAATAATTTTATGTTGTTGGGCAAACAAGCTACGCGTGATTTGAGAAATCAATTGTCGTTATTGTTTAGAGATACAAATACAGAATCGAAAAACAATCCAAAAGTACAAGCAGCATTATTGAGTTTAAATGAAGTTGAAATGCAATTGCCTATAAACATTGGCGATTACACCGATTTTTATTCGAGCGAACAACATGCGTTTAACGTAGGTTGTTTGTTCAGAGATCCAAAAAATGCACTGTTGCCTAACTGGAAATACATTCCTGTTGGATATCACGGGCGTTCTAGTTCTATCTTGCCATCAGGAGTTCCTATTCACCGACCAAAAGGACAGAAAAAGCCAAACCCTGACGAAGCTCCAGTTTTTGGAAACTGTAACTTGTTGGATTTTGAATTGGAAACAGCATTTTTTACTTATCAAGGTAAACCGCTTGGCGATTCTATAACTACTGCCGAGGCAGATGATTATATTTTTGGAATGGCGTTGTTAAACGATTGGAGTGCAAGGGATATCCAAGCTTGGGAGTACGTTCCACTTGGGCCATTTTTAGCGAAAAACTTTGCTTCACACATTTCTTGTTGGATAGTTACTTTAGATGCCTTAGAACCCTTTAGAACTGAAGGACCTGTTCAAGACCCAAAGGTGTTTCCATATCTAGAATATCAAGGAAATAAACATGTAGATATTAATTTAGAAGTAGCTATTCAACCAACAGGAAGTGAGGAAGTGGTGGTTAGTAAATCGAATTACAAATACATGTATTGGAACATGAATCAGCAATTGGCTCACCACACCGTAAATGGTTGTAATATTAGAGTTGGCGACTGCATGGGTTCAGGAACCATTAGTGGTCCAAATGAAGGTGAATTTGGTTCAATGTTGGAAATAACTTGGAAAGGAACAAAACCTGTAAAAATGCTCGATGGCACTGAACGTAAGTTTATTGCAGATAACGATACCGTAATTATGAGAGGATATGCCGAAAAAAATGGTGTGAGAGTTGGTTTTGGAGAAGTTTCTGCAAAGGTATTGGCAGCAAAATAATTAAATCTTCATTCGAGCATTTGGTGTAATTTCTTGCGAAGAAAATTCTCCTTTTAGGTATTTGTGGTAACCAGTAATAGCTATCATTGCAGCATTGTCAGTACAATATTCAAATTTTGGAATAAAAACTTCGTAGTTTTCTTCTTGTAATTCCAATAATCGGTTTCGCAGTTCAGAGTTCGCAGAAACACCTCCAGCAATAGCTATTTGGTTAAGGTTTTCATTTTTAAGAGCTTTTCTAACGTTTATCAATAAAATATCTACAATGGTTTTTTGTACCGAAGCACAAATGTCATTTAGGTTTTCCTCTACAAAGTTGGGGTTAGTTTTTTGTTCCTTTTGTAAAAAATAGAGTACCGATGTTTTTAGCCCACTAAAGCTAAAATTCAATCCATCTACTTTTGGGTGAGTAAAAGAAAACCGATTTGGGTTACCAAGTTTCGCGTATTTATCCACCAAAGGACCTCCAGGGTAAGGTAAGTTTAACATTTTTGCAACTTTATCGAAAGCTTCTCCCGCAGCATCATCAATGGTTTCTCCAATTACTTCCATTTTAAAATAGTCGCTAATTTTTACCAATTGAGTATGTCCGCCACTCACAGTTAAACACAAAAAAGGGAAAGTTGGTTTATGGTTTGTTCCATCTTGTTCGGTAATAAAATGAGCTAAAATATGCCCTTGCATGTGGTTAACTTCAATTAAAGGAATATTCAACGCTAGCGAAAAGGATTTTGCAAAAGAGCTTCCAACCAACAATGAACCCAATAAGCCTGGTCCATTCGTAAAAGCAACAGCACTCACCTCTTTTTTACTTATTCCAGCTTTTTTTAATGCAGCATCTACCACGGGAACAATGTTTTGTTGATGAGCTCTTGATGCCAACTCAGGAACAACTCCACCGTAAGCTTTGTGAACATCTTGATTTGCAATAACATTGGCAAGAATTTTGCCATTAGAAATAACTGCCGCAGCCGTGTCATCACACGATGATTCAATTCCTAAAATAATTATTGGCGATTGCGTCATTAAACGTATTTTTGTTGGTTAACCTATTTGTGCAAAGCTATTAAAAAAAGAAGAATAATACAGGCTCTACTCGTTGCAATTCTGTTGCTTCTTCTGGTTGTTGGAATTGCCGTAACCAAAAGTTCTCGTTTTCAAACCTACCTTATTCAAGCATATTTAGATAAACTTTCTACCGACCTTAATACCGAAATATCGGTTAGCTCTATTGAGGTCAATTTTTTCACTGGAGTTACTTTAAATCAGTTGTTTGTAAGAGACTTACATAACGATACGTTGGTTTTTATTGATGATTTAAATGTAGACATCAAAACACTATCTTTTAGGGATAAAAAAATTATTTTAGATGATGTAAACATTACAAACGCTTACATTAATGTTAGAAAATACAAACAAGATTCCACCCTTAATTTTCAATTTATTATCAATCATTTTGCATCAGAAGACACAACTAGCAGTGGTTGGCTTTTTGCATTAAATGAAGTACATTTTAAAAATAGCAAATTAGCTTACAATAACGATGATTATGCTCCAGTTGTAGGAATCGATTATGACCATGCCTTATTGTCTAACTTTAACATGTCGTTGAGTGAGATTGATTTTATACCATCTGGAATCAATTGTAACATAGAAAACCTCGCTTTTAAAGAAAAAAGTGGATTTGTGGTAGAAGAAATGAGTGCTGATTTTAATATATCACCGAAGGGGATAACTACTCAACATCTTCGAATAAAAACACCAAACTCTGATATTAAAGGAACAGCTAATTTCTTAACCAACAATTACGATGGTTTGGCAAATTTTATTGATAGTGTAAGTATCAATTCGTATTTTGAACCAACTACTGTAAGTTTCAAAGACCTGTGTTTTTTTTCTTCTAATTTAGATTGTTTGAATAAGTCGCTTGAATTTGAAGGCGAGGTAAGAGGTAAGATTAGCAACCTAAAAGCACGTAATGTAAAGTTAACACTTGATGATGGAACCCATTTTGAAGGTAATGTAAACATTACAGGAATACCTGATGCAGAAAACATGTTTATGCACATTAAAGTGAATGAATTGCTAACATCTAAAGCAAAATTAGAGCAGTTCCCATTGTATCCATTTGTCGATAAAAAATTCATTGAATTGCCTGATAATTTTAAGCATTTAGGTGACATTCGGTTTAAAGGAACTTTCACAGGATTTTACCACGATTTTGTGGCGTATGGTAATTTTTATACGGCGGTAGGTCGGATTGCAACCGATTTAACCATGAAAATGCAAAAAGAGGAAACGTTTTACAAAGGAACATTAAAAACCACACAGTTTAATCTAGGTAAATTTTTAGAAATAGAAAATCAAATAGGAACCATCTCAATGGATGCAGCAGTTGATGGTAAAGGTTTTGAACTAAAAGATATAGAAGCAAAATTAAAAGGCAACATTCAGCAAGTGGTAATTAAAAATTACAACTATCACAATGTAAATGTAGAAGGTTTATTTTCCAATAAAATATTTAGTGGTTTTTTAAATGTACATGATGAGAACATTGATTTTGATTTTGATGGTTCGGTTGATTTTGCTGGCAATTTGCCTGTAATGAAATTCCAATCTACCATTAATAAAGCAAGGTTGGCAAAACTAAAATTAATAGAGGATGATAAGTTGAACACCAATTTTTCGATGCTATTAAATGTTGATATGGTTGGAAACAACATTGATAATCTTTTGGGAGATATTGAAATTAAAAACCTTAGGTATCAAGACGATATTGATGATATTCGAGTAGAAAACATTTTAATACATTCTGAGAAGAATGGAGCAATAAAAAAACTAACCATCAACTCGGGTGTAGTGAATGGATTTTTAGAAGGAGATTATAATTTTAAAGAATTGTTTGCAGCAAGTGCAAGTAATTTCACTAAATACTTACCATCATTTAGAGAAAAAAATGAAAAGAACTTGGTTATTAAAAACGATTTTGAATTTAACGTTACCACAGTTGAATCAAGTTTATTATCAAAGCTAGTTTTAGATGGAGTTAAACTTGCAGAAAATACAACACTAAGAGGATTTTACAATTCGGAACAACAATCGTTGGCAATAGTTGGAAAATCGCCTCAAATTGATGCAAAGGGAATAACCATTATTAATGCTTCACTCGAAGGAAAGACAACTGAAAAACAACTTTTATTGGATGTTGCAGCCAAAAAAATTATTCAGAGCGATAGTTTATTTATTGAAAATTTTAAAACATCATCGGTGGTATATAACGATTCTGTTTTAACTCATATCGATTGGAAAAACAACGATTCGATAGCTCGAACAGAAGCAAATATTAATTTAACAACAGTTTTTGAGTCGCCAACCATTTTTAGCTCAAAAATTACCGATTCGTATGCTTATGTCTCAGATAGTTTGTGGACCATTAATGAAAACAACTTGATTCGATTTGATGGCACCGATACAACAGAATTATTTATTACCAGCTTAGGATTATATGCTGGCGAACAAAGTATATTAATTGATGGAAAAATAACGGGAAAACCAAATGACCAATTAGATGTTGTGCTGACTAATTTTAATTTGAATAACATTCAAAAATTGGTTTCTGAAAAAGTACTTCAGATACAAGGAACTATTAATGGTGTTGCTTCGGTTAAAAAAGAACAGAATGAAATTATTTTTACATCTGATTTAAACTTTGATAAATTGGTACTTAACGAATCGCCAATTGGTAATGGTACAGTAAAATCAACATGGAATCCTACTGATAAAATGTTGTCGGTTGATGGACAATTTTATAAAGGACATTTACCAACTATTATTTTTAAAGGCGATTATTATCCACTAAAGGAAGAAGAAAGTTTAGATTTAGATTTAACACTACAACGAACAGATTTACAATTGTTTAAAAATTATACTGATGGAATTATTTCTAACTTAAGAGGTATTGCTTCGGCAGAACTTAAACTAACAGGAAGTATAAAAAAACCTGATTTTAAAGGATATGTTACGCTACAAAAAACCAGTTTTATGGTTGATTATTTGAAAACAAATTATTCCACACCAATATGTAAAGTAGATATTCGCCCCGATATGATTAGCTACGATAACGTTGTATTTTTTGATGAGCGAGGAAATAAAGCAGTAAGTAATGCTACTGTTTTTCACAATTATTTTAAAGATGTAAGTATGGATATGGGTTTTAGTACCCAAAATTTTCACGCACTAAATACCACCATTAAAGATAATGAGTTGTTTTATGGAAAAGCTTTTGTTTCTGGGCTTATCAACATTGGTATATACAAAAACAAACTATCCATAGAGTTAGATGTAACTTCTGAAAAAGAAACGGTAATGAACATTCCGTTAAATACCGCCGAAGAAATTTCGGAAAGCAACTTTATTGAATTTGTTTCTGACGGAATAAATGATGATTTAGAGGAAAAAGAAGTTGATTTATCGAATATCGAGATGAACTTTGTTTTACATGCCACGCCAGATGCAGAGGTACGTTTAATTTTTGATGACAGGGTAGGTGATGTAATTAGAGCAAGAGGTGAAGGTGATTTAACCATCAACATTAATCCACAAGGTGAATTTAAAATGTATGGCGATTATGTGGTCAAAGACGGAGATTATTTATTTACGCTACAAAACATCATCAATAAAAAGTTTAACCTTGAAGAAGGAGGTAAAATATCGTGGAACGGCGACCCTTTGGAGGCTCAACTAAATTTAACTGCTGTTTATCGTTTGAGAGCCAGATTGTATGAATTGTTGGCGAGCAGCGAAGATAGTGCAAGTGCCGAATTGTATAAAAAACGAACACCTATTAATTTAAAGTTGAATATTACCAATACCATGATGTCGCCCGACATTTCTTTTGATATTGATTTGCCAACAACTGATGAGGCTACCAAAAACAAAGTAAAAAGTATTTTGTATGTAAGCGATCAGCAAGAAAATATTCAAGAGTTAAACAAACAAGTATTCTCGTTGTTGGTGTTAAACCAATTTATTCCGCCTGATGGAGGAGGAACTGCTACGTATTCCAATGTAGGTTCAACCACTTCTATGGAAATGTTGTCGAATCAGTTGAGTAATTATTTATCAAAAATTAGTAACAAGTTTGATGTTGGTTTTAATTACCGACCAGGTGATGAAATATCGAGCCAAGAGGTAGAATTAGCTTTATCAACACAGTTGTTTAACGATAGGGTGGTTATTGATGGTAACTTGGGTGTTTCTGATAACAAAGGAATTAGTAACGACCAAAATGCAAACAACTTTGTGGGTGATTTCTCTATTGAATACAAAATTACTGAAGACGGAAAACTAAGAGTAAAAGCATTTAACCAATCCAACCAGTTTTCGCTTCAGCGAAGAAGTAGTAACTACACGCAAGGCGTTGGTTTGTTTTACAGACGAGAGTTTGATAAATTCTCTGATTTATTTAGAAAATCAGTAGCAAAAAGAAAAGATGACTAAAGACGAACAATTAAAACGAATTGAAGCATTTGCTCAATCGTTTCATACGGGTGAAGCAACAGGGCACGATTGGTTTCATATTCAACGGGTAACCAAAGTGGCAAGAAAGATTGCAGAAATTGAAAGCGTAGATTTATTTAAGGTTAGTGTGGTGGCTTTATTGCACGATATTGCCGATTATAAATTAAACAATGGCGACGAAAATAGTGGTTTTATCAAAATAACTGATTTTTTAAAATTAATAGAACTGAACGACCAAGAAATTCAATCGGTTATTACGGATATTAAAAACATATCGTTTAAAGGCGGGAACAACAAGGTAGAAAGCCAAAGCATGGAATCGAAAATAGTACAAGATGCCGATCGATTAGATGCTCTTGGGGCTATTGGCATTGCCAGAACATTTGCTTACGGCGGCAGTAAAAAACGAGTGCTTTACGACCCCGAAATAAAACCCTTGTTGAACCAAAGTGCCGAAGAATATAAAAACAGTACGGCTCCAACCATTAATCATTTTTACGAAAAATTATTATTGTTAAAATACCACATGAACACCAATGCTGCTAAAGAAATAGCTAAAGAACGACATCTGTTTCTCGAACAATTTTTGGAACAGTTTTATAAAGAGTGGGAAGGAAGGTGACGGTTTGGCTAAACTGCGTTTTAATGCAGTTTAGGTCTTGTTAACGATAGTATTTGTTAATTATTTCAATTAAGGCGATGGGTTTCCATACTCTACCAATTTCAGTTTTGTCATCAATACGTCCTGAGTAAATCCCTAAAAACTTTCCGAATCTTCCCGATATCAAGTTGTTTCTTTCAAATCGGCATAAACCTTCTTTAATCATTATTACAGGTGATCCAGACATGCCACTTCGAGTTGTAGCATCGATAAGAAATAGCGGTTTCTCGTTCCAGTTTAGATAATAATCTGTGGCGATGTTTCCTGTTTTCCAAATTGGGAATTTACCCGAACCTGTCAATCCATTTGGAAAGCCTATAATACTTACATCATCACTAGGTTGTGTCATTAGATCATTTCCGTTAATAGCTTCTGAGAGATTGAATAATTTGATGCTTTCATTTTCTTTAATTGGGATAATAACAACGTCAATTTCAGGTCCTCTGTCATGCTCTATCCATAATGGATTTCCTTCATCATCTTTTAACTGAATCGTTTTTTCTATCCAGTTATTTATTCCCGTCTGAGAATGGAAATGTACCTTGGCAATTTCTGGATCACAAAGACCATTCTGCGATAAGGGACTATTCGAATCAGGATGTCTTCCTGTTACACAGTGCCAATTTGTAACCAAAAACCATTCATTTCGGCCGTTTGCTTTCATTGTGAATCCAGTTCCAATTGCTAAAGGTGATTCTGATCCTTCTTGCAGAAAAAATTCAATGAATACTGAACAAAAAGATAAATGGTCTATCATAATTTTATTATCGCTAACGAGGGGACATGTGTACTATTACACCTATCCGTAAATAAGTGTATCAAATATAGCAATAAAATAACTCGAATTAGTTATTAAACATGCTAATCAACCTCGAAAGGGTTTGTTTAAGGTCGCCACGTTTTACAATAAGGTCTAAAAAGCCGTGTTCCAAAACAAACTCAGAGGTTTGGAAACCTTCGGGTAAATCTTTACCAATGGTTTCTTTTACCACACGAGGACCAGCAAAACCAATCAACGCTTCTGGTTCGGCAATGTTTAGGTCGCCAAGCATAGCGTAAGATGCTGTAACACCACCTGTAGTTGGATCGGTTAATAACGAGATGTAAGGAATTTTAGCTTTAGCCAACAACGATAATTTTGCCGAGGTTTTAGCCATTTGCATTAACGAAAATGCTGCTTCCATCATTCGGGCACCACCCGATTTTGAAATCATTAAAAATGGAATTTTGTGTTTAATGGAATAATCAATAGCTCTAGCAATTTTTTCACCCACCACAGAACCCATCGAACCACCAATAAAATCGAAATCCATACAAGCAACTACCAAATCTTGGTTGTCCACTTTTCCTACAGCAGTTCTCACTGCATCTTTTAGGTTGGTTTTCTTTTGTGTAGCAACTATTCTATCCGAATATTTTTTAGTGTCTTCAAAGTTTAGTGGGTTGCTTGATGATAAGTTCGCATCCAATTCTTTAAACTTGTTGTCGTCAAAAATAATTTTAAAGTATTCTTTTGAGCCAATTTTATCATGGTATCCACAATTCGGGCAAACGTGAAGAGATAAAGCGTGGTCGTCCATATCAACCACGTGTTTGCACTTTTGGCACTTGTACCACAAACCTTCAGGAGTTTCTTTCTTCTCGGTAGTTGGAGTCATTACTCCTTTCATTTTCCTCTTAAACCATCCCATATTTTCTATTTTTAGTGCCTAAAGTAAATTAAAAATTGAAGTGTCTTTAATGTTTTATTATAACGTATTCACATTATTTAAATCTTCAAAAGCTTGTTTTAAACGAGTTTTAAAAGTTTTTTCTCCTTCACGTAACCAAACTCTTGGGTCGTAATATTTCTTGTTTGGTTTATCTTCGCCTTCAGGGTTACCAATTTGACCTTGTAAATAAGCCGATTTAGCAGCCATATAATCTCGTACTCCTTCTGTAAAAGCGTATTGTAAATCGGTATCAATATTCATTTTAATAACACCATAAGAAATGGCTTCTCTAATTTCTTCAACTGATGAACCAGAACCACCGTGGAACACAAAATCAACAGGATTTTTACCTGTATTGTATTTCTTTTGAATGTATTCTTGTGAGTTTTTTAAAATTTTAGGTGTTAAGTGTACGTTTCCAGGTTTGTAAACGCCATGCACATTACCAAAAGCAGCAGCAATAGTAAATTTGTCGCTAATTTTTAATAATTCTTCGTAAGCATAAGCTACTTCTTCTGGTTGTGTGTACAATTTATTGTTGTCAACATCAGAATTGTCGACACCATCTTCTTCTCCGCCAGTTATTCCTAATTCAATTTCTAAAGTCATACCTATTTTGCTCATTCTAGCAAGGTATTTTTTGCAAATTTCAATGTTTTCGTGTAATGGTTCTTCCGATAAATCAATCATGTGTGAGCTATACAACGGCACACCATTTTCAGCATAAAATTTTTCACCAGCATCTAATAAACCATCAATCCAAGGAAGTAATTTTTTAGCACAGTGGTCGGTGTGTAATATTACGGCAACTTTATACAATTTAGCTAATTCATGAATATGTTTTGCTCCAGCAATACCACCAGCAATAGCAGCTTGTTCGTTTTCATTACTTAAACCTTTACCCGCATTAAAATGAGCTCCACCATTAGAAAACTGAATAATAACAGGGGCATTCATTTCTTTTGCCGTTTCCATAACGGTGTTAACAGTACTTGAACCTGTAACATTTACAGCAGGTAACGCAAAGTTTTTTTCCTTAGCTAGTTTAAAAATTTCTTGAACTTGGTTTCCGGTAATAACTCCGTAATTTATTGCTTTAACCATATTGTGTTATTATAAATTTAGGTTGACAAATTTAATATAAAAAGGTTAAAGTAGTGTTTGGAAAAGTTAACAAATTGAAAAATTACAAACAGTAACTAGAAAGGATAGCCAATACCTAAGTTAAGGGTGGTTTTTTTAATTTCAATTTGATAGTCTTTCGGATTATTTTTAGATGGGTCTTTTAGAGGCGATGCTAAGTCGAAACGGAAAATAAAGAAACTAAAATCGAGACGTAAACCAAAGCCCACGCCAATAGCTAAATCTTGATAGAACCTACTTAAATTTATTTCAGCATTTGGTCGTTTTGTGTCTTCTTTTAAAATCCAAATATTACCCGCATCAACAAAAAATGCACCTTCAAAAAGCTTGGTAATATCAAATCGATATTCAAGGTTGGCTTCAATTTTTAGTTCACCAATTTGGTTAACGGCATTTAGCAACGAATCAGATAATGAACCTGGACCTAAACGACGAGCTGGCCACGCTCTAATACCATTAGAACCACCACCAAAATAACTTTTTTCGAAAGGAAGCACATCTAAATTTCCGTAAGGTACACCAACACCAACTGCTAGTCGTTCAACAACCGAAGAAAAATCATTTAGATGATAAAGCCTTAAATCAAATTCCGTTCTAACATATTCGGCATACCGAATTCCTGCAAAATTATAACTATTGGTAACTTCATCTTTTGGAGCGTTGGTTAACCGATTGTAACTCGATAGCATATTGCCCGATGTTTCAGCATTAAAACGTAAATATTGATAGTTTTTATGTCGATTAAAATCTTGGTTGTTGAAGATAAAACTGTATTGTATGGCACTAATAAAATGGTCGGTATATGAGTTGAGAAGAAATGGATTGTTTTCTGCAACAATTTTCTCTTTAAAAGCATCGGTTAAATCAATTTTTACATAAGAAATATTGAAAGGGGTAACAAAGTGTTTTTTGTATTTGCTTTCGCTCCAGGAGTAACCAAATGTACCTTGCAATAAATTTCTTGAGTATTCGGGGCGTTGCTGAAAATTAAATGAAGAAGTAATAGTAGTTCTTGGGTTTGAACGTTTAGAAAAATTCTCTAGGTTTATAGGAAGTAAGAAACGAGGAATTTCTAAAGAAACCTCAGGTCCAAATTCTAAGGTGTTAAAAGGAGTACCTAAAATTTCATTAAAATTATCGGAAGACACACCAATTACACGTTGAATTTCTAAACCACCCTTTAGTTTAATACTCAGCAATTCGGCTCCTCTAAAAATGTTTTTATTTTGGTAAATAATATTTCCCTCGACTCCTAAATCACCACCAGTATTTGTGCCAACTCCTTCGAGGGTAAATGATTTTATGGTAAGAGGATTAATGTATAAGTTGGCAACCAACCGATTAGAATCAACTTCTTCGTAAATGATAGAAATGTTTTTAAATACACGTAATTCCGATAGTTGTTTGTAAGTATCGTTTTGGTCTTGAAGAGAGTAGGTGTCTTTTGGTTTAAAATTAAGCGTGTGTGCTAAAACTTTTGGTCTGAATTTTAATTTGTCTTCATAAATTATAGTGGCATCATTAAAAACGACGGTATCTAAATGAGTCGATTTTTCCATTTTAGATTTAGTTCCCAAAAACATATTAATGGAGTTAATGTCATACTTTTTGTGAGGAACATCAATTTCAGTATCATCGTCCGTTTTTTCTTTTTCGGTTAAAAGTTCAACAGTAAGGTTAACCTTTTGATTTCCAATTGTAGTATCAACTTTGTATTTAATAAAAGCATTGGTAAAGTAATAGTAACCGTAATTTTTTAATGATGTTTTAATTCGTTCTCTTTCATTGTCAAGGATATCCACATCAAAATTGGCTCCTTTTTTTATCAAAGAGTTTTCGTTTTTAGATAAAACATATCCGCCCAAAGCAGGATCATGGAATTTATAGGAAATGTCATTGATAGTATAAGCTGGACCTGTTTTTATTCGATAGGTTTGTTTTACTTTTCGTTTGTTTAACTCCTTTTCAGCAGTAACTACATTTTGAAAATATCCTTTGTTGTTTAGGTACTGACTCAATTGGGTAACACTTCGAGTAGTTTGCAAAGAATCATATACCACAGGAGGCTCACCAATGGTACTATTTTCGTTTTTACTAAAAAGATTGTACCAGCCTAAATGAAAACGAAAAATACCAAGAATTTTTTTGTTTGGATGTTGTTTAATAATAGCTTCAAGTTCTTCTTTATCAACCTTTTTATTGTCAACAATTATTTTATTGGTTTGAAGAAATTCCTCATTATCCTTTAATTTTTTTGTTGGATTACAGCTATAAAATAGTAAAATGAGGACCAAAAATATAATTGGTACAAGCTTATCGGTTAATATTTTGGGTCTTAATAAAATCAATTTTTATATTCTATAGAATTGATTATGTTTGCATTATTAAAAATGCAAATTAACTATTATTAAGTGTACCATAATGAAAAAATATTTTAGATTATTAACCATACTACTGTTATTCGTTTCTTTTAATTCGTTTGCTCAAGAAACAGAAACACTTAACAATAAAACTGCCAAAGAATTATTGGATAGAGCAGATTTAGATTTTGAAGATGGCAAATACATTGATGCGTTAGATAAATACAAGCAATTGTATGAATATAAACCTTCTGATTTGTATTACAAGTTAATGATGGGTATCTGCTATAGTTATAGTCCAACCGAAAAAACAAAATCACTAGAAATTATTGAGCAAGTTAAAACAACTAATCCAGAATATAATTTAGTTAATTTCTACTTAGCTAGAGCTTATGCAGTGAATTATCAATTCGATAAGGCATTAGAGTTGTTTAACATGTATTTAACAAGAAGCACACCTGAAGAAGCTGAAGAACAAGCTACTGCTCAAAAGATGATGCAAAACTGTAAAAATGCTATTGAAATTTTAAGTGATACCGTTAAAGAAAATGTTATTGAAAATGTTCAAGCACCAATTAACTCTCAGTATTCTGAATATGTGCCTGTTATCTCAGCTGATGAATCGGTAATGATTTATACTTACAGAGGTATTAGAAGCAAAGGTGCTGATAAACTACCAGTTTCGATGAACTCAGAAAGCTATACTGAAGATGTTTTTATTTCATACAATAAAAATGGTGAATGGACTGAGCCTGTAAGTATTGGCGAAAACATTAATACAGATGGCCATGATGCAGCTATAGCACTTTCTGTTGACGGACAAACCTTGTTTATCTACAAAAGTGAAAACAACAACAATGGTGATATTTATGTAAGTAAATTAAAAGGTAAAGATTGGTCGAAACCAGAACCTTTAAAAGGTGATGTAAATAAAAAAGACAGTTGGGAAGGTAGTGTGAGTTTATCTCCGAATGGTAAAATACTATATTTTGCAAGCGATAGAGTTGGTGGTCAAGGTGGTAGAGATATTTATAAAGCTGAACTTCAAGCTGATGGTAGTTGGGGTAATGTTCAGAATTTAGGGGTAAAAATTAACACCGCTTACAACGACGATGCTCCATTTATCCATCCAGATAATCAAACGTTCTATTTTAGTTCAGAAGGTCATACCAGTATTGGTGGATATGATATTTTCTACAGTAAGCTAGATGAATATAATTCATTCGGAGACCCTACAAACATGGGGTTCCCAATTAATACCATTAATGATGATAGATACTTTGTTTTAGCTGCTGATGGTAAAACAGGTTACTATTCAGGTGGTGGAGAAAAAAGCATAGGTGAGCAAGATATTTTTAGAATTATTGCAGGTAAAGTTGGAAAACCAGTACTTGCCTTACTTCTAGGAAATGTTTACTTCAATGATGCTCCAATAGGCTCAATGATGAGTTTATTTAAGGGTGAAGATGCTAACTTGGAAGGAACCTTTAAATCGAATGACGAAACTGGAAAGTATGTGATGGCATTAACACCAGGAAGATATGAGATTGAAGTAGAATTAGCTAGTGGAGAAATTGTACGTGATTCAATTAATTTGGAAGAAATTACGGAATATGTTGAATTATATAAAGACTTCAGAATATACAGTGATTCTAACTTAATAGCTAAAAATAATACAGCACTTCAAGAGCTTTTAACTAAGACATTGAATGGAGAACCCAAAACCATTGATACCTTGTTTACCGAAAATGCAGGTAAACCAAAAGATGTTAAGCCCCTTGAACCTGGTCGTTCGTTTGTATTAAACAACATATTATATGATTGGGATAAAGCTACTTTAAGAGCAGAATCAACTAAAGAATTAGATAATTTGGTTCAGATTTTAAAAGAAAACAAAACCATTAAAGTAGAAATTTCGAGTCACACTGATACCAGAGGTAGCGATGTTTATAACAAAAACTTGTCGCAAAAAAGAGCAAATGCTGTAGTTAATTATTTAATCGCTAAAGGCATTAAGAAAGACCGATTTAAATCGGTTGGATATGGTGAAACTAAACCAGTTGATGACTGCTCAAAATACACTGAATGTGGTGAAACAAGAAATGATGATTGTGATTGCCACCAAAAGAACAGAAGAACAGAGTTTAAAGTATTATCAAATTAATGCTTAGCATCAATCAAAAGAAATACATCAGCTCATTACAGCAAAAAAAGTTCCGTGCACAACACGGAACTTTTTTAGTTGAAGGAGAAAAAATGGTTGGAGAATTAATCCAATCTGATTTGGAAATTGAGCTTGTTTTTGTTGTTAAAGGGCATCATGTAAAAGGATTTGAAGCAATTGAAATTTCCGAAAAAGAAATGCAATCCATTTCGGCTTTAGCAACGCCAAGTAATTTTTTGGCAGTAGCTAAACAGAAAAGACAACAAGCAGATTTATCCAAAAATAATCTGGTGATGGTTTTAGATAACATAAAAGACCCAGGCAACTTAGGCACAATCATTAGAACAGCCGATTGGTTTGGAATAAATACCATCATTTGCTCTAATGAATGTGTTGATGTGTATAATCCAAAAGTGGTACAAGCAACTATGGGCTCTTTATTTAGAGCTAATGTAACGTATGTGAATTTGGTTGAATTTTTTCAGCAAAACAAATCAATTCCTGTTTATGGAGCATTATTGGAAGGCGAAAATGTATATCAAAACCCCATTCAAGATAAAAAAGCATTTTTGCTTATGGGAAGCGAATCGTTTGGCATATCAAAAGAATTGGCACCTTTTATTACCAACAAGATAATGATTCCAAAGTTTGGTAATGCCGAATCGCTAAACGTGGCTGTAGCTAGTGGTGTATTGTGTTCGCTATATCGACAGCAATTTCCTTAGCGTTTCTGTTGATAATGGATAACTTATTACCTACCAATTCATCTTTCTCGGAAGCTATAATAATAAACTCACCAGTTCTAATATTTTCATTTAGTGTTTCACTAACCAAAACACCATTTGTTTCTTGTATGTTCAACTTTGCATAAAACTCATTGTTTGATTTATCTCTTAAAACTACTAAAGTATTTAATACAGAAGTATTTTTTAGTTTCAATGGTAAATTCTTGTACTCAGTCAACTTTCTAATGGAAACGGTTTCGCTGAAAAATGTTGTTCCATCAATATTAACAGATCGAATCCTGTAAAATGAGATGCCACCATAAGGGATTGGATCCGTTTCGATAAATGAATTGTTACTTTTGTCAGTAGATACTATAGAGAACTGTTTAAAATTTTTGCCATTTTTCGATTTCTCAATAATAAAATAACTTATTTTTTTTTGCTCAGCATAAGTCCATTTGATTTGCACACTATTATTAATGTAAATAGCTTCAATATTAGCATGTGCATTCTTAGAAGTGTAAAAAGCACACATAACAACAATAATTAGAATTCGGAACATTTGTTTAAATTTTAAGGTTAAATGATTAGGACAAATTTCGATAGTATGGTGGTTAAATAATACAGTGGTTTTACCTAAATTTATTTCGTAGAATAACCGTATTTTCTATAAGGGTAAACTGCTTTTTGAGCTAAAAATAAAATAGAAGAACTCTATTTATCAGGATTTTGATTGAATATGGTTAAGGTATTACCAACTAAGTTGTCATTCTCAGAGGCAATGATAATAAACTCGCCATCTTTAATGTTTTCGTTTAATGTTTCACTGATCAGCTTACCTTCAACTTCTTGAATATTAAGCTTTGCATAAAATTCTCCATTCGATTTATCTTTTAAAACCACTAAGGTGTTTAGCGAACGAAACCCTTTAAATTTGGTTGTTTTTTGCTGGGTATTTATCGTTTTTTTTACTGCAACAGTTTCACTGTAAAAGTACGTTCCATTTTTATTTACATATCGAATTCGGTAATATGAATTTCCGTTATATGGGGTATGATCTGTTTCTAAAAATACAGTACAAATTCCTCCATTCTTTAATCGTAATAATTCCCTGAATGCAGTTCCGTTTTTCGATTTCTCAATAACAAAATGGCTGAGTTGATTACATTCGGTATAAGTCCAAGTAATTTCAACCCTATCTTGTATATAAACAGCTTCAATTTGAGCCGACAACTTTGTTGTGGCAAAGAATAAAATAGCCGATACATAAAACAAGAATCGAATCATTTTTGGTAATCAGTTTAAATCTATACAACGAATGTAGTGATTACAAATGATTATTCCAAACGGTGTTTCTACCTAATTTCTAAAAGAGTTTTGCCGTTTTTGTATTTTTTTAACATTGTTTTCAGTCAAAATGTCATGTTTTTTATGGTGGCACATGCTTTGACTAATTCAACCTGTTTTAAAAAAGTATTAACATTTAAAATTTAAAGAACAATGGCAAAAGGAAAAATTAAAGTTCAAACAGAAAACATCTTTCCCATTATTAAAAAGTTTTTGTATTCCGACCACGAGATATTTCTTCGTGAACTTATTGCTAATGCTACCGATGCAACAAAAAAACTTCATGCTTTATCATCATTGGGTGAATTTAAAGGTGATATTGGTAACGATACCATTGAAATAATTTTAGATAAAAATGCTAAAACCCTTACCGTTAGAGATAAAGGTATTGGTATGAGCGAAGAAGAAATTAAAAAATACATCAACCAAATTGCTTTTTCGGGAGCAGAAGAGTTTGTAAATAAATTTAAAGACAAAACCGATACTGGAAACATCATTGGTAAGTTCGGTTTAGGTTTTTACTCTTCTTTTATGGTAGCCGAGCGAGTTGAAATTCTTT
The DNA here is from genome assembly GCA_964398455.1 of uncultured Vicingus sp. Lineage (GTDB taxonomy): Bacteria > Bacteroidota > Bacteroidia > Flavobacteriales_E > Vicingaceae > Vicingus. The sequence goes on along the minus strand of CAYNMR010000001.1, from coordinate 118,036 downwards.
CAAAGAACTACAAAGACGAACCTGCTGCTCATTGGGAATGCGATGGAAGTCCTGAGTATTCGTTAAAAGAAGCTAAAAAGGCAGAAAGAGGAACCGACATTATTTTGCATATAGCTGAAGATTCAACCGATTTTTTAGAAGAAAGTAGAATCAAAACTCTTTTGGAGAAGTATTGTAAGTTTATGCCAGTGGCAATTAAGTTTGGAACTAAAACCGAATATATTGACAACGCAGCAGGTAAAAAAGACAAAGATGGTAATATCGAAAAAGAAGCAGTTCAGGTAGATAACATCATCAACAACCCTTCTCCAGCATGGACTAAGACTCCAGCATCGTTAACAGATGATGATTACAAGAATTTTTATAGAGAATTGTATCCGTTTAACTTTGAAGAATCGTTGTTTCACATCCATTTAAATGTGGATTATCCGTTTAATTTAACTGGTATTTTATACTTCCCGAAAATTAAACCCAACATGGAAGTACAAAAAGATAAAATTCAATTGTACTCTCGCCAAGTGTTTATTACAGATTCTGTTGAAGGAATTGTGCCCGATTTTTTAACGCTTTTACATGGGGTAATTGATTCTCCAGATATTCCGTTGAATGTTTCTCGTTCGTACTTACAAAGTGATGGGAATGTGAAAAAAATATCTAGTCACATTACCAAAAAAGTGGCTGACAAATTAGAAGAGTTGTTTAAAAAAGACCGTGAAGATTTCGAGAAAAAATGGGACGATATTAAAATATTTATTGAATACGGAATGTTGTCGGATGAGAAATTTAATGAAAGAGCTCAAAAATTTGCTTTGTACAAAACCACAGATGGCAAGTATTACACATTAGATGAATTAACCGAAAAAATCAAACCACTTCAAACCGATAAAGATGATAAATTGGTGGTGCTTTATACTAGCGATATAGAAACACAACACACTTACATTCAATCGGCTAAGGATAAAGGATATGAAGTAATTATTTTAGATTCACCATTGTCTTCTCATTTGGTTGGACGATTAGAACAACAAGTAGAAAAATCGACTTTTACACGAGTTGATGCTGATACTATTGAGAAGTTAATCAATAAAAATGAAGAAATTCCTTCTAAACTATCTGACAAAGAAAAAGAAGAACTAAAACCGGTTATTGAAGAAGTGATTTCGAAAGAAAAATTCACCGTGCAGTTTGAAAGCATGAACGAAACCGACCAGCCGATGACCATCGTTCAGCCTGAGTTTATCAGAAGAATGAAAGAAATGAGTAAAATGGGTGGAGGCGGAATGTTTGGTGCATTTCCAGAAACCTACAATTTGGTGGTTAATGTTAATCATCCATTAATTTCTAAGTTGTTGAAGGAAAAAGACAACAACAAACAGAAAGAAATTGCCAAACAAACTGCCGATTTAGCTTTGTTGTCGCAAAATATGCTAAAAGGTGAGGAGTTGACCAAATTTATCAAACGTAGTATCGAATTAATTTAAAAAATAGTAACTTCATTCCCTCAAAAGAGCGGATTTTAATAATTAAAAATAGAAAAAAAGAAAATGAAAAAATCATGGATAATACTAGGAGTAGTTGGTTTACTAATCCTTTTTATGGTGTTCTCACTAGTTGGTTCTTACAATAACATGGTAACCAAAGATGAGGCAGTTACAGGACAATGGTCGCAGGTAGAAAACGTTTATCAACGTAGAGCCGACCTTATTCCAAACTTAGTAAATACAGTTAAAGGTTATGCTGCTCACGAAAGAGAAACCTTAGAAGGAGTTGTAAATGCTAGAGCAAAAGCTACCAGCACAACTATCGACCCATCAAAATTAAATGCAGAATCAATTAAGCAATTTGCTGCTGCTCAAGACGGATTAAGCTCAGCTTTATCTAAGTTAATGGTTGTGGTGGAACGTTACCCTGATTTAAAAGCAAATCAGAACTTCTTAGAATTACAGGCTCAATTGGAAGGTACTGAAAACAGGATAACTGTTGAACGTCAGAAATTCAATGAAACTGCTAAAGATTTCAATACCTACATCAGAACTTTCCCAAGAAACATTTGGGCTGGTATGTTTGGTTTCGAGAAAAAAGATTATTTTGAAGCAACAGCAGGTGCTGAAGTTGCTCCAACAGTACAATTTTAATAGCAACTTATAGTTTAAAGTTGAAGGTAGATGGTGTAAGCACTTTCTACTTTCAACTTTTTAACTTTATACTTTTAACTAACTTTATGTCAAAAGATTTATTTACCACCGAACAAAAGCAGCAAATTGTTGCAGCCATTAAAGAAGCAGAAAAAAATACTTCGGGCGAAATTCGTGTGCACATTGAAAAAAAATGCAACGAAGATGTGTTAGACCACGCTGCATTTATGTTTGATGCATTAAACATGCAAAAAACCACTCTACGAAATGGCGTGCTAATTTATTTAGCAGTAGAAGACCGCCAGTTAGCCATTTTAGGCGATGCAGGTATTAACCAAAAAGTGCCTGTTGATTTTTGGGAAAGCACCAAAGATTTAATGATTAGCCATTTTAAACAAGGTAACTTTGCTGAGGGTTTATCCAAAGGAATTTTGTTGGCTGGAGAACAACTTAAAAAACATTTTCCGTACCAAAAAGACGATAAAAACGAATTGACTGATGAAATTTCTTTCGGAAAATAGTTTTCACATCATTCCTGCGAAAGCAGGAGTCTCATTAACACAAACAAAACCATGAAACAACTCTTTATACTTCTAATTGTAACACTATCATTTAATGTTTTAAAAGCACAAGATTGTTTGCTCGACCAACCTGCAAAACAGGATTTGGTTCAGGATTATGCCAACATCATCAGCGATGAAGAAGAACAGTTTTTAAGGCAAAAACTACAAGCATTTAACGATACCACATCAACACAAATTTTGGTGGTTACGGTTACCGATTTGTGTGGTTACGATAAAGCTAGTTTTACCTATACACTTGGCGAAAACTGGAAAGTAGGGCAGCAAGGAAAAAACAATGGTATTGTTATCATGGTTAAACCCAAAGAAGTGGATGGAAGAGGCGATGCTTTTATTGCTCCTGGTTATGGCTTAGAAGGTGTTGTACCCGATGCTATTGCCAAACGAATTGTAGAAAACGAAATGATTCCTTACTTTAAATCGAAGGAATATTATTACGGAATTCATCAGGCAGTAAATGTGTTGATGGAAATTACATCGGGTGAATATACCGCCGATGAATATGCGAAAGCAGATTGGTCTAAAATTCTAATACCATTTGCATTTATCGTAGTTATCTTTTTGCTGGTATTTTTCTCAGCAGCTAAAAAAGCAAAAGATTATTCTATTGGGCACAATATCCCATTTTGGACTGCTTTTATGTTAATGAACAATTCTGGAAGAAGCCATGGCGGTTCGTGGGGTAACTTTACCTCAGGTGGTGGTAGTTTTGGTGGAGGCGGTGGATTCAGCGGCTTCGGTGGCGGTAGCTTTGGAGGTGGTGGAGCAGGAGGTAGTTGGTAGAAATAAAATACACGTTATTTGATTTATATACTTTTAATATTATTTTTACTTTGGTCGGTTTCTATTTTAGTTAACTTAATTTATTATTTCGGAAGATTAGACACAGATGAAGATAGGATATTTGTTGAAGGTGAATATTCGTATGAGAATGTAAAAAATAGATTATCTCTTTTAGAGAAAAATATTAATAGAAATCTAGCAGGAGCTTATCAAAAATTAGATTTCTACTATAATAACTCTTTAAAAACAAGAAGAAAATTTTCTTATTTCGCCAAACATATCGAGCCTTCGTTTATTAAAATCTATTTAAAAAATAAAGGAGGTTCTTTTATGAACTCATGGAAAACTTTAGATTTTCCTGTGAGAATGCATTTTTTCTTTTTATTAGTAATAGTTATTCTTATTGCTCTTTTTGGGCTAATTATTCTAATTATTGCTTCGTTTGATAATCCAATTAATATAGCTTTTATTTTCACTTTATTTGTGTTTGTTTTAATGGTATATCGATTTTTCTTTGTAATGAATGTATTTATATTTCATATTTTGGTTGATGGAATTTTGGCTATCTTCAAAAGAAATAGAGCTGGTTTGAATAGGAATATAACAATTTTAAAAGTAATAGTTAAGGGAGGAGGAGTTGCTGTTGGAGGATATTCTATTGCAGGAATGGGTACTTCTGATTATTCTGGTTCCGACTTCGGAGGTTTTGGTGGTGGAAGCTTTGGTGGCGGTGGAGCAGGGGGTAGTTGGTAAAACCAAACCAAAAGATGCTTACCTTTGTTAATCAAACCAATGCCTGAATTATGAAGAATGTATTGTTTATTTTATCGATGGCTTTCTTTTTCACTTCGTGTTATAAAGAAAAAAAATTAGAACCATCTGCTCCAGGAGCTATCAATACAGGTGGTGATCCTGTTCATACTACATTTTTTTATTCGGGTAACATGGATGTTACCAAATACGACTCGAGTTTTAATTTAATTACTACTTATACTCAAGTAACCGTACCTTCAAAAATTGTTGGTACACGCCCAAACTATGTGCTTTCAACCACATTTGATGCTACCAGTTTAAAAGGCGAAACAGTTCATTCTATTGCAGTAGAAATTCCTTCAAATAATTTTACTATTTCATCAACAACAGGAACAGGAATTTTTACCGACGGCGTTATAGCTGGGTACAATACTAAAGACACATTGTATTACCGAGTGCTTTACACTGATCCTGCCAACAACAACAAAATATTTTTAGATTACTCAGGTAGGTTAACGAGTAGTTTTTAATTACCTCGCTTGACTAAAACTGATGTTCAGGTTTTTTTCTAAAAACCGAATTTGTTTCATTTCAAAAGTAGTTACAATACTCAACGACAACCCACGATTTCCTGCTCTGGCAGTTCGTCCGCTTCGGTGTGTGTAGTATTCAATTTGGTCGGGCAATTGGTAGTGTACCACGTATGATAAACCTTCTACATCAATTCCTCGTGCAGCAATATCGGTAGCTACCAACAACTGAACAGTTTCATTTTTAAAGGCACGCATGGCTTTGTCGCGTTCTTTTTGTAACAAGTCCCCATGTATGGCATCTGCAGCAATGTTTTTAGCAATCAATTGTTTTACCAAGGTTTGAGTTGCCACTTTGGTTTTGCAAAATACAATTCCCCTGTTTTTGTGTTGTGTTTTCAAAAACTGAAGCAGCATTTGTAGTTTCTCTTTCTCATCGCAAATAACGTATTGGTGGTCGATGTTTTTATTGACCGTGTTGCTGCTGCTTACTTCAATTCGGTGAGCATCGGCATCGAGGTGTTCGTCGACAATTTGTTTAATGCCTTGTGGCATGGTAGCCGAAAACAACCATTTTTGTTCGGCATTGTGCAAAAAGCCAAGAATTTCGTCCAGCTCTTTTTTAAAACCCATGCTTAGCATTTCGTCGGCTTCGTCTAAAATAATGGTTTTTACTTTGCGTAAATCAACTGCTTTTCGTTTTACCAATTCAATTAACCTGCCAGGGGTTGCAACCACTATGTGTGTAGGACGTTTTAACGCACCAATTTGTATGTCAATGGGTTGTCCGCCATAAACAGCTTCGGTAAAAATTTTATCGGAGTATTTGGTAAACTTAAACAACTGCTTGGCAATTTGTTGCCCCAATTCTCTGGTAGGGCATAAAATAAGCCCTTGAATAACTTTTTGTTTGGAATCAATGCTTTGCAGCAGTGGTAAGCCGTAAGCTGCGGTTTTACCAGTTCCGGTTTGTGCTTGAGCCACCAAATCGGTTTTGTTGTTCAGCAACAGTGGAATGGCTTCGGTTTGAATGGGAGTAGGCACGGTAATGCCCAAATCGTTTAATCCTTTTATAAAATCTGCTTGTATGCCTAATTGCTTGAAGTTTTCCACTTTGGTAGTTTGTTAATTGGCTGCAAAGGTAGGTAAAATAAGCTGGAGTTGGAAGACCGAGGTTAGAAGTACTTTTTTTTACAAGCTAGGTATCTGTTCAGTTAAAATTTCATTTCCTGCTTTGTCGTAATAGGTGCAGGTCATTTTTTGCAAACAAACCACCCATTTTTCAATTCCCGATTTTGCACAGTCGTTACAGAAAGTAGGGTAATCCGTTTTTCCCTGTTGATGAGCCTTTAAATCTGCTTTAAACTGTTCTGGAGTTGAATTCTTGGCAATTGGCAATACCTCATATTTTGCAGTGCTCGAAGTTTTATACTGGTTTGCTCCGTAATAGTCGGCATGTCCGTCTGCTACAAAAGTTTCGTAACTTGTTACACCTAATTTTTTGAGGTCTTGAATGTATGCTGGAAAATCTGCACCCGATTTTACTTTGCTATGAGCCGCTTTAATTTGGTCTATTGTAAACATTTTCTAATTTTTTTGTTTAACTAATTTATGAGATATTTAATAAATAACCATCATTTTCTTTAATTTTCGGTTTAAATATAAATCATTATGAAAAACCTACTCATTACACTATCGTTATTTTTAACCTCAATCTACCTTACAGCACAAGCCCCATCAATTGAGTGGCAAAAATCTTTAGGTGGAACAGGAGATGAAGAAGCAAAGGCTATCCAACAAACCACAGATGGAGGGTATGTGGTTGCTGGATATTCTAAGTCAATTAATGGAGATGTAACTGGAAATCATGGTGGAAGTTATGATTACTGGGTGGTAAAACTAGATAGTGCAGGAACTATTGCTTGGCAAAAATCTATAGGTGGAACGGCAAGTGATGGAGCATATTTCATCCAACAAACTACAGATGGTGGATATGTAGTTGCTGGAAGTTCTATATCAAATGATGGAGATGTAACAGGTAATCATGGTAGTAATGATTATTGGGTAGTAAAACTAGATAGTACAGGTACTATCGAATGGCAAAAATCTTTAGGTGGAACAACTAGTGATATAGCAAACTCTATTCAACAAACCTCCGATTATGGGTATGTAGTTGCAGGACATTCATACTCAATTAATGGAGATGTAACAGATAATCATGGAAATATGGATTACTGGGTGGTAAAATTAGATAGCACAGGTGCTATTTCTTGGCAAAAATCTTTAGGTGGAACTGGTTATGATGATGCAACTTCGATCCAACAAACCATAGATGGCGGGTATATAGTTGCTGGTCAAAGTAGCTCAACAGATGGAGATGTAACAGGTAATCATGGCGATTGGGATTATTGGGTGGTAAAATTAGATAACACAGGTGCTATTTCTTGGCAAAAATCTTTTGGTGGAAGTGGAGCTGATTTAGGGCAGTCCATTCAACAAACAATAGACGGAGGATATGTAGTTGCTGGACGAAGTAGCTCAACAGATGGAGATGTAACAGGTAATCATGGCGATTGGGATTATTGGGTGGTAAAATTAGATAACACAGGTGCTATTTCTTGGCAAAAATCTTTTGGTGGAAGTGGAGCTGATTTAGGGCAGTCCATTCAACAAACAATAGACGGAGGATATGTAGTTGCTGGATGGTCTAATTCAATTAATGGAGATGTGGTAGGCAATCAGGGTAGTTATGATTACTGGGTGGTTAAGTTGTCTAGCACAGGAGATATTAATTGGCAAAAATCTATAGGTGGAACTCGAAGCGATTATGCTGAATCTATTCAACAAACAACAGATGGAGAATATGTAGTTGCTGGATGGTCTTATTCAATTAATGGAGACGTAACCAATAATCATGGCGGTGTGGATTACTGGGTGGTTAAATTATCTTCAGCTATTGGTGTAAACGAAATGACTGAACTAAACGAGTTTAGTGTTTACCCCAACCCAACAAGCAGCCAAATAACGCTAAAAGCAAATAATCAATTAATAGGTGCTTTTTACACCATTTATGATAACATGGGTAAAATAGTATTATCAGGGCAAATTAATGCAGCACAAACGCTTATTGAATTGGGTAATTTATCGGGTGGTATTTATTTGTTAAGCATTGGAGAACATAAACAATCGTTTAAGGTTATTAAAAATTAATTATTTTAATTATCCCACCAATCTTAGTAAAGACGGACGATTGTCCGTCTGAAAACAAGAAAAATGAGATTGTTTATCATTAGTTGCACAATTGTGAGGCTTTTCAATTTTGTTGAAAAGTTGTCAATACTTTTTCGTTAACCATTTTTGTTAACGGGTTTCGGTGTTTAATTTTGTAACAACCTCAAAAAATAGATATTATGCAAGCTAACGCGATAAAAGAAACAAAGTTTAATTTTCCGGGACAAAAAAGCCTGTACAAGGGCAAAGTTAGAGACGTTTACAACATCAACGACGAATTGTTGGTAATGGTGGTTTCAGACCGTATTTCGGCATTTGATGTGGTTTTACCTAAAGCCATTCCGTTTAAAGGACAAGTGTTGAACCAAATTGCTGCTAAGTTTTTAAAAGCAACCGAAGACATCGTACCAAACTGGGTTATTGAAGTTGCCGACCCAAGTGTTACCATTGGCAAAAAATGTGAGCCTTTTAAAGTAGAAATGGTTATTAGAGGCTATTTATCGGGTCATGCGTGGAGAGAATACAGCGAAGGAAAACGTATGTTGTGTGGAGTGCCTATGCCCGACGGAATGAAAGAAAATGATAAATTTCCGCAACCTATTATTACGCCAACAACCAAAGCAAGTGTTGGACATGATGAAGACATTTCTCGTGAAGAAATTTTAAAACAAGGCATTGTTTCGGAAGCCGATTACATTAAATTAGAAGATTATACCCGTAAAATTTTCCAAAGAGGTACTGAAATTGCTGCCAAAATGGGATTGATTTTGGTGGATACTAAATACGAATTTGGAAAAGTTGGCGACCAAATTTATTTAATTGACGAAATTCATACACCTGATTCGTCGCGTTATTTCTACAAAGAAGGTTACGAAGAGCGTCAGGCAAAAGGCGAAAAACAAAAACAATTGTCGAAAGAATTTGTACGTGAGTGGTTAATTGCTAATGGTTTTCAAGGTAAAGACGGACAACAAGTACCTGAAATGACGGATGAATTTATTGAACAAGTGTCGAACCGCTACATTGAGCTTTACGAAAACATTACAGGCGAAAAGTTTGTAAAATCGGATGTAAGTGATGTATTGAAAAGAGTAGAAGCAAACGTAACAAAGGCTATTACGCAGTTGGTATAGCCTCCCCAAACCCCTCCGAAGGAGGGGCTTAAAAAAATCCCAAGCAGTTTTGCTTGGGATTTTTTTTGTTCTAAACTCAAAAACTGTCACTTCGAGTGCGAAGCTTTAGTGTAGCATATCGAGAAGTAGATAGTTTTTGTTGTTCTCGATACACCAACATTTCGCTATAGCTTCATGTTGCCTACTCGAACTGACAAAGAATTAAAGTTTCTTGTATTCTGTTGATTGTTCGGAAACCAATCGAATCAACAAGTTGTTTTCGGTAAGTTCTATTTTATTGTATTGGAGTGGTACAACTATTTCGTTTTTTGAGTTGATGATGCCAACCAATCCGTTTTGTTTTACCACAAACAAGTCTTTGGTAAGTCGTTTAAAATCCTCATAAATAGCAGGAATAACAAAAGTTCCTTTTTCATCAATTAATCCATAAAGCATGTTGGTTTTTACAATAGAATAACCATCAATAAACGGGTTCGATTCATCATAGTTGTAAGGTATTTTAAGTTTAGCTTGGTAGTCGCAATAGCCCCATTTTCCTTTTCTTTTTACTGCAATTAAATTTGAAGAAACACTTGCCACATCTTCGAAAAGGGCTGGTAAAAATTCTTTTCCCAACGAATCAATTAAACCAATTTTGTCTTTACTCATGAAACGGGCAAAACCTTTTTCGTTAAACAATGCCCAGTTGTTGGCTCCATCAACATAAGCTAACGAAATGGGTATAACCATTTTAACTTCTTGATTTAAATAACCATAAAAACCATCTTTTACAATTAATGCTCGGTTGTTATCTAAAGCAGTAATTAAATCGTAATTCGGCTCTAAAAGATATTCTCCTTTGGTATTGATGATGCCGTATTTACCATTTTCAATTACTCGAATAAAATTGGTAGAGGCTAAATCTATCCATTCAAATTTTGGTTTTACAATGTACATCAAATTGGTATCGATAATGCCAAATTTTCCGTCTTTTTCAACGTACGCTAATCCGTTTTGGAAATCGCCAACACCATCAAAATCTAAACCTACTTTTAAATTGCCTAAGCGGTCGATAAAACCATATTTTTCGTTAAGTTCAACCGCAATATAAGGGTTTCGGGTATAGCCAATATCATCGTAAATTAATGCTACCAATTCTTCACCTGCACGGTTGATGATTCCATATTTTTCATTTTTGTTAACAATGGCCATTCCGTTTTTAAATCCCTCCGCTTCATCATACGTTAATGGAATAACTACTTCACCAGATTTATTAATGTAACCGTATTTGTCTGCTTGAGAAACAGCCGCCACACCTTCGGAAAACGAGCCTACCCAATCATAAATAATAGGAACAACTACTTGTAAACTATCGTCGACAAATCCCCACAAACCATTTTCTTGAATGGGGTAGAAGTTGGTGCTAGCAAGCAAGTAATCTTTCTCCAATTCATTTTTAAATGGATATGCAGGATATTTTTGTACAAAATGTTCAATGTTTTCGGTAGTGTGTATTTGGGTAGAAAGGTTGTATAACATTCTCCAAGCAGAAGTAACAAACGGATTGTTTGGAAATGCTTTGATAAAATATTCAAAAGCTTCAATGGTTTTGTTGTGTGTTGAGATGTCGTAAATGTTTTGATGAGCCTTATTTACATAAGGATTTTCGGGATAATCATTTATAAATTTAATGTTGTTGTCTAATGTGTTGAGTTCGGTATACTCTTCAAAAACACGTTTTTCATACAATGCCTTGGTTTCGTTAAATTGATTGGCATCGGGGTAGGTTTCTAAAAAACTCAAGTAAGCTGCCGATGAATTTTGTTGTTGAGCAATGGTAAATGCCAATTGATTTCTTAAAGCAATGGCTTCCTGTTGCTGTTTTGAATTTACATTTTGTTGCAGAAAATAGTTGTAAGATTCAATGGTGTTTTCGTTTTTTGCTTTGGTAAAACATTTTTCGTCAACATGCTGATGGTGAGCATGAAGCCTTAATGAATCTATTTTATAATTCTGCCATTTTTTTTCGGATAAAGCAGTTAAAGAGGTTTGCTGTTTCAGGCTTAATGTAGCAAAAGCCTTTTCGCTTTTGTTGATGTAAAACAAAGCAGAATCTAGGTTATAGAACGGATTGTTGTTTAACGAATAAATAATGCTTAAGCCATAAGCAGCAGCAGGAGTCTGTTTTTTTAAGCTTTTTTCAAAAATCTTTTTTGCTTTAAAATAATCGTGAATGGAGAGTGCTTCAAAACCTTTGGTTAAGTTTGCAGCCATGAAACTGTTTGCAAGCAAAACAAATAGCAGTAGTAAATATTTTTTTTTGTTTAACATAAAATAACCAATTGTCTATTTTAGTCGTAAAAAGTAATAATTGATTTTGAGCTACGATTTTCCGAACGCAAAAATACTTTTATTAAACAAATACCGAATGTTAAAATCAATTTCATATTCACTAATTATCACTATTGTTGCGTTAACAAGTGGTTGTGGTTTTGATTTTATTGATTCAAACAAACCCATTTATAGAGATTTAGACACCATACAAGCTGAAGGAAAGCTAAGGGCATTAATTCACTACAGTTCTACCAGTTATTTTATTTACAAAGGAATTCCTCAAGGTTTTGAATACGAATTATTGAATTTGTATGCCGATAAAATTGGAGTTACTTTAGAAGTTATTCCTATTAAAAGCTTAGATAGTGTATTTATTGAATTAAACAAAGGTACGGCAGATGTAGCAGCAGCAAACCTAACCATTACCGAAGAACGAAAAGAAGATGTTTCGTTTACCAATCCTGTTTTAGTAACCAAGCAAGTGTTGATTCAACGAAAACCAGCCAATTGGAAAAAACTAAAGAAAAAACAGGTGGAAGATTCACTGATTAGGTCGATACACGAATTGGCAGGAAAAAAGATTGTGGTAAGAGAACACTCTTCGTTTTTTAAGGAAATAAAACGTATTGAAAAGGAAATAAAACAAGATATTGATATTGAACTAGTTCCTGGAAATTATACATCAGAAGAACTTATTGAAATGGTTGCTAATGGAGAAATTGATTACACCATAGCTGATAAAAATGTGGCAATGGTTAATGAATGGTATTATCCAAACATTGATGCAAAGATGGTGCTGAGCAACCATCAAGATATCGCTTGGGGTGTTCGAAACAATTCCGATAGTTTGTTGGTGTCTATGGACCAATGGTTGGGTGAATTTCAAAAAACAAGAAAGTTTAAATCGCTATTGAATAAATACTTTAAAAACCAGCATTTAGCAAAAAAAAGAGTTCAACATCAGTATTATACACTATCGTCAGGAGAAATATCATTTTATGATGAATTGATAAAAAAACATGCTCCTACCATTGGTTGGGATTGGGAATTGCTCGCTGCTTTAATTTACCAAGAATCTCATTTTAATAATTCCGCAAGGGGTTGGGGTGATTCGTTTGGTTTAATGCAGTTTATGCCCGAAACTGGTGCAAGATTTGGTGTCGATTTTTCTTCGGGTCCCGAACAAAATATTATTGCAGGAACCAAATACATTGCTCGTTTAAACAAAATTTGGGAACCAGAAGTAGAAGATAAAGAAGAACGAATTAAGTTTATCTTAGCAAGTTACAATGCAGGTCCAGGTCATGTTATTGATGCAAAAAACTTGGCTGCCAAGTATGGTAAAAATCCTCAATTGTGGAATGATGTAAGTTATTTTCTTTTAAACAAATCGAAACGAAAATATTACAACGACGATGTAGTGAAACATGGTTATTACAAAGGTTTTGTAGCTTATGAGTATGTTTTGGAAATAATGGAACGTTACCACCACTATAAGAACATGAGTAATAAGGAAGAAGTTACCAACGAAAAAGAATAATTACTTCCTACAACCCACACTCTCCACCCATCACATTATTCTGCCAACATCATTTCTCTAATGTGCTTAACAGGAGCCGAACCATAGCTTAAAAACTTTTCGTGGAACTTTTTCAAATCAAATTCCTTTCCTTTTAACGCCTTGTATTCTTCTCTAAACTCATAAATTTCTTTAAAACCAGTAAAATAGCTGCACAATTGAACTTGAGTAAGTGTTGCTCTTTTCCATTTCCCTTCTGCTTCGGCAGTTTGTTGAAACGCTTCGTTAACCAATAAATTGATTGCTTCTTCTTTAGAAAAATCGTTTACATGAACACTGTAATCTAAAATGGTATTACAAACAGTTCTTAGGTTCCATTTGTAGTACATCAACCACATTTCTGGTTCGTTGTTGCCGTAGCCATTTTCTAACATCATTAGTTCGGTGTAAACAGCCCATCCTTCAATCATGGTTCCGTTACCCAAAATAGCTTTTATTAAACTTGGCGATTGGTTACTGTAAACCAGTTGAGTATAATGTCCTGGAATAGCCTCGTGGATGTTTAGAATTTGTAATATGTAGTGGTTGTATTCTCTTAAATAACTTTCGGCTTGTTCTTTTGGCCAACCTTCCATACTACCAACATTGTAATAGGTGTTTCCATTTTTTTCATATGGACCAGGCGATGAAATAGAAGCACCAGCAACACCTGCCATATAAGCTGGTTCTTTTCTAACCACTAAAGGTTTCGATGGGTCGATGTAAATCAGGTCTTTTTGTTTGATAAAATCAACTAAAACAGGTATTTGTTGTTCAATAGCTGTTTGAAAAGAATCAGGTTGAACATGTTTAGTAGATAATTTATCTATCATCATTTTTATGGCTTGCAAGGTATCAGCAGGAACAGGTTGTTTAAAGTACTTGCTCCATAAACTGTGGGTTACTTCAGCCATTTTAAAATGTAGTTCAGCTTTACTTTTTAATGCTTTTTGATAAATTTCTTCAACTGTATTGCCCGATTGGATATCGAATTCAAACTTTTTGGCATACAATTCTTTTCCTAATCTAAAACTTCTTGGAGTTTCATTTTTTAGGTTTTTCAGCCATTCAGTATAATCTTTAACCGCAGCGATAGATTGGTCGGCACGTTTTAAGATTTCGGTTTTGGTGTTTTCGTCTAAGGTTGATTTTGCTAATGCATCTTCTAATTCTGTTTCAAAAACAGCTAATCCACCTAAATTTTGAGCAATTGCCAATTGAGTATGTTCAACAGTTGGGTTTTTAATATTTTGTTTGGCAGCTTCAAAGTAAGCAGGAATGTTTGCCATACGTTTGTAGAAAATATCAATTCTGTTTTCTAGTTTATCAAATTCGGTAGAAAGAATAATGGAGAATGCTTCAGAAACATTGTAGTTAGAAGGGTTCCACTCGTGTGATTTTAGTTCGTTTGTTGACCAAACACTTCCTTTCAGTAAGTTTTCAATTAAATAGTAGTCGGTTTTATTGTTGTTTGATAAATTATCGATAGGATACTTTTTTAACGAATCCAAGTGATTGTTTGCAAAAGACAGTTCTCTTTTACGAGTCTCTTCATTTGGAACAACCAAAATACTATCAAAATCGTGTTTGCCAACACCTAACGCCCAACCAGGGTAAGTTTGCCAAAGTTCATTGATAAAGTTATTTTTATACTCTTCAAAAGATTTGTTAACATCAGTAGTTGATTCACTTTTTTTCTCGCTATTACAAGCAAATAGAAGAGCGACAGTTAAAATTCCAAAAATCTTTTTCATGCGGTTAGTTGATTTAAAATGTTGTAACGAAATTACCTTTTTTAATAAATCAGGAAGGTAAAATCTGTAATTTTATACTAATTCATTTTCAAGAAATGCTTAGAAGATACATTTTACTGGTTTTATTGGTGGCGTTTTGCTCAGTAGTTACATTTGCTCAGCAGTCAAAAATTAACTTACAGCTAAAACATACGTTAAAACAATCGAAACCTGATGATGTTATTGCATTGTTTGTGAGGGGAGATGTTGCTAAAATCAAACAAGAAGTTATAAAATTTAGAGGTAAAAGTAAACTTAGCACAAAAGATGTTGTTCAGGTTGAATTACCAAGTTCTGCTGTTGTTGAATTCTCTAAAAACGACTTCGTTAAATCAATTGAATATAGTTTTTTCAAAGGCGAACTTTTGAATGATACCATGATTATTCAGAACAATGTTGTTCCTGCACACCATGGTGAATTTCCTTTACGGGAAAACTACACTGGAAAAGGAGTAATAATGGGTTTTATAGATACAGGAATTGATGTTTTTCATCCTGATTTTTTAGATTCATTAGGTAATACAAGAATTTTAGCCATTTGGGACCAATACAATGCAGATAATGGTTCTAGTGCCTATGGATATGGAGAGGTTTGGGATTCTTCGGCAATTAATAGTGGAAATTGTACACACATCGATCATAGTAATGTTGGTCATGGAACTCATGTGTCTGGAGTTGCTGCTGGAAATGGAAGAGCAGTAAACAATTATAAAGGGGTTGCTCCAGAGGCAAATTTGGTGATGGTAGCAAGTAATTCAAATGTAAATAATTGGCTTTCTACAGTGGTTGATGCTGTAAATTATATTTATGATGTTGCTGATGCTTACGGAATGCCTTGTGTAATAAATGTAAGTATGGGCGATTATTGGGGTTCGCACGATGCAACTGATGCAGCTTCGCTTTTAATAGATAGTATTGTTAATTATAAAGAAGGAAGAGCTTTTGTTTGTGCAGCTGGTAATGCAGGTCATTTAAATTGGCATGTAGAACACCAAATTACTTCAGATACTACATTTACATGGTTTAAATATAATCCAGGTTCTGCATTTGGCTTTGGAGCAGTTTATTTTGAGGCTTGGGCAGATACAGCAGATTTAAATCAAGTAGATTATGCCATAGGAGCAAACCTACCTAGTGGAAATTATGAATTGAGAGGTTTTACTCCTTTCGTAAATATTCAAAATAGATTAGGAAGTTATACCGATACTATTTACAACGATACCAATAGAATTGCTATTGTTGAAACCTTTGCAGAGCTGCAAGGTGATAAATATTTATTACAGGTAATGTTGCAAGAACCAGATTCTAATACCTATAATTTTAGTTTAATGACCACTGGTTCTGGGAGGTTAGATATTTGGTCGGCATCATGGTTAGGAGTTTCAAGTATGGTGGAAAGTTCCTTACCAACTACAATGGATTTTCCTCCAATAGCATACTATCAAAAACCAGATTCAGCTAAAACGATGGTTAGTAGTTTTCAAAATTTACCTACTATTTTAACCGTAGGTAATTTTAATAATAGAGCAACTTATTTAGATGTTGATTCGATAGTCCGTTCTACTGGTAGAGTTCCAGGAGTAAAGGCTCCATCAAGTAGTTGGGGACCAAGTAGGAGAGGTTATATGAAGCCTGATATTGCTGCTTCAGGAGATGAATCAATAGGTCCAGTTCCAGCCGCTGTAGTTGCAGCTTACTTGGCTTCAACACCTGCTAATAGAGCTAAAATTGCCTTCGGTGGTTATCATCGTAAAAATGGCGGGACATCAATGGCTTCGCCAGTTGTTGCAGGAGTTGCAGCATTATACTTACAAAAATGTCCTACAGCAACCATGTCGGAAATAAAAAATGCAGTGATAAATACAGCAAAACAAGATACATCGACAGGTGTTGTTCCAAATACAGGTTTTGGATACGGAAAGGTTCATGCATTTGATGCTCTAAATTACTCCAACTACAGTTTAACATTGGGAAGTAACATTAATTTGTGTGAAGGTGATGTTGTCCCACTAAGTACTATGGGTAGTTATAGTACTTATTTATGGTCAACAAATGATACTACTGCTTCTATTTCCGTTGATACCTCGCAAACGATATATGTAGAAGTTACTAATTCGAGTAGCTGCAAAGTTTGGAGCGATACCATTTATAGTTATTGGCATGCACTGCCTCAAAAACCAGTTTTAACTTTACTTGGAAACGATACGTTGATGTACTCAACAAATGATGAGTTACAATGGTACTACAATATCAATCCACTTTTAGGTGAAACGGATACTTTTTTAATTGTTCAAAATAATGGAGATTACTTTTTAACAGTTACTGATAGCTTCTCTTGCGTAAATTATTCTGATACCATTACGATTTTAACTATTGGTAATCAACTTATTGAAGATGGTGTTGAAGTACAAATATTCCCCAATCCAACAAATAATAAATTGTTCGTAAAAACAACTTTACAGCAACCAATTTTTGGATTAAATTTGCTCGATGTTACTGGAAAAATAGTTGATGCAATAACACCATTAAGTAATACTCAAATAGAGGTTAATTTGGAGTATTTACCAAAGGGAATTTATTACTTACAATTGCATTTTAAAGAACATTCCATTACTAGAAAAGTTATTTTAAGTAGATAATTTATTACTGTAGTTAAAACTTATTTATAAAAATTAACAAGACTGTTAAATAATTTAACAAACTTTGTAAAAAAAACATCAATACATTATTAGATAATATACAAAATATTGATAAATGAGTAAATTCAAAGGAACTGGAGTAGCTATTGTAACTCCTTTTAAAGAAGACAGAAGTGTTGATTATGTTAGTTTAGAGAAACTTATTGAGCATTTAATTACTGGCGGAATTGATTATTTAGTGGTAAATGGAACTACAGGCGAGTCGGTAACATTGAGCAGACAAGAGAAGTTAGATGTTTTAGCTTTTGCAATTAAAATAAACAACGGTAGAGTTCCTTTGGTTTTTGGTATAGGAGGAAACAATACTCAAGATATTTTAGATTGTTTTCATACATATGATTTTACTGGTGTAGATGCTATTTTATCGGTAAGTCCTTTTTATAACAAACCAAGTCAAGAAGGAATTTATCAACATTATAAGGCTATTGCAGCAATTTGCCCATTACCAATTATTTTATACAATGTTCCTGCTCGAACAGGTTCTCATATGGAGGCAGAAACAGTTTTACGTTTAGCTAACGATTGCAAGAATGTTATTGGAGTAAAAGAAGCTTCAGGAGTTATTTTTAATTCAATGAAAATAATTAAAAACAAACCAGCCGGATTCTTGGTAATTTCAGGTGACGATATTCTTAATTTACCAATTATAGCCAGTGGTGGAGATGGAATTATTTCGGTAATTGCAAATGCTTTTCCAAAGGATTATAGCAACATGGTAAAAGCTGCATTAACGGGCGATTTTAAAACAGCTCAGCAACTTCATTACAAATATTTTGATATGGTACATTATATGTTTGTTGATGGAAACCCCGCAGGAATAAAAGCAACATTAAAAATTCTTGGAATTTGCGGAGATACCCTTCGATTACCTTTAGTAAAAGTTACCTCATCAACTTTCCAAGCATTGGAAAATTTGATTAAAAAAATAGCCTAATGCAGAATCGTTATTCGGTTTTCATTTTATTTTTCTATTTAATTTCGTGCAACACTTCTGGTGTTGAATCAAAAGAACTTATAAAAACAAATACAATACAACAACCTATGGATACAATTACTTTTGGAGCAGGATGTTTTTGGTGTGTAGAAGCTGTTTACTCAGACTTAAACGGTGTAGAATCAGTTGTATCTGGTTATGCAGGAGGAACGGTTAAAAATCCTTCATACAAAGAAGTTTGTACTGGTAACACTGGTCACGCAGAGGTTTGCCAAATCACTTATAATCCTTCGGTTATTTCTTATAAAGAATTGTTAGAAGTATTCTGGCAAGTACACGACCCAACCACCCTAAACCGACAAGGAGGAGATGTTGGAACTCAGTATCGTTCAGCAATTTTTTATCATACAGATGAACAAAAACAGGTTGCCGAAGAATTTTTAAAGACATTAAATGAAGAAAAGGTATTTCCTGACCCAATTGTTACGGAAATTACTGCAATCAATAATTTTTATCCAGCCGAAGATTATCACCAAGATTATTTTGAATTGAATGGAGATAATCCGTATTGTCAAGCAGTGGTAAGACCTAAATTAGAGAAATTTAGAAAGGTATTTAAGGACAAGTTAAAGAAATAAACAAGCCATTCGTCTAAAATTATTGCTTTTATTCTTTAGTTCACGTTCAGAATTTTATATTTGTTTGAGTAAAAATAATGTGAAAGAATGAACTCTCTTTTTATAGAAGGTAAAACCAATACGCCAGCCGTTGCTTTTAGCGAAGGAGGTGTACTTACTATATCTGGGCGTTCTATACCTGAACATCCAGTAAAATTTTACAAACCTTTAGAAGATTGGCTTACGGAGTTCATATCAACTTCGCCAATTAAAATCTATTTTAAAGTACATTTAGATTATTTAAATACACACTCTACCGAATGTGTGCTAATGCTCGTTAAACAACTTGATGAGTATTATAAAACTACCAAAGCTGATGTTGCTGTGTTGTGGGTTTTTGATGAAGACGATGAAGATATGGAAACACTTGGAAACGATTTAAAATCCTTGGTGAGTTTACCTTTTAAAATAGAAGAGGTTTCTTAGTTGCTTCTGTTTTCAAACGAATGGTCTTCTTCAATTAAGTGCTCACTATTGGGTTTCATGATGTCGTCAAAAGCAGCATAAAATATAGCGTAACTCATAGGTACAGTAACTAAAAGACCTACGAATAAACATAACGTTCCTAAAATATTGATTAACGCGATTACCAAAAATAAAGCGAAAAATTGGAAAAATTTCTTTTGAATTACTTTTCTGCTAGCTTCCATCGCTTCCCATGATCCAACCTTAAAAAAGTGTGTGTTTGCTGCTGCAAAGGTGTAAATAGTTTGCATAAACATAAATAAAATAACGGTAATAATAATTAATGGAATCAGTCCGTCAACATTAAACATCGCTAATAAATCTTCTGGAGATATTGGCTCTTCAAAAGAGTCTGCTTTTATGGCTCCAAATAAACCAGAGAAAAATACAGTAAATCCAAAAATTAAAAGAGGCATCAATAAAACAATAGAGAAACCAGTTAAGATTAATTGAATAATAGCTATTTGTCCGATAGAGGAAAAACCTTTAAAAAAATCGTCAAACGAGACAGTTTCTCCCAGTTTTATTTTATTACATACAATAAAGTAACCTACAAAAAAAGTAAGACTTAGAATTTGACTAGCCAAACTTCCTACCAATGGTATAAATGATGCGACAATAACCATAATGATGGAAAGCACAAAAAATCCAATAAAAATACCAGCTTGGGTTTTAAAATATTCATATCCATCTGTTAGATACTGACCAAGCTTAAATTCGTAACCTTCGGTAGTTAATTGTTTTACTTTTTCGTCTAAGTTCATAGCATCAAATTTTTTAGTACATAAATATAAACATATTAATGAATAGAAAATTAAAAGAATAAAAAAAGCCTTACAATTTGTAAGGCTTTTTTGTATGATATTTTAACTAGTTCTTAATATCTGTAGTGTTCAGCTTTATATGGACCTTCAACTGCTACACCAATGTATTTAGCTTGATCGGGAGTTAAAGTAGTTAATTCAACACCAATTTTTGCTAAGTGTAATTTTGCTACTTTTTCATCTAAATGTTTTGGTAACATGTACACATCATTTTTGTAAGCAGAAGCATTTGTCCACAACTCAATTTGAGCTAACGTTTGGTTAGTAAACGAGTTACTCATTACAAACGATGGGTGACCAGTAGCACAACCTAAGTTTACTAATCTACCTTCAGCCAATACAATAACTTCTTTGTCTTTAATGGTATATAAATCAACTTGTGGTTTAATGGTATCTTTTGTGTGACCGTAGTTTTTGTTTAACCAAGCCATGTCAA
Source organism: uncultured Vicingus sp. (assembly GCA_964398455.1). Lineage (GTDB taxonomy): Bacteria > Bacteroidota > Bacteroidia > Flavobacteriales_E > Vicingaceae > Vicingus. The sequence continues at coordinate 97,191 of CAYNMR010000001.1, read as the reverse complement.
TTTCATTATCAAAGTGTCCAATGTTACAAACAATAGTTTTGTCTTTCATTGCTTCAAAATGACGACCAACAACGATATCTTTGTTTCCAGTTGTAGTAACCACAATATCAGCATCAGCAAGAGCTTTTTCTAAAGTAGTAACTTTAAATCCGTCCATTGCAGCTTGTAAAGCACAAATAGGGTCAATTTCTGTAACCACAACTCTTGCTCCAGCACCTCTTAACGAAGCAGCAGAACCTTTACCTACATCACCATACCCACAAACAACAGCAACTTTTCCAGCCATCATAATATCAGTAGCTCTTCTAATAGAATCTACTAATGATTCTTTACAACCGTATTTGTTGTCGAATTTTGATTTTGTAACTGAGTCGTTTACGTTAATTGCAGGCATTACCAATGTTCCATTTTTAACTCTTTCGTATAAACGGTGAACACCTGTAGTCGTTTCTTCTGATAAACCTTTAATGTCTTTTGTTAATTCTGGGAATTTATCAAATACCATGTTGGTTAAATCACCACCATCATCTAAAATCATGTTTAATGCTTTTCCGCCTTTAAAAGCAAAAATAGTTTGTTCAATACACCAGTCAAATTCTACTTCGTTCATACCTTTCCAAGCATAAACTGGAATTCCTACCGCAGCAATAGCAGCAGCAGCATGATCTTGTGTAGAGAAAATGTTACAAGATGACCAAGTAACTTCAGCTCCTAATTCAATTAATGTTTCAATTAAAACAGCAGTTTGAATAGTCATGTGTAAGCAACCAGCAATTCTAGCACCAGCAAGTGGTTTAGATTTTCCGTATTCTTCTCTTAAGCTCATTAAACCTGGCATTTCTGCTTCGGCCAATTTAATTTCTTTTCTTCCCCATTCTGCAAGGGTAATGTCTTTAACTTTGTAAGGCAATTTTTCTACCATTGTGTTGCTCATTTGTAAATAGTTTTAATAATTTAGGTTGTCAAAGTTAACCAATAACATTATACCAAACAAAAAATGCCAAAACTTCAAAAAAAAAAATATTCTGAGCAACTTCAAGTTGCAATTTGGCATATTTCTGAAACAGTAGATGAATTGCTGGAATTGTTTGTTAGCAAAGGGTTTGATGCTAAAAAAATAATAGAAACCAAAAGCGAAACAAGACTAAAACAATGGTTGGCGGTTCGGTTATTATTACATGATTTTTATCCAAATGAGGCGATAAATTACAACGAGTTTGGTAAACCTTTTTTAACGAATGGAGTGGAAATATCCATTTCACATGCTGGAGATTATGCTGTAATAGCTTTTAATACCGAAAAAAAATGTGGTATTGATATTGAAAAAATCTCAAATAAAGTAGAGAAAATTAAACATAAATTTTTGAATAACAAAGAATTAAGTTTGGTTAACTCGTTAGAAGATTTAACACTTTTTTGGTGTGCAAAAGAAGCTTTATACAAGTTGTATGGCGAAAAAGAATTGATTTTTAATGAACAACTTTTACTTGAAATAGCACCAGTAAATGTTTTAAAAGGAACTATAAAGATTGAAGAGAAGATTGAACATCATCAGTTGGTATCGGAAAAAATAGACGACTACTTATTGGTATATACCATCTAATCGTTAATATTGCAATGTAATGGCAACAGGCAAACTCTACCATATTCTTCAACAAAAAAGTGCGGAAAACAAAAAAATGTTTTCGGTATTGATTGACCCCGACAAGCAAAACTTTTCGGAGTTGCACAAAACTATTACAAAGTGTAACGAAGCTCAAATAGATTTTTTTTTGGTAGGAGGAAGTATTATTACAAAAGGAGATATTACTACCACCGTTCGGTTTATTAAAGAAAATTCGAGTATTCCTGTAGTATTGTTTCCTGGAAGTCACCAACACATTACCCAACATGCCGATGGAATTCTATTTTTATCGCTTATTTCAGGGCGTAATCCAGCTTTTTTAATTGGAAACCAAGTATTGGCAGCACCTATTATACAAAAAACCAATTTAGAAGTGCTTTCAACTGGTTATATGCTGGTTGATTGCGGCACTACTACTACCGCTATTTACATGAGCGAAACAGCTCCTTTGCCATATCACAAACCCGAAATTGCGGCAGCAACTGCCTTGGCAGGAGAATATTTGGGATTAAAAATGATTTACATCGATGGAGGGAGTGGAGCTCAAAAAACCATTTCTACCGAAATGATTAAACAAGTAAAATCGGTATTGAGTATTCCTTTAATTATTGGTGGAGGAATAAAATCGGCAATACAAGCACGGGAAATATACCAAGCTGGTGCTGATATCATTATTATTGGTAATGGTGCTGAAGAAAACCGCAATTTAATTCAAGAAATTGCTGACGTAAAAGAGTCGTTTAATTTGTTGGTTAAACAAAGTTAAAACAATTCCAACTGTGTTGGAACAGGTTCTTTTTCTACTTCATTTTTGCCCCAAAAGTTAAGAATGTTACCAAACTGTTTGTCGGTTATGCGTAAAACACTTACTTTACCTAATGGAGGTAGCCAAGCTTGTATTCTTCTTTCATGCACATCGGCACTTTCGCCACTTGCACAATGCCGTGCGTAAACAGAAAACTGCATCATGCTAAAACCATCTTTTAATAGGTTTTTACGAAAAATACCTGCGTTTTTTCTATCCTTTTTTGTTTCGGTAGGCAAGTCAAAAAATACAAATAGCCACATAATACGATAACCGTTTAGTTCCATAATTTAGGATAAATGATTTTACGACTACTTCCAGTATAGCATTGTTGCAACGAACTTGTTGTAGTGTTTAAAGCAACTATAAGCGGACTAATTTTATCTTCAAAATAAACAGTTTCGGTTAGTACGCTTAACAATTCGGCTTTAATTGCTGTGGTAAGTTCAGTTTCATTGTACTTTTCAATTATTTCAAGCACTTTGGCATCTACTAATGGGCGATAGGGCTCCATAATGTCGTCGGCTAAGCAAAAAGCATTGTATTTGTTTCGATGATGAATACCTAAAGTGTTTAATAAACCACTACCCGATAAAGCACGTGCAACAGCAGCTCGTAAAACAATGTAACCATAATTTAAAAATGAGTTTGGATAATCACCGTTTCGGTCGCGTTTAAAGTCAAAATCAAATAAATGCTTCCAATAGTAAGCGGCAGCAGCACCTTCGCGGTTGTCGGTGTCGTCGCTCAATACTTTTGAGGCGTAGTAGTTTAGTGGATTTTCGCTTTTACCTTGTTTTTCTAATAGTGCTGCTTGATTTAGAATTTTTGCTTTTATTGTTTGCTGCCACAATTGTTTTTTTAATGGTTCACTAGCATTGATTTGGTTTTTAAAAATATCGTGTTGTAAATGGTGTGAGTTCAAATTTAGTAGCATTGAACTTGGCATGTGTTTTTGGTCGCAAAATATTACAGCCACATTGTTGGCTACTAACTTATCTAATGTTGGCATAGAAATAAAACTTTCTTGATGTTCTACCACTACAAAGCCAATATCTTCAATTGGAACGGTGGTTTCGCGGAGTTCGGTTTTAATAACCAATTGCTCGTATTTGGTGGTTAACGAACATTTGTTGCCAAAAAACAAGGTACGTTTAATCATAAGTATAAAATTAAAATGAATTTATACTCATTGTCAGTGTGTTATGTTTCGATAAGGTGTAAAAAAAAGTCCCACCGAAGCAGGACTTAAGATTTTCATCTACGGCATATAGCCTTATTGTGATAAGATTAAAGATTAGGATTCTTTTTTCTTGCAGTAAAGTTATCATTTTATTTTATAAAATAATTACCTATTTTTAAAAAGTAAAAAAAAGCAGCGAGTTATGAGTAAAATTTTAGGTTTAGATTTAGGAACTAACAGTATTGGTTGGGCAGTGATTGATGATGAAAAAGAAGGAAATAAACTTCAAGATAAGGGTGTTTTGATTTTTTCTGAAGGAGTTAAAAGTGAAAAAGGTCAAGAAAAATCGAAAGCGGCTGAACGTACTGGTTTTAGAAGTGCCAGAAGGATTAAGTTTAGAAGAAAAATAAGAAAGTATCAAACACTATTGGTGTTAGCTAAGTACAATTTGTGTCCATTAACTATTGATGAAGTTGAGGCATGGAGAAAATCTAACTTTAAAAAATATCCTGCTAAACCAGAATTTTTAGAGTGGCTTAGAACAGATGAAGAAAAAAGTATCAATCCTTATTTTTTTAGAAACAAATCAAGTCGAGAAAAAGTTGATAAGTATGATTTAGGAAGAGCTCTATATCATTTGGCACAAAGAAGAGGGTTTTTAAGTAACCGATTAGACCAATCGGACGATAATTTAATAAAATCAAAAAAAGATGAAATTCAGAACTTGATTAATGATGAAAATCTCAATAAAATTGAATTATTAACTGAAATTGAAAGTCTTTTTGAATCTTATGAGTTTAAAGAAAAAAGTAAAAAGGACTGTGCAAATTCTACAGAAGAAAAACTTTGGAGTATAAGAAAGTACATAATCAATGTAATAGAAAACAAAATAAAGGAAAAGGATTATTCGAAAATTGAAGATGTAAGAAACGAGATTAACAGATACATTAATAAACCAGAAAATCTTGGGGCGGTTGATGGAAATATTTCTGAATTAAATACAGCTATTAAAGAAGCTAACTGTAGAACCTTAGGTCAATATTTTTGGGAAATATACCAGCAAGACAGAAACGACTCAAAAAACAAAATCCGAAATAAATATACTTCACGTGATGAGCATTATTTAGATGAATTTGAAGAAATATGTAAAACACAAGGGTTAGATGGTATAAACGAAGCAAAAAAAGACCCAAGCGAAAGATACTCAAACATAATTAAAGAATTATACAAAGCTATTTTTTATCAACGCCCTTTAAAGTCACAAAAAGGATTGGTTGGAAAATGTTCACTTGAACCAACCAAAACAAGGTGTTCGGTTTCTCGACCTGAATATGAATTATTTAGGATGTATAGTTTTATAAATACCATAAAAATAAAAGAAACGAATGCAGAAAAATTTAGGTTTCTAACCGAAGAAGAAAAAAATAAAATTAAACCAACATTTTTCAGAAAATCGAAACCTGCGTTCGAATTTATTGATATTAAAAAAGTTTTAGGAATAGATAATCATTACAACTATAAGGATAAAAGTACAGTAACTGGTTGTCCTACTATTTCAAATCTGAAAATTGTTTTTGGAGATGATTGGGAAAATTCTATTTATGAAAAATACTCAGATAAAATTATAAGAAACACAAACAATGAAAAGTCGGAAGAGTTTAAAACCAAAGTAGATGTAATTGCTGATGTTTGGCATGTTCTATCTACTTTTAATAAAGAAGAAAAATTGATTGACTTCGGAATAAACAAACTCAAGTTAGATAAAAAAGATGCAGAAAAATTTTCTAAAATCCATTTGAAGAAAGAGTATGCTTCGTTAAGTCTGTATGCCATAAAAAAAATACTTCCTTATTTAGAAAAAGGTTTATTGTATTCACACGCTGTTTTTATGGCGAATATGGATAAAATAATTAAGTCTGAGAGATGGAAAAATAAAGAAGATAGGGAGTTAATCGAAAGAGAAATTGGTAATATCATCGATAATCATCAGGAAGAAAGCAAAATACTTTTTGCGGTAAATAGTGCTTTGAAAATTTGTTTTGATAACAAACAGACCGATTCCAAAGAAGCTGAAAGCAGCTACAAAAGTGATATTGAAAAACAACTAAAAAAAGAATTTGGAGAAAAAACATGGGATAATAAGCCCAATAAAGAAGTCTTGTTTTCAGAAGCATTTGAAATTTTTATTCAACATTTAAAAGATAGAAAACACGCAACAGTTAATCGAATTGATGAAAAGATAATGGAATTTTTATCAGATAATGATTTGTTAAATACAAGCATTAAAAATTCACTTTATCACCCTTCCGACATAGAAAAATTCAAACCAGCTACAATAAAAGATAGAAACGGAAACCAATTTAAAGGTTTAGGGTCTCCAGATGTGGGTTCAATTAAAAACCCTATGGCAATGAAAGCCTTGCATCAATTGAAAAAATTGATAAACTCATTAATACTTGAAGAACAAATTGATGAAAACACCAAAGTAAATATTGAGTTAGCCCGTCAGTTAAATGATGCAAACAAACGTAAAGCTATAGAAAAATGGCAAAACGATAAAAAGGAACTATTTCAAGAGTATGAAAAAAAAATTAAAGAACTCTATAAAATCGAAACTGGAAACGAACTAAAAGAGGTTACTGACGATGATATTGAGAAGTTTACTTATGCTTTAGAACAAAGGAAAGATAAAAAGCTAGTGAGCAAAGAAGATATAATGAAATACACCCTCTGGGAAGAGCAAAATCACATTTGTATTTATACTGGTAAAACTATTCGACTATCAAGCTTTTTAGGTGCAAATCCACAATTCGACATTGAACATACGCTTCCAAGAAGTCGCTCTTGGGACAATTCACAAATGAATAAAACGCTTTGTGATAAAACATTTAACCAACAAACGAAAGGAAATAAAACACCTTTTCAATTACAAATGAATGAGGAAATTTTACCAAGAATAAAACATTGGAAAGATAAATACGAAGTAATAGCCAATGAAATAGAAAAACTAATAAGACAAGCTAAAAGTGCAAGCGATAAAGAACAAAAAGATAAAATCATTCAAAGAAGGCATTATTTAAAAATGGAACATGACTACTGGAAAGGCAAGTACGACCGTTTTGTAATGGAAGAAATTAAAGAAGGTTTTAAAAACAGCCAAGCTGTTGATATCGGTATTATTTCTAAATACGCTACAGCTTATTTAAAATCAGTATTCAATAAAGTATATTCCGTAAAAGGAGAAATGGTTTCGGAATATCGAAAAGCTTGGGGATTGCATGATACTTTTAAAGACAAATGGGGACGAACACAGTACAAATCCAAAGACAGAAGTAACCACATACATCATTGCATTGATGCAGTTACTGTTGCTTGTATGAACAAAAACAAATACGATAAATTGGCTCACGCTTGGGGTTTAGAAGATAAAGGTGAATTTGATAAAGCCAAAAAAGAATTAGAAAACGAAAAACCATGGAATACATTTACGCAAGATGTTCGAAATTTAGAAAACGAAGTTTTTATTGTGCATCAAAATAAAGACATATTGCCAATTCAAACCAAAAAGAAATTTAGAAAGAGAGGGAAAATTCAGCGAGATAAAAATGGTAAGATCATTTACCAACAAGGAGACAGTGTAAGAGGCTCTTTACATTTAGATACTTTTTATGGAGCAATAGCAAATGATGAAAGCGGGAATACAAAAAAAGATAATGATGGAAATGTAATTCCTAATTATGTTGCCAGAAAAGAACTTTCAAAGCTTAAAAAAACAGATTTAGTAAATATTGTAGATAAAGGCATTAGAGAAATTGTTGAACAAGCTGAAAAAGATAAATTGATTACTTTTAATAACAATGGAGCAAAAGTAAATGAAACTATTTGGCAAAATAAAGAAAAACAAATACCACTCAAGAAAGTAAGAATTTATACACCTTCAGTTAAATCTCCTTTAAAAGATTTTAAAAAACACCCAGAACATTTTAGGTCTCAAAAAACCTACAAACAACAATACAATGTTGTAAATGAAGAAAACTACTGTATGGCAATTTATGAGGGCTTAGATAAAAATGGAAAACTAAAACGTGATTTTGAATTAGTTAACAACATTGATGCGGGCGAATATTATAAATTAAGTAATAAATCTTATCGAGCAAACCACGATTTAGTACCTAATCCACATTTAAAATCAGGTATGCCTTTAAAATATATTCTAAAAAAAGGAATGATGGTGTTGATGTACGATAAAAATCCAGATGAAATCTGGGAGTTGTCAGATAATCAAAAACTTGGTCGTTTATATGAGATAACACAACTAGATGTTGAAAAATATGCTGAGATTAAATTACTTCATCATCAAGAAGCAAGAGAAAAGAAAGAAATAACAAAATTTATGGGACTAAAAACGGGAATGAAAGGAGGTAAAAATCTTGATAATTATAGAGAATTTCCATGGGTTAAAATTGGTTATACTACTTTTGATTGTATTGTAGAAAATATTGATTTTAAAATTTCACCAGCAGGTAAAATAGAAAAAATATAAATCTTCTTTTTTGAAGATAAAAGTTCTTTGACATAGTTTGGTCGTACCCCTCTTAACAGGCCAAAAATCAAACCACAACGCGAGCGAAGCGAGCGTTGTGGTTTGATTAAAGATTAGGAAACACGATATTCTCTTGATTGTTGTATTAAATTTAATTTTTGTTGTGGTTTGATTAAAGATTAGGAAACACGATATTCATGAAGTATTTAAAGCCACCGATGGTATTGTTGTGGTTTGATTAAAGATTAGGAAACACGATATTATAATTAGGGTCTGTTGCTTTAATACTGTTGTTGTGGTTTGATTAAAGATTAGGAAACACGATATTAATTCTATTTTGGTAAAGACAATGTAATTGTTGTGGTTTGATTAAAGATTAGGAAACACGATATTGCGATTGTAGTAGGTTTGCACAAAACAACGGTTGTGGTTTGATTAAAGATTAGGAAACACGATATTTATATGGTCAACAACTAACTTCATTCCACAGTTGTGGTTTGATTAAAGATTAGGAAACACGATATTTTATGAAGATACAGATGTAGTTATAGATAGTTGTGGTTTGATTAAAGATTAGGAAACACGATATTAGATTATATTCTCCAAAATAAAGGGTGTTAGTTGTGGTTTGATTAAAGATTAGGAAACACGATATTTCAGTTGATGTTGGTTATAGAGCAAACGGTGTTGTGGTTTGATTAAAGATTAGGAAACACGATATTAAGATGGAATAATTGGGCGTGGAGTTTTAGTTGTGGTTTGATTAAAGATTAGGAAACACGATATTTAGATACTGTAATGGGTGCTAAAACTATCAGTTGTGGTTTGATTAAAGATTAGGAAACACGATATTATGGTTTAAATTGCCCCCTCACATGATTGGGTTGTGGTTTGATTAAAGATTAGGAAACACGATATTACGTGCCATGTTATTTGATTAAATCTTTTGTTGTGGTTTGATTAAAGATTAGGAAACACGATATTTGAGGTTACTTTTAATACAAAGATTAAACAGTTGTGGTTTGATTAAAGATTAGGAAACACGATATTGCTTACGGCAGGCGACGGAACACCGTTTGGGTTGTGGTTTGATTAAAGATTAGGAAACACGATATTAAAGCAAGAATAATTGACATTAACCAGATAGTTGTGGTTTGATTAAAGATTAGGAAACACGATATTGTTCTCTTTAAAAGTATAAAAAGGGTTTATGTTGTGGTTTGATTAAAGATTAGGAAACACGATATTCTTTTCGCGTACCGTAGTAGCACAATCAATGTTGTGGTTTGATTAAAGATTAGGAAACACGATATTTGCATTCATTTCCATTCCATTGCCTAACAGTTGTGGTTTGATTAAAGATTAGGAAACACGATATTGTTTGACCTTCATCATAGAAATCATCTCTGTTGTGGTTTGATTAAAGATTAGGAAACACGATATTTATGCAGTTAGTGGATTGTTTACAAAGCAGTTGTGGTTTGATTAAAGATTAGGAAACACGATATTTTTACACGTTGACGAACGTAAGCACCACCAGTTGTGGTTTGATTAAAGATTAGGAAACACGATATTATTTTGCTGCTACTCCTGTACCAGCAAATAGTTGTGGTTTGATTAAAGATTAGGAAACACGATATTCTTTTGGAAAAGTATGTCGACCATAAAGTAGTTGTGGTTTGATTAAAGATTAGGAAACACGATATTAGCATATCCAGCTTTTAAATAAGTGCCAGGTTGTGGTTTGATTAAAGATTAGGAAACACGATATTTGCTTTAGGAATATCTATGAGGTAACAGAGTTGTGGTTTGATTAAAGATTAGGAAACACGATATTAGTTGTTGCGAAAACTTCTAATAATCAAAAGTTTAAAAGGAAATATCGTTATTAAAAAATGCTTCTTTCACGGATAAAAATGCCTTGATTGAAGCATTTTTTGTTTTCTGTTAATTACAAAAAAGATAAAAAAAAGCAGTCCGAAGACTGCTTTAAGTGTAATGGAACTTCAAGGATACCCGAGAAGGTATTTACACATTGCGAAGATAAGGATAAAAATAATTTGTTGGTTAGAAAAAATTGTTCTTCTCGATACGCTCGTGCCTCGCTACTCGAAGTGACAGTTTTTAAGCCTTACTAAACTCCATTAAAAAAGCTTTTAAGAAGCCGTCTAAATCGCCATTCAATACTTTGTCGGGGTCGTTTACGGTATAACCTGTTCGGTGATCTTTTACACGTCTGTCGTCCAACACGTAACTTCTAATTTGCGAACCCCATTCAATTTTCTTTTTATCCGCTTCAATTTCCGAACGAGCCTCTAGTTTTTTACGCATTTCTATTTCGTAAAGCTGCGATTTTAACAATTGCATGGCTTTTTCTCTATTTTGGAGCTGCGAACGGGTTTCAGAATTGGTAATCATAATTCCTGTTGGAAGATGTCGAAGCAATACTTTGGTTTCTACCTTGTTTACATTTTGTCCACCAGCACCGCCCGAACGAGCAAAATCCCAAGTAATATCTGCGGGGTTAATGTTTATCTCTATGCTTTCGTCAATTAATGGGTAAACATACACCGATGAAAAGGAAGTCATTCGTTTTCCTTGAGAGTTAAACGGGCTTACACGTACCAATCGGTGTACTCCATTTTCACCTTTTAGGTAACCAAAAGCAAATTCGCCTTCAATTTCCATGGTAACGGTTTTTATCCCGGCTACATCACCATCCTGAAAATCGAGTATTTTTATTTTATATTTGTTTTTTTCTGCCCACATGGTGTACATACGGTATAGCATCGACGACCAATCGCAACTTTCTGTACCTCCAGCACCAGCAGTAATTTGTAAAACAGCACTTAAGGTATCTTCTTCAGAACTCAGCATGTTTTTAAATTCCAACTCGTCTAAAGTAGTTAGGGTAGTGTGGTATTGATTTTCCACATCTTCTTCGGAGGCTTCGCCTTCTTTATAGAATTCGTAAATAACCTGTAGGTCGTCAACCAAAGCAGCAACTTTTTTGTATCCATCGGTCCAAATTTTTATGTTGCTCACTACTTTAAGTTGCTTCTCGGCTTCTTTCGGATTATCCCAAAAATTTGGATCTAATGTTTTTTGTTGCTCTTCTTCAAGGGCAATTAGTCGGGCATCAACGTCAAAGATACCCCCTTAACGCTTCCAGGCGGTCTGCTAATTCTTTTACTTGTTCTTGTGTAATCATGCTTCAAAATTAATCTTTAGAAGTCAAATTAATCGCTATTAATCAATAATTTTGAATACATTTTTTTTAAAGCAACCAGCATGAAAATTTATACTAAAACAGGAGATACAGGATATACCTCATTATTTGGCGGAATGCGAGTTCCTAAACACCATTTAAGAATTGAGGCTTATGGAACCGTTGATGAGTTAAACTCAAATATTGGGTTAATTCGCGACCAAAAAGTAACTCCTGAAACATTTGCGGTGTTAATTGAAATTCAAGACAGGTTGTTTACCTTGGGTTCTATTTTAGCTACCGAACCAGGAAATGAAAAAGTGAAAGTGCCACAACTAAACGAGCAAGATATTTTGTTTTTAGAGAATGAAATTGATAAAATGAACGAGGTGTTACCCGAAATGCGTTCGTTTGTATTACCTGGCGGACATCAAACGGTATCTTTTTGCCATGTGGCTCGTTGCGTTTGCCGAAGAGCAGAACGTTTGGTTGTTCATTTAGCCGAAGTAGAAAGTGCTCCCGAACTGGTAATAAAATATTTAAACCGACTGTCGGATTACCTTTTTGTGTTGTCTAGAAAAATTTCTCAAGAAAATAACGCCAACGAAATTCCTTGGAAAGCCCGTATGTAAAGGAGTTTTAACTTTATATTAAGTTATTAACAACTGTGAATATTTTAATGTTGCAAGTGCGAACAAAAAATCTATTTTTGCGTTAACCTTAAACAGAGCCTAAATTTTTAGCTTGGATAAGAAAAAATAGTATTAATTTTTATAAAAAATTTAATTATGTACTGGACGTTAGAACTTGCATCTCACTTAGAAGACGCACCTTGGCCTGCAACAAAAGATGAATTAATTGATTTCGCTATAAGAACTGGAGCACCTTTAGAAGTTGTTGAAAATTTACAAGAATTAGAAGACGAAGGAGAAGCTTTTGATAGCATTGAAGAAATTTGGCCTGATTATCCGAGTAAAGAAGATTTCTTTTTTAACGAAGATGAATATTGAAATCAAGCAAAAACTCATGAAAAGCCTCGCAGTATTGTGGGGCTTTTTTATTTAAAAATAAATTGAAAAAACCTGACAGGTTAAACCTAGAAAAAAACCAGCATAAACCTGTGCTGGAGTATGTGCATTTAAGAATAAACGTGAAGAACCAACTAAACCTGAAATAAATAAAGATAAGGTAATGTACGACATCAAGTTTAAATCGAGTAAAAACGAAATAGCAATTAAAGCTCCTGTTAACCCTCCAATACCAATCATGTGAGCACTAATTTTCCATTTTAGGTTAATGATGAAAGCAATAATAACCGAAACAGTAGCTCCAATCATAAAGTTGAAAATAATGGGTGGAATAGGGGCTTTCTGCAACATGTAAATGGTAAAGAAATAAAATACCACTGTAAAACCATAAGGCAAATAACGTTCTTTGGTAGTTAACATTTCTACACTTTGAATGTATCCGCGATTAAAAAGCAACAAGGTAATAAGCGTTGGAATAATAAATGTGCTTACAGCGACCAACATTACTACAGCTTTTTTTAATTCGTAAGGAATAGCAAAATTGACGTAGGAGTTGGAGTTAAAAATAATTAACATCCCTAGGGTTGGGATAATTAACGGGTGAAAAACATAGGAGATTAAATTTGCTACCGACCTCATTTGCTTAAAGTTCTTTTCGCATACGTGCCACAGGAATATTTAATTGCTCGCGGTATTTTGCAACCGTTCTTCGAGCAATGTTGTATCCTTTATCATTCAATAATTTTGAAAGCTTTTCGTCGGTTAAAGGGCGTTTTTTGTTTTCGTCTTCAATGGCATCTTGCAAAATTTTCTTCACCTCACGGCTCGATACTTCTTCGCCGCTATCGGTGCTTAACGATTCTGAAAAGAACGTTTTTAATAAAAATGTTCCGTAAGGAGTTTGTACATATTTGCTGTTTACAACCCTTGATACGGTTGAAATATCCATGTTTATTTCTTCAGCAATGTCTTTCAAAATCATTGGAGTAATGTTGGTTTCATCACCATCTAAAAAATATTTTTTCTGACGATGAACAATTGCCTCCATGGTTATCATTAACGTATCTTGGCGTTGTTTGATGGCATCAATAAACCATTTGGCTGAATCGAGTTTTTGTTTTACAAACATCAACGCATCTTTTTGCGATTTGCTTGGTTTGTCTTTCGAGTCGCGGTAAGTTTGCATCATTTCGTTGTATTCCTTGCTTATTTTAAGCTCCGGAGCATTTCTGCTGTTGAGTTGTAAATCAATTACACCATCGTAAACATTTAAAATAAAATCGGGAATAATGTGCTGAATAACTCGAGTGGTTTCACTTAACGAGTTACCTGGCTTTGGATTTAATTTCAAAATTTCTTCAATCACATCTTTTAAATCTTCTTCCGAAATGTTCAGCTTTTCTACAATTTTATCGAAATGCTTTTTTGAAAACTCTTCAAAATAATTTTTTACAATTTCACGTGCATTTAACAATACCAATGAATGTTCTTTTTTACGTTTCAATTGCAATAAAAGACATTCTTGAAGGGTTCTTGCACCAACTCCTGGTGGGTCGAACTGCTGAATGATAGAAAGCACCTCTTTTAAATGAGGTTCGTCGGTTATAATGTTTTGAGTAAAAGCCAAATCGTCAACAATAGAAATTAAATCGCGTCGTAAGTAACCCGACTCATCTAAACTACCAATGAGGTGGTAAGCAATTTCGTAATCTTCTTCATCAAAATCGAACAACGAAAGTTGAGCTTCCAACAGTTCATGAAAGGTAACTCCACCGCTCAAGGGCATTTGTCGGTCTTCGTCGTCGGCACTATGGTTGTTGGTATTTAGCTTGTATGATGGGGTTTCGTCGTCGTTGATGTAATCATCAAAATTAAATTCTTTCTCTGCTTCTGTTCGTTCTTCACTATCGTAATCATCGTCTTGGTCGTACGAAAATTCTTCTTCCACTTCATTTTCGTTTCCTTCTTCTAGGGCAGGATTGCTTTCCATTTCTTCTTTTATGCGTTGTTCTAACGCAATGGTTGGTAACTGCAACAATTTCATTAACTGAATTTGCTGTGGCGACAATTTCTGTTGAAGTTTAAAGCTAAGCGACTGTTTTAACGACATAATTTACTTTTTTGAACTCCCTCAAAATTAAGCAATGTTGGGGTAATAATATAAAAAAATAGAGCGGTAAATAACTACTCTTTTTCTTTAAACATTTGATTTAAATGAGAAAGAGGTTTGCTAACATTAAAATAAAGTTCTTTTATCTTTTTTTGACCTTTTTCTACTTTCTGATTTTTTGTATCAATGGTGAGAACATCTGTTACACCAACCAAAGCTTGAGAAGTATTGAAAAGTCTAAGATCGGATATAATTTGGTATTCATCACTAACATTTATAACAACATAAGCTGTTTTTATCGAATTTCCATCACCACTGTTGTAGATTACATCCAATAAACGGTAATAACTACGTGCGTAATTTTTAGATTTAGTTTCTTCATCTAATTGAAAATGTGAAACCATCAACTTGAAAATTAGTGTAACATTTATAGGGTTTTCTTTTAAGATTTCTTCTCCAATTGGGATAGCTGCTTTGAAATTTTTTGTATTATATTCTTTATAAAAAGCGGACTCTTTGCTATCAGCTCCATAAGGTGAATATTTCTTTTGAAAAGTACTTCCATAATATAGCAGCTTATATTCATTGAGAGTAAGTGTTGAGTCAAAATTGCTAAATCGCTCAAGTAATAAAGGGTAGTAATTGGTTGAATTACTGTCTTCTATTTCCAATTTGATTGCATCGAAATCAACAGACAAAATCTTTTGACCAAATGTTGAATAGGAGGTAAAAAGTAAAATGAAAATGATTTTTATGGATTTCATGATTTTTGGGGTTTAGTTCGGTGTTTTGTAAAAGCGGTCTTTCATGTTTTTATCCAATTGGATGTCCACATCTTTTTGAAACTCCCAATGGTTTTTATCAATAAAATATCCATCAAAACGGTTGAGTGAAGGTCCATAATATTCATAAACTCCTTCGAGATTTGAACCCGTTGGAACCAAGAAATCGAAAATGATTCGTTGGTCTTTTGGGTGGTATTTTAGCGACATTACTGCTGTTTCAGCATAGGTAAAAATTACTCTTTTTTGGGCCTTTTTGCCTGTTTTAAAAATAGGAGAGCCAAACTTTACAGTTCCGCTGTTGCTAATGGTTACCGCATCAATAATTTTTTTGTTGGTAAGGTTGTAATCGCCATCCCAACCCAAAAGGGTGTAGGTATTGTCGCCCAGTTTTTTATCGTGTATTATTTCGTAATACAATGCTCCATACCACATTTTATCGGTTAAGGTTTGTGTTTCAGGTTTTTTAATCTCAGCCGATTTATCTATCAATTCAACCAATTTGTATTGGTCTTTTTTTACTTTAATTTGAAGTATAGCAAAGTATTGGTAGGTTTCGTCAGCTAAAGGCAATGCCCAGTTGTAAATTTTTAGCTTTTCGTTTGATTTTAATATGCTAATGGCTTTGATGTTTTTAAACGGATAATCAAACGATTCGTTTACGTTAAGAGCCTCTATTAAAAGGGTTCTGAAATTTTCGCTTGCCTTTGTTTTGCTTTCTTCGTTGGTATTGCTCACGATATCAATACTCAGTTCGTTTAGCTCTTTTTCGTAATCAGCAAGTGTTTTTTGTTGTGCAACAACAAATTGAAAACTCAGTATTGAAAAGGTGTAAATGATGAATTTAAGCATAGGTTAAAAATAAAAAAAAACCGTGTTAATTAACACGGTTTTTGCTTGCGAATATTGTACCGCTTTTTATTATAAGTGTAATCTTTCTTTTTTAGCCAACAATTCAGCTTCAGTTTCTCTAATGTCTTCATCATCTACACAACAATCAACAGGGCATACAGCAGCACACTGTGGCTCGTCGTGGAAACCTTTACATTCGGTACATTTATCAGAAACAATAAAGTAAAAATCAGTGCTTACAGGCTCTTGAGTAGTATCAGCATCAATTTCTTTTCCGCTTCTAAGTTTAAAACTACCTTTTACAGAAGTTCCATCGCTCACTCTCCATTCATCGCCACCTTCGTATATTGCATTATTCGGACATTCTGGTTCGCATGCTCCGCAATTGATACAGTCGTCAGTTATTTTAATTGCCATCGTTTATTAAGTTTAATGTTTGTAATTTTGTTGCAAATGTAAGCAATGAGTTTAGAAAAAAGAATAAATGCTTTTGTAGAATTAGGAAGTTTTTTAACACAGTTTGGTTCAAATCTTAGAAACCAGCAGCTAGAAAAAATTAATGAGCGGTTCTACGACGAGTTTCAACACTTGCTAGATAACCAAAAGCAGTTTAACGGTTGGTTTATTCCCGAAAATGTGTTGCTTGCCATTAATGCTTGGGCAAAGGTGCTTACTCAACCCAAATTAACACAATGGCTGAGCAATTATACCATACCCGAAGTTGCACCCAAAAGAGTAGGGGTAATTATGGCTGGAAATATTCCGTTGGTAGGGTTTCACGATTTTTTAAGTGTACTGATTACGGGGCATCATTTGGTGGCAAAAACCTCAAAAGAAGACCAAACGCTGATTAAAAAAATAGCTGAAATTTTAATAGCCATTGAACCCGAATTTAAACACCACATTACCTTTGCCGATAAGTTAGAAAATTTTGATGCAGTAATTGCTACGGGAAGCAACAACACGGCTCGTTATTTTGAATTTTATTTTGGAAAATACCCCAACATTATTCGTAAAAACCGAAACTCGGTGGCGGTGCTTACGGGCAACGAAACCAACGAAGAATTAGCAGCTTTGGGTAATGATATTTTTATGTATTTTGGTTTGGGTTGCCGAAATGTTTCTAAATTGTATGTGCCAACCAATTACAACTTTAATGCTTTTTTTGAAGCCATTTATCACTTTAACTGGGTTACCAATAACAACAAATACGCTAACAATTACGATTACAACCGTGCGGTGTATTTATTGGGTAGCAATGCTTTGCTCGATAATAATTTTGTGCTCGTAAAAGAAGAACAAAGTTTAACCTCTCCTGTGGCAGTGGTGCATTACGAACACTACCAAACCTTTGAGCAGGTAGCTCAACAACTGGAGCAACTGAGCAACGAAATACAATGTGTGGTTACACAAGCCAACTTGCCCAACAGTTTTAAACTAGGGCAGGCACAAGAACCCGAATTGTGGGACTATGCCGACGGAGTAGATACCGTAAAGTTTTTGTTGGGGTTATAACACCATTTTGCTTAACTCTATTTCGAGTTTATCGAAATTTTCTTCGTTTTTGTCCACCACAAAACCTTTTAGTTTGTTGCATTCTTCTGCGGTATCAAACAGCATTTTAAAAACAAGTTTGGTTTTATTTTCGGGCAATTCATCAAAGGTGGCAACCACTTGAAACAAGGGTTTTGAATAGCGTTTCCAAGCAATTAGCGATGGCTCTTCAATTTTTATAAATTCACATTCGTTGGCATAGTTTCCTTTGTCAGGTCCGTGCATAATAAAACTCCATTTGCCGCCTACGCGAAAATCAAATTCGTTAAACGTATTGGTAAAACCTGCTGGTCCCCACCAATTTTTTAAATGGTTGGGGTTTGACCAAGCCCGATACACCAATTCTCGTTTGGTATTAAAAACGCGTGAACTTACTATTTCGCAGTCGGGAGTTGTTTTTATAATTTCAGTTGCCATATATCTTTAAAATAATTAATCTTTTCGTTCAATTAACATCCGAAACGATACCACGGGAATTATAATGGGTTTAATGTCGTAGCGGGTGCTTCGTATGTTGTTCCATAAAATGGGCATTACGCCAACATTTAATGCGTAACGGGTTTTTATTACAAATTTTAGTCCCGCAGCACCAGTTAAAATGCTAAAGTTGGTAAAATAATAACCGTCTACCATCAGGTAGGTTTTTTGCCCAATTTGGCGTTGTACACCAAAATTTAAGGTGTGTACAAAAACTTGTCGTTTATCTTGTACTAAATCAATGTTGCTTTTTATTGCATGAAAACCAGTACCAAAGGTTACGTTGTTTTGGTGGTCGCCCAGCGTAAAATTGGCATCGCCGCCGCCAAACAAAATGTTGGTGTCTTTAAGCGAGGCAGTAAAATCACCAAAGGAAGCCGAAAAAGACAATTGTTGGTTTTCTTGCAAAGCAATGCTGTGTTTTACCGAGCCTATTATGGTACCAAACAATGAAGTGTTTAGCGAAACATTAGTGTTGCTGGTTAAACCATAGGTTACCTTAAAAAAAACAAGGTCGTTGCTGGCAAGTCTAAAATCGCGTTTGGTAAGTGTAAAAGCAGTGGGACTTATAAAATAGCTGGTGTAATCGGGGTTGGGAGTGTTGTAAATGTCTTTTTTAAACAGTGGTTTTGCCGATTTTTTGTCTTTCACCACATAATCGTCGTCTTGCGCAAAGCTTATTTGAAAACAAACGAAACAAACAACAATGCAAAACCCTTTTAAAAACATGGTTAATTTAAATTGGGGTCTTCTGGGAAATTAGCCACAACAGCGTGTTTTGGTCCAAGTTTTTGCAACACATTTTGCCAAAGGTTAACGCTCTTAAAGTCGGAAATGGTAAACCCTTTGGCATCGCCAATAATCCACGATTCGTTTTTTACTTCGTTTTGTATTTGTGGGTAATCCCAACCCGAATAACCAACAAAAAACATTACTTCATTCGGGAAAATTTGTTGATCGATAATGAGTTGTTTGAGTTGTTCAAAATTGCCAGACCAATACAGGTTATCCATAATGTGTTCGCTTTCTTCAATTACTTCGCCTAGTGTGTGGATGTAAAACAGGCTGTCGGTTTGAACTGGTCCACCCATAAAAACAGGCGACTCGAACTCAGGAAAATCGCGTAAAGCATCGTTAACAGTAATGTTTAACGGGCTGTTTAAAATAAAACCCAACGAACCTTCTTTTTGGTGTTCGGTAAGTAACACCACCGAGCGTTTAAAGTGAGGGTCGTTCATAAAAGGTTCGGCAATAAGCAGTCGTCCTTTTTGTAAACTCAACTTGTTAAGGTTGGAGGCGGTGAAATCTGAAGGGTTTAAAATCATGTGTAAAATTTGATACAATAAATTTAATTAAAAATTATCAGTTCGAGTTTTTTATGAAAGAAAAAGTATCCACAAACACACCTTATCACAAATTTTAGATGAGTATAACCATATAAAATAATTAGCTTTGTTAACTCAATTTAGCTTAGGCATGGAAGATTTACGGAATTACTTAAACGAAATACGAAGAGACTTTGCAGATAAGCCACTTACGGAAGTGTCCGTTCAAAAAAATCCATTTTTACAATTCTCCACTTGGTTTGAAGAAGCTGTAAATGCACAGCTTTTAGACCCTTATGCTATGCTTATTTCTACCGTTGACGAAGTGGGTCAGCCCCATTCTAGAGTGGTGTATTTAAGAAACATTAGCGAAGAAGGAATGATTTTTTATACCAACTACAACAGCCAAAAGGGTAAAAACATTAGTGCTTCTAATAAAATTGCTATTACCTTTTTTTGGGTGGAGTTGGAACGACAAATTAGAATAGAAGGTATGGTAGAAAAAGTGACGGAAGAATTGTCGGACAAGTATTTTGCTGCTCGTCCTCGCGAAAGCCAAATAGGAGCGTGGGCATCGAACCAAAGCGAAACCATAAAAAGTAGGGAGGAGCTGGAAGAAAACGTGAGAATTTTTACCGAAAAATACAAAAACACAACCGTTCCACGCCCGCCACATTGGGGTGGTTATTTGGTAAAACCAGTTAAATTTGAATTTTGGCAAGGTCGCCCAAGCCGCCTACACGATAGGTTGGTTTATACCAAAAACAACAACGATTGGGTTATTTCTAGGGTAGCTCCTTAAGCTAGTAATTAGTGAATAGTGATTAGTAACTAGCAGAACTGTATTTTGGACTAATTACCAATCACTAATTACTAATCACTTTTTATCTTCGATACGTACGTTTTTAAGCGTCAGTAAATTAATAGGATTGATGCCTAAATCTTTTACATTGGTTTGAACTAAACGAACTACCTCGTCGTAATACAATGTCACTACAGGAGCTTCTTCAATCAATATTTTATCCATTTCTTGATATAAGTAATAACGTGTAGAATCGTTTACTTGAGATTGAGCCATTTCGTAGTATTTATCAAACTCAAAGTTTTTAAACTGTGTGTAGTTCGGACCATGAGGAGTAAAGTTTTTACTATAAAACAAGGCTAAGTAATTTTCTGCATCTGGGTAATCGGCAATCCACGATTTTCTAAAGAAATTTAACTTAGAACGGGCAACCAATTCGCGATGGGTGGTAGCTTGTAAAATTTCCACTTTAATTTTAATTCCTATTTCGCCCAATTGATGTTGAATAAACTCACACAAATCAACATATCCCATAGTGGTAAAAAGGGTAATTTCTGGCAAACCTTTTCCGTTTGGGAAACCTGCAGCATACAACAATTCTTTTGCTTTCTCAGGATTATAAGTGTAGCCTTTTACTTTTTCTTCGCTATACGATGGTAATCCTTTTGGAACAAAACCAGAATGTGCAGGAGTTCCAATGTTTTTTCGAAGGTAAGAAATCATTTGCTCGCGATTAAAACCATAGTTAATGGCTTGTCGAATCATTTTCTTTTTTAATGGACTGTTGGCTACAATATCTAACTCATCGTTAACCAAAATACCTAAGTATTCGGTATTTAAATAGGGGTGAGTAAGCATCGAAATGGTGCTTTTGTATTTGTCTTTCAAATCGCCATTGGCTGTAAATATTTCTTCTTTGTAGCTGCCTTCTCTTCCCGAAACAAAATCTAAATCACCGTTTAAGAATTTTAAAAACTCCACTTCTTCGTCTTTTATAAAGGTAATGGCAACAGCATCGAGGTGAGGTAATTTTTCGCCGTTAGCATCTTTTTCAAAATAGTTGTCGTTTTTTACAAAAACCATTTTGTTGCCTTCGTCCCACATTTTAAATTTAAACGGACCAGTTCCAACAGGATTGCTTGAGTAATCGTTTTTGTAATATTCTACAATTTCGTGAGGCACTACCGAGCAATATTGCATGGTTAATATTCCTAAAAATGGAGGAAAAGGTTGGCTCAAAAATATTTTTAGGGTAGTATCGTTAACCGCAACAAAAGGAGCATATTTGTTTTCTTCGGTATAATCTAAGTTGTTAAACACCCATGTGCCAGGTGAAGCAACTCTTGAGTCAATAATTCGGTTAAAGCTGTAAACAAAATCTTCGGCAACAACTTTTCTTCCTTTACCATCTTTAAACAACTCATGGTCGTGGAAATACACGTCGTTTTTAATGTAAAAGGTATATACTTTTCCGTCTTCCGAAAGTTCCCAACGATTAGCAATACATGGAATAATGTTTAATTTATCATCCATTTGAACCAAGCCATTGTACAATTGGTTACAAGCCCAAATGTTTTCAATGTTTCTCGAAAAAGCAGGGTCTAATGAGGTGATACCAGCAGATTCGTTGTATCTAAATATTTTTTTGCCAACGGTTTTGTCAGATGAGCCACCATCGCCACAGGCAAATAATGAAACAACTATAGCAATAACAAGGGATATTTTAAGATAATTCATAACTCAACATTTTGGTTATGTAATGTTAGTCATTACATTGAGTTGATTTACGTAGTGTTTGGTGTTGTTTTCAACACTCTTTTTAACAGTGATTTATTTCTTGAAAACAAAAAAACGCTGAAGGGTATAGTTGTAAAAAAAAGCAACCAATAAAGCGGTAATTATTTTTGATATAGAATAGTTGATGCTAGCAAAATGAGTTAATATAAATACGAATAAGGTGTTTAAAATTAAACTACCTGCAGACACAAGAATGTAGCGAAATACTTGGTTTTTAAATTTATTTTTTGAACCACAAAATGCCCAATAACGGCATAAATTGAAATTTACGATAGCTCCACATAAAGCACCGATGGCAGTAGAATACACATACCAAACATTAAATGCTTCGGTAAGTAAGATTAATACCAAAAAATCAATCAAAGTGGCTGTTATGGCTGCTACTTGGTAACGAAAAAAAGAAATAAACCAAGATTCTTTTTTCATATAAACAACAAAATTAGTTGAAGAACCAAGTTTGCATAAATGCCGGCTAAAACATCATCAGCCATTACACCTAAGCCACCGTTCAGTTTTTCTAGATTTCTAATTCCTAAAGGTTTAAATATATCGAACAAACGAAATAGAGTAAAACCAATGATAAGGTTTAAATAAGAGAAAGGCACCAAAACCATGGTAATCCACATACCAACAGCCTCATCAATTACCACTTTTGAAGGGTCTTTTCCCCATTCCGCACTTAGTTGGTTGGTAGAGTATATTCCAACTAAGGCAGTGACAAGAATAACTAAAACCAATACAAGAGGATTGTTGATGATGATTTGATAATGATTAAATAAAACGAAGAAACCCGCAGCTAACAATGCTCCAGCAGTTCCAGGTGCAAAAGGGGAGTAGCCTGTACCAAAAAAAGTAGCAATTATTTTATGTAGAATCTTCATATCAAAAAGAAGAGCCACTTTAGGTGGCTCTTTTATCATTTAATCTTCGTAATCTAAACCTAAATGAGTGATTAACTTTTCGCCTTTTAAGTGACGCAAGGTGTTTTGTAACTTCATTTCTTGTTTAAAGATATCGTGCATTGGTTTTAAACCAGGTGCTTTTTCTTGTGGAGATTTAAAGTAGAACGATAACCATTCTTGAACACCACTCATGTTTGACCGTTGAGCCAAATCCAAGAAAATAGCTAAATCCAACACTAAAGGAGCAGCTAAAATAGAATCTCTACATAAAAAGTCGATTTTAATTTGCATAGGGTAACCCATCCAACCAAAAATATCAATGTTGTCCCAACCTTCTTTGTTGTCGCCTCTTGGTGGGTAATAATCGATACGTACTTTGTGGTATAAATCTTTGTATAAATCAGGGTGTTTTTCTGGTTCTAAAATATCTTCAAGCACACTTAATTTAGACACTTCTTTAGTTTTAAAACTAGCAGGATCGTCTAATACAGCACCATCTCTGTTTCCTAAAATATTGGTTGAAAACCAACCAGCAATACCTAAGTTACGTGTTTTTAAACCTGGAGCAACAATTGTTTTCATTAAGGTTTGACCAGTTTTAAAATCTTTTCCGCAAATTGGAACATTGTTTTGTTTTGCTAAAGAAACCAATGCAGGAATATCTGCTGATAAGTTAGGAGCTCCATTTGCATAAGGAACTTTCTCCATTAATGCTGCATAAGCATAAATCATACTTGAAGGTATGTTTTCATCATTGTTTCTTAAACCATTTTCAAGGCTTTCGATGGTTTGATGAACAGCACTTTCTTGAATGTATATTTCTGTTGAACCACACCATACCATTACCAATCTATCGCAATTGTTTTTTGCTTTAAAATCACGAATGTCCTGACGTAATTGCTCTGCTAAATCCATTTTAGTAGCACCTGTTTTTACATTTGGACCATCTAATTTGGTAACATATTTTTTGTCAAAAACTGCTTTCATTGGTTTGATAGCTTCCAACTCAGGTTTTAATTGTTCTAAAGTATATCTATCTAAAACCCCTGCATTAACAGCAGATTGATACACATTGTCGTTGAATAAATCCCATCCACCAAAAGCAATGTTTTTAATGTCAGCTAATGGAATAAAATCTTTGATAAGCGGAGTATTGTTGTCGGTTCTTTTTCCGATTCTAATTGTCCCCATTTGAGTTGTTGACCCAATTGGTTTAGAAATACCTTTGTTTACTGCGTAAACTCCAGCTATAAAGGTAGTTGCTACCGCACCCATACCAGGTAATAGAATACCTAATCTTCCTTCTGCACTTTTAATTGTTGTACTCATTTATATATTTTTTGTTGTATGATTATAATTTGGTTGCAAAAATAGGATTTTGTATGTTGCTACATACAATTAAAATGTTAATTCTTTAAATAAAAAATACTTTCACATTACAAGCCTTTTATTAATTCTAATGGCTCTGTTGCTGTAGGATTGTATAAGATAGCTTGTTGTAATGCACTTTTTGCATCTGTAATATTTCCTAATGCAATATTAATTTTTCCAGCAAGCAAATTTAATTCATAATCGAACGGATATAAAGGCTGTAACTTTTTGATATAGGTTAATGCTTGAGTGCTTTTTTTCCGATTGTACCAGATTAACCCTAAACGGTAATTAGCGAGATAGTTTTTATCATCATTTTTTAGAATGCTTTCATATATAGCAGCAATCTCGTCCCAATTACCCAGATAAGAAAGAGGGTTGACTACCATCAATTTTAATTCGATAGCATTTGGATTAAGGGCAAGTGCTTTTTTATAAAATGATATGGATTTTGTGTGATCTGCTTTAAGATAATACAACCAACCCAATCTCAAATTCATTTCGTACGAACTCTCGGCATATACTTTTTCTAAAGCTTTTATGGCATTGTCGTAATCATAAGTATATTCCTTTTCATAACTAGAAGAGAATGCAGCTAGCTTATCGTTAAATGAACTTTGAGCAAAGCTTGAAAATACAGTAAAAACTGCAAAAATTGGTAGAATTGTTTTTTTTAAGTGTTTCATGAGATATAATTTTTTTTAAAAGTTTAAGAATAATGATAATGAAAACATATTGGATTTGAACCGAATTAAAGATAATGCATCTGTTTTATCTTCAAATTGATATGATAAATTTAATGATGTTCTTGGTGATAAAGGTTGATTGAATTGTAAATTAATTTGGTGATGAATATTATCGTAAGAGTTCTGTAAAAATGAACCATAATTTTCTGCAATAGCAATATTATTTTTTTGTAAATAAGAAGCAAATAATGAACTTTTTCCGAACTTAATTTTTGTAAAAGGGGAAATAATGGTTTTGTGTTTACCGTTTAGAGCCTGATAGAATGTTAAGCCTATAGTTAATTTTTCATGAGCGAAAGGCATGGTATATTGTATTGAAGACCCTATAATGAATTGTTCTTGATTGGTTGGGTATTCTACTTTTTTAAATGTAGTGTCTTTATTTTTTGTAAAATCAATAGGTGGAGGAGTCGGACTTGTTTTACGGATTTTTATCTCTGTCCATTCCATTTCAGTAATGTTTGATGTTGATTGTTCTAAATTTACTTCAAGAAATGGCAAAAATTTTAAAGCGCCCGTTACTTTTGTTAAACCTAAATATAAGAAGGAGCCTTGCTGTTCATAATTACCTTTAAGCAAATGATTTTTTATATAAACCGAGTCAGTTCTAAAATCACCCTGAAATTTAGGTTGGATAACTGTTGTTTTTGAAGTATTGTATTTAAAATCGATATTGGCTTTGTATTGGTGAAGATGCGAACCAATATTTATATTCCATTTGTTTCCGAGTTTTATGGAACCCCCTAGATAATATTGTAATTGAGTAAAATTACCCCAAATATTATTTTGTTGATTTTGAAAGGTAAAGCTTTGATATAAAGCCAATTTTTTAGAGGGCAAGTGACCTAATCCAATACTAAAGAAGTTGATGTTTCCAGCAATATCTTTATTGGCAGATAATTTTGTTCCTATGTTAAAGGTTGCAGCACTAATTATTTTGGTGAATTTAATGGAGTCTCCTATAATAGCATCATGTGTTTCGGCAGTCAAAAATAAGCTACCAGTTTGTATTGATGAAGAATAAAGATAAGAGGCTGCTATTTCGCTACTTTTATTTTGTAGATATGCTTTTAGTAAATATTTTTCTGCACGATGGTACTTTTTTAATTGATAAAAAGCAATCCCAATTCTTAAGTTTAGATAATGATAATCAATCTCTTGTGTGTAATTCAGTTCAGATAACTCTTGCCATTTAGCATTTGAGTAGAGATAATAACTTAAACTATCGATGGTTTTAAAATCACTAATGTTTTGAGCCTTAGTAGATAAACCACATAAAAATAAAAAAACAACTATCCATTTACACATAAACGAGCTTTGAATGTATGTTTTGTACTATTGAATTGAAAAGATATTTTTTCGTTTTCTGAGATAGTAAATTTATAGCGTTGTTGAATAGATGTTTTGTTAAAAAATTGTCCTGAACAGTTGGTGTCAAAAACAATTTCAGTAGGGTTGTGAGTATTGTTTGATGAAACAAATAAAAATAGGTATTTAACTTTTAAGTAATGAAAGAATGGAGCTGTAAAATCGTGTATAAAACATAAAGCACCGTTAAATAAATCAGTAATGATTAATTGGTCTTTAATCTGAATATCAGGATAATAACCTAATAAAATTTTGTGAGCTCCTTTATAAAAATGGTGAAGTAGAGTATTTTTATCGCCATAAAAATCAGTAAAATAAAATAGTGTTCCATTGTTTACGAAATAAGCAGTTGAACCAGTTTTATGACAATAAAAATACATTTGATTAGCTGAATTTACAACAACTTCCCACTTTACTAATTCTTTCTTGCTAGTTTGCTCAATTTCCCAAGTGAGCAATTGTCCAGGAATGAAGCCAAAGTTATCGGTAAGAATCTTTGTGGTGGTTATATTGCTTATTTGCATGTTTTCTTTTGGAACATCAAAGGCATGAAACTCGTGCTTTCCTTCTGAAATAGATAAATAATAATCGATTGGGTGTAGTAAGGTTTTAGAACCAACAAAAGGAGTTGTTTGCATCTGAAAATGTAAATGAGGTTCAGGTGAACGACCAGAACTACCACAATATCCAATTACTTGTCCTTTGTAAACATAATCACCTTGTTTAACCAACAAACTTTCTTTTTTGAGATGACTCAATTTAGAATATAAATATTCAGCATGTTTAATAATAATAGTGTTACCCCAATTATTTGAAATATCCACATTACTAATAGAATTGTCATCAACACCATCAACAATGGTCGAAATTATTCCAGATGCTGGAGCAATAACGGGTAAATTGTAACAGTAATAATCCTTCAATTCTAGTCCATCATCTTTAAAGGTTTTCCCCTTTTCGTCAGTTACGTCAAAATCTAAGGCATAACGGTAATCATCTTTATGGGTAATATCACCATTGTTACCTTGCGAAACTCTCCAAAATCCAATAATTGGTAAAGAAATATTAAGGTAGGTTTGATTACTAAATCGGTCTAAACTATTAAAGTGTTTGTAATGATTTTTTTCTGGAGAGAAATGTTGAATGTAAACTCGGTATAATTTTGAGGTAAAACTTCTTTGATTTAGAGCATATAATATCATAATTACTACAATATTAAATGGTAAAGAATAGAGTGGGAGACCAAAAAATTGAGATATACCATAAATTCCACTAATAATTAAAGCAATTAACGGAATACTAAATAATAGTAAGAAATAAGAACGTTTTGAGGCAACAATAAAAAAACCTCCCAAAGCGATGGCTGTTAAAATAAAATTAAAACCAATATATGAATAGATTAGTTGTGAGAAATCTGCTTCCATAAACCTATAAAACAGAAACCCGAGAACAAATCCAAAAATGGATAATACAAAAGAGATTCTAGAATGTATCAATAAACCAATAGAAATGATAATTCCAGCCAAATCATTGTATTGAAATAATATAGCTCCTAGCGATCTGAAGTAAAGATAAAACAAATCTGCAAAGGGTAAATGAGTAATAAAATCAGTAACACTTGTAAATAGAATTGGAAAATAATTTTCGAGAGACAATACAGTCTTTTCATGTAATTCAAGTGCTGAGAAGTTCTTTCCTCCAAGAATAATTAACCATGTAACCAAAAGAAAAGGAATACTTAAAAACGGTAGTCCTTTTGCAGCTAAATGGTTCATAAACCAAACGGTAAGAAAGAATGTTAGGACTGCAGAAAGTGCCAACAGTATAATTAAGGAAAAGTTGAATTGATAAAAGATACCAATAGCAACGCCTACCATAGCTGAATTATATGTATAAGTACCCTCTTTTATGTTTTTATGATCGAAATTGAACAATAATGCAGTAAGTTGACATATTAAAATGGATAGCATAGCGGCAATACCCGCTCCCAAGTCAAAGAAAGAAACTGCTAGTAAAATAAAACCTAGAACTTTACTATTACTGAAATATACTTGAGAGAAACTGTTTAGGATTCCCTCAAGTATAAGTTTAGCGTAATATTTAAAGGCTAATAAATTCATTCAACAATTAAAGTGTGAATTTAGTTAAATGAGCAGGAACTTTTTCGTCTTTCTGAACCGATTCAACAGTTTCTCGTGATTTTATTAAATGGTGTTTTCCTTCGGTATCAATCAATACAATTGCAGGTCGTAACGATATAAATTGCATGGATTGAGTTACATTATAAGCCCCAACATAATGAGCTACTACATGATTACCTGGTTTTAATGGAGGCATCGAAATACTATCTCTAACAACATCTATATTCATACACATTGGTCCATACAATGTAGTATCTTCTGTGTGATATCCTAACTCCTCTACAGGAGTTATTTTATGGTCGTACCAAAATGAGGTAAATAAAACATTAACACCAAAATCTAAAATAGTAGCTCTTCTTCCATCCGATAGGCGTTTGTTGGCAATTACACTACCTACCAAAAATCCAACATCGTCAATTAATGCTCTACCAGTCTCTAAATATAAGTATGGTAAATCACCTTTGTCGAAACCAGCACTTAATAATGATGATGTAATGGCTTCGGCATATTCAGCAATATCTGGAACAGTATCACTACCCATATAATATGAGCCCTTTAATGTGTTTTTTGAGGCAAAACCACCTCCCATATCAATGTACGTAATGGTTTTTTTAAATTTTGTTTTAATGTTTATAGCTAAATCAGCCATTTTACTTGCTGCAACGGCATAAGCCGATGGTGTTAACATAAATGTTCCAATATGTGTATGTAACCCAACTAATTCTAACCTGTCGGTAGCCATGATTTTATTTATAGCATCCCAAGCTTGGCCATTTTCGTAGTTGAATCCAAACCTATCCCACATTGGATAAATACCAGTATCCATATTTACTCGAATAGCAACTCGAGGTTTTTTACTCAAATCTTTTGCGAGTTCATTTAAACGATATAATTCATCTAAATGGTCGATATGTATTGGCGAATTATTTTTTATAGCTATAGCTAAATCTTCATCAGTTTTGTCAGGCCCGTTAAATATAATTTTGTCACCAGGTACGCCATTTAAAATAGCTTTTTGATACTCAAAGATTGAAACTACTTCAGCCCAAGAACCTTCATGATGGTACACATCACAAATGGCATTTAAGTAACAAGTTTTGTACGACCAAGCAAATTGAACCTTAGGATAACGTGTTTCAAAGGTTCGTTTAGCTGCTTTATAATTTTCACGAATTTTTTTCTCTGAATAAACAAAAAGTGGAGAACCGTATTCTTTAACTAAATCTAGAATAGGCACACCATCAATTTGAGAAAATGCCGACCATTCTGTTCTTTTACCAAATTTATTCATTAAACCTGCATTTAGAGGTTTTATTAGGGGTCTTTCGTATGTTTTTTTAGTTTCTTTTTTCATTTTTTCAAGATTTTAAAGTTCACCATGGGTTGAGATTTGTTCAAAGTCCTTCATGTCAACAATTAAGTCGTATGAATACCTAATAAACAACTTACCTATTTCATATTTTGTATAAGTTTTAAATGGTTGGTTAAGAGTAATGTTAACAATACTTTCTACTTGGTTTTGTCCAGCTCCAACTGGTAAATAGCACCATGCAGGGAAGCGTGGATTTATTTCAATCAAATAATATTCATCATTAGTAGTTTTCATTACCTCTAGTTCAAACGGACCATTCCATTTAGTTTCCTTAATTAGTTTTTTGGTTAGGTTCATTAATTTACTATCTGAAATAGTGACACCAGCCCATGCTTTTCCTTTGTCGGTAATATAAAGTTTACGCATAGGAACTGCGCCAACTAATTTTCCATTTCCATCACCAACACCGCAAATGTTTACTTCGGTACCATGAACAAATTCTTGAATAAGAACGGGTAAACCCCATTGAGCACTTATTTTATTAAAATGTTGAATAGCCTGATCTGTGGTATAAGCAATTTTTGCATCATAAAATTTTCCTTTTATAACCAACGGAAAACCAAATTCTGATACTAAAGCTGGTAATTCGTTTGGATTATAAAGCATTTTGGCAAAAGGAACTGTTATGCCATGTTTTTTACCATATTCGTATAAGTTTACTTTGTTACGAGCTTCAAATTGTTCCATGGTAGGAATTGACATGTGAATCCCTAATTCATCTTTTAACCGTTTTTCGAGTTTTATAAAATTAAACAGTTCAGCATCGAAATTTGGAAATAGGAAATCTACATTTTCTTGACTATTAATGTACTTAAATCGTTCAAACATTACTTCAGTACCAGCCGAAGGAAAAGGAACTTGATAAACTTTGTCAACCAAATCGTTCATGTAAATACCAGGTTCTAGCGTTTCGTAGCTCAAGCCAATTATCCTAACATTAAAACTTTTTGCTTCACGTAAAGCTCTAATAACAGGCACACCAGGACCTGGACTGTCAATAGCATTTAAACCTGTAACAGCAACGGTAAAAGTTGGTTTTGTTTCAACTTTTTTCATGTGTTTTTAGTTAATTAGTTTGTAACTGGTTAGCATCATTTTAAAATCGTACAAGTCTTTCTCAACTGTATCTTTATCTATAGCAAAATCTTGTAACAGTTTGGTTACGATTTCATCGTCCGATTTTTTTTCTTGCATTAATTTTAATATTTCAACACCAATTGGATTGAGGGAATAGCTGTCGCCAGATGATGGATTGAACAAAAATCCTGAATCACTAATGGCAATGTCTTTTTTTAATTTCATAACTATTTAGTTTTTGAGATGATACAAATGTATGTACACTTTTTACGCAACGGATTATACAATTTTGATTAAATTGTATAAAATTTAGATTGACAAGTTTTCAATTGAAACTCGGTATTTAATTGGGTTTTCTTTAAATTTTGAAATGGTAACTCCCGTGGTTTTTTTAAATTGATTGCTTAAATAATGTACACTGCTATAGCCTAACATAAATGATATTTCACTTACACTAAATTCGCCATGTGAAAGCATTTCTTTTGCTTTCTCAATTTTTAATAATATAATGTATTTTTCTAAGGTAGTTTTGGTTTTCTTTTTAAAAATTTTACTCAACTTATCGTAGGGGAGTTGCATTTTTTGACTAATATAATCTGAGTTTCTAATTAAAGAATTAGAGTTGTAACTATAAAAAATAAGTTCAACAGCAGCTTGTTTTATTTTTTCTACTAAAATGTTATCGACGTCTTGCAACAACTCAAAACCCAACACCTTAAATTGTTCAATAATTTTTTTTTCTGGAATTTCTTTTTCGTTGAACGATAAGGTAACTTCTCCTATTCGTATTTGTTGTATATTAACATCATTTAATAAAGAAAAACTCAATTCGATTAATCGAATACAGCTTTTGCCCAACATATTTTTTAGATAGTATGTTTTTGTATTGGGCATTGCTAGTGGTTATTTATTTTTTATTTGTTAATAAGTTACGGAGGGATATTATAAATATTGTTTGGAATTCAATTTAACTATAACGAGAAAAAGCCATTCGATGGGAATGGCTTTTTCTCGTTATAGTCTTGGTTTAATAATTTATAATAAATTTTTCTACTTGGTAATTGTCTATTTGTATGAAATATACACCATTAGTCAGATCTGAAGTATTTATTGAATTTTTTCCAGAGTTCAAAACTCCTGATGATATTATTTTTCCTGCAATATCATAAATTAGGTAATTCGTATTTATAGGTTCATTGATATCAACTAGGATAAAGTCATTTGCTGGATTAGGATATATAGTAGCGGTATAAATAGGGGTTAAGTTATTTATACTGGTTATTGTACATGATGAAGGCGTTGGATTTAGTTCTATAGGAACTGTTGGTGTTAGTGTTTGACCATTTAATCCAGCATAATCAGGTCCGTATCGGTAAGCACGAAATACAAGGTTGTTTTTTCCTGATAAACCAGGGATGCCAACAGGAGATAAAGTATCACCTTGAGATAAGGTAATTCCATTTGTTAAAACAGGATTAATGTAATTCCAAACAACATTATTTCCATTATCTATTTCAAAAATATTTCCTTCAGGTCCATTACAAATTAAGGTGTTTCCATTAGGTAACCTTTGAGCTCCAGAAATGAATTGGCCATAAAAATTTTCTTTAATTGGGGCTGTATATTGCCAATCAGGAGCCGGTGGTCCAAAAGCCTGTCCTGAATTAATAATATAATTCCCCATTACATCTCTTGGAGGATTAATAATATCTACAGATGAAAAATTTTCTGAAGGTCTAGGTCCGTTATTGAAAATCATAATTTTTCCACCATCGGTTAAATCATTCGGAATCCAATATGAATCGTGTTGAGTAAATAATTGTTGGTCAGCAGAGGTTCCTCTATTATAAGCTGCAGGATTTCCCCAACGATACAATATATCTCCACCTTTGCCCATATTTCCTCCTGAATGAGAGGCTGCTTCAATAGTAGTTGTACTATGGTCAATGATATATATTTCAGATGTATGTCTTGCTGAAATAACAATTTGATCTAAACTATCGTTGTAACTTATTGCATTACAATGAGTCCAATCATCAATACCTGTGGTTTGAAATCCAACATAGTTAATGTTTATTAATTCTGGGTGATCAGCAACTACTCCGTAATTTAATTTTGATGGATCAAAATCTTGAATCATATGATCCCAAAAATCCCAACTCCAAACAATAATTGCACTATCAGTGCCAATGGGTTGGTATTCTACAATTTTATCAGACCAGATTTCCCCATCAGGAATAAAAGCAGGATTTCTACCATTTTGTATTGAAGTTAGGGAGTCATATTTTTGCCATTGAAGAGATAAAATGTTTCCATTAGGTAACATTCTACAGTCGTGATGTTGAATTGTAGAACTTGTGTATGTTTCGTATTCCCATAGAACATTACTGTTCCAATCTAAAATTTGTATAATACCAGCTCTACCACCAGCTTGAAAGTCTGAACCTGGTAAAGGACTAACTCCTCCTCTTAATAACCGACCATCTGGTTGTAGATAGGCATATAATCCAGGTTTGTATTGACTGTGCCAAGTATGTACTTTGTTTCCACAGTTATCTATCAAATACGTTAGAGTATCTCCACTAGGACTGTATAGAGTGTAACCATTAAAAGATCCTGGATCATTTTGAAATAGACCAATGGTTTGTTGGGCATTCAGAAAGTTAGTGTAAAATCCAATTAAACTAAATAAGAGTATAAATTTTTTCATTTTTTTTTATAAATTAACAATAAATTATTTTACAATAGTAATAAAAAAAAATAACTCGTTTAAGGAATAATTTTCTGATAAACAGGTTTTTTGGTTTTTAGCTCAGTGCCAAAAACTTCTAAATAAAAGACTTTGGGTAGTAACTTGGTGTGTTCAGCTTTTATATAAACACGTTCTATCAAAGAATTCTTATCGGCAATGGTAGTTATCACATGAGGTTTTCCGTCAGGTGTTTGAGTAGCAATAAATTGTTTGTCCTTTAGTGCTACAATGGAGAATACATAGGTGTTTGACTTATTCTTTAATGGTTTTGCTTTAACTCCATAGCCAAATGTTTTTTCTATTTGGGTTAATTCTCGTTTTCGACCATCTTCTTGATACCTTCTCCAAAAAACATTAATAGGATTAGTTGGATCTATTTTGCCCTCTTTATTTACATTAAGTGAATACACTACCGTATTTTGGTTAAAACTTTTTTGAATGTAAAAAAGCATGTGATCGTCTTTTGGTATGGGGTAACCATTAAAAACAGAATCTTCGCCTGTAAAAAAAAATGTCTTTTTTAATATAGGCTTGTGATTAGTAAAACCTATCAAACCAAAACCTATGATCACTATGAGAACTAAGTATTTGTTCATCTTAGAGGTTGTTTAATGCTTTTTTTACGTGGTTTAAACGTTCAATTGCAGTAACATTTGAAAAAATGGCTACAATAGTCACTGGTACTGTAAATATGGAGATGGTTTCAAAAAGTACAATTGGAAAATCATCCATTTTTATACAGATGTTACCAAAAAAGTAATGAAATATACCACAAAACATTGCTCCAGCACCAATTGTTACAACCCTTGCAGGTCGTTGCATCATACCTACACTACATTCGATACCGATACCTTCCGCTCTTGCTCTGGTATAGCTTACCATCATTGAGCCTATTAATGCAATAAAGGCAAATAATGAACTTAAAAAGAAGTGGTGTGCAATTAAATAATAACAAATACCTAGAAACATAATCAACTCACTGTATCTGTCAACCACCGAATCGTAAAAAGCTCCAAATTTCGAAGACATGTTGCCTAATCGAGCCAAACGTCCATCAATCATATCAAACAATCCAGCAATTAAAATGGTAAAACCACCCCAACCAACATAAACCAACTGTGTTCTTTCAGCTTGTTCTGCTCCTAAAATAAAAATAATTGCAGCTAAAATATTTAGTAACAAGCCAACTGTTGTAATAATATTAGGCGTTATCTTAAATTTAATTAAAAGATGAATAAAAGGATTAATGATGTTATAGATAATGAGCTGAGCTTTGCTTTCTTTTGCCATTGTGGATTTTAATACTTTTTGGTTTTAAATATAATAGATAACAAAGTTAACGAAACAAAATTGTACCAATTTTTAAATTTTCAGTTTAAACCATTTATTTATCAAAAATAAAACAGCATTTAAACTATATTTGCAGCCTTAAAAATTGTTTATGGCTTTAAAATGTGGAATTGTTGGATTACCCAACGTAGGAAAATCAACTTTATTTAACTGTTTATCAAACGCAAAGGCTCAATCGGCTAATTTCCCATTTTGTACAATTGAACCCAATGTGGGTGTGATTACAGTGCCTGATGAGCGTTTAGAAAAGTTAGAAAGTTTAGTTAAACCAGAACGAGTTTTGCCAACTACTATTGAAATTGTTGATATTGCCGGATTAGTAAAAGGAGCTAGTAAAGGCGAGGGTTTGGGAAATAAATTTTTAGCCAACATTAGAGAAACAGATGCTATTATTCATGTATTAAGATGTTTTGATGATGATAATGTGGTGCATGTTGATGGTTCTGTTAATCCAATTAGAGACAAAGAAATTATTGATATTGAATTACAATTGAAAGATTTTGAAACCGTAGAGAAAAAATACGACACCATTAAACGAAAAGTTCAAACAGGCGATAAAAGCGTAGCAAAAGAAGGAGAACTTTATCAACGAGTTTTAAAAACCTTAGAACAAGGAAAGTCCGTTCGTACATTAGAATTTTCTGAAGATGAAAAAGAGTTTATTCGTCCATTACAATTAATTACAGCAAAGCCTGTATTGTATTTGTGTAATGTTGATGAGGGTTCTGTAAAAACTGGTAATGCTCATGTTGACGCAGTTAAAAATTCGGTTAAAGATGAAGGAGCAGAAGTGTTGGTTATTGGGGCTCAAATAGAGGCCGATATTGCTGAATTAGAAACGTACGAAGAACGTCAGGAATTTTTACAAGATTTAGGATTGGAAGAAGCAGGTGTAAACAAATTGATACGTGCAGCTTACAAACTGTTAAATCTATACACTTATTTTACAGCTGGAGTAAAAGAGGTTAGGGCTTGGACTATTAAGAAAGGCATGACAGCACCTCAAGCTGCAGGAGTTATTCATACTGATTTTGAAAAAGGATTTATTCGTGCTGAAGTAATAAAATATGAAGATTTTATAAAATTTGGTTCTGAAGCGGCTGTAAAAGAAGCTGGAAAGATGGGGGTAGAGGGCAAGGAATATGTAGTGGAAGATGGAGATATTATGCATTTTAGATTTAACGTTTAATACATTATGCTGCTTCAAGTAGTTCCCGAATTTGATTATTTCAATTGGATAATTCTCCCAATTATCATTTTCTTTTCACGTTTAACTGATGTAAGTTTAGGAACACTCCGACATGTTTTTATTTCAAAAGGTTTTCGAAAAATAGTTCCATTTTTAGGTTTTTTCGAAGTACTTATTTGGATTATTGTTGTTGCACAAGTAATGCAAAACTTATCCAATTGGGTATGTTACATTGCTTACGCAGGTGGTTTTGCAGCAGGTACTTACGTTGGCTTACTTATAGAAGAAAAGTTAGCATTAGGTTTGCAAGTTATCCGTGTTATTACCAACCAAAATAGTGATGAATTGATTGCGGAATTAAAAAATTCTAACCATGGATTAACTATTGTTGATGCCCAAGGTGCAGTTGGTCCTGTAAAAATGATTTTCACTATTATTAAAAGAAAAGATGTGCCTAAGGTGGTAGATAAAATAGCTGCATTTCTACCCAATGCGTTTTTTACTATTGAGGATGTTAAAAATACAAGTCAAGGAGTTTTTAATAAAACCCCACGGTTTAATATGTTGTTTAGAAAATCGAAATAGTTTTATTGTCTAATAATCATTCCATCACCCATTTCTATAATTCGATCTGTTTTTTCAGCAAACTCTTTGTCGTGAGTAACTACCAATAATGATAATTTTTGCTCGTGGCTTAATTCTTTGAAGATGTTAAAAACGTTTTCAGCGTTATGACTGTCTAAATTTCCTGTAGGTTCATCTCCCATAATAATGGTTGGATTGTTTATCAACGCTCTTGCAATGGCTACCCGTTGTTTTTGTCCACCAGAAATTTGGTATGCTAACTTTAATGCTTGATCGTCGATGTTTAACAGTTTTAATTTTTCTATAGCATCATGTTCAATTTCTTGAAATGATTTTTCACCAAGTTTTTTTGCAGGAAGCATTACATTTTCCAAAATGGTAAATTCTGGCAACAAATAGTGAAACTGAAAAACAAAACCGATGTGTTTGTTTCTGATGTAGGCTAAATCGTTATTTGATTTTCCTGTTATCTTTTCTTGATTTATTAGAAGTTCTCCTTCATAACTAGTATCCATGGTGGATAAAATGTATAGGAGGGTAGATTTTCCACAACCCGATTTACCCATAATAGAAGTAAACTCTCCCTTTTTAATGGAAAAGTTAATGTCTTTTAGTGCCTGAAAATCGATAGCTCCTCTAAAAAATTTGTTGATATTTTTTGCTTCTAATACGTTCATTATTGTCCTCTAATAATTTCAACTGGGTCAATATTTTGGGCTTTTCTGGCTGGTAAATAACCTGCAATAAAGGTAGAAACCATGGCAAAAACAATTCCTACTATATAATAAATAAAGTTAAAATCTACAGGAAAAGTTTTAATGGTTGGTAAAGCTTCCGTTTCGAAAGGCAAATAACTAATAATGCTTGAAACAATGTATCCTAAAATTAAACCAAGAATACCACCAACAAAACCAATAATAACGGCCTGACTAATGAAAATAAGTTTTACATCAGCACCTGAAAACCCCGTAGCTTTTAAAATAGCAATATCATTCATTTTTTCATAAATCATCATGTTTAAAATGTTGTAAATACCAAATCCAGCAACAATCAATAGAGCTATTGAAACTGCGTAAGTAATTAAATTTCGAACAGATGTACCTGTTTCAAATTGAGCATTTGCCGTATTAATGTCGACAGCAGTTAAATTAAATTGTTTGCTGATAGCTTTTGCCATGGGTAAAGCATCGTCAATATTGAATAATTTAATATTAATATCAGTAAGATATTCTGATGATTCTCCTAATAATCGCTGAGCAGTTTTTATGCTAACATAGCTTTGAATGTTATCTACTTCAGCCAAACCGCTTTGAAAGAAACCAACAATTTTTAATGGAATAATTTCGCCTTTAATGGTTGCTAATTGAACTCTATCGCCAATTTTTAACGACATTTTTTTTGCAACACCTATTCCAAGCAATATTCCATTTAAATTGTTTTCTAAATCATCAGGAGTTCCACCAACAATATAATCGTTGAAATTAAAAAATGCAGATTCATCTTTTGCTTTAATTCCAGTAACTATTCCGTTTAGTTCGGTAGAACCAGCAACATAAAATACTTGCGATTTTACTTGAGGTAAAACAGCTTTAACTTTTTTATCACTTTTTAAATAATTAATAATGGGTTGAGCATTATGAATTTTAAGTTGGGTTTGTTTTGGTTTTATAGAGTGTATAACATTTAAATTAGCAGATATCTCATCAAAAAAATGAACAGGTTGTTTATCGTTAGGTTTTATTTCATTGTAAATATGAATATGCGGGGTTCTATTTAATATTAAGCCATCAAGCATGCCATTTAAACCCGACATAAAACTCATGAGTATAATAAATGCACTAATACCAAAAGTTACACCAAGTGCAGCAACCGACGTTTGTTTTATTCGTGATAAAAGATGGGTTTTAGAAATTGTTAATATGACTAGAAACCAATTCATTATTCTTCGGTTAAATAAATGGGAGTGTTTTCATCTAATCCACTTAAAATCTCAATTTTATCTAAACTTTCCATGCCAGTTTCTACTTTTATTAGCCCCTTATCGGTATTAATGGTTTGGTCTTTATTTAGGTATATTTTTGGAATTACTAATGCATTTTTTTTTGTTGAAATAATAATGTTTCCTTCGCCTGATAACCCAGGGTAAAGATTTGTAGGAGCTTTTATAAATTCTGCTTCCAATTTAAAGGTTTGAGAACGGTCATTTTTTTGCGGATAAATTTTAGTAATGGTAGCCTCAAAAAGTTGGTTTTGGTATGCATCTAAAGTAATGAGTACTTTTTGTTGTAATGAAATTCGGGCAATATCTACTTCATCAACTAATAATTCAGCAATAAATTTTGAATTGCTTCCAATCATAGCAAGGGGTTGTTGAGCAGAAATCAATTCGCCAATGTTTTTATAAATGGAATAGACTTTCCCTGAAATTTTGCTTTGGATGGTATAATCTTTTGAAAGATAAAGTGTCGATTCGTAATTATTTGTTGCCTGTTGAACTTGTTGTTTCAATTCATTTTCGGTTCTTAAATACCTATTTTTTAGAGTTTTTAAAGTTTGGTTAGATGTTTCAAATTGTAATTTTTTTGCATCGAACTCTGCTTGCGAGCCAATTTTTTGAGCCCATAAATTTTTCTGACGTTGAAAAACAGATGAATCGTTTTTACATTTTAATTCAGCAAGTTTAATTTCGTTTTTTAAATCTTCTAATACAGCGTGTTTGCCACTAAAATTTTCTTTCGCTATTTGCATAGTTAATCGAGCATTTTCAGAACTCAATTTTGGGTTGTTGTTGGTTATTTGAAATAAATTTTGTCCAAACACTACGCTGTCCCCTTCTTCAATAAAAGTTTTTTCCAAGATTCCAGTAGCTACTGAATACACATTGTATAAACTATCAGGCTGAATGGTTACTGATGAATAAACCGACTCGGTAATATCTTGTTTTATAGGTTTTATTTCAGTGTTATTGTTTTGTCCACAACTTATTAAAAGCAATAAGACTAAATTGTAAAAGATAATTTTCATGAGGCATTGAATTAATGATACAAAGCTAAGCCTAATATAATAGGTTATCAATGATAAATATCAATTGATTAGTTTTTTGCTATCTTTGATTAAGTAATGTTAAATAGAAAGAATATGTTGTTTTGGAGTGTTATCATCAGTTTTTTAAAAGATAAGGAATACCGAGAGTTGTTATTTACTACTTTCCTTGTTTTGGTAGTAGGCACTGTGGTTTTTCACTATTTAGAAGGTTGGAGATGGATAGATTCGCTCTATTTTTGTGTCATTACACTTACAACCATTGGTTATGGCGATTTTACACCAGCCACCGACTTAGGTAAAATATTTAACATGATTTACATTGTAATTGGATTGGGATTAATCCTTAGTTTTATTACAACTGTTTATAGCCATTATAGCAATACCAAAAAGGAATACAACAAAAAGAAGGAATAATAGATTTGTTTAGTTACTGTATTTTAGGTCGTATTTTCCAGTACCCAATTGGTTGAGTAGTGCAAAATGACTTCGTACAGCTCCAAAAAAAGTTTTATGTTGATAATAGGGAATATCAAATTCTTGAGCAGTTTCCTTTACAATTTTTGATATTTTTTTGTAATGAACATGGCAAATGTTTGGAAACAAATGATGTTCAATTTGGTAATTTAAACCACCAATAAACCACGAAAAAAAGATGCTTTTGTCAGCAAAATTTGCAGTAGTTTTTAATTGATGTATTGCCCAATTGTTTTCAACACTGCCAGTGGTATCGGCTTCATAAAAATTAGTTTCTTCAATAACATGTGCAGGTTGAAAAATGTAGGAAAGAATTAATCCGCAGATAAATTGCATTAACACAAATCCTAAAACAATTTGCCACCAAGGCAAATCAACTAAAATTAAAGGAAGAACTAAAGTCAATACAATGTACCAAGCCTTATTAATAATTAAAAGTGATAAAGCTTTACGAAACGATAGTCCTTGGCTAGCCAATAGGTTTTGCTTTTTATATTGAACCAATTTTGCAAAATCCTTAAATAATAACCAATTAATAGTCATCATGCCATATAAGAAGGATGCATAATAAGCCTGAAAAATAAACCATTTACTCTTTTTTTGTTTTGGCGACAATCTTAAAACAGGTACATTAATATCATCATCAAAACCCTCTACATTGGTAAAAGTGTGGTGTAAAACATTGTGTTGAATTTTCCAGTTGACATGATAAGCACCTAAAAAGTTTACCAAGAAACCAAGTGCTTTGTTCACATTTTTATTTTTCGAATACGATTCATGATTGGCATCGTGCATAATAGATAATCCAATGCCCGACATGCCGAAACCCATTAAAACCCACATCAACATTATCCACCAAAAGGAGGATACAACACCAACTAACATCAAAATTAAAGGGGTGAAATATAAAAACAACATGAACACCGTTTTAAACTTCATGTTAGCGTCGGCATGTTTTGAGATGTTATTTTCCTTAAAGTAGAGGTTTACTTTTTTGCGTAGTTCCTTAATAAACTCAGGTCTGTCGGCTACATTAAATTTCACAAAAGCTTCACTCATGGTGTTTTTCTTACAAAGTTAGGTTTAAAAAGCACCAGTATTGCGGTTTTTCGAATTAAACTAGTTTTTCGCCAAAGGCATTTAAATTAATTCCATCAAAATTACCAGAGCTCATCAATAACAATACGCTATTATCCCACTTTTTATTTTCCAACATGCTAAACAATTCATTGGAATTGGTGTAAACGCTTACGTTTTTAGAGCCAAAAGCTTGTTTTACCTCTTCAGGAGTTATTGGAGCAAGTTTTTTGTGTTCCAATGTGTGGTTACTGTAATAAACATAAGCTTCGTCGGCAGTTTCCATACTGTTGTGGTATTCTGCTAAAAAGGCTTTATTTAAACTACTAAATGTGTGTAATTCCATGCAAGCAATTAATTTTCTGTTGGCATATTGTTGTTTTACCGCAGCAGTAGTTGCTTTTAGTTTTGATGGCGAATGAGCAAAATCTTTGTAAACAGCAGTCGTGTCGTTTTTCGCAATCAATTCCAAACGTTTTGCTGCTCCTTTAAAACTTTGTATGGCTTCGTAAAACTTTTCGTCGCTAACTTTTAGCTGATTACAAACCAGACGAGCTCCTTCCATGTTCTGTAAATTATGGTCGCCAAAAATTTCTAACGGAATTTTATTTCCTTGAATTAATACTGAGGTAATACCATTTTCAATTACATTTTCTGGTGTTTGATAACCAATTCTATCAATTGATGGGTTAGGAGTGGTTAAGGCTACTTTGTTTACTTCAGGGTCGGCTTTGCAGTAAACCAAAATACCATTTTTTTCAATCAACGAAACAAATTTGGAGAATTGTTCTACGTAATTTTCAAAAGTAGGAAACACGTTGATGTGGTCCCAGGCGATACCGCTAATTAAAGCAACATGAGGATGATATAAATGAAACTTGGGGCGTAAATCAATAGGAGAGGAAAGGTATTCGTCGCCTTCTAAAATGATGATTTTTGCATCAGTGATTTTAACCATGGTGTCAAATCCTGCTAACTGAGCACCAACCATATAGTCGAAATCTATTTTACAATAACTCAACACATGCAGAACCATTGATGTAATAGATGTTTTACCATGACTTCCGCCAATTACCACACGTTTTTTGTTTTTCGATTGCTCGTAAATGTATTCT
This sequence comes from uncultured Vicingus sp., assembly GCA_964398455.1. Taxonomy (GTDB): domain Bacteria; phylum Bacteroidota; class Bacteroidia; order Flavobacteriales_E; family Vicingaceae; genus Vicingus. The sequence goes on along the minus strand of CAYNMR010000001.1, from coordinate 54,537 downwards.
GGATAAGAGTAAACCTTTAAACCTAAGGCTTGAGCCTTTAGCAATTCAGGATTATCTTTTCTGGCATGCATTCCAAGTATAATAGCATCAATATCAGGAGTAATTTTGCTTTCGTCCCAGCCAAACTTATCGGGCAACAAACCATAACTTGCAATTCTGCTTTTGCTGGGTTCAAAAATTTCGTCGTCCGACCCCGTTACGTTAAATCCTTTTTTATGTAAAGCAATAGCTAAATTGTGCATGGCACTACCGCCAATGGCTATAAAATGTACTCTCATGGTTTGGTTTTGTTTTCAGCTAACTTACCTAATATCCGCTAGCTAAAAATAAAGCGTATTTTCAATTTTCAACAACGCATTGTTATTTCGTTCACTAAACTGTATCTTTGAATGATAGAAAAATAAAAATATATACATGAAAATTCATCCTTTAAACACTGGAAATTTTAAACTTGATGGCGGAGCTATGTTTGGTGTAGTGCCTAAAACCATTTGGCAAAAAACCAATCCTGCAGATAGCAACAACATGTGCGATTGGAGTATGCGTTGTATGTTAATTGAAGACGGTAACAAACTCACTTTGATTGATAATGGAATTGGCAACAAGCAAGACGATAAATTTTTTAGCCATTATTATTTGTTTGGAAACGATTCGTTGGAGGGCAACTTAAATAAATTAGGTTTTAGTACCAATGATGTTACCGATGTATTTTTAACCCACTTGCATTTCGACCATTGTGGTGGTGGTGTAAAATGGAATAACGACCGAACTAAGTTTGAAGCAACATTTAAAAACGCTAATTATTGGACCAACAGTCGTCATTGGAAATGGGCAACAGAGCCTAATGCCCGAGAAAAGGCATCGTTTTTAAAAGAAAATATTATACCAATGATGGAGTTAGATCAGCTTAAGTTTATTGATAAAGAAGGGTTTAATTATTTTGATATTTTCTTAGCTGATGGACATACTGATGCTCAAATGATTCCTCACATCAAATATCAAGGTAAAACGGTTGTTTTTATGGCAGATTTATTGCCTTCTGTGGGGCATATTCCTTTGCCTTATGTAATGGGCTATGATACCCGCCCACTTTTAACTTTAGATGAAAAAGGTAGGTTTTTAAACGAAGCTGCTGATAAAGAATATGTCTTGTTTTTAGAACACGATTCTCTTAACGAATGTTGCACAGTTCAGCACACCGAAAAAGGGGTGAGGCTAAAAGATACGTTTAAATTTAATGAGTTGTTTACCTAATACACCATGCTGAAATCGGGACTCTTGCTGTTGATGCTTTTGTTTGGTTGTGTAGGTTTTGCACAGCAAACGGCTGTGGTTGTGAAAAGCAGCGATCCTACTCAATTGTTTCAGGCAAGTATGAATAATTTTTTACTCAACCAAACACCTGTAAGTAACTTAAAAGTAATAGGTCTTATTCCTCAAGGGAAATACTTTTTAGAAGTGAGGTTTTACAACGATACGCAGGTGTTTAAAACTGCTGTAAATGTTTTGGATATAGGGTTTTATCACCAATATGAAGTGGATAAAAATGGAATTCGTTTTAAAAAAATTGCACCTGATTATGAAGTGAAAGAAACCAATCAATTGGTGGTTAAATTTGGAGCAAAACCTATAGATACCTTAACAACCGATACCATTGTTAAAGACTCGTTAATTGAAGAGCAAACCGACCATTTTCAATTGACTGATTATGATGGAAAAGTTGGTTGCCCTTGGCCAATGAAAGACGATGACTTTGCAGCTTTTAAACTGAATATGCAAAACCAACGTTTGGAAGATGACAAACTTAACTACTGCAAAGAATATTTGGAAAACAATTGTTTGTTAACCAAACAAATAGCTGAATTAATGATGGTTTTTGAGTATGAAGAAACTAAGCTTGATTTCGCCATTTCTATTTATCCCAATACATTTGACGTGGATAACTTTATTTCAACGCTTAGAAGTAGTTTTAAGTTTGAAAGTAGTTTAGATAAGTTAAAGCAGCAGTTTAATATTGTGGAGAAGAAAAAATGAGCGATAATCAAAGACTTATTGAGCTTTTTAATAATCATTTTCCAAGTTTTAAATTTGATTCTCATCATATTAAATTTTTCCCATCAGAAAGAACAATTAGGATACTTGATAGACCTATAGTAAATCGAAACGAAATAGATCTGTTTACAGAGTATGTTGATAGCCAATATTTTAAAAGTAATGAAACAGAATATATATATCACTATTTACCTATAAAATATGTTGAAAATATAGTGGAAAATGATAAGATTCGTTTATACAACTTGGCTAAGTATATCGAGAATAGAAATGATTCGAAAGAGTTTTCATATTTTATTAATAAAATTGGATTAATTATCCCTAATGCAGAAAAATACTTGTCTTCAGTTGTTAATAATTTTTTTATACTTAGTTGCACAACAGAAAAGGATTCAGAAGACCATTGGAATTATTATGGAAAACAAGATGAAGATGCAGCATGTATTTGTTTTTCTATTAAGAAAGTCAAAGGCAATTATGATGTTGATGTAAGAAAGGTGGTTTATGAATCGGACTTAACAAAATTGTTTTGTTTACAACAATGTATAAAAGAAGAATTTGGATATTCTCTTGATTTATCAAAAACATATCTATTTTCAAAATATGTAAAAAGGAGTTATTATGAATGGGAGAAAGAGGTAAGAATATGTTTTGATTACAATGCATTCCAAATAGGAAAGAAATTCAAGTCATTTCTTACTAATAACACCAATATTAAATCTAAACATGATAAATATTTTCAAATTAAAGAAGATGATCTTTTAAATAAATATATTGAAGTACCTATAAAAAACAATTTTTTTGAATTAAAAATAAAATCTATTCAAGTTAAATCATTTGACAATAATAATTTAGAAGATATATGTCTGGCAAAAGGAATTGAGTTTATTCGTTAAAAAATAGTAATACATAAAGTTATTGTTTAACATAAATAATTTATTTGAAGGCTCTATTCCAATACCTCACTCAATTTCTCGTGGTAAAAATGGAAGGTATTTAAGTTACTGTGAGAACCATTTTGGATGGTGAATAAGGTAATGTTTTTACTCAACTTAGCTAGTCTTTCGCTAGAGTTATAAGGAACCGTTTCGTCTTCAGTTCCATGAAACACGTATATAGGAACTTTTATTTCGGGCAACAACTTATTGTTTTTAAATTGGTAATGCAGCAATATAGAGTTGGGCAAATAGGGGTAATGAAATTTAGAAACATCAAAAAAGTTAAAATAAGGGGTTTCTAATATCAATAGTTTCGGATTGTTTTCGTGGGTTAATCTTGTAGCAATTCCTGTTCCGAGTGATGTTCCATAAATAATAATATCTCGCTCTTTGTAGTCGTAAAGCAGTTTCTTGTAAATCATTACAGCGTCTGAATAAATCATACGTTCGTTTTTTATTTTACCCGTACTTTTTCCAAAACCACGATAATCATACATCAATACATCATATCCTCGTTGAGTAAAATCAACAGCTCTAGCTCCCCAATAGTCTAAATTTCCGGCATTGCCGTGTTGGTAAAAAACAAGTCCTTTTGCATTCGTAGTTTTAAACAAAATAGCGTTTAGTGTATTTCCATCTTCGGTGATATAATTCAATTCTTCAAAAGGCTGATCAAACCTAAATTCGTATTTAACAGATAGTTTTTCGGGGTGAAAAATTAAACGCTCTTGAAAAACATACAAAGCAACCCCTAAACTTAGCAGAATAGAAGGAATGATAATAGCTATGTATAACAAGTAATTTGGCACGTTAAATGTTTGTTAAAAATAGTTTGATGAAAATTAAAGCAATTAATATCACTAAATTTGACTCACCAAATAATTTTATAAAGTTATGAAGAAACTCTTAGTTATTGTAATCCTTTCTGCCATTTGTTTGCCTTCTTTTTCTGCAAACGATGGGTATAAAATCAAAATTAAATTTAATGGACTAAAAGATACGGTTTGTTTCTTGGGCAATTACTTTGGCGATAAGCAATACTACAAAGATACCGCAAGAGTTGATGCCAACGGTTTGTGTGTTTTTGACGGACAAGAACCACTTCCTGGAGGTATTTACAGCGTTATTTTTAACAACATGTTGTTGTTTGAGCTAGTGGTAAATGAACCAATTATTGAGATAGAAACTGATACGGCTAACTATGTAAAAAACATGGTAATTAAAAAGTCGGAAGAAAATAAATTGTTTTACAAACAGCTTTTATTTGTCGGCGACAAGCAGAAAACCACCATGGAATTGCAAGCACAATTGAATGATAGTACTACAGCTGAATCTAAAAAAATCGATATACAAGCCCAACTAACTAAAATAGCTGAGGAGATTAAAAATTTTAGATTAGAAATAATACAAAACAACCCAAACACTTTTGTTGCAGTTATTCTTAAAGCAATGAAAGAGCCTGAAATCCCTGAATTTACAGAAATAAAAAATGATTCAACACTACGTTTTGCAAAGTATTTTTACATGAAAGACCATTTTTGGGATGATTTTGATTTTAAAGATGATCGCTTGGTTCGGACTCCAATCTACCACACTAAATTAGACAGGTATTTCAACAAAATTGTAGTGCAACAGCCAGATAGTATAAACAATGAAGCAGATAAAATTGTTCCTAAAACCACGTTTGGCTCCGACATGTATAAATATACAGTAAACTATATTACCAACAACTTCGAGAAATCGAAATACATGGGAATGGAAAGTGTGTTTATTCACATGGGATTAAAATATTATACCCATGAATTGGCTTATTGGGTTGATTCTGCCCAAATAGAAAAAATTAGAGAAAGAGCATTAGCCATGGAACCATTACAAATAGGTAAAAAGGCTGTTAACCTTACGCTACTAGATACAGCAGGAGTATGGAGAGATTTCCATAGTTTAAAAACTGATTTTACGGTAGTTGTTTTCTGGGACCCAGAGTGTGGTCACTGTAAAAAAGAGTTACCTAAATTGGCTGCGTACTACGAAAAAATAAAACACAAAAGTGTATCTATTTATGCAGTAAGTTCTAGCCACGATGAGCCTTGGAAAAAGTTTATCAGAGACAACAAACTCAATTTTATAAATGTAGCTGTTCCTCAGGAGGTGTACACCGACCAATTAAAGGTAAACGAATATGTTTTGGGCGGAAAAACAGATGTTAAAAGCTTAAACTACCATTTAACGTATGATATTTTTACCACCCCACAAATTTATTTGTTGGATAAAGACAAAACAATTGTTGGTAAAAAATTGGATACCGATTTGTTAAAACAAGTATTGGAAACAAAATATAAATTCTGATGAAACGATTAATACCTGCTGGTTTAATAGTTTTAACCGGAATTATAATAGCTTATTTTTTAATAAAACCAAAACAACTTCCTGTTTACAATCCTTCTGATATCAATCCTAAGTTGGTTGACGAATCGGTTCAAGGAGTTACTAAAATGCACCGAATAGGTAGTTTTAGTTTAACCAACCAAAACGGAAAAATGATTACTGAAAAGGATTTTGACAACAAAATTTATGTTGCCGATTTCTTTTTTGTTACTTGCCCAACCATTTGTCCAAAAATGACCAAACAAATGCACCGTGTTTACGATAAATTTCAATCAAATTCGGATGTGTTGCTTATTTCGCACACTGTAATGCCCGAACACGATTCGGTACCAGTTTTAAAAGAATATGAAACCAAATTGGGTGTGTCGGCAGAAAAATGGAATTTTGTTACAGGTGATAAAAAACAGATTTACGATTTAGCTAGAAAAGCTTATTTTGCTGCTATAACCGAAGGAGATGGAGGTGTTGATGATTTTATACATACCGAAAATTTTGTGTTGATAGATAAAGATAAACGCATTAGGGGCTTTTACGATGGAACATCGGAACAAGATGTGGACAGACTAATTAATGATGTTTCTACGTTATTAAACGAATATGAATAAATTAACTATGAATAAGTATCTTAAGATATTACCAATCATTATTAGCATTTTAGTTGCTTTTTCGTGTAACAAAAAGCTTGACCAAAAAAATATGTTTCAAGGTAGAGCAACTACCAACAAGAAAAAAGGGCATTACGATACTGGGGTTAGAAGAAATAAACCCATGAGTGTTCAGTATGCTGAGGCATCACGTAAAGAAAACAAAGATGCTACAGACCCTAAAAAAATGGCAAAAGAAGCCGAAAGAGAACTGAGAAAGAAGAAAAAGGGAATGTCGAAACACAACAAGCAGTTTGGAAAAGATAGCAAATACAAAGTTAAAACCACTAAAGGAAAACCAACTGGTGGCGGTCAGTAAATCTATTTTATGCTAAACTCACACCAGCGGGGGATTTGAAGGTGATTTAACTAATACTCTTTTGGACGAGGTTCAAACAATACAAGCAGTAGATAAAGCTGTTGAAGAAAAATAATGGAAAAAAAGATTATATATCGTGCCCCATATTTTGAAGGAAAATTGCAAATCATTCTAACTGTTCCATTTTTTATTGCTGTTTTGTATGTTGGCTATTTAAGTAGAGGATGGGAATATTTTGCTATCTTGTTCGGGATTGTTTTAATAACATTACATTTCAGCTCCTTCGTTACCATATATGATGAAGAAATAAAGATTAGAAAATTATTTATTCCAAATAGATATATTTTGATAAATGAGTGTATTTCGTTTTACGATAATAATGGACCAGGAAATCTAAATCGTTTTGGAATAGATTATAAGTTGGGCAGAAATGTCAAGACATTGAGTTTTAATATTTCTAAAAGTAAAGATATTAAGATGCTCAAAGAATTTTTTGAATCTAAAAAATTAAAAGTTTCAGTAAAAGTCCCAAGGTTATAATATAAATACTTTAAGTTAGAAATGAATACTAATATAACTATAATAAATATGATTATTAAAAGAATAAGCTTTATTGCGAGTTTTTTTATTTTGTTTTCCTTTAACGTTTTTGGACAAAATGAGAATTTAGAATGTAAAAAATTTAAAACAGGTAAATACTATTACCCTCAGTTACCAAGAGAATATGGTGAAAGTAAGAGAACTGAAACAAAACAAATTTCTTATATCACAAAACCAGATATGACGTTAACTTGGAAGATAAATTGGTTAACTGACTGTAGTTACGAAATGATTTTGGAAGATATTAAAAACAATGATGGTATTTATAATATTGGAGATAGGATTGTAGCTGAAATTATTTCTATAGAAGATAAGTGTTATGTTTTCGAAGGAGTCTTGTATTCAAGCAAATATCCAGATGGAAAGAAATTTCCTCAAGGAACTTTATGTAAGGAATAGCATAAATGATAGCCACAATCAAACAAATCAAAAAGCCTCTCCGCACCTTGACATTTAGCGAAGTGTAATGGCAAGGAGTATAAAGAAAACCAAAAAGAAAGATAGAAAACAAAAGTCCCCTAGCTGGTGCGAGTTTAGCGTAGCGCAACTCGTTCCATTTAATTGTACCAACAAACCGTAGTTATTTACTAAGAAGTTAGTAAAATGCTACTTCGGATATTCTACCCGAACGTGGTAGATGTTGGTTAGTTTTTTAATGAACAACCGTTTTACCACCGTAATGTGTTTAAAGGTAATGTCGGTATTGATAAATTGATTTTCGTTTACTTGCGAGTCGATAATGGAGTTAACCAATTCTGTAATGGTTTCTAAGCTGTATACCTTTAAACTTCTCGATGCTGCTTCAACTCCGTCTGCCATCATCAGCACAGCGGTTTCTTTCGAAAACGGAATAGGACCAGGGTATTGAAAAATGTCGTCTTCAATGTTTAGTTCGGGATTGTCGATAGCAAACATTCGTAAAAAATACTGTGTTTTGGTTGTGCCGTGGTGGGTTCTAATAAAATCAATTAACTGTTCGGGCAATTGGTGTTTTTTTGCCAATTCTATGCCCAAAAGCACATGGTTAATAATAATAGAGGCACTTTCCTCGTAGTTTAAATCGTCGTGAGGGTTAATTCCTGAAGATTGATTTTCGATAAAATAAGCAGGATTTATCATTTTTCCAATGTCGTGATACAATGCTCCTGTTCTTACCAATAAGGAGTTTCCACCAATTTCTCGAATGGCTTCTTCGGCTAAATTAGCTACCTGAAGCGAATGTTGAAAAGTTCCGGGTGCTTTTAAATTTAACTCGCGTAGCAATTTATTGTTGGTGTCCGAAAGTTCTAAAAGTGTAACATCAGAAATGTAACCAAACATTTTTTCAAACAAATAAATTAAAGGGTAGGTAAACAAGGTTAAGCCAGCACTAATACCAAACCATTTTAAATTGCTCCAATTTACCTTAGCAAGATTTCCTTCATGAATAAAAGAAAAACCGATGTAGATGGCTGAAAATGAAATGAAAATGATGAGGGCTGTAAAAAACAGTTCGGAACGCTTGTTTACATTTAAAATGGTATAAAGTGTTGCAATTCCTGCAATAATTTCAATTAAAATAAATTCGAACGAATTGGGGACAACAAAACTGATGATAAAGGTGGTGATTACAAAAACAAATAAAGCTATTCTGTTGCCAAAAAATGTTCGAAAAAGAATAGGTATAGAGCAGAACGGAACAAGATAAACACTAGCATTGGAGAATTTTAGAACCAACAGCGTTAATGCTAAAAAACCAAGCATAATAAGCATGATAAAAGCAATGTTTTTGTTGTCGTGGAAAACTTCGGTTGAAACGTTTTTTAAGAAAATAAATAGCGAGTAAAACAGCACAGATACAATAATTAACTGACCAAATAGGATGAGAGAAAACTGGTCTGTTCCTCCAATTTTGTTTTCGTATTCGTTTTTTAATGACTGTAGAATCAAAAATTTATCTTCATTAATTAATTCGCCAGTTGAAATAATTTTCTGACCGTTTAAAACACCACCTCTGGTAGAAGAAATGTTATTTAACTCACTAGTTAAGTGGTCGTTGGTTAAGTTTTCATCGAAGGTTAAATTTTCGGAAACGGCATCAAGTAAAACAGATGATAATAAGGTGTCGTTAAAGTTTAAAGAGGTTAATTCATTTTTTATAAAATCTTTTGCAGCAGTAGTAGAAAGTAGGTCGCTTAATTCTAATTCTTCGCCAATATTTTTTTCATTAAGCAATAAAACAGGATGGTTGGAATTGATGTCTTTTAGTTTGGTTGAAGGTTGGTAAACACCAATGTTGTAAACTTGGTCGAGAAGTTTTATGCCTATGTTTTTATAGGCTTCAACATTTGTAGGTTTTCTGTTGGTTAAATTATCAATAAACAAACTGATTGCTGTTTTCTCAGCATCTGTGTTTCTAACAAAATAGAGTAGGTGTGATTGTTGAAGCTGCTGTTTTTCTTGCTCAATTTCTTGAGGAGATTTTAAAATGGCAAAATCAAAAGGTGCATTCAAGTCTTGGTGAGCCCAAGCACTGTTTTTCTGAAATTCGTATTTAAATTTTGCTTCTCTGGGAAATAAAAAAACAACTAAAACTATTGTGCAAACAAATATGAGGAGTTTAAAAATAAACTCGTGTTGGTCTCTTATTTTATTCAGTAGTTTATATTTCATTAGAATATCACAAATTAAATAGTAAAAGTAATTCTAAAAAATTAACTGCTTGTATTCAAAAGTAAATTAATGTTGTTTTGTTTTAGACTTTTCATGCGAAATAACTAACTTCGTGGTTCCGAAAAAAAACATTAAAATTTAATCTATAAAAAAATGAAAGAAGTATTTATTATATCAGCAGCAAGAACACCAATAGGTAGTTTTATGGGAAGTTTATCAACAGTTGAAGCTCCAAAATTGGGAGCAGCAGCAATAAAGGGTGCAATTAAAAAAGCCAACATAGCTGTTGATGTGGTTGATGAAGTATTTATGGGTAATGTGTTGCAAGCAAATGTTGGACAAGCACCAGCTCGTCAGGCAGCTATATTTGCTGGCTTAAGCCAAAATGTACCTTGTACAACAGTTAATAAAGTTTGTGCTTCAGGTATGAAAGCTATTATGTTAGGTGCTCAATCGATAATGACAGGTGATAATCACTGTGTTGTTGTTGGCGGCATGGAAAACATGAGTTTAGTTCCTCATTACTATCAAGCAAGAAACGGAGTAAAATTAGGCGATGTTAAAATGGTTGATGGAATGGTGAAAGATGGTTTAACAGATGTTTACAACAGAGTTCACATGGGTGTTTGTGCTGAAAAATGTGCTACTGAATATAAATTTTCGAGAGAAGAGCAAGATAATTTTGCGATAACTTCATACAAACGTTCGGCAGCAGCATGGAGTGCAGGTAAATTTGATAACGAAGTTGTTCCTGTTGAAGTTCCTCAACGAAAAGGTGATGCACTTATTGTAAATAAAGATGAAGAATATAGCAATGTTAACATGGATAAAATTCCAGCATTAGCGCCTGTTTTTGATAAAGATGGAACGGTAACTGCTGCAAATGCTTCTACATTAAATGACGGTGCTTCGGCATTAATTTTAATGAGTAAAGAAAAAATGGAAGCATTGGGTTTAAAACCAATTGCTAAAATTGTTTCTTATGCTGATGCTGCACAAGCTCCAGAATGGTTTACAACATCGCCAACACTTGCAGCTAACAAAGCATTAGAAAAAGCAAATTTAACAACATCAAACATCGATTTTTGGGAACTAAACCAAGCTTTTGCTGTGGTAGGTTTAGCCAATACTAAATTGTTAAATATTGATGCTGCAAAGGTTGATGTAAATGGTGGTGCTGTAGCTTTAGGTCATCCACTTGGAAACTCAGGTTCAAGAATTATAGTTACTTTAATTAATGTGTTGAAACAAAATGGTGGAAAATTAGGTGCTGCTGCTATCTGTAATGGTGGTGGTGGAGCTTCTGCTATGATTATTGAGAACTTATAATTAATGAAATACGGTATTTGTCATTTAAGTGTTGTGCCTTGTAGGCTTGAACCATCCGATAGGAGTGAGATGGTTACACAATTGCTGTTTGGTGAAACCGTTAAAATTTATGAAGAGAAAAAAGGGGATTGGAGAAGGATAAAAACAGGTTATGACGATTACGATGCTTGGATAGACGTTAAACAAATTACGGAAATATCGCAAGATGAGTTCGAAACGATAAATGCTACAACTACAGTGTTGAGTGCAGAACTTATTCATGTACTTCATAATAAAACTACTGATGAGTTTATTCCAATTGTTTTAGGTAGTTATCTTCCCAATTTCAAAAAAAATAGCCTTACTTTTAATAAACAAGAGTATGTGTTTGATGGATTAACTTTTGATGTTTCAAAGAAGAGCAATAAAACAGAATTGATTGAAAACGCCTACACATATTTAAACACTCCTTATTTGTGGGGCGGTCGCTCTCCTTTAGGAATTGATTGTTCTGGATTTACTCAAGTGTTGTACAAATTAAATGGAATCAAATTGCCTCGTGATGCCTCTCAGCAAGCAAAAATTGGTCAAACATTAAGTTTTGTTGAGGAATCTGAACCAGGAGATTTAGCTTTTTTTGATAATGAAGAAGGAAACATTATTCATGTAGGAATGGTGTTGGAGAACAATAAAATTATTCATGCTTCTGGTAAAGTAAGGATTGATAGATTAGACCATCAAGGGATTTATAATGTAGATACCAACAGGTATTCTCACCGATTAAGGTTGATAAAGAAAATTATTTAGCAGTTTAAAAAAAAAGAGAAGCCTCACAAAATTGTGAGGCTTCTCTTTTTTTTTTGATTAACGCATTAGCGTTACATAACCAGTGTAGGTTTCTTTAGTTGTAGTGGTTGCTTCAATCACATAGAAATACGTGCCTTCTGGGACTTCTGTTCCAGAATTGGTTCTACCATCCCAGCCAGCATTAACCTGATTGGTTTCATAAACTACTTGTCCCCATCTGTTGTAAACAACAATGGTAACTTCAACAATACCAATACCTCCAACTTTAAATAAATCATTTTGACCATCATTATTTGGTGTAAACACGTTTGGTATAATAACCACTGGTTTAACAGTGTCAATTGGAGTAGTAGTAGGAATGATACAAGAATCAACAACAATATAATTGTCAAAGAATATAGAATCTGAACCAAAAGCGTTGCTAACCACCAAAGCAACATCAAAACTTCCTACAGTATTGTAGCAAATGTTTATTGGATTTTGGGCAATTGAATTTGTTGTAGCAGCACCAAAGAAATACCACGTCCAATTTGTTGGTGAGTTTGAAGTTAAATCAGTAAAATCAATGCAATCATCAATACAAATAGAGGTATCTGAAGCAGTTAAGTTTGCAGTAGGAGGAATACAACTGGTTAAAGTAACCGTAACTTGATCGGTGTCTCTACATCCGTTTGCATCTATTCCTGTAACAGTATAAGTAGTATTCGTTGATGGTGTAACAATTTTTACAGGACCTAAACCTAAACCATTGTCCCAGTTGTAAATTACACCACCTGATGCCGAAATAGTTGCAGGTGAACCATTACAAACAGTAGTATCATTACTTGCTATAACAGTTGGCAAACCATTCACAATAACATTTACGGGAGAACTGCTAGAACAACCATTAGCATCTGTTCCAGTAACAATATAAGTAGTATTTGCTGTAGGGAAGATGTTATGATTTGCTCCTGCACCAACTCCATTATCCCAAGTATAGGTTAAAGCACCATCAGCAGTAAGTTTTAAGGTGTCATTTAAACAAACTACGGTATCTGGACTTGTAATTAATGTAGGTAATGAATTAATACTAACATCAACTTGAGTAGTGTTTACACAACCATTTAAGTCAGTTCCTGTAACAGTATATGTTGTAAATACAATTGGAGAAGCAGTTTGCGATTGTCCAGCACCCAAGCCGTTATCCCAAGTATATGTATTTGCACCATTTGCTGTTAGGTCAACATTATCTCCTAAACATATTGCAGTATCAGGGCTTGTTGTGATAACTGGTAAAGCATTAACGGTAATAAAGTCAGCAATAAACAATGAGTCAGAACCGTTGGTGTTAGTTGTTACTAAAGCAACATCAAAACTTCCAGCAGTATTGTAGCAAATGTTGGTAGGGTTTTGTAAACTAGAAGTTAATGAATCCGCACCAAAGAAATGCCAAGTCCAACCAGTAGGTAGGTTTTGAGATAAATCTGAGAAGTTGATGCAATCTCCAATACAAATACTGCTATCTGAAGCACTAAAGCTTGATACAGGAGGTAATCCACAAACTCCAACAGTAACAATTACTTGGTCAGTATCTTCGCAACCGTTAACATCTGTTCCAATAACATTATATGTAGTGTTTAGCAATGGAGTAGGAGAGTGAGACTGACCTGCTCCCAAACCATTATCCCATAAATAAGTTAAGCCTCCATTTGCTGATAGGTTTACTGCATCACCAGTACAAATGGTGGTGTCATTACTTGCTGTAATGGTTGGTAAATTGTTAATCGTTACATCAACTTGGGCAGAATCTAAACATAAATTTACATCTGTTACATAAACAGTATAAGTTGTATTTAAAGTAGGAGTGTCTGTTTGATTTTGACCTATTCCTAATCCGTTATCCCATAAATATGTTGTTCCACCTGAAGCAGTTAAATTTACGGTGTCTCCTGTACATATTGCTGTATCAGGGCTTGTTGTGATAACTGGTAAAGCATTAACGGTAATAAAATCTGCAATAAATAATGAATCGGAACCAGAAGGGTTTGATGAAACCAACGCCACATCAAAAGTTCCAGCCGAGCTATAGCAAATGTTGGTAGGGTTTTGTGTTGATGAAGTAGGTGTGTCAGCACCAAAAAAGTGCCACGACCATCCCGAAGGAGTGTTTGCACTTAAATCAGTAAAATCAATACATGTTCCAACACAAAATACAGAATCGGAACTGCTGAAACTTGCAACTGGAGGTGTGCCACAAACATCAATAAGTACAGTAACAGGAACAGTAAATGTTCCAGGGCATGTTTTTACATAATAGGTAGTTTGAGCAGCTAAAATAGGGGTAGTGAATGAATTTCCGGTTTGTAATAATGTACCGTTAAATTCAGCATCGTACCATTCAATTACTGCACCTGAAGGAGCTGTTCCTGAAATGGAAGCTGATAAAGTTGCTGTTGTATTTGGACAAATGGTTTCGTCATTTACAACCAAATCAAATGCAGTAATGGTTTCATTTGGCATTCCAACTCCACCCATTGTAGCTCCATTAGGAGGAAAATTTGCAACAAATGAACAGTTGGTTACACCGTTAGCACCACCGTTAGCGTTTCTAATAGGTGTTCCTGCAGATATGGCAATGTAGCCACCACCACCACCACCACCAGGGCCTTCGCCCTGAACAGCTCCTGCACCAAAAGCACCAACAGCTAGAACTTGGTCTCCACCAATTCCTCCGTTGGCATTAATAGAGCCACTTAATGTAACACTAGCGGTAGTTTGTAAAATTATTGTTCCACCAGCACCAGCACCACCAGCACCATCTTTTCCTCTAACTTCACCAACTGGTGGACTATTACCAACAACATCACCGCCATCGCCTCCGTTAGAAATAATATCTCCAGCACCAGTTATAGCACCATATGTTTTTAAGAAGATTAGTCCTCCGCCATTTCCGCCATTTCCAGCTTCGTTATCATTTCCTTCACCAGCACCACCAGCACCGCCAATAAAAAATTTACCTAAGCTATAATCTAAAGGTCTTCCACCTAAACCACCAACATTAGCTCTGTTGTCTCCTCCCCAGTTGGTGTTTCCTGGAGCTGTAGTTAGTTCGTTTCTATCTGTACTAAAAAATGAATATCCACCACGACCACCACCAGATGAAACGGTAGCAGAAGATAATCCACTTTGAACGGTTTCTAAATTCCAAGCGGTAATAAAGTTAGCTGTGCTAATATCTGGGTTACCAACCCCATTATTCCAATTGTTGATGTTTCCAGCATTAGAACCACCGCCACCACCAGCATTGTGAGAGTTTCCACCACCACCAGCGTTTGCAGCAGCACCTCTACATTGTGCAGCTCCACCTGAGTTAAATGTTGCATAAATGGTTGCATCTCCAGCAATACCTTCACCTTTTTTAGCACCTTCGTTAACATTTGCATCAGCATATCTAGTTCCTCCAAATACCGAGCTAGCATCAAATCCAACACCACCTCTAAAACCTAAAGCAGAAGTATTAATGCTTCCACCACTATTAATGGTAGTTACACTATCAACTTCAACTGCTAAAACACCTCCAGAAGTTCCATTCCATTGAGAGGTAGTTAAAACACCGCCGTTATCAATAGTTAATGAACTGTATCTCGGAACTCTTATTACCAATACTCTTCCTGCTGCTGTAAAATCTTTTGTTAATTCACAATCTAATTCAATAGTTGTAGCATTGGGAACACTTTTAACTTGTAAAAATTCATAATTACCAGCGTTGTTGTAACTTATAATTCTTCCCCATGTTGGATTAAATTTTGAAGAATTAGGAAAATGAGGAGTTCCAATGGTGTCTTCAACAGTTACACCTTGTGCTTGATATATTAAAATTAAATCACCTGCGGCTAAATTTCCAGCAAAGTTGGTGTTTAACGCACTATTTGTAACAGTTATGGAAGTATTTCCAGCAGCAGCATCAACAGATAAAGTGGTAAATGCATTTACTACTTCAGTTGTTGTAACAACTTTAGCACCGTCTTTTCCGCGTTGTGCATAAATACTTATTATTGAAAATAGTGTGATAGATAATAATAATAGCTTTTTCATTCTGTTATTCTAGTGTAAGTTTTATATGTTGTATAGACTATCTCTTTATATTAATGGTTGCACTTGTTATAAATTCAATTAAAGAAAGTCATTTTCTGAAAAAATAGATAAAATTGTTAAAAAGTTAAAGACTTGCTAAAGCTTTCTCGTAATTAGGCTCATCAACAATTTCAGCAACTTGTTCAGTGTATTTTATCGTTCCATTTTCATCAACGATAATTACACAACGAGAATGTAATCCTTTTAAAGCACCATCAACCATTTCTAAACCGTAATCTTTGCCAAAGGCTCCTGTGTTAAAATCAGATAACATTACCACATTTTCTATGCCTTCAGCTCCACAAAATCTTTTTTGTGCAAAAGGTAAATCTCTCGAAATACATAGCACTATTGTATTGCTAAGGTTTGCGGCTTCTTTATTAAAATTACGAACTGATGCTGCACAAGTTCCTGTATCGATGCTTGGAAAGATGTTTAATACCAATTTTTTACCTGAAAAGTCAGCTAACGATTTTGTGCTTAAATCTGCAGCAATTAAATTAAATTCTTTTGCTTTTGAACCTATAACAGGAAGACTTCCTGAGGTATTTATTTCATTTCCTTTTAATGCTATTTTTGTCATTTTTGTTATGTGTTTATTGATAACTATTGAGGCTAAATTAATTATTCTACAAACAAAACCAAACCTTTTAAATATTCACCCTCGGGATGAAAAATATTAACTGGGTGGTCGGCTGGTTGCGATAAATGATGTAAAACTTTTACATTTCTTCCCACTTCAATGGCAGCAGCCATAATGGTGTCGTAAAACATTTTTCGATTGATGGCTTGCGAACATGAAAAAGTAAATAAAATTCCTCCTGATTTTATTTGTTGCAAAGCCATTGCATTTAATCTTTTATAACCTTGTATGGCATTGTGTTTTGCTTTTTGGCTCTTGGCGTATGCGGGAGGGTCTAAAATAATTACATCGTAGTCTTCTTGGTTTTGTTTTAAAAAAGTAAGGGTGTCGGAAGTAAACGATTGGTGGTTCTCATTAAATCCGTTTAGTTTTACATTTTCGTTAACCAAATCAATTGCTTTTTGAGAGCTATCAACCGAATGAACTAAAGATGCACCTGCTTTTAGTGCGTACACCGAAAATCCTCCTGAATAACAAAAGGTGTTGAGTATTTTTTTATTGTTCGAAAAGTCGGCTAATAGTTTTCTGTTTTCGCGTTGGTCGAGAAAAAAGCCAGTTTTTTGCCCGTTGATCCAATCCAAATTAAACTTGCAATCGTTTTCTAATCCAATTAAATTAGGCTCTTTGGTTTTATACAAGTATTCGTTACTAAAGCTATCTTGGTTTTGTTTTGCTAAACTTTCGGCACTTTTATCGTAAATGGCAATTAAATCTTTTTTAGGATAGGTATTTTTTAATGCTTCAACTATTTCGTTTCGGTAGTTGTACATGCCAATGCTATGACATTGAATTACAGCTGTTCCGTTGTAATAATCGATAATTAAACCTGGCAATCCGTCTCCTTCGGCATGCACCAAACGATACATGTTGGTGTGTTTGTTTTGGGTTAAATTCAAACTCTCGCGAACTTGGTAAGCCGCTTTTATTTTATTGTTCCAAAAAGTTTGGTCAATGGCTTCATCGTTAAATGAAATTACACGCACAGCTATCGTTCCGTCGCTAAAATGACCTAAAGCTAAAAATTGGTTTTTTGAATTTACCACACGAACCAGTTCACCATTTTTGGGTAGTTGCGGTGGTTCGTTTATAATTTTGTGAATTGCTCCAGAAAACACCCAAGGATGTTTACGTTCTATCGATTTTTCTTTGTCTTTGCTTAATACTATTGTAGGTGTTTCCATACGATGTTTTTGTTGTTGCAAAGAAACGCAAAATGAAAGCAGAATTTGTGTTGGTAGGTTATTTGTTTATGAATTCTATTGCTTTTTCCAAAACTTCGTCCTTTCCCTGTCTAATTCCTTCAATCGTTGGATGTATTGTTATATCGGGAACAATGCCAATACGTTGTGTTTCTCGTTTGTCAGGATAAAATACCCCAAGTCCAGTCATGTTGGTTTTAAACCCCCCTATAAATTCAAATGGATTTATATTTCCATCAGCACCAGAAGTTTGACTTCCGATAATGGTAACATTTTCTGCTGTTTGTAAACTCATGCAGGTAAATTCAGCATGACTTTGAGTGGTTTCATTAACTAACAAGATGATTTTACCTTTATAGTTGTTTTTATTCTTATTACCACAGTAATAATCACCAGTCCATTTGTATTTTCCTAAATATGAAAAATCAGGTTTAATAAATTTGGCAAAACTTTTTTTACTATTATTTAAATACCTTGAGATTTTATACATGGTTCCATTGGGGTAGTTTCTAATATCAAAAATAATGGCTTTGCAACTCATTAAACTATCCATCATGGATGAAACATCATTTTTGTTTAGTATTCCCATATTAACATATCCAATATTGTTGTCAATTATTTTCCATTTTGGAAGTATTAGATTATATATTTTTCCAAATTCTTGAGGAGAATATTTTTTTACATCTTTTTCTATAATGCTGCCATCTCTTTCTATGGTTAGTTTAATTTCATCCGTTTTTCCTCTATAAAGAAGATGTTGGGAGTTTCTGTTTTTTACACCAATATTTGAGGCAGGAATATATTTGTATATACTTGATAATACTGTTTCTATATTCTCACCATTGATTTTTGTAATTACGTCACCAATTCTTAAATCATTAATTCTAGCTAATGAGTCATTATAAAAACGAGTAATAATAGCTTTGTTATTAATAATTTTCGTTGCAACAGGTATGAATTTTACCTTGAAATATTGAGAGAGATGTTTACTCACAAAGTATCCATGACTATCATCAATTTTCGTAACTACTTCAAGCATTGCTAAATGATAATCGATGGTATCTTTAGCATATTTAAATTTGGGTATCATTTCAACTAAAACATCATCCCATTTTTGGTCTGTTTGATATTTATAAGGGAAAAAATATTCAATAATATTCCAATACTTAAAAAGACTAAGTAATCGATAATTCTCGTTGGGATAATCAAAGTTGATATATTCTGGCTCATTTTTTATTTTTAATGTGCCGAGCATATTTTTTCCTGCATAATGATTGTTTTTCTTTAATCGGTTGTTTTCAATAAATTTGAGTTTATCTGATAATTCAGGGGTAAATAATTGTTTGTTTTCTAACCATGAAAGATCAAAATTTTTAGTGAAAAGTTTTGAAGTGTCTTCTTGTTTTTTATTTTTTATCGTTTTTACTTTTCCTAAATGGTTTAACCATTCTATATAGACTAAAGACAATTCTTCTTTTGTTGTAGCTTGTTCAACTTTCGGAATGACTTGAATGAGTTCATCGTCCCAATTGAATTTTCCTGAACCCACATGAGGGTGATAATATTTTAGAAATCCCCAAATTTTGGCTGTTGAGGCAAGTTTTTTGTTTTCATTTAACTTTTCTTGGGCAGTAGATAATTGTACTGATACAATTAAAGGTATTAGGATTAAAAATATCTTTTTCATCTTCTTATACGTATCTAATATTAGGCTAGTTATTTTATAATTTAGTGAAAGTTATTGTTGCAATGCTTGGCGAAACAACTGTGTCGTTACCAAGTGGAGCACTCACAAAATACGAAATGGCTCGACGTGGATAGGTATTGGCATTTGCAGAAGTATAGGTTAAACCATCATCAGTTCCTGCATCATACACAATGCCATCAACGGTTTTAGTACTTATAAATTGATTGTTTTCTAATAAGTTTACATTTACTACAGCCAAATACCAATCGGGGCTAGGAGCTAGCATGGTTGCCAAAGTAACTGATGGATGGTATTTATCTACCTCAACATCAATGGTAATTTGCCCAACACCAGTAGCAAGATTATTGCCTATATATATACCTAGACCTTCTTTTGTAGCAATTCGTTCATTAATTTCAATATCGAGCGGAGTGGTGGCACCCAATTCTGCCATTTTACGAATACCTTCTGAAGCTAGTGTGCCTTCCTTAAAAAACTCGGTATTGGGTTCGTGTGTCCACCCAATTAGTTTAGAGAAATGAGCATTTGTTGGGTAATCGGTAGGATAATCGGTGCTGTTCCAATTGATGTTAAAGGTTACTCGATAATTGGTGGTTTGTAAATCATCGGGTTTTTGTGGTAAATCTTTAACATCTTTTTTGCAGCTGAACAATACCAATAATGAAATGGCTAATACAACTAATGAAAATCTATTCATGCTTTTTTATAAAAGTTTTGTAGTTGAACGACCAAAAAAATAATCTATTGTTTAACCGTAGTATAAATCTACTTTTTCTTTTCTTTTTTGGCAGTTTTGGCAGGAACCAACAAGCCTATTAACCACAACAGCAGCAGAAAGCCCAAGTTAAAAACTATGGAAACCATTAGAATTAAGTAAAAGCCCGAAACCACATTAGAAATAGAAGTAAAAATGGTGGTAGCAAAATCACCCATCCACAAAGTGGTAAGATTAAAAAGTAAGATTAAAGCTACAAACAACAACAAGCCAGAGAAAGAACCTTTAATGTCGGATTGACTTAACGAAATAGCACTGCCAATTGCAAACAATAAATAGAAAAACAAGAGGTATTTCCACCAAACGGTTTCGTTGTTTTGAGTAATGGATTTTATCAGGTTCATAAGGGCATCATAAAGCGAAAAAAATACATTTTTTATACTTTCTGTAATGCTTGAATTGATAAACTTTAAATTGTTATTAGTTAGTGAATTAATATTTAAATCAATTAAAAAATAACCAATAATAAATAGAGCAGAACCACCCAGTAAAATAGGACCAATTCCGATAAAAAAATTGCCCAAATTTTGGTAAATGTTTTTCTTGTTAAACGAATGTTTTACATAACCCATTTCGGGGTTGGAGGCATTGAATGAAAACAATTTTACGTTAGAAACATGGTGACCAAAAAGCAAAGCAAAAATTAAATGACCCAATTCGTGAACAGCCGTTCCTATCCAACCAAATAAATACAAATAACCGTGCATACCAATAATGCCCACCGTTTGTTTTTCTATTTGCTGCGAAATAACATGCATAATTAAACCCAAAATTAACAGGGGAGCAAGCAAAATGGCTAAGTGCATGGCTGTTGCCAACAAAACATCTAGTAAATATTGAAGAGCCGTTTCCATGGGGTTAGTTGCCTATTTTTGAAATAATTAATTCGCTGCGTTTATGTGCTTGCAAATGAAAAGAGAAAATGTTGATGTTGCTCAAAATCAACAAACTTTCTTTTTTAAGGTTGTATAATTTGTTGTTTATTTCTACATAAATGCTGCCCGAATGCAGGTACAGACAAACGGTATGGTAGTTTTCTTCGATGGTTAATGTTTTGTAATGGTTGGCAAGCAATTGCATGTGGCTTAAATCGCTGGTTTGGTTGCCTGTTGTCATGATGTTAAAGTCGGTACAAATGCCTTTAGCGGTGGTTTCCCAGTCGCCATTAAAGGTATCTACTTCATATTTTTGTAGCGTTTTGCTGTGTTGGTTTTTGTGGTTTAAGGTTATTTCGCCTTCCAACACCATTAATTTTCGGTTTACATTGGGCAAAGCTGTAAAAGTAGATTCAGGCACTTCAACTCTGGCTGAACTTATTCTAAAATCGAAGTTGCGTTCGGCATACGAAGCATTTACTGGAGAAATATACAGTTGTGTGGTGCTGCCGCCCGACCATTCACTTGTTTGGTAATTGGGATTAGTTAGTAATGTTATATTCATTGTTAGCCCATTTTTGTGGATTGTTTGAGATGTATTCCTGAATGTTGCTAAATTTTTTAAGATAAAGGATTATTCTATCGAGGTATCTTTTTTAGTTTTTTATTGAATAACCTCGTCATTTAGAGCATTAGACCAATTTCATAAAACTAAGCGAATAAATAAGAGTTACCTTTAACTCACCTTGATTGCCATTCCCCTCTCTTTTAAGAGAGGGGGTGGCTATCGAAGATTTCATTCCTTTATTGGGAGGAGATTTACATTTAAAATTTTAACAAACCAATTCATCATCTTTCTTCTTAAAGCGATTGTTTTAGGATTGCTCATTAGTAAATCGTTCTATTTTTTTATTAAACGAACGATAGCTCTTTTATCTCCTGATTGAACCGAAACAATATAAATACCAGCTGGTTCTTCTATAGAAAGGTTTAGTAGTTGTGTTTGAGTAAGTATTCTTGAATCAATCACCTTTCCAGCAATATCAGTAATTAAAATTTGTGAATTTTCATAAATAGCTCCTAAATCTATAGAAAAGTTTCCATTGGTTGGATTAGGGTAAACGATAAGCCCATTTCCAAAACTATTTACAACAATTCCTACAGTTGAAATTAAAGTACATGCAGAAGTGTCTACACATCCATTTTCAGTTAATTCAACTGCATAATTACCATTAACAGATGGAGTATAACTAGCATTTGTTTCACCAACTATCACGGCGAAGCTGTTATCACAATCTAACCATCTATATGTTGCATTAACATTGTTAGCAGTAATTGTATTTCCAGCGTTGGAGGTTGTTAGGTCAGTAACATTATTAATAGTTAAATCAAGAGTTACTAAACTATCGCAACCATTGGCAGCAGCACCAGTAAGATTGAATGTTGCAGTATTATTGCTTGAATTGTATGTGTTTCCATCAATCCAAGTATAAGAGTTACATTCAGTTCTTGTGTCTGTGCCTGAAGTAGAATTATTAATAGTTAAATTAAGAGTTACTAAACTATCGCAACCATTGG
This sequence comes from uncultured Vicingus sp., assembly GCA_964398455.1. Lineage (GTDB taxonomy): Bacteria > Bacteroidota > Bacteroidia > Flavobacteriales_E > Vicingaceae > Vicingus. The sequence goes on along the minus strand of CAYNMR010000001.1, from coordinate 31,941 downwards.
CAGCAGCACCAGTAAGATTGAATGTT
>CAYNMR010000001.1:0-31815 GCA_964398455.1 uncultured Vicingus sp. | reverse complement strand
TTTCCATCAATCCAAGTATAAGAGTTACATTCAGTTCTTGTGTCTGTGCCTGAAGGAGAAGCAATATTGATGGTGTCTAAATTGCTACTTAAAGCACATGTTCCATTCGTAATGTTAACATTAAACGTTGTAGTTGCTGTTAACGGAACTGTAGAGTAGGTAGGAGTAGCTCCGTTTTGCATACTTGATCCGTTTACGAAAAATTCATAGTTCTGATATCCCGCAGTTGGCGTGATGTCTAATGAGGTGTTATCACAAACGATTCCAGCGAATGAAGAGTTAGCCACATCAAATCCTCCGTAGGTAAGTGTTGCTTCAATCATCATATACCCCAAACCAGATCCAATTGGTGATGTTCCACCACCAAACAAGTTAAATGTTGCTGAAGCATTCGGATCAACATAAGAATTATTTTGATTTGCAAAAGGGAAATATCCTGTTGTTGCATTTGCATCTTGTCTGAATCCAACATAAATATCCCCACCTGAAACATCTATCGCTCCGTTGAGGAAATCAAAATTTTGTTTTGTTCCAAGCATACCAGCAGTAATAGTAATAACTGCAGTAGAATCTAAAATTACTCCATTTCCATCAAGTAATATACCCTTCATGGTATTTCCTGCATTATTTGCTGCAGTCGGAAAGTAATTTGAAACACTTTTTACATACGTTTCAATGTTGTTTGGAATGTTAAATTTATTGGCAATTAAACCCGCTCCAGTGTTGAAACCAACTGCACCAGATTGAACTGGCGATTGAGCATAACTAATGGTATCACATTGTACTTGCTGAGTAAAAGTTCTCGAGTTGTTGGTATTGTTTTCATCAGTTGGAACTGAAACAGTAAGCGTTTGTGCTCCTAAAGAACTTGTTGGAACATTGTTAAACAGGACTGTAGATGTTGTACCTGCAACGATAGAATCAACCGTTTGTGTTACTGTATATGGATTTGCTCCAGTTATATCTAGCGTTACTGGTACATTAATTAAGGTACCTTGTGATGTGTTTGAAATTAATGAAGTTACTGTTTGAGTTGTTTTAATGGTGTTATTAAAAATACCTTTCTCTCCAGCAATTCCTGCAACATTCAACTCATTTGTGAAAGGGTTATCGAATGTAAATCGGAAACAAGGTCTAAATGCAGACGATGCAGTTAAGGTAGCATCTGGTGTAGTTGTTGCGTTTGCTGCACCTTTAAAGCTTCCCGCCAATGTATTGTTTGCATTATAAACTGCACCAGTCGTTGTGAACGTGGTACCCAAATAATCATAAGCTACATATAAAGATCCACCTGTATAGGTAAATGAACTTGTTAGTGTTAGGTCTGCTGTTGGTCCAGCAACTGTTGGTAATACGTATGAACCATTGTAAACGCTCGTCATTGGGGTAATTATTGTTGCCCAATCTGTTGATTTAAGGTTGGTTACGTCTGAGGTATTTTCAAGATAAAGTTGAATTGTTCCTCCTGCAGGGCCTGGTCCTGAAGCTGTAGATACCAATAAACTCAACTTTTTAATAATTGTTGAAGCAGGTATTCCTGTTAATTCTGATGCAGGCACAATAATTACTCCTCTGAAGGTAGTGTGAGCAGTTGTGCCATTTGGTGCTCGAAGACCCGTTGTTGCTCCATTATTGCTTGGTGCAACAACTGTAATTTCCGCTTGAGAATAAGCGGAGAAGGTGCCCATTAAGAGAACCATTAGCGTAAGTGTTATTTTTTTCATAATCATGGTTTAGGTTTAAGTTTCAAAAGTATTTAAAGTAAGGTGTTTAAATAAGGTGTGTTTATAAAATGCTCATAAGTTTAATTTTATAGCTTTTTACCACAGTAGGCTTCACTTGTTGTTATTTCAGTTGTTGTTTTTTTGTCAGAATTTAGTCGGACTCAGAAAACTGTTGATGAGAAAAAACGATTAATCATGCGTTTCGACCAGCATCGTAAACAATTTCATATTTAATCCCTTCCAAATCTTTAAAAAAGAGTGCGTAATAATGCTCGCCATGCTGAGGGTAAAACTGCGGAGGATTAACAATTTCTGCCCCTATGCTTTTTATTAAAGGGTAAATTTCATCTACTTCGTTCATGGAATCTACTTTAAAAGCCAAATGGTGCAATGCTCCTGGTTTGCGGCGGTGAATGGTATCGTTTTTAAATGCTTCGCGAGGCGAGTTGATAGCAAAAATAAGTAGAGGATGAAAATATTCTACCACTTCAAAATCGTGCTCTTTTACAGTTCCCTTGTGTTTGCGGTTGATATCAAAACCTAGAATAGGCATCAGTTTGTCGTAAAACTGCTCGGCTGATTTTAGGTCTTTAACCGTAATTTGTATGTGGTCGATAATGGGTTGCATGCTTATTTTGCTCTGATAATGAATTGGTATTCCAACAAATTGGTGTTTACCTCAAATTGGGTAAATCCTGCTTTGGTCAACTCTTCTTTAACTTGGTTTTCGTCAATTTTATGGTCAACGGGCGGACCAACAGGCAATTCTTTTTTAAAGAAATCGATAAGCACCAATTCGCCACCGGGTTTTAACCCTTTAAGCACTTTTGCAAAATAAGCTTCGCGGTTTTCGATGTGGTGGTAGGTGTTTACAATCAACACCTTATCTACTTCTTGTGGTTTTAAATTGGGCGAATCGAAAGGCAGTTTGCGTAACTCCATGTTGGGGTTGTTGTTAAACTGGGTTTCTTTTTTGTTTTTGATGTAAGCCAAAAATTCGTCGTTTACATCGCCAGCTATAACTGTTGCACCAGCCGTTAGCAGCCTAAAACTAAAATAACCCGAGCCAGCACCAATGTCTAAAATTTTAAGCCCTTTTACATTGCCCAAATACTCCAATACTTTGCTTGGTTGTTGGTACGCATCGCGTTCGGGCGACTCAAATCTGTCTATCAACTCTTGTGTGGTGCTTTCGTGCATGTGTTCGTTGGCACTGTTGTGCCCATCGTGGTGAGCGTGTTCTTCGTGGTTTTCGTTGTGCTCGTGTGTATGCTCGTTTTTACAAGCTAATAAAACTGTTGCGATTACGATAAAAAAAAGTTTGTTCATGGTTTATATTTTATACGAATAAGATTATATCACTAGGTCCCTCGCTAGAATGGCAACGCTAAAGTGTAGCGATTACTGGGGGAGTTATTTTTTCTTTATTAAATCAATAACATCATTTTTCAATATTGTAATTTCTATATTCTTTGAGTTGTTTGGAATCTTATTAATAATATCTGAAAGAAATTCTTTTTCATCAGGATTTACTAGAATCTCTTCACGAGCAAAATTTAGTATTGCTATCCAATTTAATTCGGTTTCATTCTTATCTTTAGTTTTTTGTATAGCATCTAAATATAATTGACGACCTTCTTCAATATTTCCTATTCTGTAGTTTGCTAATCCTCTAGTTGCAATCAGGCAGATTTCGGTTGTATCATCTAATTCTAAATAATTAGTTTTATTAATCAAATCTAGAGCTTTATTAGGTTCGTTATTTAAGCTATAAGAATATGCTAAATTATTAATTATTTCAGGGTCATTAGGATGACTTATTAAACCACTATTTAAAAAATCAATAGATAAGTTTTGATCTTTAAGTATAATTGTAGCCAAATTTGAACCAAACATAATTGGTCTTTTTGAAAATGGCATATCTGCAAACCACTTCATTGCATTTTTTATAGAGTCTTCAAAATTCCCTGAATGAAATGTATCAATAGCTTTTGCTTCAAAATTAAGTTTGATATCTTCTGGAAATTTATCTATTTTAATTCTATCGTCCTTAGTGGTTGCCCATTCAAATTGAGCTAATGAATTATCATTGGGTTTTATAATTGATTTATGAAATAATTCCTTGCACTTTTTATGACTTCCATTTAGTAGCTCAATTGTAGCTAAAGAACTTTGTAGTTCGGTTAAACTAAAAAGTTCATAATTATTAGAATTAATTAAATTAAATGCTTGTTTAATAAATTTAGAATTTTGATGTTTCAATGTAGAAAGTGAAAGCTCAGCTGAAAGGAGCCAAGGATCATGTAAGATTGCCTTCGATTTTTTTAATATTCTGTGAATGAAATCAATATTTTCATTATCATCATTGTTAACATGAGTAAATAATCTTGTCGCAGACCTTAGAATAAATCTGTTATCATTCGAAAAATACAATGCATTTTTCATTGCTAAAATGGATTTATCTTCTTGACCAATAATAGAATAAAGTCTAGAAAGTTCTACGTACAAGATAGCGTTAAAAGGGTATTTATTTATGTTTCTCCTAATTTCATTTATTTTATTTCTAATAATTGTAATATCTACTATTTTAGTAAGATTTGTAACATCACTAAAATTATCAAATTCAATTTCTTCATTTGAATTTAATTTTAAAATTTTATTCGCAAGTGCAATTTGTGATTGAGTAGCTTGCTCTTTTAAATTAATAATAAAATTGGCAGCGTCTCTAACTTCTTTATCATTAGTGAAGTTATTAACCAATGAGGCACTTATTAAATCTGCTGCAAATGACGCTGATTTATTTGCTTTCCAATCAATTATATAATCGTCTATACCAAATATTAAATCTTCATTGTTACCAACCTTTAAAGTAGAGTCAAGTTCTCCCAATACAGTGGTTTTACCAAAACTTCGCCAATTAGGTATTAATCTACGTTCTTTATCTAAAACAATATTTGCCAAAATTTAATTCTGTTTTTTAATTTTTAGTTCTTCTTTTCTTCTTAATAAATCTAACGCAGAAATTGTTCTTTGCAGATTATATGGATTGACATTATTTTTATTTAATTCATGAATTCTTTCATTCGGAAATGGAATACATAAGTATTTTACAATAGATAAAATACCATTTCTTAAATTCTCATCTTCAAAATGTTGTTCAATTTCTTCTAAAGATTGAGTATAAGCATTATTTAAATAAGGAACTAATTCTTTTAGTTCGCCACGCCAATTGTACCAATGGTAATTTTGTGGTAAATATTTAAAAAGTAAAGCGTTCATACTTATACCCAAGAAATAAAATACAAAAAGACTTCCTAAAAGATAGCAATCAGTCGCATAAACTCTTTTTAACCAGTCTTGTTCATAATAGCGATACATTATTTCAGGTGGAGCATAATTTCTATCACCAGTAAATATCTGTTTATTATAAGGCCCATCAATGTCTCTACACATAGATCTTCCTAAATCTCCAATTTTACTTCCAGTATTATAAACAAGTACATTTGATGGTTTTAAGTCCTGATGTGAGACTTCGATTTGATGAAGTTGTCTTAAACCTACTGCAATGTCGTGAAGAGATTTCAGTTTCCAAACATTATCTAATTGAGTTGAAAAATCTAAATGTTTTCTTACATCACCTTTTGCTAAATCAAATATCAAATAAGGAACTATTGGAACTTCTATATTTGGTACAGATGTTTGACCAGCTTCTTTAACAATCGAAACGTTTGTCACATATTTATTTTTACAATGATTAGATAAATCTCGCTCATAAATAAACGCGGTAGTCATATCATTCATAACATCAACAACATCTATATCACCATTGTGTGATGCGAGGGATAAAAAGCCACCTATATCAAAAGCTTTTAAAAAACAAATTTCATTATTATCATTTTCAACTATGTATCCAACAGAAAAATTTGATCCAGATTGATTTGCATCTCTTTCTAATTTTTTTGTGACAGTCCATCCATTTTTTAATTTTTGATTTAAGAGTAAGTGAGCTGCTGTTTGTTCCATGTATTAGTTTGTGGGTTTATAATTTCCGCTAATATGCGGATATATGTATTTAGTATATCTATCTTCACTATAACTAAAACCAAAGTTAAATCTTAAGCAAAACATAAATGAGTGGGCTGTATTAAATTTATTAAAAATTATTAACAAGTTGTAAATTAAGTATTTATACTTAAGTAGTTGTGGGTGTTATTTGTTTAGTTTACGCATCCAAAAAGCAATGTAAATGCCGCCAAGTAAACCCGGTGCAAACCAGCCGTAAATGCCCAGTAGTACATTTACATTAACCAAAAATGCTGTAGTTGCTGCAATGTAGCCGCCCATCATGTTGCCCAAGTGCATTTTTAGCCAGTTGGGTTTTAGCTTTTCGGGGTGTTGGTACAATTTTAAATCGCGTACAGAAAACACCACACCTAAAACTCCAAAAACAGCCAACACCACGTTAATTTTTTGGTACACCAGCATCGGCACCAATACCATGGCTAATCCGGTAATTAGCATAACGGTAGCAATCCATTTGTCTGCCGTTAGGTTAGGGTTGGGGTGTTTAAACCGTAAGGCTCGGTAGCCTGTTAAAATAAAAAAGGTGCTAAAAATGCCTATGGCAAACAAAAACGGGTTTTCGTGCTGTGGCATTACCGAAATAAGCAACGCAAGCACGGCAGTGGTAAGCATGGTGTAGTAAAACAACAACCCTGCTTTTTTGTGTAGGGTTTGTCCTTTTTTGGCAACAATAGCCAATAAACCTGCTGCCAAAGCAGCAATGCCAAGCCCCACATGAACGTGTATAAGCAGTTGTATGAGTTGTTCGGTTTCCATTTTTGTTACTAAAATACTAAAAATACTAGATAAGGTGAATTTGAAATAACCAATCGCAATTTTTAACACATAGGCACATAGGTTTTATTAATTAATGTAGTCAACTTTTAGTTACACAATAGTTACTTCTCCGATAAATCGGAGAAAATGATGCTTGACTTTCCTCTTTCTTGCAAGAGAGGGGTTAGGGGAGCGTTGAATACAATCTGCGAAAATCGGCGTTATCAGCGAGCAATAACCTTTATAATTTTCGAGCAATTAACACCAAATCGGTGGTTGGTTTGGGTTCGTTGTAGCTTATTCTTTTTAGTTCAATCAATTCAAAACCGTTGTTTATAATGGCTTCGGCAAGGTAATCGGCTTGGTGGTAGTGCATAAACAAGGTGTGTTTGCCGTCGCTGCTGGTTTGCAATCCCGATTTGCTGTAATCGTCTTCCATAGTGCTGATGTACAGCACACCGTTGGGGTGGAGTTGTTTTGCAGCATCGGCAATCAGTTGTATGGCTTCTTCTTTTGAAAGGTAAGGTAAACCAAAACCACAAATAATGGCATCAAACGTTTGGTTTAAGCTGTTAAACGCTTTGCAGTCGAGCAACTTAAAGCTTACGTTAGGATTGTTTGCTTTTGCCAACTCCAGCATATTTGGAGCTAAATCGGTAGCTAAAATGGTAAAATCGGGGCGTTTTTCTACCAAGTATTTGGTAATGTTGCCTGGTCCGCAAGCAAGTTCTAAAATGCTGGCATAGGGTGTTTTAATGCTGTTGCAAAAAGCATCAAACGTTTGGTGATACATGGATAAATCCATAAAACGCTCTTGGTATTGATTGGCACACTGGTTAAATACATTAACCGCAACGCTTGTTTTATCCATTTTTTAAAAGTTGTTGAAGTTCTTGTTCGGTTAATTTTAAGTTGGTTTTTAAAACAGTTAGATACTCTTCAGCATTGTAAAGTGGGTAGTCGGTTCCAAACACTATTTTATCAAAACCAATTTTTCTGCAAAGCTCACTTAGTTCTGCTATTTCAGTAGGAGTTAGCTTAGAAATTCCTTCACTATCTTTGGTTAAGCAAACGGCAGAAATATCAAAGGTTATTTGTTGTTTAGCAATGCGGTGATTGTTGTTGAAAAGCGTTACAAAAGCATTCATCACATCTTTGGTTTTGGCATTAAATCCGCCAGAGGTTCCAAAATGGGCTATTTGCAACTCAACAAAAGGTAGGTTGCTTAAAACAGAATCTGCTAAAATTTGAACATCTCTTGTTCCAAATTTTGGATGAGAATTATCGAAATGGAGTAGAACAGGTATGTTGTTTTCGGCAGCATAACCAAATACTTCTCGAACCTTATTAAGGTGTTCAGGTTCGGTTAAATAAACCTGAGAGGCATTAAAATGCAATTTTATTCCGTCCAGTTTTAATTCCTGATGGCATCTTTTTACTTCGTTTAAAGTCAACTCATGAAGCGGGTCGATTCCATAATAGGCTTTTATGGTTGATGGGTGCTTTTGTTTTAGTGCCGACAAGTAGTTGTTTTCATTTTGCATCAGTGCGTAAACATTCGAGGTGTCGGAAGAAAATTCAGCAGAGCTAAATACATAACTCATGGATACTAATGTTATGTTTTTTGTTCCTAAAGTGTTGATGATAGTATCAATGTTGTTGTATTTTTCGTCCGATTTCGAAAAAGGTATGCCCATGCTTTTCCACATTTCAATGAGTTGAGGGCTAAGAAAATGAACGTGGCGGTCGGTTAATTCAACAGGAGTTGTATTTGGTGTAGTATTGTTACAGCTAATAATTATAAAAATTAGAAAATACAGCGGATAAAAATATCTTTTGTTCATAAGCTATTGAATTTGTGTTGATTAAACAAAAATAGAAAAATAATCGGATAGAAGTTTCGGTATCGAAAACAAATCATCTTATCGACGAGCAGTAATAACTAAAAAATATCGCTAAACGTGTATTCGTAAGTTTTGTCGCCCATTTCATAAGTTTTCACTAATGGAGGGTTTACATCAAATCGAATAGGGTATCTAAAAATAGGGCCTTCGTAGCAAAAGGTATGAAACTCGCCATTTTCGCCACATGGGTCAATGTTTTTTGGTAATTGTTTTAAAAAATCTAACGAAAAATCTTTGCCAATCAAGTGTTCGGGTATTTTGCTGTTGTCGATAGAGCAAACGTGGGTTCTAAATCCGTTTTTAATAAAATCGGTTGCCAATTTTTTGGTGGATTTGTTCCACAATGGAAAAATGGCATCCATTTCTACTTCTTTCAACCGCTCTTCTCGGTATTCGCGTAAATCTTCCAGAAAAATATCGCCAAAAGCAACGGTGTTGATGCCTTCGGCTTTTGCTTCAAGCAGCAATGCTTTCATTTTGGTTTCGTAAGCCTCGTTGGTTTTTTCTTCGAGGTACATTATTTTGAGAGGAATACCAATCGCTTCTGCCTGAGCAACAATCAAGTGTTCGGGAACTCCGTGCATCGAAACCCTTTTGTTGGGTTGGTATATGTTGGTGAGTAAATATTTTATCTCATACTTTTTGCTTTTGAGCAAATGGTACAAGGCAAACGACGAGTCTTTTCCGCCACTCCATGATAATATGATGGGTATTTTAATCATTGTATAAACCAAAAGTTTCCAGGAATAATACCCGCCGTAAATTGGTGAATTAAACTTCCTGATGCCGAATAACGGAAAACCATTCCGTTTTGCACATAATCAATGGCATCGGCAACGTAAATATCGTTGTTTGTGGGGTCAATTCCTAATCCGTAAAATAAATTTCCCGAATTAGTTACAATTGGAGTAGAAGGCAAGCTGTTGCTGGTTATACTCATGTGATAAACACTGTTGTTGATAAAGTAAAGCTGGTCTTTGTTGCCGTTTGTGCTTAACGAACTTGGTGAATGGTTGATGTTGCTAAACGTAAAGGTTTGAACAAGGCTTCTGTTGGCAGGATTGATTTGCATCAGTCGGGCATTTTCTTCATTAAACCCACCGCCACAAAGCACCCAAAGTTGGTTGTTTTTATCCAATACCAAGCTGTTGGGCGATATGCCAACTTTGATGCTGTCAACCAACGCGTCAGTAAGGGTGTTGATGATTAAAATGTTGTTGTTTTTCATGTCGCAAACGTAAGCGGTATCGTTGTGCAAAAGGAGTTGTTCAGTCCAACCCGGAACGGTAATGTTGCCTGATATGGTGTTAGAGTTAAGGTTTACTATTTGTATCGAATTAGAGTATAAATCAGTAACATACGCTTTTGAATTGTTTATTTTTAGCATGTACCGTGGCGAGTTAAATCCAGTAATGGTTGCCAACGAAGTGAAGTCGCTGATGTTTACCACTTCTATTTTGTTGGAGTTGTTTACTACAATGTAGCCTTTGTCGTTAATCTGCAAAAACGATTGAGCTACATCGCCCAAATTGGTTCCATTGTTGGCGTTTTTAAACACATTTTGGTTTACGTTGTTGTTCGATTTGTTGTATAGTGTAATGGAAGCATTTGACCAACCAAAAGTACCTTCGTTTATAATTAACACATCAGTTGAAGAGGTGTTGGAAATAGGGGTTTCGTCGCAGTTCAAACATTGCGGACCAATTTCTTCTTTTTTGCAACCAAAAAACAACAACAGGCAGAGAGGGAGATATGTAAAACTTGTTCTCATGGTTATAAGCCTAGCGAAATGGAAAATAAAAAGTTTCTACCGGGCATTGCTCTATATGCCATTGCTTGATAATCTTGGTTGAGTAAATTATTGGCTTTAAACGAAGCCGTAAGTTTTACTTTTTTTAGCTTAATTTGTTGGCTAATACTCGCATTGTGAATAAAGTAAGCGGGCATGTACCAGTTGTTATCGGTTGAAACAAAACGTAAGCCAGTGTAGCTGTAATTGTAGTAAATACTGGTGTTTTTGTATGTTGCACCAAGCGTATAGTTGAGTTTGTGAAACGGAACATAAATCAACTGTTTGTCAATCGAATTGTCTAATTCGTTGTTGGTTTTAATGTTGGTAGAAGCAGTATAAGCATAATTAGCGTTCTGTTTTAGGGTAAATTTACCTAATGTAGTGTTTAAGGCTAAAGTAGCTTCAAAACCCTTGTTTTCCACTTCTTTTAAGTTGGTTGGCGACCAATAACTAAATTCGGTAGGTAACCAAATAATCCAATTGCTTACATAATTGTAAAAACCAACAACATCAAGGGTTAATTCGGTATTTCTAGTGGTTTTAGTGTAGCTAAATCCTGCTTCAGTCATTTCAGCTTTTTCGGGTTTTAGGTTGGGGTTTCCTCCCGGATTCCAATACAAATCGTTTAGCGACGGGTAATGATAGTTTATTCCTGCATTGGCTTTGAGGTAAAGTTGTTCTTTTTTTAACAATTGAATTTTACCTCCAACGCTTGGTGCAAAAGGGTTAAACACATTGTTTAAAGCAATAAAACGATTAAACACATTGAGCTGAACACGACCTAAATGAATGGTTACTCCCGTCATCCAACTGCCTTGTGTGCGTTGTTTGGTTGTGGAATAACCGCCAGATTCGGCTGTTTCGAACCGAATGTTTAGGTTGTTTATAATGTTGATTTTATTGTTTAGATAATAATTGGTATTAATCAAATTATCAAGTAAATAAGAATTGCTTTTACTGTAAATTTTTGCACTGATGTCTTCGTAAATCAACACATCTTTTATTAAGCCTGAGGTAACAGTAAAACTCAACTTGTTTTTTGCTTGTTTGTATTCCAATAATGCTCTAAACGATTGGTCTCTTTGGTTTTCAGATGAACTGTCTTTGGTAATTGCCGGGGCTAAATTTCTGTTGCTATCAAACAACCAAATTCTACCACCAAAACTACCGTTTTTCAGTTGCTTGTAAATACCTTGTTGTATACCATATTGCAACATTTCGGCATTTTTTTGTTGCTCTATTGGATTGCCTTTTTTACTGATGTTTTTAAACTCAAAATTGTTTTGAGCAGTATAGTAAAACAGTTGTGTTTCGAACAACCATTTGTTTTGAATAAAACTGGTTGATAATTCGGTTTTGTACGCACCAAAACTTCCCACACTTTGTTTGATAAACGCAGTGTTTTTTGATTCAAAATTTTGACTGTTTTTGAGCAATACACTTCCGCCTAATGCACCGTTTCTATCTAGCAATGAAGCTGCTCCGTGATGCAATTCGGCTTGGTTGAAGAAAATGGTGGGGTACAACGAAAAATCGACTTGTCCGTTCATGGGCGAATTGAGCAACACGCCATTCCATTGCACTTGGGTGTGTGATGCTCCAGTGCCTCTAAACGAAATGGACGACAACGAACTCGGACCATAATCTTTAATAAATACCGATGAATGTTGCTGAATAAGTTCTGATAAACTATGGCTCTCTACCATCGAAATGCTATCAAAAGCTGTTTTTTTGTATTGTTGGGGTATTTTTTGGTCAACCAATTCAAAGGTTTTTCCAGCAATGGTATCAAGTGTTTCGTTGTTGCTCATCACATCAACACAACTTAAAAATACTGCTATGAAAAACAACTTTTTCATTAGTTTTAGTTTGTTTTAATTAGTTTTTTGGTAAAACGCTTATTGTCTTTGGTAATGGTTAAAAAATAAATGCCTTTACTAAAGTTGGAAGTTTGAAGTTGGAAGTTTGAAGTTTGAGTAGTTTCCGAAGCCAATAGTTTTCCATAAACATCTGATAACAGGTAAGTTATTATTGAATTATCGTTGTTTTGAATGGTTAGCACTTCGTTAAACGGATTGGGATAAATGTTGAATTGACTTTCCAACTGTTCCTCAATAGAAGTAGTAGAAAAATGGATAACGCCAACAGCATCTAAATCAAACCCACCTTGAGTAAAAGGGGTAGGGTAAGGATCGTTGATGATGTTGCTTTGGCTATCGTAAGTTCCAAAAAGAGGATTGATGCTGCCCACCACGTCAATGATGCGAACATGGCTAATTTGCGAAATATCCAATCCTGAAATACCATCCAACTCGGCTAAGTCGAAAGGAGTGCCATAACTTGCTCGGTATTTTCCTGCAAGGTTGTGAATATAAGTGGCGTCCATTTGTGCATTATTATCCAGTTGAACAGTGTTTGGAGTTAACGAAACTGCGTCGAAACGGAAAAAGTTGATACCGTCCGAACTTACTTCAACAAAAGCCAATTCCAAAAACATGCCGTCAAAGGAGTTTTCAAATACGGCAAAATCTGCACCCGAATCGTTGTAAATGTAACCATTAAAAGCTAGTGTAGCTGTGCCACCATCGCCCAAACTTACCAATCCGTTAGTCATCGAAAAACCTGTTGCAGAAAGGCTGTCGCCAATGGTTGGTTTACCCAATGAGGTGTCGGCAATATTTTGCCAACCACGTTGCAAGTTGCAATGAGTAGCCCATGCTTCAAAAACAGCAGAGTCTTTGTGTATGGCAGCACAACCTTCGTTGCCCACCGCAGGGGCATAAGGACCTTGGGCAAATAGCTTGCTCAAAGTAAAAAAGCTGAAAAGTATAATGAGAATGTATTTCATAAAAATTCATAGTTAAACCTAGCAGGTTTTAAAAACCTGTTAGGTTTGGTTGGTTGATTATTGTTTAATGAATTTTTGAACTTGCGGAACTCCGTTAGATACCACCTGAACAAAATAAATTCCAGAGGTTAAGTCGGCAACATCAATGCGGGTTTGCATGGTATTGTTGCTGTTGATGGTTTTAATTGTTCTTCCGCTCATGTCGGTAATCGAAAGCTGCTCTATAGCGTTTTCCGATTTGATGTTTAACACATTGTTTGTTGGGTTAGGAAAGAAAGAGAAGGTGTTTTGGGTTAGTTCTTGAATACTTACGCTAGCACTTAAAGTAATATTGTCAAGACAGAAAAATGAAGGAGTGTTCATTCCAAACATACCTACATCAGAAGAGCTTAATTCAAAATAGATGCTATCGATAATTTGTAATGTTTGAGCTTGGTGATCCCCTATTATTGCAAGATAAACCCAATCTTTAATTATATAATCTTGTGAATTATCGCTGAATCTATAATCAGCTAAATAAAAGTCTAAGCTATCTATAAAATTACTGTTTCCATAAGCTTTAATAGTTACTTTAAACCAATCGGGATCATCTCCAGTTACTCCTCCAAACTTTTTAGCAAAAGCATCTCCATCTCTCATACTATTGTAAGCATAGGTAGAATTAGAAATATGAAATTCTAGAACATCAAAAAATGAATTATTAATTGTAATGGAACTTCCATTTTGTGATACAACATAATTACTTGAATTATTTGCGCCTCCTCCTGCTCTAGCACTGTATTTGTTTCCAACACCTGAGGTAACAGAATCAGTTATGTTGGAGTAGGCAAACCCGCCTAACCAATATCCTGGAGCACCCCAAGTGGTATCAAATTCGTTTGGAAAAGTAAAATCTCCACTGGTAAATTCGGAAGTAAAAACACCGTTGTTATGTGTGCCGCTTAAATCGGAACCATCCCAATACGATTCGGCTGGTAAACTTAGGTTTTCAAAATCTGCTGTTTGTGCGTTAATGTTAGTTGAGGATAACATCAATCCTAACCCTACGAATAGGGTTTTTTGGTAAAATTTTCTCATCGGTTTAATTTTAAATGAGTTAAACAATAAATTAATTAAACCGGGATACAAACAATGAAGGTTAGAGTGAGGTGTAACCAGCATGCCTTTATTCCCGAAAGCTTGTTGAACAAAAAAAATGTTCAACCGTTATAGGCAGGTCTTCTGACTCACTCCTTATTTTTACGCCTTCCCGAGGATTAGTCAGTGGCAAAATGTAAAAACTACTAGAGTTTACAGCTGCGGGTACAGTTTAGGATTCTCACCTAATTCCCTATTAATTTCGAAACGCTTAATTTCAAAAACCAATAACACAGCAAATGTATAATAAATATTTATAACCGAAAATTTAAATAGAAAAGGTTATTAACGAGTTGTTAACTAATTGATTTCAAGAGTTCCTGAATAGTAGGTGGCAACAAGTGATATTGCTATTATTAATAGAAAAAAAATAAATTCAATAAAAGCATTTAGAAGAATGTAAAAGAAATTTCTTTTTGTGGAGAACAATAAACTTTTCCATAAAACTGCTAAAATAGTAAGGATTAAAATCCAGATGGGGTCATTTTCTTTGCTCCATTCAAAAACAGTAAAAATGTTTTGAATTACTAGCAATATTATTCCTAATGCAGAAATTAAATAAATTGAGGCTGTTGCATGTTCTACAATGGTTTTGTGATTTCTCCAGTAGGCTAAATAAGATGAGGCAATATGAAATGGGTAGTATAGTAAAATAAAAATAAACTGTGTAGACATGAGTCCTTCTGATAGAAGGTTTAAACCAAAAAGAGAGTTTTTGAGCAAAATTGAGCTTAATCCTGCAATGGTGATGAAGTAGAATAGAAATTTTCCAGGATTGTAGTAGTAGTTTCTGTAACCGTTCCAAAAGTTTTCAATGACTTTTTTTGGAAATCGAATAATTTGATACAAATTAATAATGAGCGATTTGTCGATATCAAATACATTGGATGACAAATCACCAAAAAAAGATTTTAAGTCAAGTTTTTTTCCAGTAAACTGTTGTCCACAACTGTTGCAGTATTCTCCATTTAACTTCTTATTACAAATGGAACAATTGGTCATGATTTATTGAGGAAAAACCCCATTGGCTTTGATTAAAGAGGTGTTGAACTCATTTTGGTTAATTGCTAAATCAATTTGGTGTTCATTAAAATAACTGATTAAATTTTCGGTTGGCATGTTGCCCGTAAGTTTATCGGTAGCCATAGGGCAACCTCCAAAGCCTTTGATAGCTCCATCAAATCTTCGGCAACCGTTTTGGTAAGCAGCATCTACCTTTTCGTACCAAGTAGTTGGAGTGGTGTGTAGGTGAGCACCAATTTCTACGTTTGTAAATTCAGGAACAATGTTTTTAAACAAATAACTTATGTTTTCGGGATTGGAAACGCCAATGGTATCTGATAAAGCAATAATTTCTATGCCTAAACCGGCTAATTTTTTAGTCCATTCTATCACAATTTCGCTATTCCATACATCTCCATAAGGATTGCCAAATGCCATAGAAATGTACACCACTAATTTTTTATTGTTGTTTACACAAAGGGTTTGTATTTCTTCAACCGATTTTAACGATTGCTCTATGCTTGAGTTGGTGTTACGTTGCTGGAAGGTTTCGGAAATGGAAAAAGGAAAGCCTAAATAGGTTATTTCGTTAAATTTAACAGCGTCTTCTGCACCTCTGGTATTAGCAATTATGGCTAACAATTTGCTTTTGGTCGAGCTTAAATCTAATTGGTTAAGAACATCAGCCGTATCTCGCATTTGCGGAATGGCTTTTGGTGAAACGAAACTCCCAAAATCGATGGTATCGAAACCCACTTTTAGCAACTGATTGATGTAGGCTGCTTTAGTTGTTGTAGGAATAAAATCATGCAAGCCCTGCATAGCATCTCTGGGGCATTCAATTAGTTTAACCATTTTCTAAAATCTTTTTATTGATTGCTTTTATCAATCCAGGTCCTTCATAAATAAAACCAGTGTAAATCTGCACTAAATCGGCTCCTGCTTTAATTTTTTCTAAAGCATCTTCGGGCGAATGAATTCCTCCAACACCTATAATTGGGAATGCTTTGTTTGATTTTTCTGCTAAGTAACGAATAACTTCAGTAGAGCGTTCGCGAACAGGCAAACCGCTTAAACCGCCGTTGGCAATTTCTTCCACTCGTTTTTTGTCTGTTTTCAATCCTTCACGCGAAGTGGTGGTATTGGTAGCAATAATTCCATCAATCTTGGTTTGAGCAACAATCTCTATAATTTCATCGAGTTGGCTGTTGTTTAGATCAGGAGCAATTTTTAGTAAAATAGGTTTAGGTTTTTGTTTGGTGGAGTTGATTCGTTTTAATTCTCCTAATAACGAGAGTAGGAAAGGAGTGTCTTGTAATTTGGTTAAATCTTTTACATTGGGGCAACTCACGTTTACCACAAAATAATCGACATAATCGTGTAAGGTATTGAAATTGAAAACATAGTCAGCTAAAGCATCATCGTTGCTTGTTGCAGTATTTTTACCAATGTTACCACCAATAATCAGGTTGGTTTTTCGGTTTTTTAGTCGGTGAACAGCATCTTCTGCTCCCAAGTTGTTAAACCCCATTCTGTTGATTAACCCTTGGTCTTCGGGTAATCTAAACAATCGTGGTTGAGGGTTTCCTATTTGAGGTTTTGGGGTAAGTGTTCCTATTTCAATAAAACCAAAGCCAAGGTTGGTTAATTCGTTAAACCAACGAGCATCTTTATCAAATCCAGCTGCTAAGCCTACTGGGTTTTTAAAAGTTAAACCAAATAGTTTTCGTTCTAATCTTTTGTCATCAACTGCATACAGTGCTCGAATAAGATTGGGAATACCAGGTATTTTACACAAAAAGGTTAACCAACCGGTAGCCATGTAATGTGCTTTTTCGGGCTGAAACGAGAATAGAAGCGGTTTAATGAGTAGTTTGTACATTCAGCAATTTGTTTGTACAAAATTACTAAAGGTTTTCTGTTTTTATAATCTCTTCAAAAGTATTGTCGGTATAAAATATCACTACTTTTTTTACTTGTTTGCCTGAAAAGTTGGTTGGAGTAGGTGTAGGGGTAGTTTTTTCGGGTGGAGTAAGTTGTTCTGGATGATCTTCTTTTTTTATTTCAATTGAAACGAGTTCGGTGGCAGTATTTCCTAAAATCAACCAATCGGCATTTACTTTTGGAAATGCAGCCAACACTTTTTGCATGAGTTCTAAGCTTGGTTTATTTCGTCCCGAAAGGATGTGTGAAATACTCGAACGTTGTACATTTATTTTATCAGCAAATGCCGAAGCGGATAAATTATGTAGCTTCATTAAGTATTGTAAACGGTCTATAATTTCCATGGTTTTTTACGAGTTACAATTGTAAACTTAAATTGATTTTACAAATGTAAACAATTAAATGACATACTGCAATTTACAAATGTAAACTAGTTTAAATAAGGTTAATAATATTTGAATTTATTATTTAATAAAATATATTTATTAAACTGATTATTAAATAGTTGATTTATTTAAATAAAAGTAAAGTGAATTTATTGTTTACAATTGTATTAAATAATAATCAAACCAGTTGTTTACGATTCAAATAGTGAATTACATCTGTAAATTATTGCATTTGTTTACAAGATTAACCTGTTGTTTTTTTAATCAAAAAAAGAATATTTTAAAATGATAAATTTGCCCTCAACTTATGAAATCGACCAAACATTTTTTAACCGAAAATTTTATCTTACTCTCGTTTGGTTTTTTCTTTTCGTTGTTTTCTGCTTTCGGACAAACCTTTATTATTTCACTTTATGTTCCGTATTTGCAGCACGATTTTAATTTATCCGACAGTTTGTTTAGTAGTATGTATGGTTTAGCAACGCTTGCGGGAGCTTTTACCATCAATTGGTTGGGCAGGTATATTGATAGAATTAGGTTAACCAAGTTTAGTATTCGAGTGTTGTTGGCTTATAGCTTTGCTCTTATTTTGTTCTCTCAGGCTTACTATGTTCCGGTTTTGTTTTTAGCACTTTATGGTGTAAGGCTGTTTGGGCAAGGTTTAATGATACATATTTCCATTACCAGTATGGCTCGTTTTTTTAATCAAAATAGAGGTAAAGCCATTAGTTTGTCGGCATTAGGTCACCCTTTTAGTGAGGCTTTTCTACCTATTATCATTGTTACTTCGTTGTCTGTGTTGGGTTGGCGAATAACCCTCTTGCTTTCTGCTGCATTAGTATTGATGCTTATTCCACTTACGTTGTATTTGTTGCTTAAAAACAAGCGGTTTTCTCAACTCAAAATGTATTTTCCGGCAGCGGTAACACAAGAAGAATTGCATCAAGCTAAAACCAGCAGTTTGCTTCAAAACAAGTTTTTTTGGATAATGGCTCCAACAGGTATTGTTTCAGGAGCTGTTGGTACAGGTTTTTTATTTTTTCAACTGAAGTTGGGAGAACTTAGAAACTGGTCGCCAGAATTTATTGCTGCTGCTTTTGTTGCTTATGCTATAGCTAATGCATTAACAGGTTTGTTGGGTGGTTGGTTGTCAGATTCATTTACAGGAAAAAAACTCTTCCCTTTAACGTTGTTTCCTTTTGCATTGGGGCTGCTCACCTTATTGTTTTTTGATGGTTGGTGGGTTTATGTAGTGTTTATTGCTACCATTGGAGTTACCAATGGTTTTGGTAGTTCTATAAAAAATACAGCTATGGCCGAACTGTTTGGAACTAAATTACTGGGTTCGGTAAGGAGTTTATTCACCACGTTAATGGTTTTTTCTACCGCTTTAGGTCCATTGGTGTTTGGGATATTACTTGATGCAGGCTACTCGTTTGAGTTTATTTCTGTTGTTGCTATAGTGTTGTTTGTGTTGGCTACTCTTAATGGATTAAGAATTTTAAAGTGTTGATACAAAATAATAAACCCATCAAAAAACCATAATCTCAAAAACAATCTTACTTTTGCAGCCTTAAAAAATTATATGGAATCGATTAGAAATATTGCAATTATTGCCCACGTTGACCACGGTAAAACCACATTGGTTGATAAAATTATTGACCAATGTAAAACATTAGATGATAGAGTAGAGCGTACAGAATTGTTGTTAGATAACAACGATTTGGAGCGTGAGAGAGGAATTACCATCTTGGCAAAAAACGTGAGTGTGCAATACAATGGCGTAAAAATTAATGTGATTGATACTCCTGGTCACGCTGATTTTGGTGGTGAAGTGGAGCGAGTACTTAAAATGGCTGATGGTGTATTGTTGTTGGTTGATGCTTTTGAAGGTGCAATGCCACAAACACGATTTGTATTAGGAAAAGCTTTAGAATTGGGTTTAAAACCAATTGTAGTTGTTAATAAAGTTGATAAAGAAAACTGTACACCAATTTTAGTACAAGAATCTATTTTTGATTTAATGTTTAGCCTTGGTGCTACTGAAGAACAATTGGATTTTCCAACCATTTTTGGTTCAGCAAAACAAGGTTGGATGAGTACCGACCACGAAAAACCAACAACCAACATCGTTCCGTTGTTGGATGCTATTGTAGAATCTATTCCAGAAGCTCCATATTTTGAAGGAACTCCACAAATGCAAATCACGTCGTTAGACTATTCTAAGTTCGTAGGTAGAATTGCTATCGGACGTATATTTAGAGGCGATTTAGAAGAAAATAAAGACTACATTTTATGTAAAAAAGGTGGAGTTAAAAAGAAAGTTCGTATTAAAGAACTTTATGTGTTTGAAGGAATGGGTAGAACGAAAGTATCTTCAGCTAGAAGTGGTGATATTTGTGCTATTGTAGGTATCGACGATTTTGAAATAGGTGATACTGTTGCAGATGCTTCTAACCCAGAGGAATTAAAACGTATTGACATTGACGAACCAACAATGAGTATGTTGTTTACTATTAACAACTCTCCATTTTTTGGTAAAGAAGGTAAATATGTAACTTCTCGTCACCTAAGAGACCGTTTATACCAAGAATTAGAAAAAAACTTGGCTTTACGTGTTGAAGATACAGGGTCGGAAGATAAATTTAACGTGTTTGGTCGTGGTGTATTGCACTTATCAGTACTTATCGAAACCATGCGTAGAGAAGGTTATGAATTGCAAGTAGGTAAACCACAAGTAATTTATAAAGAAGTTGACGGGCAAAAACATGAGCCATATGAAACTTTGGTTATTGATGTGCCAGAAGAATACGCTAGTAAGGCTATTGACATTGTAACACAAAGAAAAGGAGATATGTTGGTAATGGAGCCAAAAGGTGATTTACAACATTTAGAGTTTGATATTCCTTCAAGAGGTTTGATTGGTATGAGAAACAACATGCTTACAGCTACGGCTGGTAATGCTGTAATGACTCACCGTTTTAGAGAATACGGTCCGTTTAAAGGTCCTATTCCAGAAAGAAACAAGGGTTCATTAATTTCAATGGAAAATGGTCCTTCTACTGCTTTTGCTATTAACCGTTTGCAAGATAGAGGTCGTTTCTTTGTTGATCCAGGTGAGAACTTATACAAAGGACAAGTAATTGGTGAGCATACAAGAGATAATGATTTAGAAGTAAACGTAATTAAAGGTAAGCAGTTAACCAACATGCGTGCTTCTGGTTCTGATGAAGGTACTAGAATTGCTCCAAAAATCAAATTCTCATTAGAAGAATCAATGGAATACATTCAAGCTGATGAATACTTGGAAGTAACACCGTTGAGCTTACGAATGAGAAAGATTAAGTAAGCTGTTCAACTGAATAGAATTAAAAGCAAAGCCTCGATTTAGAGGTTTTGCTTTTTTTATATCATTAAAGTTTACAAAGAAGATAGTTGGTTAAACTTTGCATAAATATCTAAACTGATAAATTTTCCGTTTTTAATTTCACAATCTTTCATGGTTCCTTCGTGTTCAAAATCGAGTTTAGCCATTGCTTTTTTGCAATTGATGTTGTTGGTTTCAACAAACCCTTCAATGCGGTGTAATTCGAGTTTTTCAAAACCAAATTTGCAAATCAGAGGCATCGCTTCGGTCAATATTCCTTGTCTCCAATATGGAGTTAGTAACCAAAATCCAATTTCGGCTTTTTGGTGTTCTTTACTTAAACTGTTTAGTCCGCCTGCACCATAAAAAGTGCTGTTGTCTGCCGAACAAATAGCCCACCAAATTCCGGTTTCGTTTAGCTCTAAATCAGCAAAAAACGTCATTTGTTCTTTAGTTTCTTGTAGGGTTTGATAGCTTACACCATAGTATTTAATAACGTCGGGGTGGGAAAGCCCTTTAAATACATTTTCTAGGTCACTTTCAATAAATTGCCTTAGTAAAAGTCTGTTGGTTCGTAGGATTGGAAATTTGGGTTTCATTTTTTAGTGTAACTGATTTATGTTGGATGAGTTTCAATAGTTTATGATATATGAGTAGTTTTCAATACTTTTTCGAAGCAAACGCTATTTTCAACATTGGTGTACTGACCATAATTGGGAATTAGCGTGTATCCATTTTTCTTATAGAGTTCAATGGCTTCGGTTTGTTTAGTGCCTGTTTCCAAAATACATCTTTTGTACGATAATTCTATAGCCCATTTTTCTAATTCAGAAAGAATTAAAGATGCAATTCCTTGTCCTCGATGTTGAATAGAAGTGAACATTCGCTTAATTTCCATGGTATCTTGGTCGTATTCTTTAATTGCACCACAACCCAAAGGCAACTGGTTTTTATAGGCAACAATAACATGTTTTATCGTATCAATTTTATTAAATTGATTGTAAAAAGCATGGTCTTCACCATCTCGCACTTTTAAATCCGCATCAAGAAGTTTAACTAATGCAATAAAATCTTTGTTTGTAGATTGAGTTCTTGATGTTGTTATCATAGTTTTTTATATAATAAGTTGTAATGTTGTCGCTAAAACCACAAGGCAGAACCTTTGGGTTAAATATAAGGTAATTTCTAAACCAATTTATCTACAATTATTTTCTTAATTTTTTTCTCGAAAATGAGATGAATTCCTATACAAGATATTATTAGAAAGCTTAAATACAAGTAAAAATCTAATCCTTCTAATTTTTCTTGTCCTATAATGGCACTGAACAAAATATATACTGGCCATTGCATGATATATATAGCGTAACTAGTGTTTCCTAATAGGATAAAAAACTTGTTTCCAAGAAAAATTGATAAACTAGATTTATCAATTGCTAATCCTGCTATAATTAAGAAAAAAACAGGCGACATTAGTCCATTATGGGTGTACGGCTTAATAATATTATCAGTTCCTAATATTGTGAAAAAAGCTATAATACCAATGGTAAATAAGATATAGGGTTTTAAATCGTATTGAAAAGCGGATTCCTTTTGCTTTAGGATATATTTTGCACATAATATTCCCATTAAAAAAGTGCTGAAATGCCACAATGGAAAAAATTGAATAAAATGATCTATTTTACTATTGTTAGGAATGTATAAATTTTCAATAAAAAGATAATGTTGAAGGATACTAAGTAACCAAACGGTAATAATTAGAATGGATGATTTAAGATTTCCAAGTCTATCTATTAATTTTAAGATAACTGGAAACATTAGGTAGAAAAATAGTTCTACAGAAATTGACCAGGATGGAAAATTAATCTCTAGGCAGATTTCTGGAAACCAAGAATGGAGTGAGAAAAATTGTAATAGAATACTTAATCCTCTTGGGTAAGCATCTTTAAAAATCATTCCTAAAATTAATGTTGAGATAAATGCAAGGAGATATAATGGATATATTCTTGCAAATCGTTTAACGAAAAACTCTCTATTGTTGAATTCTGATTTTCCTAAATAGTTGAATGCTATAACTACACCAGACAAAAAAAAGAAGAAACTTACAGCTATAGAACCTTCATTAATTATAGGAGAAATAATGTTGGTATTAAAAGGCCAAGTGTTTTTTCCGAAGTGAAATATTACAACCAATAAAGCGGCAAGAAATCGAAGAAAAGTTAGTTGTTTTATGTAGTTCATTTAATAGAGTGGACAAATAATTTTAAGGTTAATAAATCACATTGGATCAACATCAATAGTAATTTTTACTGCTTTGTTTTTACTGTTTACCTCAAATTGGTTTTTAATGGTTTTAATCACGTTCCGAGTATTTGCCACCGAAAGTGTTCGCTCAATTTTTAGAATGATGTTTTTATGATACATGTTCTTGATTCGTGCAATTACGGGGAATTCGGGACCTAAAATACGGTTGCCAAATTTAAGTTTCAGTTCGTGAGCAAATTCCTCGGCTCCTTCATTCAGCACATCTTTGTCGCGATGCTTTAATGAAAAATGAATGATGCGGTAGAAGGGAGGGTAATGAAAATTTTTGCGTTGCAAAATCTCGTAGCTGTACATTCCTATATAATCAGAATCGACTACTTGTCGGATAATAGGATGAAAAGGATCGTAGGTTTGTATCAATACCTTTCCACGTTTGGCTTTTCGTCCTGCTCTTCCACTAACTTGACTCATCAGTTGGTATGAACGCTCAAAAGCTCTAAAATCAGGAAAATTGAGCATGGTATCGGCATTTAAAATACCCACCAACGCTACATTATCGAAATCCAATCCTTTGGTAACCATTTGTGTACCAACCAATACATCTACGTTGCCGTCTTCAAAATCGGAAATAATTTGATGGTAAGCATTTTTGCTTCGGGTGGTATCAGCATCCATTCGAGCTATGCGTATTTTCGGAAAATAAATGGCTAATTCTTCTTCAATTTGTTCTGTTCCAAACCCTTTTAAGGTAATTCTGGTGCTGCCACATGCGATACAACTGGTTGGCATTTTTTTGTTGCTTCCACAGTAGTGGCATTTCAGCAGGTTGTTAAACTTGTGATAGGTAAGTGAAACATCGCAACTATTGCACTCGGGCACGTGTCCGCACTCTTCACAAATCATAAATGGGGCATAACCTCTGCGGTTCTGGAATAAAATAACTTGTTCTTTATTGTCAAAAGCTTCGGTCATTAATTTGAGTAAATCAGGCGTAAAGTGCGATTTCATCATTTTTTTTCGGGTGGCTTCCTTTACGTCGGCACACAAAATTTCGGGCATCATTACACCGCCGTGTCGTTTGCTCAATTCTACATAACCGTATTTGTTTTCTTTGGCGTTGTAGTAGCTCTCTACCGAAGGTGTTGCGGAACCTAATAATACTTTTGCCTGATGAATTTTTGCCAACACAATAGCGGTATCACGGGCATGGTAGCGTGGGGCAGGGTCGTATTGCTTAAAGGTATTTTCGTGTTCTTCGTCAATAATGATTAAACCCAAGTTGCTGTATGGTAAAAACAGGGCAGAACGAGCTCCCATAATAATTTGAAAACGCTCCGAATTGTTTTTCAGCACTTCGTTCCAAACCTCTACACGTTCGTTTTCGTTAAACTTGGAGTGGTAAACCCCAATTCGGTTGCCAAAAACCTTTTGCAATCGCACAATCAATTGCGTTGTTAAGGCAATTTCGGGCAACAAATACAGTACTTGTTTGCCTTCAGCAAGGTTTTCGTTAATCAGTTTAATATACAATTCGGTTTTACCAGAACCAGTAACGCCGTGCATCAAGGTAACGTCTTTATTGTTAAAGCTTTCTTTAATTTCGGTATAGGCTTTTTGTTGGTGTTCGTTGAGCGTTTTTTCGCCCATCAATTCGTTGCGGTACTTACCCAATCGGCTTTCTTCAACATCGTACAAATCAAACACGTTCTTTTCCACTAATTGATTAATGATATTGGAAGAAACATTGGCTTGGGTTTGTAAATCAAGTTTTTTAACTTCGTTGGGTGTTTTGCTGTAGCGGTTGTTTAATTTTAAAAAAGTAAGCAACGTTTCGAGTTGTTTTTTTGCTTTGCTCAATTGGTTAAAAACTTGTTCTAAATTTTTTTCTTCATTAGCATAAGTACTTAATCGAACATAAGTTATTAGCTTTGGTTTAAACTTAGCTTTAACCTCTTCTTCCACTACAATAGCTCGTTTTTCAATCAACGATTTTACTATTTTGTGTATGTTTTTTAGGTCTAAAATCTCTGAAATTTCTTGTAAGCTAAGCACGTTTCGTACTTCCAATGCTTCAAAAATGGAGTATTCTTGGTCGGTTAAATCGGTTATTGGGTTTCCTTCAAAAGCGGTATTCAATACCACTTTGCTTTCGCTAGCGAGTTTAAATGCCCCAGGCAAAGCTGCATTAAACACATCGCCAGGGTTGGCAAGGTAATAATCGGCAATCCAATCCCACAACTGTAATTGCTTACTGTTTACAATAGGTTGTTCATCCAACAATGATTCTACATATTTAGCCGAATATTCCTTTGGTGGTGTTTGATGAACGTGCTTTACCAGTGCGGTATAGAGTTTTCCTCCTCTACCAAAAGGCACAATCACTCGTTGACCAATTTGTATGTATTCGTTTAATTCAAATGGCAAGCGGTAGGTAAACAAATTGGGTACCGAAAGGGGTAGTACAACATCAATAAATTTGGTTTCTTTTGCCATGTGGTAAAGATAAAAAATATTGGGTGGTTTTATTTCTTAAAATAAATTCAATTTCCATTTTTTCCACACCGCACAATATTTTTAGTTTAAATACGTACTTTAGCCAACACTAACCAACATGCATTAATGAGACTAGTTTTAGTTGTGGCTTTTATTTTTATAGGGTTGTTTTCCAACGCCCAAATAGGAGGTAATAGCACCTATCAGTTTTTAAATGTTCCTGTATCGAGTAGGGTTGGTGCAATGGGCGGTAGTGCACTTTCTATTAGAGACGACGACCCTAATTTAACTTTAAACAATCCATCTTTACTTACTCAGCCCATGAGTTCGTCGGTTACATTAACCTACCTAAATTACTTTGCCGATATCAACTATGGTTATGTATCATATATCCACGATTTTAAAAAATGGGGTACTTTCTCGGGGGGGGTAAATTACATCGATTACGGAAAGTTTTTAGAAACCGATGCAGGTGGTAATGAGTTCGGTAATTTTACTGCTGGCGAATACGCTTTTGTATTGGGTTGGGGGAAAAGCATCGATTCGTTGTTTTCTATAGGAGCAAACCTAAAACCTATTTACAGCAATTTGTATGAATATCATTCGTTTGGTCTAGCAATGGATTTGGCTGCAACGTATTACAATCCAAAATCAAATATTGGGGCTTCTGTTGTTGTTCGTAACATTGGTAGTCAATTAACCACTTACGTTGAAGGAGCAGAAAGAGAGCCAATACCTTTTGAAATTCAAGCAGGAGTATCGAAAAAGCTAAAGTATGTACCGATTCGCTTGTCAATAGATTTGGTTCAACTACAAAACTGGAATTTGGCATATAACGATTCTACCTATTTAACCAACACCAACAAAAAATTAACCGACGAAGAAAAAGCAGAGAGAAACCAAACCTCTATTTGGAGTGAGGCTTTTAGGCATGTAGTGGTGGGTACAGAAATAATACCTTCAAAAAGTTTTAGTGTGCGATTTGGATTAAACATTAAACGAAGAGCAGAACTTGGTTTAGATGATAGAGCAGGGTTAGCTGGTTTAAGTTGGGGGCTTGGCTTTCGAATCAAGAAATTTTATTTTAGTTATGGAAGTGCAAGGTATCATTTAGCAGGTTCATCAAATCATTTTACCGTAACAACCAACATTGGCGATTTTTATAGAAAAGATGTAGTTCCTGTTCAGCCAAAAGAGAAAAGAGAGAAGCCAGTAAAAGAAAAGAAAACGAAAGAACCTAAACCAAAAAAGGAAAAACAATGAAGAAGATAATTATTGCCATTGATGGATATTCTTCTTGTGGTAAAAGTACTTTGGCTAAACAGTTGGCAAAAGAGTTAGGTTATATTTATGTTGATACAGGGGCAATGTACCGTGCAGTTGCTTATTATGCCAATCAACATGGGTTTTTTGATAAAAACGCATTGAGTGTTTCTAAACTTTTGGAAGCATTACCCAAAATAAACATCACATTTTCGTTTAATCCAAAACTAAACAAATCAGAAACCTGTTTAAATGGAGAAAACATTGAGCAATACATTAGAACCATTGAAATATCGAACCAAGTGAGCAAAATAGCTCAAATTAAAGAGGTTCGAGAAAAAATGGTGGATTTGCAGCGAGCCATGGGCGATGAAAAAGGATTGATTATGGATGGAAGAGACATTGGTTCGGTTGTTTTTCCACAAGCTGAATTAAAATTGTTTATGACCGCAAGCCCTGAAATTCGTGCAAAAAGAAGATTTGACGAATTAATTGCAAAAGGCGATAAGGTTTCTTTTGAAGAAGTGCTAACAAATATTACCCTTCGCGATAATGACGATACCACTCGTTCTGAAAATCCATTGATAAAAGCCGAAGATGCTGTAGTTATTGATAATTCTAACCTTACGCAAACAGAGCAGTATCAATTAGCATTAAAACTTGCGCAAGATAGTATTTCTAAAAACTAATTTTTATAGTAATAATGCTGTTCAAGGTTATTTGTTTAGATAAATAATCAGTAAATTCGCATTGTTTAGTAACAATAATTCGAGATTAATGATAGAAGTTTTGAGTAAGATATCAGTTGAAAAAACAACTCAATCGAGATTACCTGAAGTGGATTTTGACAACATTGTTTTTGGTAAAGAGTTTTCCGATCACATGTTTGTTGCTGATTATAAAGATGGGGAGTGGAGTAGTTTAAAAATCCAACCTTATGCACCTATCAGCCTAAGCCCAGCTTGTGCAGCGTTGCATTACGGACAAGCTATTTTTGAAGGAATGAAAGCCTACAAAAACGAAAATGGAGAAATTTTTTTGTTTAGACCAGCTGACAATGCAAAACGAATTAATGTTTCTGCAAGAAGGATGTGTATGCCCGAAATTCCAGAAGAAATTTTTATGGAAGCATTAAAGCAATTGGTTAAAATGGATTCAGAATGGATTCCTTCAGGCGAAGGTAGTTCGTTGTATATTCGTCCTTTTATGTTTGCAAGCGAGCAACTGTTAGGTGTTCGTCCAGCAGATGAATACAAGTTTATTATTTTTACAGCTCCTGTAAATTCATATTATAGTGTTCCGGTAAATGTTAAGGTAGAGATGGAGTATTCTAGGGCTACTGAAGGTGGTGCTGGTTATGCAAAAGTTGCTGGTAATTATGGTGCTGCGTTGTATCCAGCAAAAATGGGACAAGATAAAGGTTACCAACAATTGGTTTGGACTGATTCTGTTTCTCATGAATACATTGAGGAATCAGGAACTATGAACGTGATGTTTCAAATAGGGAATAAATTGATTACGCCAAATTTAGATCTAAAAACAACTTTAGCAGGTATTACGCGAGATAGCGTGCTTACTTTAGCTAGAGAAATGGGTATAGAAGTAGAGGAAAGAAGAGTTTCGGTAAAAGAAATTATTGCTGCTGCAAAAAGTGGTGAATTGAAAGATGTTTTTGGAACAGGAACAGCTGCTACCATTGCTCAAATTGTTTCCATTACATTAAAAGACGAGCGTTTTGAATTGCCTGCTATAGAAAAAAGAGATTTATCGAACAAAATATCGAATAAATTATTAAATATTAAGAAGGGTAGAGAAGAAGATAAACACGGATGGGTGCTAAAACTTTAATAATTATAATCAAACAAAAAAAGAGGCTTTAGATTTTCTAAAGCCTCTTTTTTTTTACATTTTTGAGTTAACCAAATCAATCGTTTCTTTTTCAATTGCTATCGTTTTTTGGTAAATATCCTCACCACGTTTTAAAATATCTTCAGCAAATGCCCTATCTTTTATGTCTTTTGCATTTATTTTTACGTTAAAGTAGGCACCAGTTACCGCTGCTTTTGCGCATAAAATACCTACAGCAGAATCAGATAAAGAAGATTGCATGCCGTCTTTTAACATCGCTTGAATCACTTCCATGGATTGGTAAGCGGTTTCCATTACTGTAAAAGGAACTTGAGTGGCATATTTAGTGGCGTCTTCAATAGCTTCGGCTCTTAATTTCTTTTGTTCATCAGTATCTTTTGGCATTCTAAAACCATCAATAATTTTATTAAAAGCATTGGTGTCTTCGTCAACCAAGTTCAACAATTTGTTTTTGTATTGTTGTCCTTTTACCGCCCAATCAGAGAATTCTTTCCAACGGTGATCCCATTCTTTTTTATGTCCTGATAAATTAGCAACCATAGTTCCGAGTGCAATGCCAAGTGTTCCAACGTAAGCAGCAATAGAACCTCCGCCTGGAGCCATTGATTCAGCGGCTGTTTCATCGGCAAAAGAAGTTAGCGTTAAATCAATTAATCTCTTTTGTTTGTTGGCGTCTTCCAACACGTATTCAATAATTTTCTCACGAGGGTTAAATGGTTTTAATTCATCTAATCCTAAAGATTTAATAGCGATTTTAATTTTTTCACTTTCAGAGCAACCCAATGAACGCTCTTGTTTAGTCAAATAAAAATCAGCAGCATCGAGCATTGCTTGTAGAGGAATTAAACCAATCAATTCAGATCCAGTAACTCTTAATCCTCTAGCTGTAGCTGCTTTATCGCTTTCATCAAAAGCGACGTGCATGGAAGTTATGCTGATGTTAGTTAAATTGTAAGAAATTTGAGCAATTCCATATTCTTCAATAAACCAACCAATTCCCTTAACCGCTTTTAGTTTACCAGGAATTCGAATAGGTTCTCCATTTTCGTCTAATATATTTTTACCTTTTTCGTCCGTTTTCATTCTGCCAGCTTCTCTTATATCAAAAGCAATAGCATTAGCTCTACGAGTAGAAGAGGTATTTAAATTTACGTTGTAAGCAATTAAAAAATCTCTAGCACTAATTGCTGTTGCTCCAGTGGTTTTAACTTTATCTGTAAAAGCGGCAGGTCCAAAATCTGGTTTCCAATCTGGATTAACCAATTTCTCTTTTAAACCTTCGTACTCACCAGCACGACAATTAGCTAAATTTTTACGTTTTGGTTCGGTTGCCGCATTTTCGTAGCAATAAACAGGTATTTGTAATTCTTCCCCAACTCGTTTTGCAAGTATATGAGCATATTTAGCAGTTTCTTCCATGCTAATTCCACTAATTGGGACTAACGGACATACATCGGTAGCGCCAAAACGTGGATGTTCGCCCGAATGTTTACTCATGTCAATTAATTCAGAAGCTTTTTTTATTAATCGAAAGGCAGCTTCAATAACTTTGCTCGGTTCGCCAACAAATGTAATTACCGTTCTGTTGGTCGCTTTTCCTGGGTCAACGTCTAGTAATTTTACTCCTTCAACAGTTTCAACAACATCGGTAATTGCCTTTATTTTTGCAGTATCTCTCCCTTCGCTAATATTAGGGACACACTCTATCAATTGCTTCATCATTTGTTATGAATTAATAAATTATAAAGCAAAGCTAATATTTGCATTATAAATTATAAAATGTGATGCATTTAGTTATTAACTTTTTTTGTCTGAAATTTTATAAAATTCATACAAACAAAATCATTGTTAGTCTAAGTTAATGTTGGGTTAATTACTGCTTAACATGTCTAAAATACCTTTGTTAAAAGAAAAGTGATCATCCTAAGAGGATTTTAATTAGTCTATTCTAACCGCTTATAACTTTAAATAAAATAGGTGTAATGGTTAAAAAAGAAATTTATTTAAACAGGTCTTTAATAAGTAAGTTAAAAAGTAATGAGGAAATTGATAATGAACATTTAAAAAATCAATTCATTTCTTTGTTTCATTCAAATGAGGAATTGACTTCAAGTTTGAGGTATGCACAAATTATTCAGGGTGGTGTATTGCCAAAAAGTAGACATTTTAAACGATTGGTAGAAGATTCTTTTATTTTATATAAACCTCAATCTTATATAAGTGGTGATTTTTATTGGATAGGAGAGGTTGGAGAAAAAGTGCTTTTTGCAGTAGGAGATTGTACGGGACATGGTGTTCCCGGAGCAATGTTAACCATGTTGGCTCAAAGTTTCTTAAATCACATTGTATTAGGTAAGCAGTTATATAATACTTCTGCTATTTTAAAGGAATTTGATAATAAATTTATAGAAACGTTTCAGAATGAAAATGAAAGCTTTTATTCTAACGATTGGATTGATATTGCATTATGTTGTTTTGATAGGGATACTTTTGAGTTGGATTTTGCTGGTGCCAAACGCAAAGTATTAATTGTTAGTAAAAACGAGACCAGAATATTAAAAGGTAGTAATTATCCATTGGGTGGTTGGCAAATTGAGTCTGATAGACAATTTGAATCATCTAGAATTCAATTAAAAAAAGGAGATATGGTTTATATGGGATCTGATGGATTCCAAGATCAGATAGGAGGGGATAAGTCGAAGAAATTTGGTTCAAAACAACTACACAATGTTCTTGAAGAAATGTATTCATTGGCTTGTGAAAACCAATTAAAGACTTTAAAAAAGAAGCTAAAGGATTGGAAATTAGAAGAGCAACAGCTTGATGATATTTGTATAATGGGTATTAGAATATAAAAAACAAAAAAAACTCAAAATTATTTCGATATGTAAAAAGTATGACTATATTTGCAGCCGCGAAATCAATCACACTCGGGGTGTAGCGTAGCCCGGTATCGCGCCTGCTTTGGGAGCAGGAGGTCGTAGG